>DATBJF010000126.1:0-101445 GCA_036556545.1 Candidatus Methylomirabilota bacterium
CGTCACCCACGGCACCCACACGCACTTCCTTCGGAAGTGCGAGGGTAGCCGGGGGTCCCACTCCGCCGCGCCGGCACTGCCGCTCCCGGCGCCACCCGCCCGCCGAGCGCGCCACGCGTGGTCGAACTTGCGATCTACCGCCGGCGGAGCGTGTAGGCGGCGCGGGCGAGCCAGTAGGCGTGGGAGCCGAGGGCGACGACGACCATCAGCGGGGGCAGTGCGGAGGGGGCGGCGGCGCGGGCGGCGATGAAGAGGAGGAGCATGGCGTAGAAGCCGTCGCGGGAGCCGAGGTTCTCCAGGGTGGCCGCGATGCGGCCGGCGGCGCCCGTGGCGGGCCAGAGCTTCGCGACGGCGGCGCTGGCGACGACGCCGATGGCGCCGATGGCGCCGAGCATCGCGCCGCCGCCGGCCACGCGCTGCGCGGTGAGGCCCATCGCGATCACGAGGGCGGCGTGGACGGCCGTGTCGACGGCGATGTCCAGCCACTCGCCGAGGCGGGATTCGGCGAGCGTCAGTCGCGCCACCTCACCGTCGGCGTGATCCAGCACGACCGCGGCGACGTACAGGACCAGGCCGCTCAGCGCGGCGAGAGGGCTCCCGAGCCAGAAGCCCCAGGCCGCGACCAGCCCCACGAGCAGACTCGCCAGGCTGATGTAGTTCGGAGGGATTCCGAGGGCGATGGCGGCGCGGGTCACCGGCCGCGACAGGCGGCGGTGGAGGGCGCGGTCGAGCCGCGTGTCGATGGCACTGCCGAGCATGCCGAAGAGATGATCCTCGGCGCGGCGCGCGCTGTGCGGGTCGCGGACGTGAACGTGCCACGCGCCGGGCTCGATGGTGGCGGCTTCGCAGGACTTCAGCGCCCGGCCGATCTCGTCGCCCACCGGCGTGCCGGCGGCCAGCGCCGGGGCCAGCATGGTTGTCAGCCGGGCGTCGGCGAACAGCGTCGCCGCCCCGTTGTCGGCGGTCGCGAGCACCGCAGGCGGCGAGGCCTCGAGCAGGGCGGCCAGCGCGGTCGCGGGGGCCACCGCGTTCACCGGAAGGAGCAGCGTCGCGGTGTCGGCCAGGCGTCCGTGGTCGAGCCAGACGGCGGCCGTCCGAACGCGAACCGAGGCGTCGATGGCGGTCTCCACGACGGTGCCGCGGAACACCTCGGGGACGCCTACCACCTGCACACCGGCGCGAACGGCGTGAGCGACGGCGCGGAAAGCGACCGGCTGGCCGGCTACCGGCAGCAGCGCGCTCTGGAGGTCGTCGGCGGCGGGAAGATAGAGGGCGGCTTGCCGGCTCACGCCCCGTCCAGCCGGACGACGCGCGGAAGCACGTCGGTCTCGGCACGGCGCAGATCCTCGGCGAAGTCGATCTCCGTCCACGGCAGGCCGGTCACGTCCGCCCAGCCGACGTGGTGCGAGGCAACCAGCATGTGCAGCGCGTCTTCGTACTCGTTCATGCCGCGGCTCTCCTCGATCACCTTTTCGAGGTACCGGACGAACTGCGGGCCGGCCTCCGCCCCGCACTTGAAGAAGCCGATGCCCTCGCCCACCGTCTCGTACGCCTCCGGCACGACCTTCTTGCCGAGCGCGATCACCCGGTCCCCGCGCGTGTAGAGCTTCACCTCCTCGCCGGTGTCGGCGAAGCCGCGGTCGAGCAGGAGCGCGCTCGGCGCGGGCGCGGCCAGCAGGCGGCGCAGGAACTCCCGCGGGAAGACGACGTCGGCGTCCATCACCAGGGCCGGCTCCTTGAGATATTCGCGGGCGGCGTAGAGCGACAGCACGGAGCCGCGCGTGTACTCGGGGTTGTGCACGTAGTGCACGGCCATCCGGCCGACCCGCTCGCCCGCGAGCGCCCGCACCTGGTCGCCGCAGTGGCCGATCACGAGCACCGTGCGCCGGATGCCGGCGCCCGCGAGCGCGTCCAGCATGCGGCCCAGCACGGGGCGGCCGCCCACGCGCAGCAAGGCCTTGTGCGTGGCGTCGGTCAGCGGCGCCAGCCGCCGCGCGACGCCGGCCACGAGGACGATGGCGTTCACGGCGGGACGATCAGCCGAGCCGCGGGCTCGCCGCCGAGCCGAGCTCTTCCTGGCGCGTCTTCATCTTCTTGACGAGCTCCTGGAACGACGACGTCTGGATGATCTTGTTGAACTGCGTGCGATAGTTCGCGACCAGGCTGACGCCCTCGATGACGACGTCGTAGACGAGCCACCGCTCACCCTTCTTGAGCATCCGGTAGTCGATCGGCACCTCGCTGCCCGCCTTGGTGAGAAGCTTGCTCTGCACGATGGCCGTCTCGCCCTCGATCTTGTCGGCGATGTACTGGATCTTCTCGCCGCCGTACAGCTCGATCTTGGAGATGTAGGACCGCTCGAGCAGATCGCCGAAGAGCTTGACGAACTCCTCGCGCTCCTCCGGCGTGCGGGCCGCCCAGTGGCGGCCGAGGGAGCGCCTGGCCGTCTCGCCGAAGTCGAAGATCTCGTCGGCCACCTTGCGCACGGCCGCTCGGCGCTCCTTGGCCTTCTCGGGCGCCTTCAGGGCGCTGTCGTCGAGGAGCTTCAGCACGCGGTCCACCTGCGTTCTCAGCTGATCGGTCGGCGCTCCCGCCGTCGCCTCGCGCGCGACGGGCAGGGCGGCGAGCACGGCGCACACCAGCCCGATGCGAACCCACGCCGTCATCCGAGCCTCCTCTGTATCGGAGCGCTGTGTCCGCCTCTTCCGTAGGTGGCCCGAGAGAGGCGGGCGCGGCCGCTCATACCTTGCCGAAGATGTACTTGGACAGTAGCTCCTCGAAGTCGACCGGAGCCTCCACCTCGCGGATCTTGCCGCCCGGCGGGATGAGCTTGTCCGACCCGCCCGGGCTCACCCGTACGTACTTCTCGCCGATCAGCCCCTTGGTCTTGATCGAGGCGATCACGTCTTCCTGCAGCTTCACGCCGTCGTTCAGGCGGAGCGTCACCCGCGCCTGGTAGTCGGCCAGCCCGATCTTCTCGACCCGGCCGATCTCCACGCCGGCGATCTCGACGCTCGAGCCGGCCTTGAGACCGCCCACGGAGGGGAAGTCGACGGTGACGGCATAGCCGCCAGCCCCGAAGAAGGAGACGCGCCCGAGCTTGATAGAAAGGTACCCCAGCGCCAGGATCCCTACCACCAGGAAGAGTCCCACGGCGATGTTGACGCGCGATCGCTCCATCACTGCTCCTCCCCGCTCAGTGCGCGGCCTCGGGTTCTCCGCGGATGAACTGGCGCACGATGCGATTGTCCGACGCCTGGATGGCCGCCGGCGGGCCGACCTCCACGATACGCCCCTCGTACAGCATGGCCACCAGGTCGGCGATCTCGAAGATCTCCGGGATCTCGTGGCTGACCATGACCGCCGTGAAGCGATGGCGACGATGCAGATCGGCGATCAGCTGGTGGATCGTGTTCACGAGGACGGGATCGAGGCCGGTGGTGGGCTCGTCGAAGAAGACGACCTCCGGCTCCGTCACGAGGGCCCGCGCGATGGCCACGCGCTTGCGCATGCCGCCCGAGACCTCGGCGGGATACTTCGCCTCCACGCCTTCGAGCCCCACCTGGGCGAGGGCGGCGTCGACGCGCTTGGCAATCTCCGCGCGCGGCAGCCGGAGCGTCTCGCGCAGAGGGAAGGCCACGTTTTCGCCGCACGTCATGGAGTCGAACAGCGCGCCGCCCTGAAACACCACGCCGTAGCGCCGGCGCGCCTCGTCGAGCGCGCGGCCGCCCAGCCGCGCCACGTCGACGCCGTCGACCAGGATGCGCCCGGCGTCCGGGCGCACGAGCCCGATCAGGTGGCGCAGGAAGACCGACTTGCCGCCGCCGCTACGGCCGATGATGACGGTGATGGAGCCGGTGGGAACCTCGAGATCGAGGCCGCGCAGGACCTCGTTGCTGCCGAACGATTTCCGGAGACCCTCGACCTTGATCACGAGGGCGCCGCGCTCACGGCAGCACCGTGCCGAGGAAGTAATCCCAGACGAGGATCAGCACGGAGGACATCACCACGGCCTGGGTGGTGGCGCGGGCGACGCCCTCCGCGCCGTGCCCCACGTGGAAGCCCTTGTAGGTGCAGACCCATGTCACGATGATGCCGAACGAGATCGACTTCCAGAAGCCGAGCAGCACGTCGCCGATGTCGACGAAGGTCTGCATCTCGCCGAAGTAGGTGCCGGCCGACAGGCCCAGCAGCTCAACGCCGACCAGGTAGCCGCCGAAGATGCCCACGACGTCGAAGATCGCCGTCATGAGCGGGAAGGTCAGGATGCCGGCGAAGATCGACGGCGCCACGAGATAGCGCATCGGGCTCAGCGCCATCACGGTCAGCGCGTCGATCTGCTCGGTGATCCGCATGATGCCGATCTCGGCGGTGAGCGCCGAGCCGGCGCGCCCGGTGACCATCAGCGCCGCCAGCACCGGTCCGAGCTCCCGGATGATCGACAGCGCCACCGCCGGACCGAGGAAGGCCTCGGACCCGAAGCGCGACAGCGTCAGGAAGATCTGCAGGCCGAGCACCATGCCCGTGAAGGCGCCGGTCAATAAAATGATCAGCAGCGAGCGGTAGCCGATGAAGTTGATGCGGTCCACGAATGCCCGGAACTTGAACGGCGGCGTCACCATGGCCGCCAGCGCCTCGGCCAGGAACGCGCCGAAGCGGCCCAGCGAGGCGACGAGCCAGATCGCCCAGCCACCGAGAAGATCGAACGGCCGCAGAAGAGCCGGCGCCGCGGAGCCCGTCATTTCTTCTGAGCGCGCCGGTAGACCCCGAGCGCCCAGAGGGGGAAGTACTTCGCGTACAGGTGGTACTTGAGGTAGAACACGCGCGGAAATCCGGTGCCGTTCCACAACGCGTCTTCCCAGGCGCCGTCGGGGCCCTGAGTGGCGAGCAGGTACTTCACCCCTCGCTCCACCGCGGGCCCGCTCGTGACGCCGGCCGCGAACAATCCGAGCAGCGCCCACGCCGTCTGACTCGGCAGGGAGGCGCCGAGGCCGCCCATCTCCGGGCTCGCGTACGACCCGCACGTCTCGCCCCAGCCGCCATCGGCGTTCTGGTGGCCGAGCAGCCAGCGCACGGCGCGCTGGACGTACTCGTGCCGCGGGTCGACGCCGATGGCGCCGAGGCCCCGCAGCACCGACCACGTGCCGTAGATGTAGTTCACGCCCCAGCGTCCCCACCAGGGGCCGTCGTGGCGCTGCGTGCGACGGATGAAGTGAATGGCCCGCTCGACCGCCTCGAGCTCGCGCGGATAGCCGAGCGTCCCCAGCAGCTCGAGCCCGCGGCCGGTCAGGTCCTCCGTCGACGGGTCGAGCAGCGCCCCGTGATCGGCGAACGGGATGTTGTTGAGATAGATGCGGTCGTTGTCGGCATCGAACGAGCCCCAGCCGCCGTCGTTGTTCTGCATGCCGAGGAACCAGCCGACGCCGCGCTCCTTGGCCAGTCGCGTGCGATCCGGATCGAGGCCCTCGATCTTCTCGAGCGCCATCAGCACCATGGCCGTGTCGTCGAGGTCGGGGTAGTAGTCGTTGGCGTACTGGAACGCCCAGCCGCCGGGGCGGACGTGCGGCCGCTTCACCTGCCAGTCGCCCGGCACGAGCACCTGCTTGGCGAGCATCCACTCGCCGGCGCGCTGCAGGGTCGGGTGATCGGGCGGCAGCCCGCTCTCGATGAGCGCGTTGGCGGCGAGCGACGTATCCCAGACCGGCGACGGGCAGGGCTGGTAGTACAGCTCGTCGTCACGCTCGACGGCGAGCGCCTCGATCTCCTTGAGCTGCCCGAGGATCAGCGGATGGTCGTCGGGAAGCCCGAGCAGCCTCAGCGCCAGGATGGAATTGGCCATGGCCGGGTAGATGCCTCCCAGCCCGCCGGGCACGGCCGTGCGCTCCTCCAGCCACGCGCGCGCCGCCTCGATGGCCCGCTTGCGCAGCGGGCGGGGCGAGAAGCGCTCCCAGATCTTCAGCCCGTCGTCGACGGCGATGAAGAACGACTTCCAGAACAGCCCGCTCCAGCTGAACGGCTCGGGGACGCGCGGGAAGCGCAGGCTGGTCTGCTCGCGCGGCACGGGCCACAGCTCGTCGAGCGTGAGGTGCGGCGGCAGCCACTTGATCGGCTTGCGATCCATGATGATCAGCAGCGGCACGATCACGCACCGCGACCAGTACGAGACCTCGTAGATGTTGAAGAGGAAGAACGGCGGCGGCAGCAGCATGATCTCGACCGGCATGGTCGGCACGCCGTTCCAGTCGTACTCCCCGAACAGCGCCAGCTGGATCTTGGTGAACACGTTGGCGCGCGCGGGCCCGCCCATGGCCAGGATGCGCTCTCGGGCCTTGCGCATGGCGGGGTCGTTCACGCCGGCACCGGCCAGCTTCATGGCGAAGTAGATCTTGATGGTGGCGGAGAGATCGGAGGCGCCGCCCTCGAAGAGGCTCCAGCCGCCGTCCTCGTTCTGGTGCCGTCGCAGGAAGCGCATCGCGCGCTCCTCGACGCCGCGATCGACGCGATCGATCAGTCGTCGCAGGAGGAGGGCTTCGGCGGTGAGGGCGCGGTCGGCTTCGAGCTCGCCGATCCAGTGGCCATCGGCGGCTTGATGCGTGACGAGATAGTGCTGCGCGCGAGAGACCGCCTCGTCGAGAGCCGTCACGACGCCAAATGGTAGCATGTACACCCGGCTTACCGACACATGGACATCGTCCTGGGCACGCTCACGCTGCGTCCGTACGTCTTCGCGTTCCTCGCCGCCTTCCTCATCCTGGGCGCGCGCGACCTCGGCTGGCGGTCCACGCTCGTCTTCGGCGGCTGGGTGTGGCCCGTCGCGTGGCTCTCGGAGTTCTCGTCGACGCGGACCGGCATCCCGTTCGGCCTCTACACGTACACCGGCGCCACGCGCGGGCAGGAGCTCTTCATCGCGGACGTGCCGTTCATGGACGCGCTGTCCTTCACCTTTCTCGCCTATGCCTCGTTCTGCGTGGCGCGCGGCTGCCTCGGGCACGCCGCCCCCCCGGCGCCGGTCACCGTGCTGGGCGGCATCTTGATGATGCTGCTCGACGTCGTGATCGATCCCGTCGCCGTGCGCGGCGACCGCTGGTTTCTCGGGCAGATCTTCTTCTATCCGCACGGCGGCGTGTACTTCGGCGTGCCGCTGTCGAACTTCGTCGGCTGGCTGGTGGTCGGGATGGTCGGCATCGGCGGCTATATATATGGATGGGCCCGGAGACGCGGTCGGACCCCGCGCCAACAGAAGCCGATGGGTGGAATCGCGTTATACTACGCGGTGCTCGGCTTCAATCTCGCGGTGACGGCGTGGATCGGTGAGTGGGTGCTGCTGGTCATCGGACTGGTGCTCCACGCGGCGGTCGCTGCGCTGGTATTGACGTTCGGACGGCGGCCGCATCCGTGGGCCGAGATGGAGAGTCAAAAGGCATGAGCGTCCCGGCCTCGCAGATGTGGACGGTGGCCACGTACGTCCTCAAGCAGAAGCTGATGCGCCGCCGCCGATATCCGCTCGTCCTCATGCTCGAGCCGCTGTTCCGCTGCAACCTCGCCTGCGCCGGCTGCGGCAAGATCCAGTACCCCGCCCACATCCTCAAGAAGCACCTGACCGTCGAGCAGTGCCTGGCGGCGGTGGAGGAGTGCGGCGCGCCCATGGTCTCGATTCCCGGGGGCGAGCCGCTGATGTACCCCGAGATCGGCCGCCTCGTGAAGGAGCTCGTGGCCCGCCGCAAGTACGTCTACCTGTGCACGAACGCGATTCTGCTCAGGGAAAAGCTCGAGGCCGGCGTGTTCACGCCTTCGAAGTACCTCTCCTTCAGCGTCCACATGGACGGCCTCCAGCCCGAGCACGACGAAGCGGTCTGCCGTGAGGGCGTCTTCGACGAGGCGGTGGAAGGGATCCGCGAGGCGCTGCGCCGCGGCTTCCGGGTCACCACGAACACGACGCTCTTCGACGGCGCCTCGCCGATGCGCATGCAGATGTTCTTCGACGAGATGATGGACCTGGGGGTCGAGGGGATGATGCTGTCGCCCGGGTACAGCTACTCGAAGGCGCCCGACCAGGAGCACTTCCTCCGCCGCCAGAAGACGAACGAGCTGTTCAGCAAGATGCTCGGCAATCCCAAGGGCCGGTGGAAGTTCAACCAGTCACCGCTATTTCTACAATTCCTGATGGGCAAGCACGACTTCGAGTGCACGCCGTGGGGCAATCCGACCTACAACATGTTCGGCTGGCAGCGACCGTGCTACCTGCTCCAGGAAGGCTACGCCGCCTCGTTCAGGGAGCTGATGGACACCACGCGATGGGAGCAGTACGGGCACAAGAGCGGCAACGAGAAGTGCAAGGACTGCATGGTCCACTGCGGGTACGAGCCGACCGCCGTCAACTACACGTTCAGCTCCTGGAGAGGCTTCAAGGACACGGTGGTCGCGACCGTCACCGGCAAGCTGTGATGAAACTTCCTGGGTCAATCCCGAGGCGCGCCACGGCTGCGCCGGGGCGCGTCCGAGCGTTGGGGGTCTGGGGGCCATTTCGGGGCCCCCAGCAGAACTGATGAGCGCGGAGCAGGAGCGTAGCCTCGAGGGCTGGGACCCCGGTCTCGTCGACGGGCCGGACCTCGCCTTCGTGGTCGAGCGCGCCTTCGACTACCGCGGCGACGTGACGGTCGTCCACCGCGACGGCCGCGAGCTGGTCGGCTATCTCTTCAACCGCGACGCCGGCGCGCGCCCGCCCTTCGTGCAGATGTTGGCGCGCGATGGTGGCGACGCGGTCGTCATCCCGTACGCCGACATCGCCACGATCCGCTTCACGGGTCGGGATACCGCCGCGGGCAACTCCTACGCGGCCTGGCTGCGGAGCCGGGACGCGGCAAAGGCGAGCAAGCCCGCCTCGAGCGCGTGACGCGCGTCCTCGTTCTCACCGCCGTCGACGTCGAGGCGCGGGGCCTCGCCCGCCACCTCGGGCTGGAGCGTCTGCGACAGTCCGCGTGGCCGCACTTCGCCGGCGGCGCCCTCGAGATCGCCTGCGTCGGCCTCCGGGCCTCCCAGCTGCCCGCGCGCGCGCCGGCGCTCGGCGCGTTCGACGTCGTCATCTCGGCGGGCGCGTGCGGCGCGCTCGCCCCCGGCCTCGCTGCTGGCGACCTCGTGATTCCCGAGGTGATCGTCGACGCCGCCGGCCGGCGCTGGCCTGCCGCCGCGCTGCGCCGGCTGACGGCGGCGGGAACGCTGCTGACCGTCGGCGAGGTCGTCGAGACGTCCGCGCAGAAGTCTCGGCTGTGGCTGGAGACCGGCGCGCGCGCGATCGACATGGAGTCGGCCGCGGTGATGGCGTGGGCGGCCGAACGCGGAGTGCCGGCGGCGGTGATCCGCGGCGTCTCGGATGACGCCGCGCGCGGTGTCCCCGCCGCGCTGGCGGCCTCCGTCGGCGACGACGGACGCGTGCGGCCCCTTCGCGCCGTGACGGCCGCGCTCGCGCGCGCCACGGCGTTCACCGACCTCATGGAGCTGCGCGCGGGCACGGAGGCGGCGCTCAAGAGCGTGGCCGGGGCGCTGGCGACGCTCGTGCGGCGAGCCTGATGGACGCGCTGGTGACCGGCGGCACCGGGTTCGTGGGCGCCAACCTCGTGCGCGAGCTGGTCGGCGCCGGCGCCAGCGTCCGGGTGCTCGCGCGTGCCGGGAACGATCGACGGGCGCTCGACGGGCTCAAGGTCGAGATCGCCGAGGGCGATCTGCTCGTACCCGCGTCGCTTGCTCGCGCATGCGCCGGCGTGCAGACCGTCTATCACGCGGCCGCGGACTATCGCCTCTGGGCGCCGGACCCGACGGTCCTGCACCGCGTGAACGTGGACGGCACTCGCGCGATCCTGGAAGCCGCGGGGTCCGCCGGCGCCCGCCGCATCGTCTACACCTCCACCGTGGGCGCCCTCGGGATCCCGAAGGACGGGTCGCCGGGCACCGAGGACACGCCGGTCTCCCTCGCCGACATGGTGGGCCCCTACAAGACGTCCAAGTTCCTCGCGCAGCAAGTCGCCTTCGACCTCGCGCGGCGGGGCCTGCCCATCGTGGTGGTGAATCCGTCGGCTCCGATCGGGCCCTGGGACGTCAAGCCGACGCCGACGGGCCAGATGATCGTCGACTTCATGGCGGGAAAAATGTTCGCGACCGTGGATACCGGACTCAACGTGGTCCACGTCCGCGACGTGGCGCAGGGGCACATGCTGGCCGCCGCGCGCGGGAAGGTCGGCGAGATGTACATCCTCGGCGCGGCCGGCGGCAATCTCTCACTCTCCGAGATCGGCGCGCGCCTGGCGCGGCTCACGGGCCGGCGCCCGCCGCGCGTGCGCGTGCCGTATGCGGTGGCATGGTGTGGCGCGGCCTGCATGGAGGCGATGGCGCGGCTGACCGGCGGCACCCCGCGGGTGCCGCTCACCGCGGTGCGTATGGCGCGCAAGCGCATGTACTTCAGCCCGGCCAAGGCGATCCGCGAGCTCGGCTTGCCGCAGACCGACGTGGACGTGGCGCTCCGGGATGCCGTGGAGTGGTTCGCGGCTCATGGCTACGCGCAGCTGCCGCGGATGGCCGTGTGAGCCTCACCAGCCTGACCGCGCAGGTCACGCGCAAGAGCCGGTCGAACTTCTTCTTCGCGTTCCTGGCGCTGCCGCGCCATCGGCGCGACGCGCTCTACGCGGTCTACGCGTTCTGCCGCACCGTGGACGACATCGCCGACCTCGGCACCGACCCGACCGCGCAGCGGGCCGACCTGGCGCGCTGGCGCGCCGACGTCGCACGGTGCTACGAAGACGGGCCGGTCGAGCACCCGATCGCACGGCAGCTGGCCGGCGCCATCCGCGACTTCCACCTGCCGCGCGCCGCCCTCGAGGCGATCATCGATGGCTGCGAGATGGACCTGACGCAGGCGACCTACGAGACGGCGGAGGCTCTGGACCCGTACTGCTATCGCGTCGCCTCGGCTGTCGGTCTCTGCTGCATCGAGATCTTCGGCTACACGGACCCGCGCGCCCGGCAGTACGCGGTGAGCCTCGGCATGGCGCTCCAGCTCACCAATATCATCCGCGACGTGGGCGCCGACGCGCGTAACGGACGCGTCTATGTCCCGCAGGCGGACCTGCGTCGCTTCGGTGTCAGCAACGACGATCTGCGGGCCGGCCGCTACGGCGACGCCTTCGTGGCGCTGATGGCGCACCAGGCCGCGCGGGCGCGCGCGTTCTACGCCGACGCTCGCGCGGCGTTTCCCGCGGCCGACGCCCGCTCGCTCGTGCCCGCGGAGATCATGGGCCGCATCTACTACGCGCTGCTGGAGGAGATCGAGGCGCGCCGCTTCCGCGTCTTCGACGAGCGCGTCACGCTGCCGGCCCGGCGCAAGGCCGCCATCGCGCTGCGCTGCTGGGCAGGCGCACGGGTGGCGCGGTGAAGGCCGCCGTCTTTCAGGGCGCCGGCCGCGTGGACGCGGCGGAGTGGCCGCGGCCCAGCATCGGTCCAGGTGAGCTGCTCGTGAAGGTGCGCGGCTGCGGTCTGTGCGGCTCCGACATCGCGAAGATCGTCGATCCGGCGACCCGGGCGCCGGCCGTCTTCGGCCACGAAGTGGTCGGAGACGTGGTCGAGGCCGGCGAGGGCGTGCCGGGCTTCGCCCGCGGCCACCGCGTGGTGGTGGCCCATCACGTGCCGTGCGGCGACTGTCACTACTGCCGGCGCGGCAGCGAGTCGATGTGCCGGGAGTTCAAGCGGAGCCACCTCGACCCCGGCGGCTTTGCCGAGTACGTGCGCGTGCCGGCGCCCAACGTTCGCGCCGCCACGTTCCGCGTACCGGACCATCTGAGCGACGAGGAGGCGACGTTCGTCGAGCCCCTGGCGTGCTGTCTGCGCGCGGTGGAGCGCGCGCGCGTGCAGCCGGGCGACACCGCGGCCGTGGTCGGCCTGGGCTCGATCGGCTGCCTGTTCGTCCAGCTGCTGCGCCGCGCCGGCGCCACGGTCATCGGCGTCGATCAGGATGACTCGCGTCTGGCGCTGGCGCGAGCCTTCGACATCGACGCCGCGGCACCGGCGCACGCCGCCGCGCTCGTGCGCGGGCTGTCCGAGGGGCGCGGCGCCGACCACGTGGTGGTGACCGGCGGCGGTGCAGCCGTGCTGCCGTGGGCGGTGGAGACGGTGCGGGACGGCGGGAGCGTGCATTACTTCGCCGGCGGCGACGGGGCCGCGCTCCCGCTCGCGCTGGCGACGCTCTACCATCGGGAGCTCACGGTCACTGCGACCTACTCCTCGTCGCCGGCCACCCTGGCGCGCGCCTTCTGGCTCATCGCGGCCGGCAAGGTGGACGTGGACAGGCTGATCAGCCATCGACTTCCGCTCGCCCGGCTGGCCGAGGCGGTGGAGCTGATGCAAACGCGGGCGGCCCTGAAGGTGTACGTGACGCCATGAGGGCGACCATGCGCGCGATGGTCTTTCACGGCCCGGGTGACCTCCGCTTCGAGGAGCTGCCGGTGCCGACGCCGGCGCCGGGCGAGGTCGTGCTGCGCATCGACGCCGCCCTGACGTGCGGCACGGACGTGAAGACGCTGCGGCGCGGCCATCCCGTGATGATCCCCCGCCTGCCGACGGTCTTCGGCCACGAGTTCGCGGGGACGGTGACGGCGGTCGGCGCCGGCGTCAAGCGCGTGGGCGAAGGCGACCGCATCGCCGTCGCGAACTCCGCGCCCTGTGGGGAGTGCGCGCTGTGCCTGGCGGCGCGGCCGAACCTCTGCGAGGATCTGCTGTTCGTCAACGGCGCCTACGGCGAGTACATCGCGCTGCCGTCGCGGCTCGTCACCCACAACATCGTCCGGCTCGACGCGCGCACGCCGGCGGTCCGCGCGGCCTTCGCCGAGCCGCTCGCATGCGCCATGCTCGGCGTGGAGCGCGCGCGCGTCGAGCCGGGGCAGACGGTGGTCGTGTTCGGGCACGGACCGCTCGGCTGCCTGCTGGCCATGGTGGCCGGCGCCCGCAAGTGCCGCGTGATCCTCGTCGGCAAGAGCGGCTGGCGCTTCGAGCGCGTGCAGGCGCTGCGCCTGGCCGAGTGCGTGGACGCCACCGCCGGCGTCGACGTGGTGGCGGACCTGCGCGCGCTGACGGGCGGGCGCGGCGCCGACGTCACCATCGACGCCACCGGTCGTCCGGAAGTCTGGGAGCAGGCGATGGCCGCGGTGGGCCGCGGTGGCAGCGTGGTATTCTTTGGAGGCTGCGCGCCGGGAACGACCGTCACCGTGAACACGCATCGGGCGCATTACGAGGAGCTGACGCTGGTGGGCGCCTTCCACCATACGCCCGACCTCATCCGGCAGGCGATCGAGGCGCTCGAGGTCGGCATGGTCAAGCCCGACGGGCTGGTGACGCACACGCTCGGTCTGGGCGACGTGCCCGACGCGCTGGCGCTGATGGCCAGGGGCGAGGCGCTGAAGGTCCTCATCGAGCCATGACCTTCCGGACGATCGCGATGGTGACCGTCGTCGTGCTGGCGCTCGTCGCCGCCGTCCCCGCCGCGGCCTTCGACCCCGAGCAGACCTTCAAGAAGGGCACGGTCGTCGTGTCCGGCGAGGGCGCCTACGGCTGGCAGTTCGACCTCGAGGACATCGCGCCCATCAGCAACATCGAGTTCTGGGACATCGGCATCCGCGTGAGCCTCCTGCCGTTCGAGACGCTCGGCAAGGGGACGCCGCTGTACGGCGCCTTCGAGATCGGCCTCGAGCCGATCTATCAGCGGTACGTCGAGCCGCAAGAGCGTTTCTGGGCGGGCGTGGCCGCCGTCGCGCGGTATCACTTCCTCGGCCTCGGGCGCTTCGTGCCGTACGTGGAGCTCGCCGGCGCGGCGGGGGGCACCGATCTCAGCGTGGAGGAGATCCGCTCGGAGTTCGCCTTCCTGCTGTTCGGGGGCGCCGGCGCGTCCGTGTTCCTGAACGACCACGCCGCCGCCTACGCCGGCTATCGCTGGCAGCACGTCTCCAACGGGAACACGAGCCGGCCCAATCGCGGGATCGAATCGAACGTCGCCGTGGTGGGCGTCTCACTCTACTTTTGACGAGGAGCCACTGTTGAATCACCCCATCGCTGAGATCCTCCTGGCGGGGCCGCGCGGGTTCTGCGCAGGCGTGGAGCGCGCCATCGACATCGTCGAGCTGGCGCTGTCGGTGTGCCGGCCGCCCGTCTACGTCCGGCGCGAGATCGTCCACAACCGCCACGTCGTGGAGTCCCTGCGCGCCAAGGGGGCGATCTTCGTGGACGAGCTGCACGAGGTGCCGAACGATGCCACCGTGATCTTCAGCGCGCACGGCATCTCGCCGGCCGTCCGCACCGAGGCGCTACGGCGCGGCCTGCGCGTCGTCGACGCGACGTGCCCGCTGGTGACCAAGGTCCATCTGGAGGCCATCCGCTACGCGCGCGAGGGCTACACCATCGTGCTGATCGGGCACGAGGACCACGACGAGGTGATCGGCACGCTCGGCGAAGCGCCCGAGCGCATCGTGGTGATCGACAGCGCGCGGGAGGTCGACACGCTCGACGTGCCGAATCCCGAGAAGATCGCGTACCTCACGCAGACGACGCTTTCCGTGGACGACACGCGGGACGTCATCGAGGCCCTGCGCCGCAAGTTCCCGCGCATCGTGGGCCCGTCGCGCGACGACATCTGCTACGCCACGCAGAACCGGCAGGCCGCCGTGAAGCGCCTCGCCGGCGACGTCGACGTCCTCCTCGTCATCGGCGCCGCCAACAGCTCGAATGCCAATCGCCTGGTCGAGGTCTCCCGGATGGCGGGCACGCGCGCATACCTCATCAACGACGTGAACGACATCAAGCCGGAGTGGCTGGCCGGGGCGGCGCGCATCGGCATCACGGCCGGCGCCTCCACGCCGGAGGTGCTGGTGTCGGAGGCCGTCGAGCGCCTGCGCGGGCAGGGCGTGTCCGTCCGCGAGGTGCACGTGGTGGAGGAGGACGTCCGCTTCGCGCTGCCGCAGGAGCTCGAGCGCATGGCCGCTGAGCGCGGCCTCACCCTGCCGGAACGGAGACACTAGCTTTCGCATCGGTGGGGGCCTCGGCGGCCCCCCCCGATGCCTCCCCCTCGGAATAGGATTGCGCCGGCGGAGCCGGCGCTCGAAGAGTGGCACGTCCTGTTGGTTGTTCGGAGGACTGAGTCGCACGCGAAATCCACGTGAAGGGTGAAGGAGAGATGCAATGCGGTTGGTCACGTTTCGGAAAGGGTCGTCGAAGCCTCGGGTCGGCGCGCTGATCGGCGATGCCGTGCTGGATCTCGGTGCGCTGAGCGTCGATCTCGCGCGCGAGCGCGGCACCATCCGCCGCGGGCGCGGTGGGATTCCGAAGACCATGCTGGACCTGGTGCGCGGCGGCGCCGAGGCGCTCACGGCGGCGCGCGAGGCGCTCGCCCACGGCGAAGCGCTCCTCAAGCGGGACGGTATCGGCGCCATCACGGAGCGCAAGCTCGGGGCGCCCGCTGACAAGGTCCGGCTCGAGGCGCCGATCCCCCGGCCGGCGCGCAACGTCTTCTGCCTCGGCCGCAACTACAAGGAGCACGCGGCCGAGCGCGGGGCGGAGGCGCCCGAGCATCCCGTGTATTTCACGAAGGCGCCGGAGACGGTGGTGGGCCCCGGCGCGAAGGTGGTGCACCACGCCGCGACGAGGGAGCTCGACTACGAGGTGGAGCTGGCCGTCGTCATCGGGGCCGCCGGCAAGGACATTCCGCGCGAGCGCGCGCTCGAGCACGTGTTCGGCTACACCATCGTCAACGACGTGACCGCGCGCGACGTGCAGAAGCGCCATCAGCAGTGGTTCCACGGCAAGTCCATGGACACCTTCTGCCCGATGGGGCCGGTGCTGGTCACCGCCGACGAGATTCTCGATCCCCAGACGCTGGCCGTGGCCATGCGCGTCAACGGGGAGACCCGCCAGTCGAGTCACACGTCGAAGATGATCTTCCCGGTGGACGAGTGCATCGCGGTCCTGTCCCAGGGCTTCACGATCCTGCCCGGCGACGTGATCGCCACCGGCACACCGGAAGGCGTGGGCGCCGCGCTCGGCAAGTTCCTGAAGGCCGGTGACAAGATGGAAGCCGAAGTGGAGCGCATCGGCGTCCTCGCCAACCGCGTGGCCAAGCCGTAGCAGCTAGGCGGGCGGCGCTCCGAGCAGCTCGTCGACCGTCACCGACACGTCGGGAAACGCCTCGACGGTGAGCCGCTGCGCGCCGGTGAACGTCCGCACGCTCGCGTAGCGGCCTGCGGTCAGGTCGCGGTGCACGTCAACCCGGTTCCTGGTGAGGTCGCAGAGCCAGGTCTCGCGAATACCGCCGCGAGCGTACAGCGGCATCTTCACGCGCCGATCCAGGAGCAGGCTCGTGTCTGCCACCTCGATGAGCAGCCGCACGTCGGCCGGCGTCGGGTGCGACGTCGTGTAGAAGTCCGCGCGTGGGGCCAGGAGCATGACGTCCGGCTGGACCTCGGATGCGTCCTCCGGCAGCACCACCGGATTCTGGACGCGCACGATGGCGCGGTCACCCAGGCGCGACGTCCACAGCCGCGTGAGCCGATCGACGGTTCCGGCGTGGCGTGAGCCGATCGGCTCGCGCACGACGATATGGCCGGCGATCAGCTCCAGGCGCTCGTCGTCGCCCAGGATGCCCGCCTCGCCCATCCGGTGGTACTCGTCGATCGTGAACCGTCGTCGCGTGACGGCTTCCGCCATGGCGGCCTCCCGCGCACAGTCTACGACCGCGCTCCCGTCGCCGTCAGCGTCCAGTGAGCGATACGTCCGGCGTCGGCACGCCGCCCGGACGCGGTCCGCGCGCTATACTCCGCGCCATGAGCTTCGTGAGCCACGTCGAATGCACGGTGTGCGGCCACCATCATGACCCCAAGCAGATCCTGTCCGTGTGCGCGCGGTGCGGCCAGATGCTCGCCGTCCGCTACGACCTCGAGCGCGTCAAGGCGAGCGTCACCAGGGACGCGCTGCGCTCGCGGGCACCGGGGATGTACCGCTTCCGCGAGCTCACGCCGCTCGCCGCCGACGAAGAGCCGATCACCCTCGGCGAGGGCGGCACGCCGCTGCTGCCGTTGCCGAGGCTGGCCGCCGACCTGGGGTTGCGTCACGTCTGGGGCAAGGACGAGGGACAGAACCCGACCGGCTCCTTCAAGGCCCGGGGCCTCGGCATGGCCATCACGAAAGCGCGCACGCTCGGCGCGCGCGGCTTCATCATCCCCTCGGCCGGCAACGCCGGCGGCGCCGCCGCGGTGTACGCCGCGCGCTGTGGCCTGCCGTGCGCCGTCATCGTGCCGCGCGGGACGCCGCTGGCGGCGGTGGCCGAGGCGGCCATCGCGGGGGCCACGGTGTTCACCGTCGAGGGCTCGATCGCGACGGCGGGCAAGGTGGTCGCGCGCGCCGCGCCGCAGCTCGGCTGGTTCGATCTCTCCACGCTGAAGGAGCCATACCGGCTGGAGGGCAAGAAGACGATGGGGCTCGAGCTGGCCGAGCAGCTGGGCTGGACGATGCCCGACGTCCTCCTCTATCCGACGGGCGGCGGCACGGGACTCGTCGGCATCCCGAAGGGCTACGAGGAGCTGCGGGCGATGGGCTGGCTGTCCGGCCCGCTGCCACGGTTCGTGGCCGTGCAGGCCGAGCACTGTGCGCCGATCGTCAAGGCCTTCCACGACGGCGCCGAGATGACCACGCCGTGGGAGAACCCCACGACGCACGCCGCGGGATTGCGCGTGCCCTCGCCGTTCGCCGGCCGCCAGATGCTGAGGATCCTGCGCGACACCCGGGGCGACGCCGTGGCCGTCGGCGAGGATGCCATCCGGGAGGCGCAGGGACGGCTGGCGCGCCTCGAGGGCATCTGGACCTCGCCCGAGGGGGCCGCGCTCGTGGCCGCGCTCGACGCGCTGCGCGCGCGCGGCGCCGTGACGCGCGACGCCAGGGTCGTCCTGGTTCTCACGGGCGCCGGCATCAAGTACGACCCGCCGCCGCTCCCGCCCGCCGTCGACCTGACCGGCCCCGACGACGCGGTGGTGGCCACGGTGGTCCGCACGCTGACCGCGCGATAGCACGGGCCACGGCGGGTCACCGCCCGGGCCGGGTGGCGGGCCGGCCCCCCGTTCGTGATAGCATCGGCCCTCTATCGCATCGCGTGCGGGAGGAGGCCGGTCAATGGCGATCGAGATCGGAAAGCTCCGCAACGTCGGCGTCGTCGGCCACGGCGGCGTTGGCAAGACATCCCTCGTCGAGTCGCTGCTCTTCACGGCGGGCGGCCTGACGCGCCTCGGCAAGATCGACGACGGCACCACCACCACCGACTTCGACCCCGACGAGATCAAGCGGAAGATCTCGATCAACACGGCGGTGGCCCACTGCGACTGGAAGGGCCACCACATCAACCTGGTCGACACTCCCGGCTACGGCGATTTCATCGCCGACGCGCGCGCCGCGCTCCGCGTGGTGGAGGCCGCGGTCGTGGTGGTCGACGCGGTGGCCGGCGTGCAGGTGCAGACGGAGAAGGTGTGGAAGTTCGCCAGCGAGTACGAGCTGCCGCGCGCGATCGTGGTGAACCGCCTCGACCGCGAGCGCGCCGATTTCTTCCGCACTCTCGATTCGCTGACCCGCCGCCTCAAGGGCCGCATCGTGCCGCTGCAGATCCCGGTGGGCGAGGAAAGCGGCTTCCGCGGCTATGTCGACCTCGGGAAGATGAAGGCCTTCGTCTATGCGGACGGCAAGTCGGCCGAAACGGACCTGCCGGCCGAGGTCGCCGACCGCGCGCGGGAATGGCGCGAGAAGCTGGTGGAGGCGGCGGCCGAGACGGACGACGAGCTGCTGGCCGAGTATCTCGAGAAGGGCGCGCTCGAGGACGCCTCCATGCTGAGGGCGCTCAAGGCCGGGATCGGGCAGGGCAAGATCGTGCCCGTCCTGTGCGCGTGCGCGACGAAGACCATCGGCAGCCATCCGCTGCTCGACATGATCGTCCAGGAGTTCCCGTCGCCCGCCGAGCGCGGCGCCATCGCCGGTACCGACGTGAAGGCCAAGCAGGCGGGCTCGCGCGCCGTCGACGCCAAGGCGCCGGCGGTGGCGCTCGTGTTCAAGACGCTGCAGGATCCGCACATCGGCAAGCTCTCGCTCTTCCGCGTCATGAGCGGCACCGTCAAGGCGGACAGCACGCTGCTCAATCCCGCGCGCGGCGCCAGGGAGCGCATGGGGCACGTCGCCTGGCTGCAGGGCAAGACGCAGAAGGCGGTGGGCGATCTCGGGCCGGGCGAGATCGGCGTGGCGCAGAAGCTCAAGGAAACGCAGACGGGCGAGACGCTCTGCGACGAGGGACAGCCCTTCGAGCTGCCGCGCATCGTCTTCCCCGAGTCGGCCATCTCCTTCGCCGTGCAGCCCAAGAGCCGCGGCGACGAGGACAAGATCTCCAACGCGCTCGCGCGCATCGCCGAGGAGGATCCCACCGTCCACCATCACTTCGATCCGGAGACCAAGCAGCTCCTGATCTCCGGCGTCGGCAATCTCCACGTGGAGATGACGGTGGAGCGCATGAAGCGCAAGTACAACGTCGACGTCACGCTGCTGCCGCCGCGCATCCCCTACAAGGAGACCGTGAAAGGGCGCGCGGAAGGGCAGGGCAAGTACAAGAAGCAGACGGGGGGCCGCGGCCAGTACGGCGACACGTGGCTGCGGGTGGAGCCGCTGACGCGCGGCGGCGGCTTCGAGTTCGTCGACGACATCTTCGGGGGCGCCGTGCCACGCAACTTCATCCCGTCGGTCGAGAAGGGCGTGCGCGATTGCATGAAGAAGGGTATCCTCGCCGGCTACCCGATCGTCGACATGAAGGTCACCCTCTACGACGGCTCGTATCACGACGTCGACTCGTCCGACATGGCCTTCCAGATCGCGGCGTCGATGGGCCTGCAGAAGGTGTTCATGGACGCCCATCCCGTGCTGCTGGAGCCGGTGATGAACGTGGAGGTGACCGCGCCGGCCGAGCATGCCGGCGACGTCATCGGCGACCTCAACTCGCGGCGCGGCCGCATCGTCGGCATGGAGCCGGCGGGCGAGACGGCGGTGGTGCGCGCGTCGGTGCCGATGTCCGAGATGCTGAGCTACGAGCCGAGCCTGCGCTCGATGACCGGCGGCCGCGGTGGGTACTCGATGGAGTTCTCGCACTACGAAGAAGTCCCGAGCTTCATCGCCGACAAGGTCATCAAGGACGCCAAGACCGAAAAGGAGCGGGCCGAGAAACATTGATCTTCCAGCAGCTCCTGAACGAGGAATCGGGCTGTCTCTCCTACCTGATCGGCTGCGCCGAGGCGGGACGCGCCATCGTCGTCGATCCCGGGCGGGACCGCGTCCACGAGTACCTCCGGCTCGCGCGCAAGAAGGGGCTCACGATCACCGACGTCGTGGAGACCCACACGCACGCCGACCACATCTCCGGCAACCGTGACCTCGCCGGCGCTACCGGCGCCACCATCCGCATTCATCGCGCGGCCGAGGCCGCCTTCGACCACGCGCCGCTCGCCGACGGCGACGTCATCCGTCTCGGCAACGTGGAGCTGACGGTGTGCCACGCTCCGGGCCACACGCCGGATTCGGTCTGCCTGCTCGTCACCGACCACGCGCGCGGCCCCGAGCCGTGGTTCGTGCTCACCGGCGACACGCTCTTCGTCGGGTCCGTCGGCCGCCCCGACCTGGGCGGTGCGCGCGCCGCGGAGGACATTTTCGAGAGCCTGCGCCG
The DNA here is from genome assembly GCA_036556545.1 of Candidatus Methylomirabilota bacterium. Taxonomy (GTDB): domain Bacteria; phylum Methylomirabilota; class Methylomirabilia; order Rokubacteriales; family CSP1-6; genus AR12. Next base: position 20,765 of record DATBJF010000126.1, read on the forward strand.
CGTGCTGCGGCCGCTCGACGACGGCGTGGAGGTCTATCCCGGACACGGGGCCGGCTCCGCCTGCGGGCGGGCGATGTCCGCCAAGACGGCCTCGACCATAGGCTTCGAGCGCCGCTTCAACCCCGCGTTCCGCCACGACTCGAAGTCGGCGTTCATCGAGTTCCTGATGCAAGACGTGCCGCCCAAGCCGGCCGCCTTCGAGACCATCGTCGCCAAGAACCGCGGCCTCCTGCCGCTGGTGGCCGCCAAGCCGCGGCCGTACGCGGCGCGCGAGGCGTGGGACGCCATGCAGGCGGGCGCGCTGATGCTCGACCTGCGCGAGCCCGCCGTGTACGGCGAGCTGCACGCGGCGGGCGCGCTGAACGTCTGGATCGACAGCCCGCAGTTCGCCGAGCGGGTGGCGGGCTTCGTGCCCTCCGGTGCCCGGCTGCTGCTGACGCCGTCGGCGCCGTCCGACGTCGAGCGCGCCGTGCAGGCGCTCTCGCGTGTCGGCCTCGACGAGGTCGCCGGCTACCTCCAGTGGGGAATGATCGACTGGCGCGACGCCGGCTTACCGGTGGAAACCGTCGGGCAGATCACCGCGCATGATCTCGCGGCCTGGCACGAGCAGGAGCAGGACGTCGTGGTCGTCGACGTGCGCGAGCCGTTCGAGTGGGTGGAAGGTCACATCGCCGGGGCGGTGCACCTGCCGATGTTCGAGGCCGTGCGGCGCGCCGCCGAGCTGCCGCCGGGCCGGCCGAAGGCCGTGGTCTGCGCCGGCGGCCTGCGCTCGAGCACGACGATCAGCGCGCTGAAGCGCCAGGTCGGCGGTCCCTGGTTCAACGTCACCGGCGGCATGAGCGCGTGGCTCAAGGCCGGCTACGGCGTGCGGCGCGAGTCTGTATAGGAGCGCGGTTTCCACCTCCCCCGTGGGTGGCCTGAGAGAGACGCACGTGGCTCCGTCTACCTTCCTGGCTCCATCGGCGTTCCGCGATCTACGCGTAGCGATGTTCGGGCAGGCGTGGCCGGTGTGGGGGGCCGCCATCGTCGTGGCCACCATCAACGTCTTCCTGTTCGCGTTCGACCGGCCGTGGACGGCGTCGGACGGCATGCGCAACTGGGGCGACTGGCTCTTCACCGGGCTCGGCGTCGTGGATCGGCCCGATCTCGTCGCGCCGTGGCTGTATTCCGGCTCGCTGCTGAACCTCGGGGTCCTGCTCGGCGGCGCCGCCGCCGCGCTGTCCGCGCGCGAGTTTGCGATCCGCGTTCCCGCGGGGGGCGAGCTGGCCAAGGGCGCGGTCGGCGGCGCGCTCATGGGCGTCGGCTCCATCCTCGCCTTCGGCTGCAACATCGGCGGGTTCTTCTCCGCGATCAGCGCGCTGAGCCTCGCCGGATTGGGCATGATGCTCGGCCTCGGGGCCGGCGCCGTCCTCGGCCTGCGCTACCTGCTCTGGGAGCTTGCGCACCGCCCCCAGTGGTCGCGCGGCCGCGGCCGGGCCACCGACGCGCCGGGCACGGCCAGCGGCGGGCGCCAGCGACTCGTCGGCGGGCTCCTGCTCGCCACGCTGGTGGCCGCCCCGTTCCTGTACGCGGCGGCGGGCTACGCGAAGCAGGGCGTGCTCCTGCTGTTCGGCGCCGCCTTCGGCGTGGTGTTCCAGCGCTCGCGCTTCTGCCTCGTGCGCGCCTTCCGCGAGCCGTTCATGACCGGCGAGGCGTCGCACACGCGGGCGGCCGCCCTGGCGCTCGTCCTCAGCACGCTCGGCTTCGCGATCTTGAAGTACACGGACGCCAAGGACCGCGGTGAGTGGGTCTTCGCCGCGGTGGGCGTGGGCGCGCTCCTCGGCGGCACGCTGTTCGGCATCGGCATGACGGTGGCCGGTGGCTGCGGAGCGGGCTCCATCTGGCGGGCGGGCGAGGGGCAGGTGAAGCTCTGGGCGGCGCTCGTCACCTTCGCCGTCGGCGCCTCGCTGACGCGGCTGGCGCTGAGCGAGGCCGGCGCCGTCGACAAGCTGGGCGTCGCCGTGTTCCTGCCGGCGGCGCTGGGCTGGGGCGGGGCCATCGTGCTCGTCGTCGTCGTCATGGCCGCCTGGGCGCTGGGCGCCACGTGGAACGAGGAGGCGAGAAAGTTCAGCGCGCTCGATTGAACTTTTGTAACGTACCGGCGGACGAGGGAGGTTCGGGGACACGATGCTGCGAGTGACGCGCCGGCAGTTCCTGAAATCCGCGAGCGGCGGTGTGCTCGCGGCAGCAGGCCTGGGCGGTTGCGCCACGGGCACGGGCGAGATCGCGCCGGCGTCGGGCCGCCGGGTCGTGGTGGTGGGCGGCGGCTGGGGCGGCGCCACCGCCGCCAGGTACGTGCGGATGGCGGACCCCGCCGTCGAGGTCGTGCTGCTCGAGCCCAACAAGACCTTCATCTCGTGCCCGTTCTCGAACCTCGTGCTGAGCGGCGTGCGAAAGCTGCCGTCGCTGACGTTCGACTACGATGGCCTCCGCAATCGCGGCGTCACCCTGCGTCACGAGCCGGCGCTCGCCATCGACGCGGACCAGCGCCGCGTTCGCGTCGCCGACGGCTATCTGACCTACGACCGGCTGATCCTCTCGCCCGGCGTCGACTTCCAGTGGGAGCAGGTGGAAGGGCTGCCGGCGGCCAGGGAGACCGTGCTGCACGCGTGGAAGGCCGGCCCGCAGACGGTGGCGCTCGCCAGGCAGCTTCAGGACATGCCGGAAGGCGGCGTGGTGGTGATGACGGTGCCGCCGGTCGCGTACCGCTGTCCGCCCGGGCCCTACGAGCGCGCCTGCCAGCTCGCCTGGTTCCTCAAGACGCAGAAGCCGCGGGCGAAGCTGCTGGTGCTCGACGCGAATCCGAACGTGGTCTCCAAGGCGGCGCTGTTCCGCGCGGCATGGCAGGCGTACCCCAACCTCGAGTACCGCGCCTCCAACAAGGTCGTGAAGGTGGATCCGGCGAAGCGCGAGGTGACCACGGAGTTCGGCGACGTCGTCCGCTACGACGTCGTGAACCTCATCCCGCCCCAGCGCGCGGGCAGCATCGCCGTGGAGGCGGGTCTCGTGGGCGCCGACAAGCGGTGGTGCGAGGTCGACCACGTGACGTACGAGTCGCTGAAGGCGAAGGACGTGCACGTCATCGGCGACGCCACCATCGGCCTGCCGGTGCCGAAGTCCGGCACCATCGCCAACGCGCAAGGCAAGATCGCCGCCGCCGCCGTGGTGAGCCTGCTCAACAACCGGCCGGTGGCGCCGATGCCGCCGCTCAACACCTGCTACTCGTGGATCAGCGATCGCGAGGTAGTGGCGGTGGTGAACGCCTACCGCATCGACAACGGCAAGGTCGTGCAGATCGAGCAGAAGCTCACGCCGGGCCCCTCCACCGTCTGGGCGGATCACGCAAACGCGTGGGCCACCAACATATGGAATGACATCCTTGGATAACCAAACCCCCCCACGCTCGCCGCGCCCCGGCAAAGCCGTGGCGCGTCTCGACACCGCGCTCCTCGTCGCCCTGGTCTTCGTGCTCATGCTCGTCCCGGGCGCGGCGGTCGCCGGTCCGCTCGATGCGCCGGGATACGCGAAAGCGTACGCGTGCAGCGCCTGTCACGGGCTCGGCGGCAACAGCAAGGCGGACGCGACGCCGGTGCTGGCCGGCATGCCGGTGTGGTATTTCAAGAAGGCCGTCGAGGACTACGCGAGCGGCCGGCGCGTGTCGCCGGAGATGGAGCCGTTCGCCAAGATGGTCAAGCAGCAGGGCGTCGACGACGTCGCCGGCTACTTCGCGGCCCAGCCGCGCGAGCGGCTTCGCGTGAACGTCGACCGTGACGCCGTGGCGAGGGGGCGCAGGGCGTCGGTGGCGTGCGCCGGATGCCACGGCGACGAGGGACGGGGCGACGGGGCCCGGGGCGTGCCGAGCCTGCAGGGGCAGCCCGTCGGCTATCTGAAGAATCAGATGCAGCTCTTCAAGACGGACCGTCGAAGTCCAGGCGACCCCGCGCTGGCGAGCGTGAAGGCGATCATCAGGACCATCGACGATGCGACGCTGGCCGACCTGGCCGCGTACTACGCGAGCCAGGGGAGGTAAGCCCGCCGCGTCGTGTCGCTCGCATTCGCTGCCGTCCTGTTCGGGCTTGGAGCGATCGGCGCATTCGTCTCCGGCCTCATCGGTGTGGGTGGCGCGATCGTCATGATCCCGCTCCTGCTCTACGTTCCGCCGCTGCTGGGCGTGGGAGCCCTCGACATCAAGAGCGTGGCCGCCGTCACGATGGTGCAGGTGTTCGTGGCCTCGGTCTCTGGCATGATCGCGCATGGCCGGCACCACGCCGTGAATCGTCGCCTGGCCGTCATGGGCGGAGCCGCGATGGCGGCGGGCTCCCTGATCGGCGCGGTGACGTCGAAGCTCGTGCCCGAGCGGTGGCTGCTCGTCGTCTTCGCCGTGATGGTCACCGCGGCGTTCGCGCTGATGCTGCTGCCGGAGCCGCCGACCGACGTGAGCGCCCCGGCCGAGGTGAAGGAGTACAGTGCAGGGTTGACCGCGCTGACGGCGGGCGGGGTCGGCATTGCGGCCGGCCTGGTGGGCGCGGGCGGCGCGTTCCTGCTGGTGCCGCTGCTGCTGGTCGTGGTCGGCGTGCCGATCCGCGTGACCATCGGCAGCTCGCTGGCGATCACCGCGGTGGCGGCGACGGCGGGGGCCGTCGGCAAGGCCCTGACGGGGCAGATTCCGGTTTCCCCGGCGCTCGTGGTGGCCGTGAGCGCGCTGCCGGGCGCGCAGCTCGGCGCCGCCGCGAGCCGGCGGCTCTCGGGGGTCGCGCTCAAGCGGGCGCTGCTGGTCATCATCGTGCTCACCGGCATCAAGGTGTGGTGGGACGTGCTGTTCGACTGAGGAGAAGGGAGGCTCGTGCGCTACGGCTTCGTGATCGACCACCGCAAGTGCATCGGCTGCCATGCCTGCACGGTGGCGTGCAAGGAAGAGAACCAGGTTCCCCTCGGAGCGTTTCGGACGTGGGTCAAGTACGTCGAGAAGGGCACCTTTCCTCACACGCGCCGCTACTTCTCCGTGTTGCGCTGCAACCACTGCGACAACGCCCCCTGCGTCACCATCTGTCCGACCACCGCGCTCTATCGCCGCGACGACGGCGTCGTGGACTTCGACGGCGCGCGCTGCATCGGCTGCAAGTCGTGCATGCAGGCGTGCCCGTACGACGCCCTCTACATCGACCCCGGCACGAACACGGCGGCCAAGTGCAACTACTGTGCGCATCGCCTCGAGATCGGCCTCGAGCCGGCCTGCGTGATCGTCTGCCCCGAGCAGGCCATCATCGCCGGCGACCTCGACTGCCCGTCGACGACGATCTCGCGGCTGGTGGCCCGCGAGCAGGTGGAGGTGCGCAAGCCCGAGCAGGGGACGCGTCCGAAGGTCTACTACATCGGCGCCGAGTCGTCGGCGCTGACGCCGTCGCTCCAGGCCCCGGCCGCGTCGTACCTGTGGGCCCAGCGCGGCGGCGGGGAGATCGATCTCGTGCGGATGGCCGCGTCGCTCCAGGCCGGGGAGCGCGGCGGCGACGGCGCGCTGAGCCGGCCGGTGTACGACGCGCCGCACGCGCCGCGGCCGTGGGGCTGGAAGGTCAGCGCCTACCTGTGGACCAAGTCGATCGCGGCCGGAGCGCTGATGATGGCGGCGTTCGACCGCATCATGTCGCTCACGCGCGGCGACGCGCTGTTCGACACCGCGGCGGCGGTGGTGGCGCTCGTCTTCCTGGCGCTGACGATGGGACTGCTCGTCCTCGACCTCAAGCGTCCCGAGCGCTTCCACTACGTGCTGATCAAGGGGCAATGGCGCTCCTGGCTCGTGCGCGGCGCGTGGATCCTGATGGCGTACGGGCTCGTGGCCGGGTTGTGGCTCGTCACCTCGCGCGCTCAGCACGCCGCGCTCGTGTTGCCGGCGCTCGCGCTGGCGGCGGGCGCCGCCGGCTACAGCGCGTTCCTGTTCGGGCAGGCCGAGGGCCGCGACTTCTGGCAGAGCCCGTTGCTCCTGCCGCATCTGCTGGTGGCGGCGATGCTCGCCGGCGCGGCCAGCCTGCTTGTCGTCGGCACCGTGATCGGCGCCGCCCACGTCGCCGTGCTCAGCATGGGCGGCTTCCTCGCCGTCGGCCTGCTCCTGCACGGCGCCCTGATGCTGGCCGAGCTGGGCGTGACGCATGCGAACACCGACGTGGCGCGCGCGGCACGCCTGCTCACGGCCGGCGGCTATCGCAGCCGCTTCTGGGCCGGCGCCGTCGTCGGCGGCGTGCTGCTGCCATTCCTCCTGATCGTCTGGGTGCCCGGCGGGATGGTGATCGGCGCGCTCCTCGCGCTGGCGGGGCTATGGGTGTACGAAGACGTCTGGGTCAGGGCCGGGCAGTCGATTCCGCTGAGCTGAGGGAGCGATGACATCTGAATCACGCGAGCCGCTGCATCCCGTCGCCCGCGAGTTGACCGAGCGCGAAGGCGGGCTGGCCTCCTATCCGCCCGTCGCCCGATGGGACGACTGGGAGGAGTACGATCCCGTCGCGTGGCCGCGCAAGGTCAAGCGCCGTTACTCGCTCATCCCGACCATCTGCTTCAACTGCGAGGCGGCGTGCGGGCTGCTCGCCTACGTCGATCAGGCCACGCTCAAGATCCAGAAGTTCGAGGGCAACCCCGTGCATCCCGGCAGTCGGGGCCGCAACTGCGCCAAGGGACCGGCCACGCTGAACCAGGTCCAGGACGCCGAGCGCATCCTCTATCCGCTGCGGCGCACCGGCGCGCGCGGCTCGGGCCAGTGGGAGCGCGTGACGTGGGACGAAGTGCTCGACGACATCGCGGCCCGCATCCGCAAGGCGCTCGTCGAGCGGCGGCCGACGGAAGTCATGTACCACCTCGGCCGTCCGGGGCACGAGCTCGTCTATCTCCAGCGCGTGTTCCACGCCTGGGGCATCGACGGTCACAACAGCCACACCAACGTGTGCTCGGCGAGCGCGCGCGCCGGGTACGCCTTCTGGCACGGGATGGATCGCCCCTCGCCGGATCACGCCAAGGCGCGCTTCATCCTGCTCCTGTCCTCGCACCTCGAGACCGGCCACTACTTCAACCCGCACGCGCAGCGCATCATCGAGGCCAAGATGCGCGGCGCGCGCGTGGCCGTCATCGATTCGCGCCTGTCCAACACGGCCTCCATGGCGGACTACTGGCTGTCGCCATGGCCGGGCACGGAGTCGGCCATCCTCCTCGCGATGGCGCGCGTGCTCGTGCGCGAGCGGCTCTACGACCGCGCCTTCGTCGAGAAGTGGGTGAACTGGGACGAGTACCTCCGGGAGGAGCGCCCGGACCTGCCGGAGACCTTCGACGCCTTCCACGGCGCCCTGGAGGATCTCTACGCCGAGTACACGCCGGAGTTCGCGGAGCAGGAGAGCGGCGTGCCGGCGGCCACCATCCTCGAGGTCGCGCGCGCCATCGGTGCCGCCGGCAGTGCCCTGGCCACGCACATCTGGCGCAACACCGCCGCCGGGAATCTCGGCGGCTGGCAGGTCGCGCGCGCCCTGGAGCTGCTCGTGGTGCTGATGGGCGCTGTGTCGACGCCCGGCGGCACCGCGCCGAGCGCCTGGAACAAGGCGATCCCGGCGCCGCCGATGATGCCGCCGCCCGGCAAGGTGTGGAGCGAGCTGCTGATGCCGAAGGAGTATCCGCTGGCCTTCTTCGAGATGTCGTTCCTGCTCCCTCACTTCCTGCGCGAGGGCCGCGGCAAGCTCGCGATGTACTTCACGCGCGTCTACAACCCCGTGTGGACCAACCCGGACGGGATGTCGTGGATCGAGATGCTCACCGACGAGGCGAAGGTCGAGCGGCACGCGTGCCTGACGCCGGTGTGGAGCGAGACGGCGTGGTTCGCCGACTACGTGCTGCCGATGGGCCATGCCTCCGAGCGCCACGATCTCATGTCGCAGGAGACGCACGCCGCGCGCTGGATCGGCTTCCGCCAGCCCGTGCTGCGCGTGGCGCTGGAGAAGCGCGGTCGGACGTTCGACCTGACGTGGCAGGCGCACGAGGCGGCCGGGCTCGGGCAGGTGTGGGAGGAGGACGAGTTCTGGATCGAGCTGTCGTGGCGGATCGATCCCGACGGCGCCCTCGGCATCCGGAAGTACTTCGAGTCCCCGTACCGGCCGGGCGAGAAGCTGCGCATCGAGGAGATGTATCGCTGGATCTTCGAGAACAGCGTGCCCGGGCTGCCGGACGCCGCGCGCGCGGAGGGTCTCACGCCGCTCGCCTACATGCGCAAGTACGGCGCGTTTCTCGTCGAGGACAACGTCTATCGCACGCACGAGCAGCCGGAGGCGAACGGCGTCGTGGTGGACGGCGTCGCCCGCCGCGGCTTTCCCACGCCGTCGCGCAAGCTCGAGTTCTATTCCAGGACGCTCAAGGACTGGCGGTGGCCCGAGCATGCCGTGCCCGGCTACATCCGCAGCCACGTCCACTGGTCCCGGCTCGACCGCGCCCGTGGCGAGATGGTGCTGCTGCCGACCTTCCGCCTGCCGACGCTGATCCACACGCGCTCCGGCAACGCGAAGTGGCTCTACGAGATCTCGCACTCCAATCCGCTCTGGCTCCATCCCGAGGACGCCGATCGGCTCGGCGTCGCCACCGGGGACCTGCTGAAGGTGGCCACCGCCATCGGCGCCTTCGTCGACAAGACGTGGGTGACGGAATCGATTCGCCCCGGCGTGGTGGCCTGCTCGCATCATCTCGGCCGCTGGCGGCTGGCCGAGAGTGCCGGCGGCGAGCGGTGGTCCACGGCCCTGGTGGATCTCACGCACGAAGCGCCGGGCACGTGGCGCATGCGCCAGGTGCACGGGGTCCGGCCGTTCTCCAGCGATGACCCGGATTCGAGCCGCATCTGGTGGGACGAGGCGGGCGTCCACCAGAACCTGACGTTCCCGGTGCAGCCGGATCCGATCAGCGGCCAGCACTGCTGGCATCAGAAAGTAACGGTCACCAGGGCGGGGCCCGACGATCGCTACGGCGACATCGTCGTCGACACCAACAAGTCGTTCGAGGTCTACCGGCAGTGGCTCGCGCTGGCGCGGCCGGCGCCGGGCCCGGGCAATCTGCGCCGCCCGCTCTGGCTGCCGCGCGCATTCAAACCGGATGCCGCGGCGTACCGGCTCGAGTAGCATGCTGGCCATGCGCACGGGCGTGCTCGTCGTGGCGGCGGCCGGGCTTCTGCTCGCTGGCTCGCTGGTCCTCGAGGCGGGCGGGGTCGATGCCGGGCGGCTCGAGCGGCTGCGTCTGATCCCGGCCGGCGGCGGTGCGCCGCCCCCGCTGGCGCTCCCGCGGCTCGACGACGGCCGGACGGTCTCGCTGGCCGACCTGCGTGGCCGCGCCGTGCTCGTGTACTTCTGGGCGAGCTGGTGACCGCACTGCACGAGGGAGTTGCCCTCGGCCATCGAGCAGCTGCATCGGGAGTACCGCGCCCGTGGCCTCGTCGTGCTCGCCGTGAACATGGAGGAATCGCCGGAGACCGTGGCGGCCTGGGTCCGTAGCAAGCACGTCAGCATGGACGTCCTCCTCGATCCACCGGGCGTTGCCACGCGGGCGTGGACCGTCACCGCCACACCGTCGACTTTTCTCGTCGACCCCGGCGGCCGCCTGGTGGCGAGAGCCGTCGGCACCCGCCCGTGGACCGCGCCCGAGGGCCGCGCGGTGATCGAGGCGCTGCTGCCGCGATGACAGGCGTCATCATCCTCGCCAGCGGCGGTGGTCCGCGGCCGCGGAAAGACCGCGGCGCGACCGCCCACGCGGTGATCGTCGACGAGGTGCTCTACGTCGTCGACTGCGGCAACGGCGTCGCGCGACAGCTCGCGCAGGCCGGGGTGCCGCTGCCATCGCTGCGCCACGTCTTCGTGACTCACCACCACTCCGACCACAACGCCGATTACGGGAATCTCGTGTGGCTGGCGTGGGCGGCCGGCCTGCGAACCCGCGTCGACACCTGGGGACCGCCGCCGCTGGCGACGATGACGCGGCTGTTCTTCGAGATGAACGCCTACGACATCGAGACGCGGATCGCCGACGAGGGCCGCCCGCCGCTCGTTCCGCTGATCCACGTCCACGAGCTGACCGGGGCCGGCCTCGTCATGCAGGACGAGCGCGTCAGGGTGACGGCGGCGCTGGTGGACCATCCGCCCGTGGTGCCGGCCTTCGCCTTTCGCTTCGACACCGCGGACCGCTCGATCGTCTTCTCCGGCGACACCACGAGGTGCGACAGCGTGGTCCGGCTCGCCCGGGACGCCGACGTGCTGATCCACGAGACGCTGTGGGTGCCCGCCGTCGACCGCCTGGTGGCGCGCAATCCCAACGCCGCCACGCTCAAGAAGCACATCATCGACAGCCACACGGCCGTGGAGGACGTCGGTCGGGTGGCGGCCGCGGCCGGCGTCAAGACCCTCGTGCTGTCGCACCTGGTACCCGCGGACGATCCGGCGATCACCGACGACATGTGGATCGCGGCGGCACGACCGCACTTCAAAGGCGACATCGTCGTGGCCCACGACGGCCTGGCGATATGAGAGGCCGGCACCCGGCCGGCGGTGAAGGAGGAAGGGACGCATGAGCTTCGACGGCGACGCGTTCGTGGAGCGCTTCAACACGGTGTGGAACGGGCACGACATCGAGGGGATCCTCGGCCAGATGACCGACGACGTGATCTTCGAGGCGTCGTTCGGCAAGGACCCGTGGGGCACGCGCATCACCGGCAAGAAGAGCGTGCGGGAGTTCCTGCGTGACATGTTCGAGCGCATCCCGGACATCCGCTGGGACGAGACGCGCCGCTTCGCGCGCCCGGAGTGCGTCGTGGTGGAGTGGCTCACCACGGGCTCGCCGAAGGGCGGCACGCGCTACGAGGTCGAGGGCTGCGACATCCTGACGCTCCGCGACGGCCAGATCGCCGCCAAGCGCTCGTACCGGAAAGGCCGCATCTGACCGCGCGCACGATCCTTCGCGGCGCCACCATCATCGACGGCACCGGCGCGCCGCCCGCGCGCGACCGCGCCGTCGTGCTGGAGCAGCGGCGGATCGCGGCCGTTGTCCCGGATCGGCAGGCGGGCGACGGCGCGGTGATCGACCTGAGCGGGCTCACGCTGCTGCCCGGGTTGTTCAACTGCCACACGCATCTGTGTCTGTCCGGAACCGCCGATCCCGCCCGCGCGCTGGCACAGGAGTCGTTTCCGACCACCGTCATCCAGGCCACGCTTCGCGCGCGCCAGAGCGTGGAGGCCGGCGTCACCACCATTCGCGACCTCGGCGGCCGCGAGTACGCGGACGTCGCCGTGCGCGACGCCGTGCGGGCCGGCCTCATCCCGGGACCGCGCATTCTCGCCGCCGGCCGCGGCGTGTGCATGACGGGCGGCCACGGCTGGCAGATGCTCGCCCGGCAGGCCGACGGCGCCGACGAGGTCCGCAAGGCCGTGCGCGAGCAGCTGCGCGCGGGCGCCGACGTCATCAAGCTGCTGGCCACCGGCGGCGTCATGACGCCGGGCGTGGACCCGAACTCGCCGCAGCTCACCCTCGAAGAGCTCCGGGCCGGCGTCGAGGAGGCGCACAAGGCGCGGCGCAAGGCGGCCGCGCACGCCCAGGCGGAGGACGGCATCGCACTCTGCCTCGAGGCCGGCATCGACACCATCGAGCACGGTATCTACCTGACCGAGGCCCTGGCCGCGCGGATGGCGGCGAAGGGCACGGCGCTGGTGGCCACGCTGATCGCGCCGCACGCCATCGTGGAGGGCGGCACCGCGGCCGGCATTCCGGACTTCGCGGTCAGGAAGTCCGCGGCGGTCCGCGACCGTCATCTCGAGTCGTTCCGGCTCGCGATGGGCGCGGGCGCGCGGATCGCCGCCGGCACCGATGCCGGCACCCCGCTCAACCCGCACGGGACGATCGTCCCCGAGCTGATGCTGATGGCCGGCGCCGGCATGGCGCCGCTCGACGTCATTCGCGCCGCCACGTCGGTCGCCGCCGTGGTGACCGGGCTCGACGGCGAGACGGGGCGGGTGGCGGCCGGGCTTGCGGCCGATCTGATCGCCGTCGAGGGCAACCCCGCGGAATCGCTCAAGGCCCTCGATGCCGTCCGGCTCGTCATCGCCGACGGTCGGACCGTGCTGAACCGCCTCTGAGGCGTTCCGTGTAACGTTTACAGCACCGCCCACCGTCGTCCCTTGAAGCCGGCGCGTGTCTCGCGGTAGTGTGACACGCTCACAACAGCATGCTGGCCTGGTTCACGACGCGTCATCGGCTTCCGCTCCGCTGGTACCTCGTCATCGTCGTGATCGGCGCCATGCTGCCGATCGTCGCCTTCACGACGCTCCTGGTGGTCCGACTGTCTGCGTACGAGCGCTCGGCGGTCGAACGCGACCTGGTGGAGACGGCCACCGCGCTCGCCACCGACCTCGATCGCAGCGTGCGCGCAACGGTCTCGACGCTGGAGGCGATGGCGCAGTCGCCCCACCTCGACGGCACCGACCTGGCCGCGTTCTACGCCGAAGCGCAGCGAGTGCTGCCCACGCAGGCGCACTGGCGCGCCCTCGTCGTGCTGGCGCCGTCGGGGCAGCAGCTGATGAACACGCTCCGTCCGCTCGGGACCGCGCTGCCGAGCGCCAACGAGCCCGAGAGCCTGCGGCGGGTCGTGGAGGGGCGGCAGCCTGCCCTGGGTGATCTCACCCAGGGTCGTGTCGACGGCGCGTGGGCGTTTCCGGTCCGCGTCCCCGTCGTCCGCGACGGCGACGTGAAGTACGTTCTCACCGCGACGCTGACCGCGGATGCGCTGGCCGGCGTCATCCGGAATGCGCGCCCGCGCCACGAGGAGTGGACGCGCGCGCTCGTCGACCGGCGCGGACTCATCGGCGCACGAACCCGCGCCCCCGAGGCGTACGTGGGCAAGCCGGGCACGCCGGAGTTCCTCCGCCGCATGGCGCTCGTCGAGCACGGCATCTATCGCGACACCACGATCGACGGCGCCGACGTCTACGTCGCCTTCGCGCGGGCGCCGCAGTCGCAGTGGACCGCGGCCATCGCCGTCCCCACCGCGGTCGTGGACGGGCCGCCGCGACGGCAGCTCGCCGCGGTGGGCGGGCTCGGCATCGCCCTGCTCGCGGTCAGCGGCGTCGGCGCGTTCGTCTTCGCGCGGCGCGTGGCGCGCCGCATCGGTGCCGCGGCCGCCCTCGCCGAGGCCATCGCGCACGGCGAGCACCCGCCCGCGCCGGAATCCGGTGTCGAGGAGGTGGCGCGGCTCGAGGAGGCGCTGCGGCAATCCGCCGCGCTGTTGCGGCGCCGCGAGACGGAGCGCGACCGGCTGCTCGAGCGTGCCGAGGCCGCCAACCGCGCCAAGGACGACTTCCTGGCGATGCTCTCGCACGAGCTGCGCACGCCGCTCACGGCGATCCTCGGCTGGGCCGGCATGCTGCGCTCGGGCCGGCTGGGTCCGCGCGAGCGCGAGCAGGCGATGGACGTGATCCAGCGCAATGCCCGGCTCCAGCGGCAGCTCATCGACGAGCTGCTGGACGTCTCGCGCATCGTCGCCGGCAAGCTGGAGCTCGAGCTCGCGCCGACCGATGTCCGCGCCGTCGTCGCCGCGGCCGCCGAGACGATGCGTCCGGCGGGCGAGGCCAAGGGCATCACGCTCGCGCGTGCCGACTGCGACCAGCCGGCGGTCGTGAACGGCGACCCCGCGCGGCTGCAGCAGGTGTTCGTCAATCTGCTGTCCAACGCCGTGAAGTTCACCCCGGCCGGCGGCCGCGTCGACGTGGGCATCACGGTGGCCGGTGGCCGCGCCATCGTCAGCGTCACCGATACCGGCCGTGGCATCGACCCGGGGTTTCTGCCGCACATCTTCGATCGCTTCCGCCAGGGCAACGTGGCCGTGACGGCGCGCGGCGGCCTCGGGCTCGGCCTCGCGATCGTCCACCATCTCGTGCTCCTCCACGGCGGCGGGGTGAGCGCCGAGAGCGAGGGCGAGGGGCGCGGCGCGCGGTTCGTCGTCACGCTGCCGCTCTCGCGGGCGGCGCAGCCGCCGGCGTCGGCGGTGGCCCTCGAGGCCGACGAGCCCACGCTGGCCGGTGTCCGGATTCTCGTCGTCGACGACGAGCCGGACACGCTGCAGATGCTGGTGGCCGCGCTCGCCCTGCAGCAGGCCGACGTCGCACGCGCCATGTCGGCCGACGAGGCGCTGGCCGCGCTCGAGAAGTTTCCCGTCGATCTTCTCGTCAGCGACATCCGGATGCCGGACAAGGACGGCTACGCCTTGATCCAGGCGATCCGTCGCCGCGAGCCGCCGGGAGCGCGCCGCTTGCCCGCGGTGGCGCTCACCGCCGACGCCGGTTCCGACGACCGCGAGCGGGCACGCCGGGCGGGCTTCGATGTTCACCTCGGCAAGCCGGTCGATCCCCAGCAGCTGGTGGCGGCGCTGGTCGCACTGTTGTCGCGCGGCGACGTACGGGTCGGCTAGGTCTCGATGTCAGCGACCGGGGGCGCCGAGCTCGCGGCGCAGCTCGGCCGTGATCTCGGCTTTCAGCTGGGCCTTCAGCGCCTCGATATCGTAGGAGGGGTGGCGCTGCACGTGCCACTCGATGGAGTGCTTCTCGCCCGACTGCTTGACGGCGCCGACGTACGGACCCTGCGGCCGGCGCGTGATCGGCGCCTCCAGCTTCTGAAACGGTGACCACGCCTTGGCGGGGATCCGGATGACTTGCATGCTCGGAGCCGCCGACGGCGCTGCGCCCATCGCGGGGACGGTGGCGGTGGCGGTGAGCACGAACTCGAAGGCGCCGCCCGGAACGACGAGGTCAGCCGATTCGCCGACGACGCGGAGCTGGAGCTTGCCGCCCGCGATGGCGCCTTCGATCGGGTAGGTGAACGTGGATTTCTCGGAGCTGCCCTCCACGGCGGCGTCGATGGCGCCGGCCGGGGTCGGGATCGACCACTTCACCGCCTGGAGGCTGACGCCGTACAGCGTGGTCGCCTCGCCGCGGCAGCGCAGCTGCCGGTCGCACGAGAACCAGAACTGTGTCTCGCTGCGCCGCGTGAGCTTGCGGATCGCGTCGTCGATGGCGCGGTCGACGATGGTGCCCTTGCCCTCCCAGTAGCCGGCGAGTGCCGGCGCCTCCTGGGCCACGCTGCCAGGCACGGGCGCCCCGGCGCCCCAGATCACCAGGCAGCTCACGACGATCCCGGCACGCCATCGGCGGGTCACGTTCTTCATCGCGGCCTCACGGTCCAAACGTCTTGACGTGGGTGGTGCTGGTGCCGTTGGTGCAGTTGCTTCACGCGCGAATGAATCCCCCGACGGTGCGGCCCGCCGCGTAGGCGAGCGCCGCCGCGCACAGCAGCTTGACACCGTTGGGGCCGATGACGATGAACGTGCTGAAGAGCCCGACCACCAGCAGCATCACGCCGAGCATCACGACGAAGTTGCTCCGCCAGCGTGGATTCGTCCGCCAGGCCCGCCGCCGCCATGCGTCCTTTGCCTCGCGGAACGTAAACGCGTCCGAGAACGACGAGCCGACGCTGCGGCCGCGGAACCGATAGCGGGTCACGCGCCCGAAGGCCGGCCGCGCTTCCATGTTCACGCTCCGCGAGAGATCCTCGACCTCGGTCGCCGTCATCGCCGCCGTCGCGCCACCGAGAATCCGGACGACGATGGTTCCCATGAACAATGCGAATCCAACCGCCGACATCCCGATGGTGACGGCGAGCAGCACCGTCTCGTGGCGGGCGAGCAGCGATTCGAGGTCCTTGAGCGCCGGGACGGCCTCGCCGATGATCATCGCGGCGCCGAACACGACGAGTATCAGGAGCAGCGCCCCCAGGCGTCTGGCGAAGGCGATCGCACGCGCCCACGGCGGTGTCGTGGCGCCGGGAGTCCGAGCCCGGTCCCAGACGCTCTGCTCGGGATGGTGACGATCGAAACGGACAGTCAGCGCGTCGCCGACGGCGATGGCATGCGCTTCTTCCGGTGGCAGGGCGCCGCTCGATCCCTCATGACTCCGGCCGACGTGGTCCTCGTACCGATACCGCACCTGCCATTGCCGGACACGGTTGACGGCGACGTTGCTCGGCTCCACGGCGAGCACGGTGCCTCGTGCCGCCAGGCCCTCGCGCAGCAGCCGCCACTCGCGCCAGATCCGCCTTGCGTTCCACCCGAAGACGATGCCGCCGAGGAGCGCGGCGAGAGTGCCGGCGGCCATCACCACGACGGCCTCCGTCATGCTGCCGGCTCCCTCCGCGCGGCTCGATCCCGGCGTCCCGGGCAGATGCGTGATCTTGAACGGGCGGCCGGGTTCGAGGGATTCCCACTCTTCCACGGGGACGACGGCAACGCCCTCGGCCGGCCCGTCGGGCGTCGTGAAGCGATAGACGATCTCGTAGCGGGTGCTGGTGTTGCCTTCGCGCGATGCGCGCTGCATCGACTTGCGTATCACCACGGCCTCGACGACCTCGCCTCGCTTCGCATAGGCCTGCTCGCGGACCGCGGTGGTGATCCCGTCGTAGAGAAGGCCCAGGCCGGCACACAGGAAGATGGCGCCGAACAACAGGAAGAACGTGCGGCTCGACAGCCTGAGCGGGATTCTCATACCTTCCCGACCCACATGCTGCTGCCGGGCGAGTGGACGTCCAGGCGCGCCACGCCCGTGTCCCCGACCTTCCACTGCTCGGCCTCTTCGGGCGGGATGAGATGGCTCGCCCCGTAATGCTCGCGCCCGCCATGGTCTCGATACCGATAGCGAATCCGCCACTGGCCGATACCGTTGAAGCTCACGTTCGCCGGCTCGACGTCCGTGACCGTCGCCTCGGCGCGCGTGCCTTCCTGGAGCAGCCGCCGCTCGCGCAGGATGCGTCGAAGCCCGCCCCAAAAGATCCAGCCTCCCAGCCCCGCGAACACACCACCCAGCGCCGTGAAGCCAAGCGGCGTGACCCAGTCCGGCCCCTGGTCCTCGAGGCGATGCGCGTCGGGTCGCCCGGGCAGGTAGGTGATGCGGATGGGCTCGCGCTCCACGAGACGATCCCACAAGTCCGCGCTGATCTTCGTCTCGCCGTGGACCACGCCGCCGTCCGGAGCGGGGAATCGATAGCTCACCCAGTAGCTCGTGCTCTCCTTGCTCCCGCCGCTGATCCGCTTGCTCAGCACCATGCCCTCGGTGATCAGTGCCGCGGTCGTGTAGCGCTGTTGCTCCTGGAACGTGTCAACCGCGACCCAGACGCCGGCCACGACGAACGGCAGGCCGCACGCGAGCCAGATGCCACCGAACCAGAAGGGGAACGCCCCCGCGACCTCACCGAGGAAGGAGCGGCTCACCGCTACTTCCCGATCGCCACGTCCTCGAAGGGAGGCGTCTTGGCGATCACCACCGTGATCTTCTCGACGGCGGCCGGAGGCGCCGGGAACTTGGCCCACGCTGCGTACGATTCCTTCGGCTTGACCCTGAAGGCGTTGCCGACGTCCGTCCCGATCGGCCGGCCCTTCGCATCGGTCACGACGAAGAGCTTCTTCTTGTTGGCCGGGTCGAGCAGATAGGTCTCCGTCTTCAGGAGCTCGCCCGCGTCGTGCGCATAGAGGGACACTTCCTTGTCGCCGGTGTTGCGCCAGCGCCAGCGAACGCGGATGGTGTTGTCGGACATGCGCCGGACTTCCAGAAGATCGGTCTGGACGCCCGACCACTCGGCGTCGATGCTGTCGATCACTCCCGCCGGCTTCTGGGCGCTGACCCCACCGGCGATGCTCGAGACGAGCAGCGCCGCGAGCAACCCCACGACCATTCTTCGGACCATCGTCAGTCTCCTCTTCAGCGTTGTGCGTGCTTGGCGATGACGATCTCGACACGACGGTTCTTCTGCCGGCCTTCGGGGTCGTCGCTGCCATCGGGCTTCGCGTTCGGGGCGACCGGTCGCTTGGCGCCCCAGCCCCGGGTCTCGAGCGCCATGCTCTTGAGCCCCGCGCGCTCCTGGAACCACCGCTTCACCGCCTGGGCGCGGCGCTGCGACAGCCGCTGGTTGTACTCGTCGGTGCCCTTGCCGTCCGTATGCCCCTCGATGACGACCCGTCGAGTGGTGTGCTCTTTCAGGACGTCGGCCGCCTGCGACAAGATCTTCGACGCGTCGGGACGGATGTCGGCCTTGTCGAAGTCGAACAGCACGTCGGCGGCCAGCTCGATCCTGATCTCGGTCGGCGTCTCCTTCACGTCGAGCGCCTGAACGGCGCCGGCTACCCGTTCGCTACGAAACGTCAGATCCAGGACGGGGAACTTCAGCTCGCTGGTCACGAACTTCGCGTCCGGCGGGATCGGCGCGTCGGGATCGAAACCCTGCGCCGGCACCGCACCGGGCGCGACGACGAGCGCCAGGGCCGCAACCACGGCAACGGTCAGTGACCTCACCGCCTCATATCCCCCTCATTCGACGGTGTCGGATGAATCGATCCGCTCGGGGTCTCGAGGGACCTCTTCGAGCGCCATCGCAGCGATCGCGAGGCCGATGCCTTCGACCGTCTGCACCTGCTGCTTGCGGCCGGTACTGACGCGTTCGATCACGGCACGGAGATCGCCGGTGCTCGACTCCACGACACGAACGACGAAGGTCAGAATCCGCTCGGCGGCCGCCATTGCTCCTCCCGCACGCGATCGTGCCGGACGCCCGTCATGGGGTCGTTAACGGTGGCGTTAAAGTGGTATGGTTCGGGACCCTGGCGGGAGATGACGCGCCTCGAGCTGACCCTCCTTGGCGGTTTCCAGGCCCGGCTGCAGCCGGGTGGCACGCTGGCTCTTTCGAGTCGGAAAGCGCAGGCGCTTCTCGCCTATCTCGCTGTTCCGCCGGGCCAGGCGCACCCCCGCGGAAAGCTCGCCGCTCTTCTCTGGGGTGACACGCGGGAGGAATGGGCGCGCGCAAGTCTTCGCCAGGCACTTTTTGCAATCCGCCGGGCGGCCGGGGACACGGGCTCGGCGGCGCTTGTTCTCGAAGGCGATACGCTGGCGCTCGACCCGTCCGCCGTCGCCGTCGACGTGGCGGTGTTCGAGCGGCTGATGTCGAGTGGTGATCCCGCGGCCACCGAGGACGCGGTATCCCTCTATCACGGCGATTTCCTGGCCGGGCTCGTCGTCGACGGGCCGGCTTTCGAGGAATGGCTCGTCATCGAGCGGGAACGGCTACGAGAGCTGGCCCTGGTGGGTCTGGCGAAGCTTCTCGGACACCAGCGCAAGGCCGCGACGCCCGAGACGGCGATCCGCACGGCGTTGAAGGTGCTGGCGCTCGATCCGTTGCAGGAGCCGGTGCACCGGACGCTGATGCGACTCTACTCGGAGCTTGGACGGCGCGGTGCAGCGCTGCGCCAGTACCAGCACTGCGTCACCGTCCTTCAGCGCGAGATCGGCCTCGAGCCCGAGGCGGAGACGAAACAGCTCTACCAGGAGATCCTTCGCCAGCGACCGCCATCGTCGGTCGTTCCCCAGACGAGCCGCCCGACTCCCGAGGTTGCCCCCGTGGACGCCACGGCCGATCGCCGGCTCTCGGTCATCCCGGCGGCCGAGGGCACGCTCATCGGACGTGAGGCCTCGGTGAAGTCACTCGGCTCCCTTCTCGCCGCGACTGCGGCCGGGCCCGGCATGCTGGTCGCCATCGTCGGGGAAGCCGGGATCGGCAAGACCCGGCTGATGGCGGAGCTCATGGCGGAGGCGGCCGGTGCTGGACGGCGCCTCCTCATCGGCCATGCTCACGAGAGCGAACAGGTCCTGCCATTCGGTCCGTGGGTCGACGCGCTGCGGTCGGGGCGGGTCGTCGACGACCTCGTGAGCCTGCCGCCGGCGTGGCGTGCGGAGCTGTCGCGGCTGATCCCCGAGCTGGGAACGCCGTCGCCGGCTTCGAGCAGCGGCTTCGCCGACTACCTCCAGCTCTTCGAGAGCGTGGCGCAGGCCATCGGTCGTCTCGTGATCCGCCAGCCGTTGCTGCTCGTGCTCGAAGACCTGCACTGGGCGGACGAGATGAGCGTGAGGCTGCTGGCGTTCCTGGGGCGGCGGCTCGGTGGCTGGCCGGTTCTCATCGCGGTCACCATTCGAGAGGAGGAGCTACCT
Source organism: Candidatus Methylomirabilota bacterium (assembly GCA_036556545.1). GTDB lineage: Bacteria > Methylomirabilota > Methylomirabilia > Rokubacteriales > CSP1-6 > AR12. The sequence goes on from DATBJF010000126.1 coordinate 40,870, forward strand.
GACGCGCCGGTGCTGCGCCGGAGCCTCGAGGAGCTGGAGCGTGCAGGACATCTGGCGCGCGTGGCGCTGGGGCCCCTCTCGCAAGCCGACACGCTCACGCTCGTTCGACTCCACGCACGTGCGGGAAGTGAGGCGACGCTGGCACGCCTGGCGGCGCAGGCGTGGACGGTCAGCGAGGGCAACCCACTCGTCGTCGTCGAGATCATCCAGGCCCAGGCGCAGGGTGCGGCGCCGTTTCAGGAGCGCGGGCTCGGACTGCCCGAGCGCGTCCGCGCGATCGTCGGCCGCCGTCTCGAGCGACTGTCACCGCGCGCACAGCAGCTCGCCACCGTCGCCGCCGTCATCGGTCGCCGGTTCGAGTTCGCGCTGCTGCAGCGGGCGGCCCGTCTGGAAGACGAGGAGGCCGCCGCGGGGGTCGAGGAGCTCGTCCGGCGCCGGATCCTGCACGGCATCGGCGACGCGTTCGAGTTCACCCACGAACGGATCCGCGAGGTCGCCTACGCCGCGCTGATCGGCGTGCGCCGACGCGCGCTGCACGCCGCGGTCGGGGCCGCGCTCGAGCATCTGCACGCCGGGCGGCTGGAGGCGGTGTACGACCGTCTCGCCCATCATCATGTGCAGGCCGACGATGGCGCGAAGGCGGTCGAGTACCTCACGCGGTTCGCGCGCACGGCCGCGCGAACGTACGCGCACGAAGAAGCCGTGCGGGCATACGGGGAGGCGCTCCGGCAGCTCGAGCGCCTGCCGCCGCCGGAGGCCGACGCACGCCTGGTCGACATCGTCCCGCGACTCACGCGCTCGCTGATGTTCCTCGGCCGCTTCGAGGACGCGCGCGGTCTCCTCCTGGCCCAGCAGCCACGGGTCGAGCAGGTCGGCAATCCCTCGCTGACCGGGCAGTACTATCTGCTGCTCGCGCACGTGTACGGCTTCCTCGGCGACCGCGATCGCACGGTGGAGAGCGCCCGGCACGCCGTCGGCGCAGCCGAGCGCGCCGAGGACGACACCACGCTGGGCAAGGCCTTCTACATCCTTGCCATGGAGGGGTGGTGGGCCGGCGAGCCGCAGCGCGGCATCGAGCACGGGCGGCGTGCCGTCGCCCTGCTCGAACGGGCGACCGAGCGATGGTGGCTGGGACAGGCCCATTTCGCCGTGGCCGCCAACCACGTCCTCCACGGTGACTTCGTCTCGGCGCTGCAAGCGGCGACACAGGCGCTGGCGATCGGCGACGCGCTCGGCGACCCGCGGGTGCAGACCCCCGCGACATGGCTCACGGGGACGATCTACGCGCTACGAGGCGATTGGGCCGAGGGCGTCGCCGCCGGCCGCCGTTCGCTCGAGTACTCATCCGACCCGCTGAACCGGGCGGACGCGCTCGGGTGGCTCGGACTCGCGTACCTCGAGCAGGGCAGCTTCGCGGAGGCCATCGACGTCCTCGACCAGTCAGTGGAGCACTGGAGCCGGTTTCGCGTGCGCTCGGTGCAGGGGGGATTTCGAATCCTCCTCGGTCACGCTTACCTGATGCGCGGCGACGTCGACCAGGCCGCGAAGCTGGCCGAGGAAGGATTCGCGCTGACGCGCGAGACGCGCTACCTGCTGAGCCTCGGCTGGGGAGAACGATTGCTGGCGCTGATCGCGCGAACCCGGGGCGATCAACCGGCGGCGCGGGCGCTCCTTCAGCAGGCGCTGGCCACGTTCACCGCGATCAGCGCGCAGTTCGAGGCGGCGCGGACGCAGCTGTTGCTCGCCGAGGTGTGCGGCGCGCTCGACGATATGGGCGCCGCCGAACGGGCGCTCGCGTCCGCCCGGGCCGGCTTCACCGCGCTGAAGATTCCCAAGTACGCACACTGGACCGAGGCCCTCGGCGCCGGGGCGCGTCCGCCCGACGATCGTTTGCCCCGCTGGGCGTGACTCGTCCATAATCTCGGGGCCGTAAGGCGAAGGAGCGCAAAGAATCCACGGAGCCGGGGGCGACATGAAGCCAAAAACGCTGGCGGCAGCGCTCCTGGTGTGGTGGCTCGGTGCGGCGGCGCTGGCCGTCGGGCAAGGGGACCCGGACCGCTTCTTCGCCCTCGAGTGGGCCGGCGGCGAGCGGCGCGGCAAGCCCACCGTCAACGGCTACGTCGTGAACCAGTATCGCGTGGGCGCGAGCAACATGCGCCTGCGCATCGACGCGCTCGATGCCGGCGGCAAGCCCGTGGCGACGACCTCCGCCTACGTGCCCGACGTGCCGCCGGGCGGGCGCGTGTACTTCGAGGCGGCGGTGCCGCAGCGGGCGCCTCGGTACCGCGTCACCATCACCAGCTGGGACTGGCGGGAGGCCGGCGGCCAGTAGCGCGGCGGCGCCGCGCTCAGGTCGGGAGCAGCGGCGGCGGCACCGACGGCGCGAGCCGCGCGAACTCCTTGCCCGGATACGCGCGCCGCGTGTAGGCGAACAGCGAGTCGACGAACGCCTGCGCGTACACGGGAAGGTGGCGGCGCGCGTCCCAGACGGCGGCGGTGGCGCCGCCGACGGCGCGTCCGTTGCGGACGAGCGGCGCCACGTGCAGGCCGCCCCGGCCGAACACCGTCGTGGACGGCACCACCGCGATGCCGTGCCCGCCGCGCGCGAGGCTCACCAGCGAGTGCGGATCGCCGGCCTCGAGCAGCACGTGCGGATGGACGCGCGCGGCCTCGCACGCCGCGTCGAAGCGCAGCCGCGAGGCGAAGTCCCGCCGCAGCAGCAGCACCGAGGCCTGGTCGAGCTCGGCCACGTCCAGCGTCTTGCGCCGCGCCAGCGGCGACTTCGACGGCATGACGGCCAGCACCCACACCGGAAAGAGCGGCCGCGAGCGGAGCTCGTCGCCGGTGGGCACCGCGCCCAGCGCCAGGTGCAGCTCACCGCGCTGGACGCGCGTCTTGAGCCGCATCCCGCCGTCCTCGATCAGGCGCACGTCGATGCCCGGCCATTGCCGTCGATACCCGACGAGGAAGGCGCTGATGAGACTCTCGAGCGTCTGCGCGGTGGCGCCGAGGCGCAGCGTCCCGGTGGCGCCGCCGGCGAGCGCGCCCGCCTGCTCGCGCAGCGAGTCGGCGGCGCGCAGGATCTCCCGCGTGCGCAGCAAGAGATTGTCGCCGGCCGCGGTGAGCGACAGGCGCCGGCCGACCCGATCGAAGAGGGGCAGTCCCAGCTCGGTCTCGAGGTCGCGGATCTGCCGGGACAGCGCGGGCTGGGTGACGCGGAGCTGGGTGGCCGCGCGCGAGACGCTGCCGGCGTCGGCCACCGTCACGAAGTAGCGCAGGTGCCTCAGCTCCACGGCCGCCTCATGCCTTTTGATTATAACGACTGAGTAGAACTATGCATTGGAGTTGGGGGCCCCGAGGGCGGTACACCTGAGACGTGACGCGGCTGGCTGCCTGGGACCCTGCGCAGTACCTCCGGTGGAGCGACCACCGCGTCCGCCCGGCCGTCGACCTGATCCAGCGCGTGCCGCTCCCCCAGCCCGGGCACATCGTGGATCTCGGGTGCGGCACCGGCAACGTCACCGCGCTCCTCCGCGGGGCGTGGCCGGCGGCGCGGGTGACCGGCGTGGATGCCTCGGCGGCGATGCTCGCGCGCGCGCGCGCCTCGGATCCCGCCGTCGACTGGCAGCAGGCGGAGATCGGCGGCTGGACGCCGTCGAGGCCGGTCGACCTGCTGTTCTCGAACGCGGCGCTGCACTGGCTCGACGGCCACGACACGCTGTTCCCGCGACTGCTCGGCCTGGTCGCGCCCGGCGGCGCCCTCGCGGTGCAGATGCCGCGGAACTTCGGCGAGCCGTCGCACACGTCGATCACGGAGCTGGCGCGTGAGGCGCGCTGGAAGGGGCGGCTGGCACCGCTGATACGCGCCGAGCCGTGCAAGGCGCCGGCGCACTACTTCGACCTGCTGGCGCCGCGGGCCGAGTCGCTCGACATCTGGGAGACCGTGTACGAGCAGCCGCTCACCGGCGACAATCCCGTGGCCGATTTCGTGAAGGGATCATGGCTGAAGCCCTTCCTGGACGCTCTCGACGACGCGGGCGAGCGGGCGGCGTTCGAGGCCGCCTATCGTGAGAAGGTGGCGCGCGCGTATCCGCCCCGGGCCGACGGCATCACGCTGTTTCCCTTCCGCCGGCTGTTCATCGTGGCGCGATGCTGAGGCCTGCATTCTTGACCACTTCGGCACGCTGCGTTAAGGTAATTCGTCGTTTTGCAAGGCTCGTCTCACCATAGGGAGGCCCCGATGTCCGCGCAGATCCGGTCGCTGTACGCCTCCATGCCCGACCGTCTTTCGCGCGCCCGCAGCGCCTTCGGCCGGCCGCTCACGTTGTCGGAGAAGATCCTCGTCGCCCACTGCGACGACTTCGCGACGCAGCGGTGGGAGCGCGGCAAGGCCATCCTGAGACTCCGCGTCGACCGCGTCGGACTTCAGGACGCCACCGCGCAGATGGCGATCCTTCAATTCATGATGTCGGGCCGCAAGCGGGTGGCGGTGCCGACGACGGTGCACTGCGACCACCTGATTCGCGCGGAGTCCGGCTCTGCCGAGGATCTGGCGCGGGCGATCCAGGAGAACCGCGAGGTCTACGACTTCCTGCGGTCGGCCGCGCGCAAGTACGGCATGGGCTTCTGGCGCCCGGGCGCCGGCATCATCCACCAGGTCGTGCTCGAGAACTATGCGGTCCCGGGCGGCCTCATGATCGGCGCCGACTCGCACACGCCGATGGGCGGCGGCCTCGGCATGCTCGCCATCGGCGTCGGCGGCGCCGACTGCGCGGAGGTCATGGCCGGGCTCGCCTGGGAGGTGCTCCATCCCAAGCTGGTCGGTGTCCACCTGACCGGCAAGCTCGCGGGCTGGACGGCCCCGAAGGACATCATCACCTACCTGTGCTCGCTCCTGACCGTGAAGGGCGGCACCAACAAGATCATCGAATACTTCGGCCCCGGCGTGGAGTCCATCAGCGCCACCGGCAAGGGGACGATTTGCAACATGGGCGCCGAGCTCGGCGCCACCACCTCCGTGTTCCCGTACGACTCGCGCATGGCCGCGTATCTCCGGGCCACCGACCGCGCGGACGTCGCGCGGCTCGCCGACGAATTCCGCGCGCACCTGGTGCCCGATCCCGAGGTGGAGGACAAGCCGAGCGCGTACTACGACGAGATCATCGAGATCAACCTCGACACGCTGGAGCCGCAGGTGGTGGGGCCGCACTCGCCCGACCTCGGCCGCCCCATCAGCCGCCTGGGCGCCGATGCGCGCAAGCACGGCTGGCCGACCACGATCACGAACGCGCTCATCGGCTCGTGCACCAACTCCTCCTACGAGGACATGCGCCGTGCCGCGCACATCGCGAGCCAGGCGCTGAAGGCCGGGGTCAAGGCCAGGAGCAAGTTCCTCATCACCCCCGGCTCGGAGCGCGTGTTCCAGACGATCAAGCGCGACGGCATCATGAAGACGTTCGAGGAGCTCGGGGGCACGGTGCTGGCCAACGCCTGCGGGCCGTGCATCGGGCAGTGGAAACGGTCCGACGTCGGCGCCAACCAGACCAACACCATCGTCTCCTCGTTCAACCGGAACTTCCCGGGCCGCAACGACGGGAGCGCGGCCACGCTGTCGTTCATCACCAGCCCCGACATCGTCACCGCGCTCGCCATCGCGGGCACGCTGGACTTCGACCCCGTGCACGGCACGCTCACCACCGCCGACGGCAAGCAGCTGCGCTTCACCGCCCCCGAGGGCGAGGAACTGCCGCGCGACGGCTTCGCGAAGGGCGCCGAGGGCTACGAGGCGCCGGCCGAGGACGGCGACCAGGTAACGATCGAGCTGCCCGAGAACAGCGAGCGGCTGCAGGTGCTCGGCCCGTTCGTGGCGTGGGACGGCGGCGACTTCATCGACCTCCCCATCCTGGTCAAGACGAAGGGCAAGACCACGACCGATCACATCTCGCCGGCCGGGCCGTGGCTGCGCTTCCGCGGCCATCTGGACCGGATCAGCGACAACATGTTCATGGGCGCCGTCAACGCCTTCACGGGCGAGACCGGCAAGGGCGTCAACCCGCTCACGGGCGCCGCCGGCCAGCCGTTCGCCAGGATCGCGCGCGATCTGAAATCGGAGGGCGCGGAGTGGATGGTGGTCGGCGACGAGAACTATGGAGAGGGTTCGTCGCGGGAGCACGCCGCGATGTCACCCCGGTACCTTGGTTGCGTCGCGGTCATCGTTCGAAGCTTTGCTCGAATTCATGAGACGAATCTGAAGAAGCAAGGGGTTCTTCCCCTGACGTTCATCGATCCGGCCGACTACGACAAGCTCGAGCAGAACGACCGCGTGAGCATCACCGGCCTCTACACGCTCGAGCCCGGCAAGCCGGTCACCCTCCAGATCAAGAAGCCGGACGGTCGCGTCGTCACCATCCAGGCGCGCCACACGATGACCCGCGAGCAGATCGCCTGGTTCAAGGCGGGCTCCGCGCTCAACGCCGGCCAGCCGGTCGACGTGGAGACGGGCGGCGCCGCGGATCCCGCCCAGGTGAAGCTCGATCCCCGCGATACCAGGGCGAAGCCAGGAAAGGACGTCTAATGGCAGGCAAGGTCAAGATCCCGAGCGGCGAGAAGGTCACCATCGACCACGGCAAGCTGCGCGTGCCGGACCACCCGATCATCGCCTTCATCGAGGGCGACGGCACGGGGCCCGACATCTGGCGCGCGGCCGTCCGCGTCCTCGACGCCGCCGTCGAGCAGGCCTATCGGGGGAAGAAGAAGATCGCGTGGGCCGAGGTCTATGCCGGCGAGAAGGCGCAGGCCGTGTACGGCAAGGACTGCCCGCCGAACCTGCTGCCGCAGGAGACGCTCGACGTCATCCGCGAATACCTGGTCGCCATCAAGGGGCCGCTGACCACGCCCGTGGGCGAGGGCTTCCGCTCGCTGAACGTGACGCTGCGACAGGTGCTCGACCTGTACGTGTGCCTGCGCCCGGTGAAGTACTTCCACGGGGTGCCGTCGCCCGTGAAGCGGCCCGACAAGGTCGACATGGTGATCTTCCGAGAGAACACGGAGGACATCTACGCCGGCATCGAGTGGGAGCAGGGGACGCCGGAGGCGAAGAAGGTCGTCCAGTTCCTCCAGACGGAGATGAAGGTCAACAAGATCCGATTTCCCGGAAGCTCCTCGATCGGGATCAAGCCCGTGTCGAAGGAAGGATCGGAGCGGCTGATCCGGGCCGCCATCCGATACGCGATCGAGAACAACCGCCGGAACGTGACCCTCGTCCACAAGGGCAATATTCAGAAGTACACCGAGGGCATGTTCATGAAGTGGGGTTACGCGCTGGCCAAGAAGGAGTTCGGCGACAAGACGATCGGCTGGGACGAGTGCGGCGGCAGGCCGCCGGCGGGCAAGATCCTCGTCAAGGACGCCATCACCGACGCCTTCCTGCAGCAGATCCTCACGCGGCCCGACGAGTTCGACGTCATCCCCTGCTGCAACCTGACCGGCGACCTGCTCTCCGACGCGCTGGCCGCGCAGGTGGGCGGCATCGGCATCGCGCCCGGCGCCAACATCAACTACGAGAGCGGGCACGCGCTCTTCGAGGCCACGCATGGCACCGCGCCGAAGTACGCCGGCCAGGACAAGGTCAATCCCGGCTCGGTGATCCTCTCCGGCGAGATGATGCTGCGCTACATGGGCTGGACGGACGCTGCGGATCGAATCATCGCGGGGCTCGAGACCACGATCAAGTCGAAGGTGGTGACCTACGACTTCGCCCGGCTGATGGAGGGGGCCAAGGAAGTGAAGTGCTCGGAGTTCGGGACGGCCATCATCGACAGCATGGCGAAGCTCTGATGGCGGCGCGCGCGAAGATCACGGTGGTCGGCGCCGGCAACGTCGGCGCCTCGGTGGCGCAGTACGCCGTCGAGAAGGAGCTGGGCGACGTCGTCCTCGTCGACGTCGTCGAGGGCATCCCGCAGGGCAAGGCGCTCGATCTCGCGCAGGCGGGGCCGATCCATCGCTACGACGCGATCCTCACCGGCTCCAACGGCTACGACGAGACGCGCGACTCGGACGTCGTCGTCATCACGGCCGGCCTCGCGCGCAAGCCCGGGATGACGCGTGACGACCTGCTCTTCAAGAACGCGGAGATCGTGGGCTCCGTCGTGGAGCAGATCGTGTCCCGCAGCCGGGAGGCGATCCTGGTGCTCGTCACGAACCCGCTGGACGCCATGGTGCAGCTCGCGTGGAAGAAGTCGGGCTTTCCCACCGGGCGCGTGGTAGGGATGGCCGGCGTGCTCGACTCCGCGCGGTTCCGCACGTTCATCGCCCAGGAGCTGCTGGTCTCGGTCGAGAACGTGACGGCGTTCGTGCTGGGCGGCCACGGCGACACCATGGTGCCGCTGCCGCGCTACTCCACGGTGGCCGGCATCCCGATCACCGAGCTGCTCTCGAAGGAGAAGATCGACGCGCTCGTGCAGCGCACCGCCAACGGCGGCGCCGAGATCGTCGGCCTGCTGAAGGCGGGCAGCGCGTACTACGCGCCCGCGGCGTCGACGATCGAGATGGTCGAGGCGATCCTGAAGGACAAGAAGAAGATCCTGCCCTGTGCCGCGTACCTCGACGGGCAGTACGGCACCCGGGGCCTCTACGTCGGCGTACCGGTGAAGCTCGGGCGCGCCGGCGTCGAGCAGATCATCGAGATCAAGCTCACGCCCGAGGAGCAGGCCGCGTTCAACAAGTCCGCCGGCGCCGTGCGCGAGCTGGTGGACAAGCTCAAGATCTAGCCGGAGGCCCGCCATGGCGAAGTCCGCAAAGGCGAAGAAGGCCCGCCGGCCGGCGCCCACGAAGACCGCCCCCCGGCGGGTGGCGTCGGTTCCCGCCGGCTACCACACCGTCACGCCCTATCTCACCGTGAACGACGGCGCGCGGGCGCTCGACTTCTACAAGCGTGCGTTCGGCGCGCGCGAGACGCAGCGCATGCCGGGTGCGGGCGGCAAGGTGATGCACGCCGAGTTCCGCATCGGTGACTCGGTCGTGATGCTGAGCGACGAGTTCCCCGGCATGAGCACCAGCAAGGCGCCGACCACGCTCGGCGGGACGACGGGCTCCCTGATGCTCTACGTGCCGAACGTCGACGCCGCCTTCCAGCGCGCGGTGGACGCCGGCTGCACGTCGCTGATGCCGCCGACCGACATGTTCTGGGGGGACCGCTTCGGCAAGCTGCGCGACCCGTTCGGCAACGAGTGGGGCATGGCCACGCACAAGGAAGACGTGCCGCCCAAAGCGATGGCGGAGCGGGCGAAGGCGGCCATGGCGCAGATGGGCGGCGGCAACGCATGAGGGACATTCACGTCTCGGCCATCGGCGACGCCGTCAAGAAGCTCTGCATGGAGGCGAACTGGAGCCTGGAGCCGGACATGCTCCGCGCCTTCGACAGGGCGCTTGGCCGCGAGCGCTCGGAGGCCGGCAAGCAGGTCCTGACGATCTTGAAGCAGAACGCCGAGATGGCGCGGACGCGCCGGATCCCGTACTGCCAGGACACCGGGATGGTGATCGCCTTCGTCGAGCTGGGCCAGGACGTCCACGTCACGGGTGGCGGTCTCTACGACGCCATCAACGAGGGCGTGCGGCAGGGCTACACGGAGGGCTACCTGCGCGCGTCGATCGTCCGCTCGCCGTTCGATCGCGTGAACACGGGCGACAACACGCCGGCCGTCATCCACGTCGACGTCGTGCCCGGCGCCACCCTCAAGATCATGGTGATGGCCAAGGGCGGCGGGTGTGAGAACCGCTCGAAGTACGTGATGCTGACGCCGGCGGCGGGTCTGCCGGCCGTGAAGGACTTCGTCATCGAGTGCGTGAAGACGGCCGGGCCCGACGCCTGCCCGCCGCTCATCCTCGGCGTCGGGATCGGAGGCACGTTCGAGAAATCCGCCATCCTCTCGAAGAGGGCGCTCTTCCGCGAGCTCGGCTCGCCGAACCCCGACCCGACCCTGAACGCGCTGGAGCAGGAGCTGCTGGAGCGCGCCAACCGCCTCGGCATCGGTCCCCAGGGCTACGGCGGCGACACGACGTCGTTCGGCATCCACATCCTCACCTACCCATGCCACATCACCTCGCTCCCCGTGGCCGTGACGATCGAGTGCCACGCGCACCGCCATAAAGAGGTCACGCTGTGAGCGTCGCGACCGGGCGCGACGGGGTGAAGGATCTTCGCACCCCACTCACCGACACCGACGTCCGGTCGCTGAAGGCCGGCGATCGCGTGCGGATCTCGGGCGTCATCTACACCGCGCGGGATGCGGCCCACGGGCGCCTGGCGCCGCTGGTCGAGAAGGGCGAGCAGCTTCCGATCGACGTGAAGGGGCAGATCATCTACTACACGGGCCCGTCGCCGGCGCGGCCGGGCGGCGTCATCGGCTCGGTGGGGCCGACGACGGCGAGCCGGATGGACAAGTTCACGCCGGCGCTGCTGGCGCTGGGGCTCAAGGGGACGATCGGCAAGGGGTATCGCGGCCAGCCCGTGAAGGACGCGCTGAAGCAGCACACGGGCGTGTACTTCGGCTCCATCGGCGGCGCCGGCGCGGTGCTGTCGGAGTTCGTCAAGAAGGCCGAGGTGGTGGCCTACGAGGACCTCGGCACCGAGGCCATCCGTCGCCTGGAGGTCGAGGGCTTTCCGGCCATCGTGCTCTACGACTGCCACGGCGGCGACCTGTACCAGGAAGGGCAGAAGGTCTACGCGAGGGAGAACGCATGAACGGTCAAGCGGCGATCAGCCGCGTGCGGCCGCCGCTACCGGCGCCGCACCTGCGCAAGGACGCCTGGTGGGCGCTGCCGGCCGCGGTGGTGCTCGTGCTGGGAAGCTTCATCGTGTACTCGACGTGGGCGGCGTTCCAGAATGCCTACTACTGGGCGCCGCCGTACCTGTCGCCGTTCTACTCGCCGTGTCTGTCGAAGACCTGCTTGCACGTGACGTTCGGTTACGGGCTGCCGGACATTCAGCTGCCGATCATCGGCGTGCTGTCGCCGGCCTTCCTGATCCTCTGGGGGCCGGGGCTCTTCCGGCTGACCTGCTATTACTACCGCAAGGCGTACTATCGCTCGTTCTGGCTCTCGCCGCCGGCGTGCGCGCTGCCCGACGCGCAGAAGCGCGGCTACTCCGGCGAGACGCGCTTTCCGCTGATCTTGCAGAACTACCACCGCTATCTCTGGTACGTCGCCGTGATCTTCATCGTCCTGCTCACGTGGGACGCGCTGCTCGCGTTCCGGTTCCCCGCGCCCGGCGGCGGCACGCAGTTCGGCATCGGCGTGGGCACGCTCGTCATGTGGCTCAACGTGATCCTGCTCGCCGGCTACACCTTCTCCTGCCACTCGTGCCGGCACGTGTGCGGCGGCTACGTCGACGTCTTCTCGAAAGCGCCCGCGCAGTACAGCCTGTGGCGCTGGATCACCCGGCTCAACGAACGCCACCCGGCCTTCGCCTGGCTCTCGCTGTTCAGCGTCGGGCTGACGGACCTGTACATCCGCCTGGTGGCGATGGGCGTGATCCGCGACCTGAGGATCCTCTAATGGCCAGTCACGACTACGAGACGCACGAGCACGACGTCATCGTCATCGGCGCCGGCGGCGCGGGGTTGCGCGCGGCCATCGAGGCGGCCGCCTCCGGCGTCTCGGTGGGCCTCGTCTGCAAGTCGCTCCTCGGCAAGGCGCACACGGTCATGGCGGAGGGCGGCATCGCGGCCGCGCTCGGCAACGTGTGGCCCGAGGACAACTGGCAGGTGCACTTCCGCGACACCATGCGCGGCGGCAAGATGCTGAACAACTGGCGCATGGCCCAGCTCCACGCCCAGGAGGCGCCGGAGCGCGTGCTGGAGCTGGAGCGCTGGGGCGCGCTGTTCGATCGCACCAAGGACGGCCGGATCCTCCAGCGCGACTTCGGCGGCCACCGCTACGCGCGCCTGGCGCACGTGGGCGACCGTACCGGCCTCGAGATGATCCGCACGCTCCAGTACCACGGCATCCACCAGGGCATCGACGTCTACATGGAGTGCACGATCACCCGGCTCCTGAAGGACGGCGACCGCGTGGTCGGCGCCGTCGGCTACTGGCGCGAGAGCGGCAAGGTGGTCGTGTTCAAGGCCAAGGCGGTCGTGCTCGCCACCGGGGGCATCGGCAAGGCGTGGAAGATCACCTCGAACTCCTGGGAGTACACCGGCGACGGCCACTCGCTCGCCATGTGGGCGGGCGCGGACCTGATCGACATGGAGTTCGTGCAGTTCCATCCGACGGGGATGGTGTGGCCGCCCTCGGTGCGCGGCATCCTCGTGACCGAGGGCGTGCGCGGCGACGGCGGGACGCTGAAGAACAGCGAGGGCAAGCGGTTCATGTTCAATTACATCCCCGAGTTCTTCAAGGGGGAGACGGCGGACAACGAGGAGGAAGCCGACCGCTGGTACGCCGACAAGAAGAACAACCGGCGCACGCCGGACCTGCTGCCGCGCGACGAGGTGGCGCGCGCCATCAACGCCGAGGTGAAGGCGGGCCGCGGCAGCCCGCACGGCGGCGTCTTCCTCGACATCAACACGCGCCGCCCGGCCGATTACATCCGCAAGCGGCTCCCCTCGATGTATCACCAGTTCAAGGAGCTGGCCGGCGTCGACATCACCAAGGAGCCGATGGAGGTGGGGCCGACCTGTCACTACGTGATGGGCGGCGTGCGCGTGGACGCCGACACCACGCAGGCGACGGTGAAGGGGCTCTTCGCCGCGGGCGAGGTGGCGGGCGGCATGCACGGCAGCAATCGCCTGGGCGGCAACTCGCTCTCCGACCTGCTCGTCTTCGGCCGTCGCGCCGGCCTGCACGCGGCGCTCTACGCCAAGAACTTCTCCGGCGCGTTGACCGTGGACTCGGGGCAGATCGAGCAGGCCGCGCGCCAGATGCTGGCTCCCTTCGAGCGCTCGGGCGGGGAGAACCCGTATGCGATCCAGTCCGAGTTGCAAGAAACGATGCATGCCCTGGTCGGGATCATCCGGAACGAGCCCGAGCTCAAGGAGGCGCTCAAGCGCATCGAGCGGCTCAAGGAGCGCGCGCGCAAGGTGCACGTCGACGGGCACCGGCAGTACAACCCCGGCTGGCACACCGCGCTGGACCTCGAGTCGCTGTTGACGGTGGCGGAGTGCTCGGCGGTGGCGGCCCTCGAGCGGAAGGAGAGCCGCGGTGGCCACACGCGCGACGATCACCCGTACACGGACGACACCTGGGGCAAGGTCAACGTGGTGCTCCGGTGGAAGGACGCCCGCGTGCAGGTGAGCCGCGAGCCGCTGCCCGAGATGCCGGCGGATCTCAAGGCCCTCTTCCAGGAGCGCAAGTGATGCCGACCTTCACGATGCACGTGTTCCGCGGCGAGGGCCGCACCGGGGGCTTCACCGAGTACAAGGTCGAGACCGACACCGGCATGGTGGTCCTCGACGTGATCCATCGCATCCAGGCCACCCAGGCGCCGGACCTGGCCGTGCGCTGGAACTGCAAGGCCGGCAAGTGCGGCTCCTGCAGCGCGGAGATCAACGGCAAGCCGCGGCTGATGTGCATGACGCGCATGGACCTGTTCAAGGAGGGCGAGACGATCACGGTGGCGCCGATCCGCGCGTTCCCGTGGATTCGCGACCTCGTGACCGACGTGTCCTACAACTACGAGAAGGCGCGCCAGCTGCCGCCGCTGCGCCCGAAGCCGCCCGAGGCCGACGGCACCTACCGGATGATGCAGGAGGACATCGATCGCATCCAGGAGTTTCACAAGTGCATCGAGTGCTTCCTCTGCCAGGACGTCTGCCACGTGATCCGCGACCACGAGGAGAACAAGAAGGTCTTCGCCGGCCCGCGCTTCTTCATCAAGGCGGCGGGACTCGACATGCACCCGCTCGACACGCGTGAGGACCGCCGCCAGTGGGTGAAGGACGTGGCCGGCGTCGGCCTGTGCAACATCACCAAGTGCTGCACCGAGGTGTGCCCGGAGCACATCCACATCACGGATAACGGCATCATCCCGCTGAAGGAACGCGTCGCCGACGACATGGATCCCGTCGTCGCGCTGCTCCGGAAGTTTCGCGGCCAGAAGAAGTCGTGAAGATCCACGAATATCAGGCGAAGGCGCTGCTGCGCGAGTTCGGCGTGGCGGTGCCGAAGGGGGACGTTGCCGACACGCCGGCCCGGGCCCGCGAGATCGCGCAGCGGCTCGGCGGCAAGGTCGTCGTCAAGGCGCAGGTGCACGCGGGCGGCCGTGGCAAGGGCGGGGGCATCAAGCTGGCCGATGATCCGGCGGCCGCCGAGCAGGCGGCGAGTCAGATTCTCGGCATGATGCTGAAGACGCCGCAGACGCCGCCCGAGGGCATCAAGGTGCGCAAGGTGCTGGTCGAGGAGGCCTCGGCCATCGACCGCGAGCTGTACCTCTCGATCACGCTCGACCGCGCGCGATCGACGCACGTGGTGATGGCCTCGCAGGCGGGCGGCATGGACATCGAAGAGGTTGCCGCGAAGACGCCGGACAAGATCCTGCGCGAGTGGGCGCATCCCGCGCTCGGGCTCGGCGAGTTTCAGACGCGTCGGCTCGCCTTCGGCCTCGCGTTCGCCGGGGACCAGCTCAAGCAGGCGGTGCCGCTCATCCGCAACCTATTCGCTCTCTACCTCGCGAAGGACTGCTCGCTGGTGGAGATCAATCCGCTGGTGGTGACGAAGGACGGGCGCGTGTTCGCCCTCGACGCCAAGCTCAACTTCGACGACAACGCGTTGTTCCGGCACAAGGAGATCGTCGAGCTGCGTGACATCCACGAGGAGGATCCGCTCGACGTCGAGGCGTCGAAGTACAACCTGAACTACATCAAGCTCGACGGCAACGTCGGCTGCATGGTGAACGGCGCCGGCCTGGCCATGGCCACCATGGACATCGTGAAGCTTGCCGGCGGCGAGCCGGCCAACTTCCTCGACGTCGGCGGCGGCGCCTCGCCGGAGCAGATCGAGAACGCGTTTCGCATCCTGTCCTCGGACCCCAGCGTGAAGGCCGTCTTCATCAACGTCTTCGGCGGGATCCTGCGCGTCGATCGCCTGGCCGAGGGCATCATCGGCGCCGTGAGGAAGCTCGGCCTGAAGCTGCCGGTCGTCTTGCGCGCCGAGGGCACCAACGTGGAGCAGGGAAAGAAGATGCTGGCCGACTCGGGCCTCGCCCTGACGATGGCAACTGACATGGCGGACGGCGCCAAGAAAGCGGTCGCCTTTGCGAAGGGTCAGAAAGCGTGAGCGTCCTCGTCGACACGTCCACGCGGGTGGTGGTGCAGGGCATCACCGGCCGCGAGGGCGCCTTCCACGCGGCGCGGTGCAAGGAGTACGGCACCCAGGTCGTGGGCGGCGTCACGCCGGGCAAGGGTGGCACCACGCATGAAGGCTTTTTCGTCTGGAACACGGTGAGCGAGGCGGTGGCGAAGGAAGGCGCCAACTGCGCACTGATCTTCGTGCCGCCGGCGGCGGCCGCCGACGCGATCATGGAGGCTGCGGCGGCCGGGGTGCCGCTGGTGATCTGCATCACGGAAGGCATTCCGGTCGGGGACATGGTGCGTGCCAAGCACTTCGTCGCCGGCACGAAGAGCCGCCTCATCGGCCCCAACTGCCCGGGCGTCATCACGCCGGACCAGGCCAAGGTCGGGATCATGCCGGGTCACATCCACAAGCCGGGTGAGGTCGGCGTGCTGTCGCGCAGCGGAACCCTGACCTACGAGGTGGTCGGCCAGCTCAGCGCGCGGAACATCGGCCAGTCGAGCTGCGTGGGCATCGGCGGCGATCCCGTCAACGGGACGAGCTTCGTCGACGTCCTGCGCCTGTTCGACGCCGACCCGGGCACGCGCGCCATCATGATGATCGGCGAGATCGGCGGGACCGCGGAGGAAGAGGCGGCCGCGTTCATCAAGGCGGGCGTGAGGAAGCCGGTGGTCGGCTTCATCTGCGGGCAGACGGCGCCGCCGGGTCGCCGGATGGGACACGCCGGCGCCATCATCGCCGGCGGCAAGGGCACCGCCGCCGAGAAGATGAAGGCACTCCACGAGGCCGGCGTGACCGTCGTGAAGAGCCCGGCTGACATGGGAGCCACCGTGGCCAAGGTAATAGGAAAATGACGCCACGACCTTCTCGAACAGGCCACCTGCGGTTCACGCCGAGCTCAAGGCGGTCGCTACAATGACGACGGAGCGGACGCTGGCCATCATCAAGCCCGACGCCGTCGCCGGCGGCGTGGCGGGGCAGATCATCACGAAGATCGAGCAGGGCGGGTTCAAGATTCTCGCCGCCAAGCTCATCCGCATGTCGTTCGACGACGCCGCCGGATTCTACGCGGTCCACCGCCAGCGGCCGTTCTTCAAGAGCCTCTGCACGTTCATGACCCAGGGACCGTGCATCCCGATGGTGCTCGAGGCGGACAACGCCATCCAGCGCTGGCGCGACCTCATGGGCGCCACGGATCCCGCGAAGGCCGCGGCAGGGACGATTCGCAAGGACTTCGCGTCCTCGATCGAGTCCAACGCCGTCCACGGCTCCGACGCGCCGGAGACGGCCGCCACCGAGATCACGTACTTCTTCAACGCCCTGGAGATCCACACCCGCTGACCGCAGAATGCCGCCGGCGCCGGGCCCACGGCTCAGAGCGGCAGCGTTCATGCACGGAGCGAATTCCATGACCGTGGTGGGCTGGCCCGCGTCGATCACCTGCTCGCGCGCTTCTATCAAAACAGTTCCGGCTCGCCCGGGTAGCTGACCCTCCCGTCGTCCACGCGTGCGAAGTCGCGCAGCCGGTGCGGCTCTGCGCGGTCGGGGCCGACGATGTGCAGCACGGTTTCGCCGCGCGCCACCAGCGCATCGGCGATGAGCGAGCGGTGGCAGCGCAGCCAGTACGCCTCGGCGCACATGATGGCGACGCGCCGCGCGCGCCCGAGGCCCAGCAGACGCTCCAGCTCGGCGGCGAACTCCGGCGTCTGCATGTAGTCGGCATAGGCGCGAAACGACGGGTTGCGCCACGCCCGGTTGACCGAGTCCGGCCGCTCACGGCGGAAGCCGCCGAGGCCGGGCAGATGCGTGTAGCCGAGACCGCCGGCGGCGAGCGCGGCCGGAAGCGTTGCGGCGTCGAACTGGGGATGCCGGCGCGATCGCGGCATCTTGCGCACATCGGCGACGAGATCGACCCCGTGCGAGCGCACCAGGTCCGTCAGCTCGTCGAGCGTCCGGGTCGAATGCCCCACCGTGAACACGGTTTCAGCCTACCGCCGGCGGCGGGCGGGCGGCCGGCGGTTTTCCTGTAGAATTTCCGGCGGTGCGGAGCCTGCCCGAGCAGTTCAATGCGGCGACCTTCTTCGTCGACCGGCACCTGGCCGAGGGCCGGGGGTCGCGCCCCGCCTTCCGGTTCGGCGGCCGCCCGGTCAGCTACGCCGAGCTGGCGGAGTCGGTCGACCGGTGCGGCAACGCGCTCGCCGCCCTCGGAGTCGAGATGGAGCAGCGCGTGCTGCTCGCGCTCGACGACACGCCCGCCTTCGCCGCCGCGTTCTGGGGCGCCGCCAAGCTGGGAGCGGTCGCGGTGCCCGTGAATCCGCTCATCACCCCGGCCGAGTACGCGCTCCTCCTGAACGACAGCCGGGCGCGAGTGGCCATCGTGGAGAGCAGCGCCGCCGCGCGGGTGCTGGCGGCGCGGGCGCAGTGCCCGTGGCTGCGGGCGCTCGTCGTGGTCGGCGCGGGCCGGCCGGGCGCGCTCGATTTCGACGAGCTGCTCGCCGCCGCCAAGCCGACGCTGGAGGCGGCGCGGACGTTCCGCGAGGACATCGTCTACTGGGGGTACACGTCGGGCTCGACCGGCAAGCCGAAGGCCGCCGTGCACTCGCACAAGGATTTCGTGGCCGCCGCCGACCTGGTCGGCGTCGGGATCTTCGGCCTCGGGCCCGACGATCTCGTCTTTTCCGCGTCGAAGCTCTTCTTCGCGTTCGGCCTGGGCAACAGCCTCTATTTCCCGGCGCGCGTCGGCGCCGCCTCGGTCCTGGTACCGGAGCGGCTCGATGCCGAGCGCGCCTTCGACGTCATCGCCACCGAGCGCCCGAGCGTGTTCTTCACGGTGCCGACGCTCTACGCGCGGATGCTGGCCGTCGACGAGGCGGAGCGCCGCTGGGATCTCTCGTCGCTGCGCTACTGCGTCTCCTCCGGCGAGGCGCTGCCGCCCGCGATCTTCGACGCCTGGGCCGAGCGCTTCGGCCTGGAGCTCGTGGAAGTCGTCGGCTCCACGGAGGCGCTCCACGACTTCATCGCCAACCGACCGGGCCAGGCGCGACGCGGCGCCGCCGGCCGGCTGGTGCCGGGCTTCGAGGCGCGCCTCGTCGACGACGAGGGCGCGCCCGTGCCCGTCGGTACCGTCGGCCATCTGCTCATCAAAGGGGAGCCGACGTCGCCGTACTACTGGAACCGTCTCGAGCGGACGCGGGCGACGATGCAGGGCGAGTGGCTGCGCACCGGGGACATGTTCTCGCTCGACGGCGACGGCTTCTTCTATTTCGCGGGCCGCTCCGACGACATGCTGAAGGTGGCCGGCATGTGGGTGTCGCCGGCCGAGATCGAGGCGCAGCTCGTGGAGCATCCCGCCGTCCTCGAGGCCGGCGTGGTCGGCATCGCCAACGCGCAGGGCCTCACGCGGCCGCACGCCTTCGTGGTCCTGAAGCCCGGCTGGGCGCCGTCGGACGACCTGGCGACCACGCTCACGGAGCTCGTCCGAAAGCGCGGCGGGCATCGGACGCCGGCCGCGGTGGCGTTCGTCGCCGACCTCCCGAAGACGGCCACCGGCAAGGTGCAGCGCTTCCGCCTGCGGGGCGCCTGACGTGCGCATCCTCGTCGAGGGCGTGTCGAAGACCTACGTCGACCGTGACCGCCAGCTCGTGCGCGCGCTCGACGGCATCGACCTACGCGTCGAGCCCGAGGAGTTCGTGGCCGTGCTCGGCCCGTCGGGCTGTGGCAAGTCGACGCTCCTGAACCTGGTCGCCGGCCTCCTCGCGCCGAGCGCCGGCGCCATCTGGCTCGACGGCGACCTGCCGGCCGGGCGCACGGCGACCGCGATGGTGTTCCAGGAGTTCGCGCTGTTCCCCTGGCGCACCGTCCAGGCCAACGTGGAGTTCGGCCTCGAAGAGCTCGGCGTGCCGCCGCCGGAGCGGGAGCGGCGGGCGCGGACGTTCATCGAGCTGACCGGCCTCGCCGGCTTCGAGTCGCGCTATCCGCACCAGCTGTCCGGCGGCATGCGCCAGCGGGTGGGCATTGCCCGCGCGCTGGCCGTGGAGCCGGCGGTGCTGCTGATGGACGAGCCGTTCTCGGCGCTCGACGCACAGACCCGTCAGCTGATGCAGGAGGAGCTGCTCGGCATCTGGCAGCGGACCCGGCAGACGATCCTCTACGTGACGCACAACATCCACGAGGCCGTGTACATGGCCGATCGGGTCGTCGTGCTCTCGCGCCGTCCCGGACGCGTGCTCGCCGAGGTGAAGGTCGAGCTGCCGCGGCCCCGCGAGGAGCGGATGATCGGCGAGCCCGCGTTCGTCGCCGCCGTCGAGCGTATCTGGGCCCTGATCCGCGAGCAGGCGGCCGAGGCGCTGCGAACGGAGCCGAACCGTGCCTAGAACGGGCGACCGGAGCCGAGGACCGTCCAGCTCAGCCCACCCACGGCTCGAGCCGGCCTCGCGGGCCCCGCGACAAGTAATCGACCGCGCGGGGTTCCTCGCGCGGCCCGAGCATCGCGCACTGCGCGTGGGGGCCCTGCTCGTCGTCGTCGTGGCGTGGGAGGCCGTCGCGCGCCTGGGCTGGGTGCCGGTGCTCTTCCTGCCGTCGCCCGTCGGCGTGCTCGTGGAAGCGGGCGACATGCTCCGATCCGGGGAGCTCCTCGGGCACCTGGCCGCGTCACTGGCGCGGCTGCTCGCGGGCTTCGCCATCGGCGCCGCCTTCGGCGTGGTCGCCGGCGTGGCGGTGGGCTTCTTCTCGGTGGCGGAGGCCGTCGGCACGCCGCTGATCGCCGCGACGTTTCCGATCCCGAAGATCGCGCTGCTGCCGCTGCTCATCCTGTGGCTCGGCCTCGGCGAGCCGTCGAAGGTGGCGGTGATCGCGCTCGGCGTGTTCTTCCCGATGGCCATCAACACCTTCGCCGGCGTCCGGCAGGCCGACCCGCTGCTCGTGCGGGCGGCCGTCGCGTTCGGCGCGCGGCGCTGGTCGGTCATCCGGAAGGTCGTGCTGCCGTCGGCGCTGCCGATGATCTTCGCCGGGCTCCGTCTCGGCGCGGGGACCGCGCTGCTGCTGCTGGTGGCCGCGGAGATGATCGCGGTGGAGTCGGGCATCGGCTTCCTCGTGCTGCACGCGGGCAACCTGATGCAGACGACGAAGCTCATGGTCGGCATCGTGGTGCTCTCGCTGCTCGGCGTGCTGTCGCACTGGTCGCTCGGCCGCCTCGAGCGGGCGGCCATTCCGTGGCGGGCGGGCTGACCGTCGTGCCGCGCGCACCGCTGGTAGGATGGGTGGGTTCGATGATTCGACCTGTCGCGCTCGTGCTGATCGTCGCGCTGCTGGCCGGCGCCCCCGCAATTGCGGCCCAGGACCGGCCGCGCGTGGGGATCCTCAAGCTCACCTCGTCCGCGCCGATCTTCGTCGGCGTCGAGAAGGGCTTCTTCAAGGAGTTCGGCGTGGAGCCGGAGCTGGTGTACTTCCAGGCGGCGGCGCCCATTGCGACGGCGCTGGCCGCGGGTCAGCTCGACGTCGCCGCGACCGGTCTGACGGCGGCCACCTACAACATCGTGCTCGGCGGCGAGAAGCTGTGGATCGTGGCGGACAAGGGCCGCGAGTGGCCCGATCACCGCTTGACCGCCATCGTCGTCCACAAGGACCTGCACGACGCCGGCGTCCGCACGGTCGCGGAGCTCAAGGGCAAGCGCATCGCGGTGACGCAGCTCGGCTCCACCTTCCATTACCAGATCGGCAACATTCTCGAGAAGGACGGGCTGAGCCTGAAGGACGTGACGGTGGTGCCGCTACAGGCGATGCCGGCCGCGCTGGAGGCCCTGAAGGGCAAGCAGGTCGACGCCGTCATCCTGCCGCAGCCGTTTCCGGGGCGCGCCGAGGCGGACGGGTTCGGGCGCGTCATCGCGTGGGGCGGCGACCTGTTCCCGTGGCAGATCGCGACCGTCTTCTACTCGAGGAAGTTCGCGGCCGACCGCGCCCGCGCCGTGAACTTCATGAAGGGCTACGTGAAGTCGTCGCGCCACTACCACGACGCCGTGCTGCGTGACAAGGCCGGCGCCGCCTATGACGAGGTGGTCGCGGTCACCGCGCGCTACACGGGGGCGCCCGTGCCCATCATCAAGCTCGGCTTTCCGTACCAGGATCGCAGCGCGCGGCTCTGGGTGGACGACATCGGCCGCCAGATGACCTGGTGGCAGCGGCACGGCTTCATCAAGTCCACCATCCCGCTCGCGGACATCGTGGACACGTCGTTCGTCGAGGCGGCGGTGAAGGCGCTCGGGGAGTGAGCCGCCGCGTGAAGCTCGCGAAGCTGCTGATCGCCAATCGCGGCGAGATCGCGGTCAGGATCATTCGCGCCTGCCGCGAGCAGGCGATCGCCACCGTCGCCGTGTTCTCCGACGCCGACCGCGAGGCCCTCCACGTGCAGCTGGCCGACGAGGCCTACGCGATCGGGCCGGCGCCTGCGCTGGAGAGCTACCTGGTGATCGACCGCATCCTGGCGGTGGCCCGCGCCGCCGGCGCCGACGCCGTGCATCCCGGGTACGGGTTCCTGTCCGAGAACGCGACATTCGCCGAAGCCTGCGCGCGCGCGGGGCTGACGTTCGTCGGTCCGCCGCCGGCGGCGATGCGCGCCAGGGGCAGCAAGACGGCGGCGCGCAAGCTCGCGCGCGAGCTCGGCGTGCCGATGGTGCCCGGCACTGTCGATGCGGTGGAGACCGACGCGGCGGCGCGAGCGACGGCGCGCGAGATCGGCTATCCCGTGATGCTCAAGGCGGCCATGGGCGGCGGTGGGAAAGGCATGCGCCTCGTCCACCGCGAAGCGGACCTGGCGGAGGCGCTGCGGGCCGCCCGCGCCGAGGCCGGCGCCGCCTTCGGAGACGCCGCCGTGTATCTCGAGCGGGCGGTCGTCGAGCCGCGCCACATCGAGATCCAGGTGCTCGCCGACGGCGGCGGCCGCGTCATCCCTCTCGGCGAGCGCGAGTGCTCGATCCAGCGGCGGCACCAGAAGCTCGTGGAGGAGTGCCCCTCGTCCTTCGTCGACGGGGCGCTGCGGGAGCGCATGGGCGAGGCGGCGTGCCGGCTGGCGAAAGCGGCCGGCTACGTCAACGCCGGCACCGTGGAGTTCCTCGTCGATGCGGACCGGAACTTCTATTTCCTCGAGATGAACACGCGGCTCCAGGTGGAGCATCCGGTGACGGAGATGGTGACGGGCATCGATCTCGTTGCCGAGCAGCTGCGGATCGCCGCCGGCGAGCCGCTCTCGCGGCGCCAGGCGGACGTGGCCTGGCGGGGCTCGTCGATCGAGTGCCGGATCAACGCCGAGGACCCGTTTGCGGGCTGGCTGCCCTCCCCGGGAACGATCACCGGCCTGCGCGCCCCGAGCGGTCCGTGGGTGCGCGACGACTCCGGCGTCTACGAGGGCTACACGATCCCCGGCTTCTACGACACGCTCATGAGCAAGCTGATCGTGTGGGGCGCGGACCGCGCAACCGCTTGCGATCGCATGGCCCGCGCGCTCTCGGAGTACCGGATCGTCGGTGTGCGCACCACCGTTCCCGTCCTCGAGCGCATCGTCGCGCATCCGGACTTTCGCGCCGGCCGCCTGTCCACGGCGTTCCTGGACCGGGTGCTGCCGCGCGTTCACGCCAACGACGGCCGCTATCGCGACGTGGCGGTCCTCGCCGCCGTCCTCGCGGAGTACGAGCGTGGCCGCCGCGCCACGGCGGCGACCGCGCACGGCGAGGACGGCCACCACGCGGGACGCGGCGACTGGGCCGCGACGGCGTGGCGTCACACCGGCGCCCGAACGTGGACCGGGCGATGAGCGCACGCAGCCGGGTCGCGTCTCGAACAGCCCACCCACGGTTCGAGCCGCACGCGACGCGATCATGAAATACGTGGCGACGGTGGGCGACGAGGCGCGCGAGGTCGAGATCACCCGCACCGATGGGCGCTATCGCGTCAGGCTGGGCGAGGGCGAGTGGGAGGTGGACGCGCGGCTGACGCCGGCGGGCATCTACTCGCTGTTGATCGGCGGGGTGTCGTACGTGGCGGACGTGCTCGATCGCGACGGCGTGTGCGTGGTCGAGGTGGGCGGCGAGCGGTACGAGATCACGGTCGAGGAGCAGACGCGGCACATCATCCGCACCCGCGGCGGCGCCGGCGCGGGCGCGGGAAGCCGCACGCTGACCGCGCCACTTCCGGGTAAGATCAGCCGCGTTGCCGTCCGGCCCGGCGATGCCGTGCAGGCCGGCGACCTCTTGCTGGTGATCGAAGCGATGAAGATGGAGAACGAGTTCCGGGCGGGGGCGGCGGGGACGGTGGCCGAGGTTCGCGTGGCCGCCGGCGCGGCCGTGAACGCCGGGGATGTGCTCATCGTGATGGGCTGAGGAGGCTCCGACATGGCCACCGATCGTGACCGCTTCGGAAACCGCTTCGCGCCGGGCCTGCCGTACGCCCGGGGGGAGATCGTCCGCTCGACGGAGGACGATTTCCGCAAGCTCCAGCGCGCGCAGGCGGTGATCGCGCGGCGCGGCTCCGAGGCGGTGTTCAACTTCAGCGGGCTCGAGCGCAGCCTGCCGCTGGCGGCCGATGAGCTGGCGCTGGCCGACGACGAGCTGGCGCCGGCGCTGTACGGCGAGCGCTTCCGCGCGCTGGCGCTCGCGCACCTCGGCGGCGCGGTCGCGCGTCACGACGTGATGCTGTTCAACCGACTGACGGCGGCGACGTTCGCCACGCACCTCACGCTGGTCCAGCCGGGCGACACCGTCGTCGGCATCTCGCCGACCTACACGCATCCGACGGTGATCCGATCCGCCGCGCAGGCCGGCGGGCGGTTCGTCGAGGCGGCCGGCGTCGCCGGCCTCGAGACGGCGCTCGCGCGCGAGCCGCGCGTCAGCCTGGTCGTGCTCACGCGGCTCGCCGTCACCTACGACCTGCTGCCGCTGGACGACGTCCGCGCCGCCGTCCGCCTCGCCCACGCGGGCGGCGCCCGTGTGTACGCCGACGACGCGGGCGGTGCTCGCGTCGGGCCGGCGATCTTCGGGCAGCCGCGGACGCTCGAGATCGGCGTCGACGTCGGCGCCACCGGCATGGACAAGTACGGCACCGTGGGCCCGCGGCTGGGCCTGCTCGGCGGCGATGCCGCCCTGGTGGCGCGGATCCGCGCGCGCGCCTACGAGTTCGGCCTCGAGGCGCGCCCGATGCTGTACCCGGCCGCGGTGCGCTCGCTCGCCGGCTACACGCCGGAGCGGGTGCGCGTGCTGGTGGAGACGACAGGCGCGGTCGGCGAGGCGCTGCGCGGGGTGTTCGGCGACCGCGTGCACCTGACTCCGGTGACGGCGCAGCTCCGGGCCGACGACCTGCTGGCCCTCGGTATGGAGCGCGCGGGCATCACCACTGCGCCCGTCGTTCCCATCGAGGCGACGGCGGCGGTGGCCATGCTGCTGCTCGAGGACTACGGCGTCATCACGGTGCACTTCGCCGGCATGCCGCCCGGAACCTCGAGCCTGCTCGTGAAGTTCGTTCCACCAGAGACGCTCGAGCGGTTCGGAGGCGCCGAGGCCTTCGCCAAGGCCGTCGACAGCTCCGTGGACCGGCTGGCCGCGCTGCTGCGCGAGCCGGCGGCGCTGCGTGCCCTGCTGGTCGGGGATGGGTAATGGCCGAGCCGGCCATCCTGTTCAAGGACGTCAACAAGTGGTTTGGCAAGCTTCACGTGCTGGACGACATCAATCTCTCCATCGCAAGCGGCGAAGTGGTGGTCGTGTGCGGCCCGTCGGGGTCCGGCAAGTCGACCCTGATCCGGTGCGTGAACGGCCTCGAGCGCGTCCAGGGCGGCGACGTCGTGGTGCTGGGCGAAGCCATCACCGGCCGCGGGGTGAATCTGCCGGCGCTCCGCACGCGCGTCGGCATGGTCTTCCAGTCGTTCAATCTCTTTCCCCACATGACGGCGCTGGAAAACGTGATGCTGGCGCCGATGAAGGTGCGCAAGCTCTCGCGCGCCGACGCCGAGCGGACGGCGCAGGCGCTGATGGTACGCGTGGGGCTGGCCGACAAGGCCGCCAGCTATCCGGCCAACCTCTCCGGCGGTCAGCAGCAGCGCGTGGCCATCGCCCGCGCGCTGGCCATGCAGCCGAAGATCATGCTGTTCGATGAGCCGACCTCGGCGCTCGATCCCGAGATGATCAACGAGGTCCTCGACGTCATGAGCGCGCTCGCCCGCGACGGCATGACGATGATGTGCGTCACCCACGAGATGGGGTTTGCCCGCCGCGTCGCCCACCGGGTCGTCTTCATGGATGCCGGGCAGGTGGTCGAGGTCGGCACGCCTCAGGAGTTCTTCGCGTCGCCGAAATCGGATCGTGGCAAGCAGTTCCTCTCGAAGATTCTCACCCACTAACACACGGAGGCTTACATGTCGCGGATCCTCGTCGTCATCCTGGCGGTGCTGGTCGCCTTCGGGGCGGCCGCGCCGTCGCTGGCGCAGCAGGACACGCTGGAGAAGATCAAGTCCACCGGCGTGCTCACCATCGGCACGCGCACGGGCTCGCCACCCTTCGCGTACGTCAACAAGAACAACGAGTGGGTCGGCTTCTCGATCGACCTCGTGGAGCAGCTGGTGAAGCCGTCGGTCGAGAAGGCGGTCGGCCGGAAGATCAAGATCGAGAAGAAGGAGTCCACGCCGCCGACCCGCATTCCGCTGCTCTCGTCGAACGCCGTCGATTTGATCGCCGGCACCATGACCGACACGCCCCAGCGCCGCGAGTCGGTCGATTTCAGCCTGACCTTCTTCTACACGGGCGCGCAGTTCCTGGTGAAGAAGGGGAGCCCGATCAAGGGCATCAACGACATCGCCGGCAAGCGCATCGCCGCTCAGCAGGGCGCCACCAACGCCAAGATCATCCGCGAGAAGTACCCGCAGGCGCAGCTGCGCGAGTTCCCCGACCAGCCCGCGGCCTTCCAGGCCCTCGCGCAGGGCCAGGTCGACGCCTACACGAACGATGGCATCCAGCTCGCCGGCCTGAAGGCGAAGGCGCCGAACCCGAACGAGTGGGACGTCGTCGGCGACTTCTATTCCGAGGAGCCGTACGGGATGGCCATGCGCAAGGGCGACGCCAAGTTCAAGGCGGCCGTCGACGCCGGCCTGAAGAACGGCTTCGAGTCGGGCAAGTACTTCGAGCTCTACGAGAAGTGGTTCGGGCCGAAGGGCGAGGTGCCGTACGCGCTGACCGCGCAGGTCAAGGCATATCTGTTGAAGCAGGTCGGCAAGTAATTCCAAGGCGCGCCGCGGCTCCGCCGGGGCGTGTCCGAGTGAAATGACTTATACCTTCAACTGGAGCGTCCTCTGGAGCGGCCAGTCGGGACACTGGCTGCTCCAGGGGCTGCTCACCACGCTGCAGCTGTCGGCCCTCGCCTGGCTGCTCGCGGTTGCGCTCGGCATCCTGTCGGGCGCGCTCCGCACGGTGGCGTTCAGGCCGTTGCGGCTGACCGCCATCGGCTACGTCGAGTTCTTTCGCAACGTGCCGTTGCTCGTGTGGATGTTCTTCTGGTACTTCGGCGTGCCGCCGCTCTTGCCGCGCCCCGTGCAGGACTGGCTCTTCGACCATGCTGCGGAGTTCTGGGCGGCCGTGGTCGCGCTCGGCGTCTATCACGGCGCGCGGATGTCCGAGGTGATCCGCTCGGGCATCCAGTCGATTCCGCGCACGCAGTTCGAGGCCTCGCTGGCCATGGGCCTCACGACCTTCCAGGCGTATCGCCTCATCATCCTGCCCGTCGCTCTGCGGCTGATCGTGCCGCCGGGCACCAACGAGTCGCTGAACCTCCTGAAGAACTCGTCGGTGGCCCTCACCATCGCGGTGGCCGAGCTGACCTTCCAGACGCGGCAGATCGAGACGTACACTGCCAGGGCCATCGAGGCCCTCACCGCGGGCACGCTGATCTATCTCGTCCTCTGCCTGTCGATCGCCGCCATCATGGGGCGCATCGAGCGGCACTACGCGATCCCGGGCCTGATCTCGCGCGCCGCGGTCGACTAGCCATGGATCTCTCGGTCATCCTCGGCAACTGGAAATTCCTCATCATCCAGGGATTCATCGGCTTCGGGCCGTTCATCGGCGGCACGCTCCGGCTGGCCATTCCGGCCATCGTGCTGGGCTTCGTGCTCGGCATCTTCGTGGGCCTCGCGCGGCTGGCCCAGGCGCGCTGGCTCCGCGTCCCCGCCACCGCCTACGTGGAGTTTTTCCGCGGCGTGCCGCTGGTCATGGTGATCTTCTGGATCTGGTTCATCGTCCCGCAGCTGCTGCGGCTGCCGATCCCCGAGTATGGCGTGGCGCTCACGGCCTTCGTGATCTTCGAGGCGGCCTACTTCGGTGAGATCGTGCGGGCCGGCGTGCAGTCGGTACCGCGCGGCCAGGTCGAAGCGGCCACCGCGCTCGGGATGACGACGACGAAGACGATGACCTACGTGGTGCTGCCGCAGGCGCTGAAGAACATGGTGCCGTCGCTGGTCACCCAGATGATCGTGCTGTTCAAGGACACGTCGCTCGCCTCGATCATCGGCTACGTCGATCTCACGAAGGCCGCCCAGATCGTGAACAACCGCGAGATCAAGCCCTTCGAGCTCTACCTCTTCATCGCCGTCGTCTACTGGCTCTGCACGTACTCGATGTCGCGGCTGGCGCAGCGCCTCGAGCATCGTCGCGTCGCCGCGTAGCCCGAAGAGGGGACCGGCGGTCGATCGGCGCGCTGCCCGCGATGCCTGAGACCACGCTGGCGAACGGCGTGCGCCTGCACTGGCGCGAGGCGGGCCATCCGGCCGGGCCGCCGGTCGTGTGGATTCACGGCGGGTCGGTGGAGGAGTCGTCGTCGATGGTCGCCGATCTGGAGCCATTCGCCGACCGGATCCGAGCGCTCTTTCCCGACACGCGCGGTCACGGACTGACCTCCAGGTTCGAGCGGGTCGCCGACTACACGTACCCGCGCAAGGCCGAGGACATGCTGCTGTGGCTGGACGCGCTCGGCATCGAGCGCGCGGTGCTGGGCGGGGCCTCGATGGGGGCGGCGCTGTCGCTGTGGCTGGCGGCCCACGCGCCCGCGCGCGTGCGGGCCGTGATCTCGGTCAGCGGGCCGCCGTACGCGCCGCCCGCGGAGGACATCGCGTGGTGGCGGGCCCACCGGCCGCTGGTCGAGGCCGGGCGCTTCGAGGAGTACTACGACGCGAACGTCCGCATGCGGGTCGGCGACGCGGCGCTGGCGCGGTTGAAGGCGCGGCCCGAGCGGTACGCGGCGGTGACCGGAGTGCTGCGCCGGCATACGGTGGCGTCCCTGCTGGCGCTGCTGGACGAGACGTACGCGCGCACCGAGTGGCTCGCCGATTGCGCGCGTATCCGGTGCCCGGTACAGATCGTCGCCGGCTCGCTGGATCACTTTCCCACGGTCGCGATGTCGCGACGGGTGGCCGAGACGATCCCGGGCGCGCGCCTGTACGTGGTCGAGGGCGGCACCCACTTTCCGAACCGCTCGCACCGCGCGGAGGTACAGGCGGTGATCGCACGCTTCTTCGACGCGATCGGTGTATAACATCGCCCCATGCCGATCGTCGACCTGAGCTTCCCGATCCGCCCCCACTTCCGCTGGAAGGTGGAGCCGACACTGCGCTCGTCGCACGCGCGCGGCGATCTCTTCCAGTCCACCATCCTGACCATCACGTGCCACGCCTACACGCACGTGGACGCGCCGGTGCACTTCCTGCCGGGCGATCGCGACATCGCCGCCATGCCGGTGGACCAGTGGATCGGCGACGCGGCCGTCGTCGATCTGACGCACCTCGGCGACAACGGCGAGGTGAGCGCGGCCGAGCTGCAGGCGCACGCCGGGCACGTCCGCCGGGGCGACATCGTCCTGCTCCGGACCGACTGGCCCAGGAAGGTGAGCGTCGACAGCGAGAAGTTCTGGCGTGACGCGCCGTACACCGCTCGCTCGGCCTGCGACTGGCTCGTGCGGCGCGGCGTGAAGGCGGTCGGCTACGACTACCCGCCCGACCAGTGCATCCGGACCACCATCTTTTCGCCGAGCACCAGGGTCGAACGCCACGAATGCGTGACCCACGACGTGTTCTTTCCGGCCGGGATCACCGTCATCGAGTACCTGACCAACCTCGACCGGATCGGCGCCCCGCGCTGCCGCTTCCTGGCGCTGCCATTGCGCATCGAGGGAGCTGACGGCTCCCCGGTCCGCGCCGTGGCGCTGACGGAGTGACCGCACCCGGCTGGGGTATCATCAAACGGATGCGTCTTTACCGGCTGGCCGCACCCGTGCTCGTCCTCTGCGCCGCCGGCTGCACGGGGGAGACCAAGGCCTCGCAGGAGAAGCAGGCGGCCGCCTCGCCGCAGCCGCGCCAGGTTCGAGTGATGGAGGCGGTCCAGCAGCGCGTGGCACGGACCGTGGTCGCCACCGGCACGCTGGCCGCCGAGGACCAGGTGGTCGTCGGGACGAAGGTCCCGGGACGACTCGCCGAGATCGCCGTCGACATGGGCACGCCGGTGCGGCGGGGCCAGGTGGTGGCGCGGCTCGACGCCAGCGACTATCGATTGAGGGTCGAGCAGGCGGAAGCGGCTCTGCAGCAGGCGCGCGCCCGGCTGGGCCTGAGTCCCACCGGGACCGATGAGCGCGTGGACCCCGAGCAGACGTCGATCGTGCGCCAGGCCCGGGCCGTGCTCGACGAAGCCCGGCTCACGCGCGACCGCTCGGTCAAGCTCATGGAGCAGGAGCTGATCGCCCGCGCCCAGCTCGACACCGCGGAGGCCAACCTCAAGGTGGCCGAGGGCCGCTACCACGACGCGCTGGAGGAAGTCCGCAACCGCCAGGCGCTCCTGTCGCAGCGGCGGTCCGAGCTCGAGCTGGCCCGCCAGCAGCTCGCCGATACGGCCATGGCCTCGCCCATCGACGGCGCCGTCGCCATCAAGCAGGCGTCGGTCGGTGAGTACCTCGCGGCCGGCGCGCCCGTGGCCACCGTCGTCCGCCTTCACCCGCTTCGCCTGCGGGTGAACGTGCCGGAGCGCGAGGCCGTCGACGTGCGAACGGGGCAGGCCGTCCGGCTCACCGTCGAGGGCGACGCCACCGTCTACCACGGACGCGTGGTGCGGCTCAGTCCCATCGTCCAGGAGCAGAACCGCACGCTGTCGGTGGAGGCGGAGATTCCCAACGAGCGCGCCGTGCTCAAGCCCGGCGCCTTCGCCCGCGCCGACATCGTCACCCAGGCGTCGGAGGCCGTCATCCGCGTGCCCACCACGGCCCTCGTGACGTTCGCGGGCATCGAGAAGGTGCTCGTGGTGCGCCAGGGCAAGGTCGTCGAGGTGCGCGTGCAGACGGGACGGCGCGCCGCCGAGGGCGTGGAGATCGTCGCCGGCCTCAAGGCCGGCGAGCAGGTGGTCCTGCAGCCCGGTAACCTCGCGCCCGGGCAGGCCGTGGTCATCACGCCCTAGGCCCATGCGCAAGCTCGCCGACGTCAGCATCAAGCGCCCCGTCTTCGCGACCATGATCATCATGGCGCTGGTCGTCGTCGGCACCGCCTCGTACTTTCGGCTCGGCGTCGATCGGTTCCCCTCCGTCGACCTCCCCACCGTCAGCGTGCGCGTCGAGCTGCCGGGCGCCTCGACGGAGGAGATCGAGACCCAGGTCCTTCAGAAGCTCGAAGAGCAGGTCAACACCATCCAGGGCATCCAGGAGCTGCGCGCGATCGCCACGCCCGGCAATGGGCTTCTGATCGTCACCTTCAATCTGAACCGCGCCATCGACGTGGCCGCGCAGGACGTGCGCGAGAAGGTGGCGCTGGCCGTTCGCAACCTGCCGCGCGACATCCGCCCGCCCGTGATCTCCAAGTTCGACAACGACCAGGCGCCCGTGATCACGGTGGCGCTCTCCGGCGACCGTTCGCTGCGCGAGCTGACCGAGATCGCCGACAAGACGGTGAAGGTGCAGCTCGAGCGCTCGAGCGGCGTGGGCGAGGTGCGGATCGTCGGCGGCCTGCTGCGCGCCGTGAGCGTGTGGGTCGACCCGGATCGGCTGGCCGCCTACCAGATTCCCATCACCGCCGTCCGCGACGCGCTCGCGCGCCAGAACGCCGATCTCCCCGGCGGCAACGTGACGGCCGGCCTGCGCGAGTCGTCGCTACGGACGATGGGCCGCGTGGACTCCGCGCGCGACTTCAACGAGCTCGTCATCGCCACCCTGGGCGGGGCGCCGGTGCGGGTGCGCGACATCGGCTATGCCGAGGACGGGACCAAGGAGCAGCGCTCGGTGGCGCGGCTCAACGGCGTGCCGACGGTGGTGCTCGAGGTCCGGCGCCAGTCGGGCGAGAACACGGTGGCCGTGATCAACGGCATCAAGCAGAAGCTGGCGGGGCTGCGGGCGCAGATCCCGTCCGACATCAAGCTCGAGATCATCCGCGACCAGTCGCGCTACATCCACGCCGCCCTCCACGAGATCAACGTCCATCTCGTGCTCGGCTCGATCCTGGCCTCGCTGGTGGTGCTGGCCTTCATGCGATCCTGGCGGTCGACCATCATCGCGGCCGTGGCCATTCCCGCCTCCGTCATCTCCGCCTTCGGCGCCATGTGGGCGCTCAACTTCACGCTGAACAGCGTGACCATGCTGGCGCTCGTGCTGATGGTCGGCATCGTCATCGACGACGCCATCGTCGTGCTCGAGAACGTTTTCCGCTTCGTCGAGGAGAAGGGCATGCGGCCGTTCGAGGCCGCCCGGGAGGCGACGGCCGACATCGCGCTGGCCGTCATGGCCACCACGCTGTCCTTGGTCGTCATCTTCGTACCCGTGTCGTTCATGTCCTCGATCTCCGGCCGGTTCCTCTACCAGTTCGGCCTCACGGCGGCGGTGGCGGTCATGGTGAGCCTGCTCGTCTCGTTCACGCTCACGCCGATGATGTCGGCGCGCATGCTGCGGGCGGAGGACGCCGGCGGCCACGGCGAGGGGCAGGCGCGCTCCCGCCGCGGCTTCTACGCCTGGCTGGAGGCGGGTTACACGTGGTCGCTCGCGCTCGCCATGCGGTGGCGGTGGGCGGTGGTGGCGGTGAGCGTGGCGGTGCTGCTCGCGACCATTCCGCTCTACCAGTGGGTGAAGCAGGAGTACATCCCGAGCGACGTGGACGAATCGGAGTTCGAGGTGCTGGTGTTCGGCCCCGAGGGCATGAGCATCGCGGCCATGGACGAGGCCATGCTCGCCGTCCAGACGGAGGCAATGCAGACCAAGGGTGTCGCGCTCGCCCTGAGCTCCATCGGCGGCGGCTTCCTGGCCCGCGTGAACCAGGGGAACATGTACGTCCGCACGGTGCCGCACACGGAGCGGACGTTCAGCATCGAGCGACTGTGGACGGGCCTGCGCCGCGGCGACCTCATGGCCGCCTTCCGCGACAACTACTCGCAGCGCGACGTCATGATGGCGCTGCGCCAGCGCTTCCGGAAGTTCAACGCGGCGGGCATCCGCACGCAGGTGCGCAACATCGTCGGCTTCAACATCGGCGGCGGCTCCTTCGACATCGACCTGGCCCTGCGCGGTCCCGAGCTCGAGAAGCTGGTGGAGTACGGCGACATCATGAAGGCGCGCGCGCGGGAGATCGGCGGCATCGTCGACGTCGACACCACGCTCCAGCTCGACAAGCCGGAGCTGCGCGTGGTCATCGACCGCGAGCGGGCGGCCGACCTGCGCGTCGACACGGAGCAGATCGCCACCGCGCTCCGGCTCATGGTGGGCGGCGACGACCAGGTCTCGCGGTTCCGCGACGCCAGCATCAACGAGGACTACGATGTCCAGCTCCGGCTGATCGACGCCTATCGCGGCAATCTCAAGACCATCTCCCGCCTCTACGTCTCGCGCGCCTCCGCCACCGGCGCGCCCGCGGCCATCGGGCTCGCGCCGGGCGGGCTCGTGCGCCTCGACAACCTCGTCAAGATCGAGCCGACGGCCTCGGCGTCCCGCATCGACCGCACCGACCGGCAGCGCGAGATCCGCGTCCGCGCCGGCGTCGCGCCGGGCTTCGGCCAGGCCGATCGCATCGAGGCCCTGAAGCGCGAGGTCGCGAAGCTCGGGATGCCGGCCGCCTACTCGACGGCGGTCACCGGCAAGGCGCGCGAGCTGGAGAAGACGTTCGTGGAGTTCCTCTGGGTCTTCGTGCTCTCGTTCGCGTTCATGTACATGATCCTCGCCTCGCAGTTCGAGAGCCTGATCCATCCGCTGACCATCCTGCTCTCGCTGCCGCTGTCGGTGCCCTTCGCGATGCTGTCGCTCTGGTACACGGGCAACACGCTGAATCTCTACTCCGCGCTCGGCATCCTGGTGCTCTTCGGCGTGGTCAAGAAGAATGCGATCCTCCAGATCGACCACATGAACAACCTTCGCGCCCGCGGCATGGAGCGTCTGGCCGCCATCATGCAAGGCAACCGCGACCGGCTCCGCCCGATCCTGATGACCACGCTGGCGCTCGTGGCCGGCATGCTGCCGCTGTGGGCGGGGACCGGCCCCGGCGCCGAGGAGCGCCGTGCCATCGCGGTGGTGGTCATCGGAGGCCAGACGCTGTCCCTGCTCTTGACCCTGCTCGTGACCCCGGTGGCCTACTCGCTGTTCGAAGACGCGGCCGCCGCGCTCAGGTGGGCGGCCCCGACGCTGGCGCCGTGGCAGCGCCTGGCCCAGCGCCGCGAGCGCCGGGCCTGGCGCGCCCGCCTGCGCCGCGCCGCCTCCGCCCGCATGTCGGACGTCAAGCCGCCTGCCGGGGGGGACTGAGACCGGCGCGACCCAAAAGCGAGACGGCGGGAACGTCGCGCCCTCCTCGCCAGTTTTCGAGCACCGGCCCTGTCGCGCCTGACTCGACGCGTGGCGGCAAGCCGGCGTGGCTCACCCCCTACCCAGCGCAGGAGGACCTATGAAACGCACTGCCGCCGTGATGCTGCTGCTGTACGCCGGCCTCTTTGTTGCCGTCACCGTCCACGCCCAGGCTCCGACGCCCGCTGCCGCACCGCCCGCGCCGCCGGCGTACGGCGCGCCGATCACGCTCGACCAGGCCAAGCGGGTGCTGTCCGCGGCCGAGGCGGAAGCGAAGAAGAACAGCTGGAACGTCGTGATCAGCATCGTCGATACCGGTGGCCAGCTGGTCGCGATGAGCCGTCTCGACAACACGCAATTCGGCAGCGTGGAGGTCGCGCGGGAGAAGGCCTACTCGTCGGTCGCGTTCCGCCGTCCCACCAAGATCTTCCAGGACGCGATCGCGAAGGGCGGCGAGAACGTCCGGCTCCTCGGATTGACGGGCGCGAGCATGCTGGAGGGCGGCATCCCGATCATCGTCGACGGCAAGGTCGTCGGCGGCATCGGCGTCTCCGGTGTCACGTCCGCTCAGGACGCCCAGATCGCCCAGGCCGGCATCGACGCGCTGAAGAAGTGACGTTTCGGCTGGATCGGCGGGGCGCGCCGGTGAGGCCGGCGCGCCCCGTGTGTGCGGCGAGGCCGACGGCTACTTCGCCTTCGCGGCCCACTCCGGACGGTGCTCGATGCCGACCAGCTTCATCTCGTGCAGCCGCTCGCCCCACTGGGCCTTCTGCTTGTCGCGGCCGCGCCGGTCGGTGATCTTCTCCCACTCGGCGGCCGCGGAATCGAGCGCCTCCTTGGGCGATTTGCGCTTGGCCAGCGCCTCGGTGATCTCGAAGGACAGCTTGCGCTGGTACTCGTTGGCGGCGGGAATGACCGGGTCGGGCACCACGTGCGGGAAGCTGTCCTCGATCGCTTTCAGGTACTTGTCGGCGTCGGGGAACGACTTCTTGAACGCCTCGGCCCGGAAGTGCGAGACCCGCCACGGGTCCATGATCGTCTTCGGATCCATCACGATCTTCAGGCTCTGGTCCGGAAGCGAGATGAACTCGAGGACCTTCATGGTCGCTTCCTTCTTCTGCGAGTAGATCGAGACGGCCATCGAGCGGCCGGGGGTCAGCGACGGGCGGTGGACGATCTTGCCATCGATCTCCGCCCCGGGCACGATCCCGAAGCCGGCCTTACCCACGATGACGGACTCGTTCTTGTCCCCCACCCGCTTGCCGGTCGAGGTCCACGAGTAGAGCATCGGGACCTCGCCCTTGATCAGCATCGTCTTCGGCTCCTCGGACTCGAAGAGGAGCACGCCCGGCGGATAGTACGGCATCGTCCGCACCATCTCCTCGAGCGCGCGCACGGCGGCCGGACTGTTGACGAGCGCCTTCATGTCCGGGTCGAAGTACATCCCGCCATAGGAGAAGAAGCGCGCCCGCCACCAGTGATACGAGTAGCCGCTACCGGAGGGCTTGTAGGAGGCGCCGGCGCCGAAGAGCTTCTGGTCCGAGCCGTCCCATCCCCAGCCGTGGAAGAACTCGGCCATATCGTCCCACTGCTTCCACGTCTTGGGCGGGTTGAGGTCGTACCCGTACTTGGCCTTGAACTTCCGCTTGTTGTCCGCGCGCTCGAAGGCGACCTTGTTCCAGAACATGATATGGATGTCGCCGTCGTACGGCATGCTCACGATCTTGCCCTGATGGCGGAGCATCAGCTTCTTGTAGACGTCGGGAATGTCGTCCATGTAGAAGTCGAGCTTCAGCTTCTGGACCCACGGTTCCAGCGGCTCGAAGTGGCGCCCGTAGTCGGGCATGTTCGACGGCCCGAACATGATGAGGTCCCAGGGGCTCTTCCCGCTGTTGAACTCGAGCAGCGTCTTGGCCACGAAGGCGTCGATCGGAATGACTTCGGTCTCGATCCTGATCCCGTGCTTGTCGAAGAGGTCCTTCTCGATCAGCGACAGCGAGTACTTGACGTACTCGGCGTTCACCACGGCGCGAATGGTCGTGCCCGCGTAGGGCTTGGCGCCCTGAGCAGGCGCGCGCGCAGGGAGCACGGCGGCGGCCAGGATCACGGCCAGCACGAGAGCGAGAGCGATCGCGAGGGTCCGTCTCATGAGCTTCTCCTTTGGGTCAACCCTTGGTTCCGCCGAGCGCGAGCCCCTTGACGAGATACCGCTGGAGGGCGAAGGCGACCGCGAATGCGGGAAGGACCCCGAGCACCACCGAGGCCGACGCCTCGCCGTAGAACATGTCGGTGCCGCCGCTGGTGAAGGACGTCACCAGGACCATCATCGTCTTCGTCTCGATGCCGGTCAGCACGACGGCGAACAGGAACTCGTTCCAGGTGGCGATGAACGCGAAG
This sequence comes from Candidatus Methylomirabilota bacterium, assembly GCA_036556545.1. GTDB lineage: Bacteria > Methylomirabilota > Methylomirabilia > Rokubacteriales > CSP1-6 > AR12. The sequence continues at coordinate 77,365 of DATBJF010000126.1, forward strand.
AGCGCCACCACCGCCAGCCCCGGCGCGATGATCGGCATGACCACCGTCACCAGCGCGCGCAGGCGCGAGCAGCCGTCGATGAGCGCTGCCTCCTCGATCTCGACCGGGAAGTCCCGCAGAAAGCCGACGAGGAGCCACACGGCGAAGGGGATGTACAGGACGGTGTAGGCGATGACGAGGCCGAAGTAGCTGTTGGTGAGTCCCAGCGCCTTGTACATGATGTAGAGGGGGATGATGAGAGCGATCGCGGGCAGCATCCGCAGCACCAGCAACAGCGTCGAGAGCAAACCGCCGCCGAACCGCCAGCGGGCGATCGCGTAGGCGGTCGGGAGGCTGACGACGATGGCGGCGGCCATGCTGAGCGTCGAGATGACCAGGCTGTTGGTGAAGTAACGAAGCCCGCTCGCGTTCGTGAACAGTCGAACGTAGTGCGCGATCGACGGCTGGTCGGGGATCCACACCGGCGGAAACGCGAAGTAGTCGTTGTTGGCCTTGAGCGAGGTCGTCACGATCCAGAAGAAGGGGCCGAGGAAGAACGTGAGGGCCACCACGATGCCGAGGTATGTCAGGGCGTGGCCGATGACGCGTTGCACGCGGTAATGGCTCCGCCGGCGGGCGGTGACCCGGTCGCGCTCGAGCGCAATCGCCATCAGGCGGCCCTCGCTTCGCGGTACCGCTGAATCCACATGAACACGAGCGTCAGCACCAGCACGCCGCCCACGATCAGGTAGGCCAGGGCGGAGGCGTAGCTCATGCGGAAGTCGTTGAACCCGACCAGATAGGTCGTGAAGGCGACGGTCTCGGTGGCGCCGCCCGGCCCTCCGTAGGTCAGCACGAAGATGAGCCCGAACAGCTTCGTGAGATCGATCATGCGGATCATGATGCCGACCGCCATCGTGAACTTGAGCAGAGGCAGCGTAATCGACCAGAAGCTCTGCCAGGACGACGCGCCGTCCACGCGGGCGCTTTCGTACAGCTCCTGAGGGATCGACTGCAGTCCGGCCAGCAGCACGAGCATCATGAACGGCGTGTTGTGCCACACCTCCACCAGGACGATGGTGACGATCGAAAGGAGCGGCGTGGCAAACCAGTCGAAATAGACATCGAGAATTCCCGCCTGGCGGCCCAGATTGTTGATCGCGCCATACTTCACCCCGAACAGCATGCGCCACGCCATCGCTGCCATCACGGGCGACACCATGGCCGGGATCGCGAGCAGCGCGGTGATGAGCGGTCGCCCCCGGATCACGCGGTTCAGGAGAAGCGCGATCCCGAGTCCCAGGAGTAGCTCGGCGATGAGCGACGGCACAATGATGACGCCGGTGTTCCACACGGACTCCACGAATCGCCGGTCCCGCAGGAGGGCCTCGGTATAGTTTTGCAGCCCGACGAATTCGTGGCCGGGACCGACCGAGAGGTCGAAGTTTCGGAGCGACAGGTAGAAGGCATACGCGAGCGGGAACACGATGACGAGCGCGATCAACGCCAGGGACGGGGAGGCGAACGCAAGAGGCTCCCATTGCTTCCGTTTCAGCACGAGGGCCGGAACCCGCACGCGGTCCTCCTCTCCGGGACACGCGATCAGCCAGGGCCGCCAGAACGTGCCGCAGACTCTGCGCGCGGGCTGCCGCCTTGTCAAGCGCGCCCCCGGACGGCCGCGGGGCGGCTACTTCACGGCGCCTGCGGTCAGTCCCGAAACGTAATAATCGAGGAAGAAGACGTAGAGGATGACGATGGGGATCGAGGCGAGCATGGCGCCCGCCATCAGCCCACCCCAGAAGTAGATGTCGCCGCGGATGAGCTCGCTCGTTACTCCAACGCTCGCGGTGATCTCCTCGGAGGAGGACGTGAACGTCAGCGCGTAAATGAACTCGTTCCAGGACAGCGTGAAGGCGAACAGCACCGCGCAGATGATTCCGGGAATCGCCATCGGGAGCACGATGCGGACCAGCGCCTGCATGCGGGTGGCGCCGTCGACCATCGCGCACTCCTCGACCTCCTTCGGCACCGTACGGAAGTAGCCCATGAGCAGCCAGGTGCAGAACGGCACCAGAAAGGTCGGATAGGTGACGACGAGCGCCCACTTGGAGTCGGCGAGGCCGATCCAGTGGACGACCTGCGCGAGCGGGAGGAACAGCAGCGACGTCGGCACGAGATAGGTGACGAAGATGCCGGTCCCGAACGTTCCGACGCCGAAGAACTGAAGCCGGGCCAGCGCGTACGCCGCGATGGTGCCGATGATCACCGAGACCGTGGTCGCGATGCCGGTGACGAGGAGACTGTTTTTCGTCCACGTCAGAAACGCCGTCTCCCAGATGAGCTTTTTGTAGTGGTCGAGGGTGGGTCCCTCCCGGATCAGCAGCGGCACGGCGTACCGGTCGTAGAGCTCGCGATCCGTTTTCAGCGACGTCAAGGCCATGTGATAGAAGGGGAACAGCGCGAAGAGCAGGAACGGCAGCAAGGCCACGTGCAGAAGGAGCTTCTTCAGCCGCGGCCGTCGCTTGACGGTCATCAGTATGCCTGCCGCCGCACGAACCGCAGCTGGATCAGCACCACGAACACGAGGACCGGGAACAGGTAGAGCGAGATGGCCGCGCCCTGCCCGATCTGCCCCGACTCGAGCCCGATCTGGCGGCTCAGCGTGGCGAACAGGTGAGTGGAGTTGATCGGACCGCCGTGGGTCAGCACGTACACGATGTTGAAGTCGCTGAACGTGAAGATGGTGGAGAACAGCACGACCACCGCCAGCACCGGCTTCAGGAGCGGCAACGTGATGTTCCAGAAACGAGCGCCGGCCCCGGCACCGTCCGCCTCGGCGGCTTCGTACAGCTCCTTTGGAATGGAGACGAGCCCGGCCAGGATGGTGATCGCGAAGAACGGCAGGCCGCGCCAGACGTTGACGGCGACCACGGCCGCCATCGCGTAGTACTTCTGGCCGAGCCAGTTCGGGCCCGGGGGGTCCATGACGCCGAGCGCGATCCCCGACCAGTTCACGACGCTGTAGAGAGAGTTGAACATCCACCACCAGCCGAGCGTGGAGAGGGCGGTCGGGATGACCCACGGCAGCAGCACGGCGCCGCGCAGCATGCGTTTGAACCAGAGCTGCTCGTTGAGCAGCAGGGCCAGCATGATCCCCAGCACGATCTTGAAGGTGACGGCGATGCCCGTGAAGACGAACGCGTTCTGGAACGTCTGGCGGAACGAATCGCTCTGCCAGAGGCCGATGAAGTTCCGCATCCCCACGAACGTGCTCGGCCGTCCGATCTGAGCGTTGGACAGCGCGAAGTAGAGCGCCATCAGGAACGGGTAGGCGACCAGCAGCAGGATGAGCAGCAGCGCCGGAGTGACGAACGCCGGGCCCAGGAACCGCTCGTGGTCGAGCAACTCCCGGACCCGGAGCCCCGCGCGGCGGGCGGGGGTGGCGACGCGGACGTTTCCTATCGCCACATCGTTATCCCGCGAGGATCCGCTTCATTTCCTTCTCGGCCCAGGCCACCGCTTCCTTCGTCGCCGTGCCCGTGACGGCCTTGGCGATCATGTTGGGCAGAATGAACTCGTTGGTGATGCGCTGGACCTTGTCGCTCGGGGGGGCCGGCCAGCCATAGCAGTGGAACTGGACCCCCTCCACCATTTTCAGGGCGGCGAACTTGGGGTCCGTCTTCAGCACCGGATGATCCTGGATATTCGTGTAGATCGGCAGGTTGAAGGCGTCGCCGGACATCACGTACTCGTCGTAGACCTCCTTCTTGCCGAGCAGGTAGCGGATCCACTCCTTCGCGAGCTCGACGTTCTTGCTGAACTTCCAGATGCCGATGTGGCGCGGCACGTCGGTCTCGTGCCGGCCATTGGGTCCGGCCAGGCTCCGATGGTGATTGATGCCGTCGGCGGTGACCATCTTGCTGTTGCGGGCCACGATGTACGCGCTGACCGGGTTATGGATCCAGCCCGACTTGCCGGCGTTGAGGGTGGTGTTGTTGCTGGCATCGGTCCAGGAGAGGACCTCGGGCTCCATGCAATCCCGGTACATCTTCTTGTACCACTCGATCATCTGCTCGGCGGCCGCCGAAGCGATCCGGACCGTCTTGCCGTCCTTGTCGACCTCCATGCCGCCGAGAGACCAGAGGACCGGGCTCGCGGTGGAGATCGAGTCGTAGTTCTGGCTGATGGGAATCCCGACCGGATGCCCCATCTTCTTGAGCTCCTTGCCGACCGTGTACAGGTCCTCCCACGTGTCGGGGACCTTGAGGCTCGCCTTCTTGAAGAGATCCTCCCGGTAGGAGCCTACGAAGAAGGTGTGGTACTGGGGCACGGCCCGCCAGACCCCCTGAACCTTGGCGGTGTCCTCCGCCGATGAGAGCGCCTTGCCGTACTTCTTCTCCAGCTCGGCGACGATGTCCGAGACATCCACGAGCTGCGGCTCGTACAGCCACGGGAAGTGCATGCGCATCTCGACGAGGTCGTGTCCGGCCTGGCTCTGCACCTCGGACGCGTACTTCGCAGCCTGCTGCGGATGGGCGATGTGGTCGATCTTGATCTTGATCCCGGTGTCCTTGGTGAAGCGCTGACCGATCTCGGCCAGTTTCTTGTCCGAGGCCGGCGCGAAATTGTTCCAGCAAAGGTACGAGATCTCGCGGGTCTGTCCCACCGCGGGCGTCGTCCGCGTCGCGAGGATGCCGGCGAGGCCGGCGGTGGTCGTGCCGAGGAACTGGCGTCGCGACACAGCCATGAGGAGCCTCCCTGGCGGCCGCAGGGCCGCGCTGAGAAAGGGATCGAAACCGACTGGGTGGGCCGGAGAATATGACCGCCAACCCGGCCTGTCAAGGCGCGGGGCGCCGTCCGGTGACCACCAGGGCCCGCAGCGGGGCGCGCAGCGGCTCGTCCCCGAGCTCGCGCGCCAGACGCGCGGCCACGGCGCTCTCGATCTCGGCCAGGGCCTCCGGCCGCCGCTGCATGATCTCCCCGTAGACGGGATTGCCCTCGATGAGGCCGATGGCCGCCTCCGCCGCCGACGCGCTCTTGCCTTCCTTCGCGACCCGCTCGCAGCGGATCGCCTCGAAGCCCGCCTCGCGGAGTAGCGATTCGAGGGTCGGCACGTCGTGATAGCTGAAGGGCACCGTGTAGAACTTCGGCGGGTCCTGGGGGAAGAAGCTGCTGATGGTCTCGTGCGTGAAGCGCGGCACCGGATTGTGTTCCAGCGCATCCCAGACGCTGAAGAGGTAGAGGCCCCCCGGCCGCAGCACACGGAAGGCCTCGCGGGCGCCGGCCGCCTTGTCGGAGAAGAACATCACGCCGAACTGGCAGAGGACGACGTCGAAGGAGCGTGTCTCGAACGGCAGGCTGGTGCCGTCCGCGTGGCGCCACGTGGCGTCGCCGCGCCGCGGGAGTCCTGTGCGCGCGTGCGCGAACATCGCCTCGTTGAGGTCGGTGGCGATGATGGTGCCGCGGCCAGCCAGCCTGTCGACGAGCCGGCGGGTGACGATGCCGGTGCCGCAGGCGACCTCCAGAACGCGCATGCCGTCGTGCACGGGCACCCGCGCCACGAGGTCGTCGGCGTAGGGGTCGAAGAGGAGCGACGCGAGATAGCGATCGTAGTTGTCCGGGATCTTGCCCGTGAACGCGGTCACGTCGGCCATAGGGCCCCTTTCAGCTCTTCGGCGTCCAGCTCTTGAACCGTTCACGCAGGACCTTCTTGTCGAACTTCCCCACGCTCGTCTTGGGCACCGCGTCGATGAACAGGACGCCGTCGGGCAGCGCCCAGCGGGCGAGCCTGGGCCGCAGGAAGTCCAGGATCTCGGCCGGCGTCACGTGCTCGCCGGGCTTCGGCACCACGCAGGCGAGGGGGCGCTCGACCCACTTGGGGTGCGGCACGGCGATGACGGCCGCCTCCAGCACCTTCGGGTGCCCCATGATCATCGTCTCCACGTCGATCGACGAGATCCACTCGCCCCCGGACTTGATGAGATCCTTCGCCCGGTCGGTGATCTGCACGTAGCCCTCGGGATCGATGGACGCCACGTCGCCGGTGCGGAACCACCCGTCGGCGGTGAAGCGCTCGGCCGACTCCGGGTTGTCGTAGTAGCCGGCCGTGACCCAGGGGCCGCGCACCTGGATCTCGCCGACGCTCGTCCCGTCCCACGGCTGCTCCACGCCCTCCTCGTTCACGATGCGGATGTCCACGCACGGCGCCACGTACCCCTGCTTGGCACGGACGGCGTAGCGCTCGTCGTCCGGGAGCGCCTCCATGTAGGACTTGAGCCGCCCGACCGTCCCGATCGGCGTCATCTCGGTCATGCCCCACGCGTGCCACATCATCGCGCCGTACTTCTTGTCGAATTTTTCGATGAGCGTCCGGGGGGCGGCGGAGCCGCCGATGGGGATGCAGCGGATGGAGGAGATGTCCCACTGCGGCTCGCGCTCGAGAATGCCGTCGATGGCGATCCACACCGTCGGCACCGCGCCCACGAAGGTGACGCGCTCGTTGTGGACCATCTCGATGATGTCGCGCGGCTGCGGATTGGGGCCGCCGAAGATCTGCGTCGATCCGTTGAGCACGCCCGCGAACGGGATGCACCACGCGTTGGCGTGGAACATCGGCACGATGTGCAGGATGACGTCGCTCTCGGAGACGGCGAACAGGTCCTTCAGCGACGAGCCGAGCGAATGCAGGAAGATCGCGCGGTGCGTGTACACGACGCCCTTGGGATGGCCGGTGGTGCCGGACGTGTAGCACATCCCCGCCGCGTCGAGCTCGGACAGCGCCGGCCACGTCTCGAGCGGGCGCGTGTCGGCGAGGAGCGCCTCGTAGTCGAGCGCGCCGGGCGGTATCTCGGCGCCCGGCGTGTCCCGCATCACGATGATGTGCTCGACCGTCTCCAGATTCTTGCGGATCGGCTCCAGCGTCGGCCAGCACGAGGCATCGACGATCAGCGCCTTGTCGCCGGCGTGGTTCACGATGTACGTGATGTCGGCGGCCGACAACCGGATGTTCACCGTGTGCAGGACGGCGCCCATGCACGGCGCGGCGAAGTAGACTTCGAGGTGCCGGTGCGAGTTCCAGGCGAAGGTGCCGACGCGATCGCCCTTGCGCACGCCGAGCGCGCGAAGGGCGGCGGCCAGCCGGGTCGTGCGCTCGGCCCAGTGCCCGTAGTCGAGGCGCTGCAGCCCGACCCCGGGAACCCGTGTCGCCAGCGTCTTCTTCGGGAACACCCGGCGTGTCCGCTCGAAGAAGTGCGTCAGCGTCAGCGGGTAATTCATCATGAGGTTGTCGAGCTGCCGGGTCATCTCATCGGCCTCCCAGATCCTCCGATGTCGCGCAGCGGAATCCCACGTGGTGGTGGCCCGCGGCCGCTCCGCGGCGATCGTACGAGCGGCGCGCGGTGACGCTGAGCGTCTCCGCGACATCGTCGTGGCTGCCGCCGCGGACGACGACGCTCCCGACACCGGTGAACGGCTCGCGGCCGTCGTCGTGGCGGTAAGGGTACGGCTTCAGCATCGTCGCCGTCCACTCTCTCAGATTGCCCAGCAGATCGTGCACGTCGTACGGGCTCGCGCCGGCGGGACGCGCGTCGGTGGGCTCGGTGGCGTTGTACCCGCGTCCGAACACGGCGCGGGCAGGCGCGGGCGGCGCGTGGCCCCACGGATACCGACGCCGGTCGGCGCCGCGCGCCGCCTTCTCCCATTCCGCCTCGGTGGGCAGCCGCCGCCCTTTCCAGGCGCAGTAGTCGCGCGCGCCGAACCAGGAGGCCTCCACGACCGGATGACGCTCGTATCCCCGATCGGCGACCCAGCCCGCATGCGCTTCGGCCGTCGTTCGCCGATGAATGCGCGCATCGGCGTCGTCGGCGTCGTAGCGCCGCACGCCGTCGTCGCTCGCGAGCCCGCGCGCGTCGAGGAAGGCGGCGAACTCGGCGTTCGTGACCTTGTGCCGCTCGATCCAGAAGTCGCGCACGTACACGCGGTGCAACGGCGCCTCGTCGGCGGCGCCGTCGTCTCGGCCCATCCAGAACGCCCCGGCCTGGACGAGCATGATGCCGTCCGCAGCGGCCGGCCGCACGGACGCGAGGAGCACGAGGACGGCCAGGACCGGTCCGACCATCGTGCAGTTTCTACCACAGGCACCTCGAATAGCCGCCGGTGGGGGGCCGTCTCATGAGCAGGGAGGATGAGAGCCATGACGAATCCGTGGAAGCTGGCGACGATCGGACTCGCGATCTCGGGTGTGACCGCCCTCGGCACCGGAGTGACAACGGCCTGGATGCTGCGCCCGACGGCCCCGGCCGAGGCCGACACTCCGACCGTGGCCGCGCCGGCGGCGCCGGCCCCGCGTCCGGCTCCGCGCTACGCCGCCGTTCCCGCCGTCCCCGCTGCGGCGCCCGCCGTCGCCCGACCGGCCACGGCAGCACCGCCGCGGGTGACGCAGGTCTCGTCCACGGCGGTTGCGGCCGATTGCTCGACCGGCGGTGACCGCGCGCTGCGCATCGCCAAGCCGGGCGCGCTCGGCGCGCTGCTCGGCGCCGGCCTCGGGGCCGCGGGTGGCGCCATCGCCGACGGCGGCAAGGCCGCGGGCAAGGGCGCACTCATCGGTGGCATCGCCGGCGCGGCGCTCGGCACGGGCTACGGCGCCTACAAGACGAAGAACGAGTGCGGCACCATCTTCGGCGACGGCGCCGGCGCCGGCGCCGCCATGCCGGGCACGCTGCCGGCGATGCAGGCGAGCACCGAGCGGATCGACGTCTACGCGGCGCGGTAATCGTCACGGCGCGGCGCGGTGGCTTCCCACCCGCCGCGCCGTTTGCTGTCTCCATCCAGCGACTTTCACGGAGTAACGTCGGGCCGTCGGCGTCCTCGTCCTGCAGGAGGCCGAGAAGATCCGCGCGCTCGTTCGCGAGCCGTCGTAGCGCGCCGCCGGGCTGGAAGAGGAGCGGCACAGCTCCGCCGAGCCGCTCCGAGCGCTCGGGGTATGGGCACCATCGGGGGCCCATCTCCAACGTGGTATCGTGGGCGCGATGCGCTCCCGCTGGAACGACGCGGAGGCCGCGAGGCTCGACGGTGTCGACCTCCTCGTCTACGCCTCCCGCCTGATCGGCGCCGAAACCTCGCTGGTCGTCTGGGGCGGTGGCAACACCTCGATCAAGACGTCCGAGCGCGATCATCGCGGCCGGGACGTCGGCGTCCTGCGTGTGAAGGGCAGCGGCTCCGACCTGAAGTCCGTCCAGCGCAAGGATTTCCCGGGGGTGCGAATGGACGACATCCGCGGGCTCCTCGACCGGCAGGACATGGGCGATCAGGAGATGGTCGCCTACCTGGGGCACGGGTTGATGGATCCGGGCGGCGTGCGGCCATCCATCGAGACGCTGCTGCACGGCTTCGTCGACGCGCAGGCGGTCGTGCACACTCATGCCGACGCGATCGTGTCGCTGACCAACAACGACCGGCCGCGCGAGGTCCTCGCGGGCGTGTACGGCAAGGACGTCATCGCGCTCGAGTACCGGCGGCCCGGATTCCGCATCTCGCGCGAAGTCGCGGACGCCATCGCGGCGGAGCCGCAGGCGCGGGCCCTCGTGCTGGAGCGGCACGGGACGATCTGCTGGGGCACCACGATCCGCGAGGCCTACGACGCGACGCTGGAGCTGATCACCCGCGCGGAAGAGGCGATCGCCGAGCGGAAGCGCGGCCGGCGCGTGTTCGGCGGGCCGGCCGTCGACGTGCTGTCCCCGGCCGCGCGGCGCGCCACTGCGCTGGCGGTGGCGCCGCGGCTGCGGGGACGCCTCGGACGTGGCAAGCGCGTCGTCCTCGGCTTCGACGACTCGCCGCCGGTGCTCGACTTCGTGTCGTCGGTGGAGGCGCCGGCGCTGTCCCAGGTGGGGCCGGCGACGCCCGACCACACGATCTACACCAAGCGGCTGCCGTGCCTGGTCGACCTCGGGCGGCCGACCGACGATCCGCTCGTGACGTGGGACGCCATCGATCGCTCGGTGGAGCGCTTCGTCGGGGACTACACCGCGTACTTCGAGGCGCACCGGTTCCCCGGCGCCGAGCTGGTGGATCCGCTGCCGCGCGTGGTGCTCGTGCCCGGGCTCGGCATGTTCACGGCCGGACGCGATCGCCGCACGGCCGGGATCGTGAACGACATCTACCACCACACCATCGACGTCATCGGCAATGCCTCGGCATTCGGCCGGTACGTGTCCCTCACCGCGCAGGACGCCTTCGACGTCGAATACTGGCCGCTCGAGCTCTACAAGCTGACGCTGGCGCCTCCCGAGAAAGAGCTCGCGCGCCGGATCGCCGTCGTGACCGGCGGCGCCTCGGGGATCGGCCGCGCCGTGGCCCGGCGCCTCGCCGCGGAGGGCGCCCACGTCGTCGTGGGGGACCTCGACGAGGCGGGGGCCAGGAAGACCGCCGACGAGGTGAGCGCGTCCGTGGGCGGCGGTCGCGCGATCGGCCTGCGCATGGACGTGACGAGCGAGACGTCCGTCCGCGCCGCCTTCGAGGAGACGGTGCTCGCGTTCGGCGGCCTCGACATCCTCGTCTCCAACGCGGGCATGGCCCACTCGGCGCCGGTGGAGCGCATGGCGCTCGGCGACTGGGAGCGCTCGTTCGCGGTGAACGCCACCGGCCACTTCCTCGTCGCGCGCGAGGCCATGCGCATCCTGATCGCGCAGGGCCTCGGCGGCGCCCTCGTGTTCGTCGCCACCAAGAACGTCATGTCGCCCGGCAAGGACTTCGCGGCCTACTCCGCGGCCAAGGCCGCCGAGGCGCAGCTGGCCAAGGTGCTGGCGCTCGAGGGGGCGCCGCACGGCATCCGCTCGAACATCGTGAATCCCGACGCCGTGTTCCAGGACTCGAAGCTCTGGTCGGAGGACGTCCGGCGCGAGCGGGCGGCGGCGCAGGGAATCGCCGTCGAGCAGCTCGAGGACTTCTATCGGAAGCGCAACCTCCTCGGCGCCCGCATCCTGCCCGAGGACGTCGCCGAGGCGGTGCTCTTCCTGGCCGCCGACCGTTCGGCGAAGACCACCGGCTGCACCCTCACCGTCGACGGCGGCGTGAAGGACGCGTTCCCCAGATGACGACAATGATGCGCTTCGGTGTGCAGCTGAGCGGCATCCATCCGCCGGCGCAGCAGTTCGCGCTCGCCCGTCGCGTGGAGGAGCTCGGCTACGAGTCCGTGTGGACGGGCGATCACGTCTCCTTCCACAATCCGCTCTACGAGTCGCTCACGCTGCTGTCCACCTACGCGGCGATCACCAGCCGCGTGCGCCTCGGCACCGCCGTGTACCTGCTCGCGCTGCGGCCGGCCGCCATCGCCGCGAAGACCACGAGCACGCTCGACGTGCTGTCGGGCGGCCGGCTGATCTTCGGCGTCGGCGTCGGTGGGGAGAATCCGAAGGAGTTCGAGCTCTGCGGTGTGCCGCACGGCGAGCGCGGCGCGCGCGTCAGCGAGGCGATCGACGCCGTTCGCACGTTGTGGCGCGACACGCCGGCCACGTTCAAGGGCCGATTCACCAGCTTCACGAACGTGTCGATCGATCCCAAGCCGCTGCAGACCGGCGGGCCACCCATCTGGGTCGGCGGCCGCTCGGATGCCGCGCTCGCTCGCGCGGGCCGGCAGGGCGACGGCTGGGTCTCCTACGTCGTCCAGCCCGAGCGGTATGCGCAGAGCCTCGACAAGATCCGCTCGGCGGCGCAGCAGGCCGGACGCAAGCTCGACGGCTTCGTGGCCGCGCACCTGGCTTTCGTCACGGTCGGGCGCGACTACGAGACGGCGAGGGCGGCCTGGGTGAAGTTCCTGACCAGACGCTATGCGCAGGACTTCGAGCCGCTCGCCCGCAAGTACGGCATCATCGGGACGCCCGAGCAGTGCGCCGAGCAGATCGAGAAGTTTCGCGCCGCGGGCTGCACGTACGTCATCGTCAACGCCATCGGCGAGCCCGAGCACGAGGAGGAGCAGCTCGAGCGCGTCGCCGCCGACATCGTCCCGCGCTTCCGGTAGAACGAGACGCGCGATGAACCGACATTTAGAGGAGGGGCTAGAGGAGCGGCACGGCTTAGCCGGGCCGCTCCGAAGGCGGGGGGGTATGGGGGGCCATCTCGGGGCCCCCCATGTCGAATGACAGGCGGTCAGCTCGTCGCGCGGGTGCTGAAGCAGGCCGGCGTGGGCCACGTGTTCACGCTGTGCGGCGGCCACATCCTGCCGATCTACGACGGCTGTCTCGACGAGGGCATCGCCGTCATCGACTTCCGGCACGAGCAGGCGGCCGCCCACGCGGCCGACGCCTACGCCCGGCTCACGCGCGGCATCGGCGTGGCCATGGTCGCCCCCGGGCCGGGTGTGACCGACGCCGTGACCGGCGTCGCCAACGCGTATGCGGCGCGGAGCCCGATGCTTCTCATCGGCGGCGCCGCGCCGCTCGGTCTGCGCGGCCTCGGCGCGCTGCAGGAGATGGAGCAGGTGGCGCTGCTGCGGCCGATCACGAAGGGCTCGTTCACCGTTGCCGAGACGCGGCAGATTCCCGAGGTCCTGACCACCGCGATCCGCACCGCGCTGTCCGGCCGGCCCGGACCCGTCTTCGTCGAGATTCCCGTCGATCTCCTCCTCGCGAGCATCGAGGACCGCCTGGCGCCGATCCCGACCGGCTACGTGCATCGCCCGCGCGCCGCCGTCGACGGCGAGGCGCTCGGCGCGCTGGAGCGCCTGCTCGCCGGCGCCGAGCGTCCCGTGGTCGTCGCCGGTGGGGGCGTGTACTGGGACGACGCGGCGGCGGCGCTGGCGGCGTTTGCCGAGCGCGCGGGCGTGCCGGTGTTCATGAACGGCGCCGGCCGCGGCACGCTGCCCACGGCCCATCCCAACGCGTTCTCGCAGGCGCGGGGCATGGCCCTCGGCGCCGCCGACCTCGTCCTGATCCTCGGCGCGCCGCTCGATTTCCGCCTCGGCTATGGCCGCCCGCCCACGTTCGCCGAAGCCGCCAGGGTGGTGATGGTGGACGGCGACCCCGGCGAGCTCGGTCGCAATCGGCCGCTCGAGCTGGGGCTGACCGGCGACATCGCCACGATCCTGCGCCAGGCGCTGGACGTGGTCCCTGGCACGATGGCCGCACGCGTCGAGCCATGGCTGGCCGCCGTGCGCGCGCGGGAGACGGAGAGTCGCGCCAAGCTCGAGGCGTTCTGCGCTTCGGAGGAGACGCCGATCTCGCACTATCGGCTCGCGGCCGAGATCGCGCGCGTTGTCGGGCCCGACACGACGATCGTCGGCGACGGCGGCGACGTCGTCGGCTGCGTGTCGAGGATCGTGTCGCTGCATCGGCCGGGGCAGTGGCTCGATCCCGGTCCGCTCGGCTGCCTCGGCGTCGGGCCGTCGTTCTCGCTGACGGCGAAGCTGCTACGCCCCCACGAGCGCGTCGTGCTGCTCGCCGGTGATGGTGCCCTCGGCCTGAACGGCATGGAGCTCGAGACGGCCGTGCGGTTCAACCTGCCATTCGTGTGCGTGGTGGGCAACGACGGCGGCTGGGGCCAGATCCGCAACCCGCAGCTGTCCTTCTACGGCGAGGGGCGCGCGGTGGCCACCTCGCTGCCGGTGACGCGCTTCGATTTGATGGCGGAAGCCCTCGGCGCCCGCGGCGCGCTGGTGGCGCGGCCGCGCGACATCCGCCCCGCGCTCGACAAGGCGCTCGGCTCCAGCGAAGTCTGGTGCCTCAACGTCCTCCTCGATCCGGCGGCGTACCGGAAGACGGGGACGGTCTCGATGGCGATCTGAGCTGAGAGTCACCGTTCTCTGCCCGCATCTCCGCATCGCGGGCGGCGTCCGCGCGATCTTGACGTACGCCGACCGCCTCGCCGCGCGCGGCCACGACGTCACGGTGGTGGTGCCGGCGCGCAGCCGCTGGCGCGCGGTGTGGCGGACGCTCGCGGGCGCCGGCCCGGACTGGATCCGGGGATTTCGCGCGCGCGTCGCCTGGGTGGCGCGCTGGGACGCCGCCGCGCTGCCCGACGCGGACGCCATCGTCGCCACCGCATGGCAGTCGGCGCCGGTGGTGGCCGCGGCGCCCGCGCGGTGCGGTGCCAGGTTCTATCTCGTGCAGCACTACGAGAGCCTTTATCACGGCCAGCCGGCGGCCGTCGACGCGACGTACCGGCTGCCGCTGCGCAAGATCGTCATCTCCACCTGGCTCGCCGACGTCATGCGCGAGCGCTTCGCGAGCGCGGCGGACGTGATCGTCACGCCGGTGGAGCGGGAGCTCTTCCACCGCGTCGACGCATCGGTGCCGCCACCGCGCCCGCGGGTGCTCATGCTCCACCACGAGTACGCGTGGAAGGGGGTGAGCGACGGCCTGCAGGCGGTGGCGCGGGCGCGGCGACGGGTGCCGACGCTGCGCCTCGTCGGCTTCGGCGTGAAGCGCCCGCGCTTTCCGCTCCCGTACGACGAGTTCCACGAGAACCCGCCGCAGGCGCGGCTGGCGGCCCTCTACAGCGGCAGCGACATCTATCTGTGCCCGTCGTGGGACGAGGGACTCGGGATGCCGCCGATGGAGGCGATGGCGTGCGGCGCCGCGCTCGTGACGTACGACAACGGCGGCTGCCGCGACTACGCGCGCGACGGCGAGACGGCGCTGGTGGCGCGCCGCCGCGACGTGGAGGATCTCGCCGCCAAGCTCGAGCGCCTGGCCACCGACGACGCCCTGCGCGGCCGGCTGGCGGCCGCCGGCACCGCGTTCGTCACCACCGCCTTCGACTGGGAGCGCGCGGTGATGCGGCTCGAGGAACTGCTCGCGTCGGGGGCGCCGGCGCCCCGCTGAGGGCGCGAAACCCGCGTGCTAGAATTCCCGGCACATGCCGATCTACGAATACGAGTGCCACGACTGCCGTCGCCGCGTCAGCCTGCTGATCCGCAGCCTGTCGTCGACGGCGGCGCCGGCGTGCCCGCGCTGCGGCGGCGCCAGCCTGACGCGCCTGATGTCGCGCTTCGCCACCGTGAAGTCCGAGGAAGCGCGGCTGGAGTCGCTGGCGAGTGATGGCAGCTTCGGGGACCTGGACGAGAACGACCCCGCGAGCGTCGCGCGCTTCATGAAGAAGATGGGCAAGGAGCTGGGCGACGATCTCGGCGATGATTTCGACTCCGCCGTGGACGAGGCGATGGCCGAGGGCGAGGCCGGCGGCGAGGAGGGCGGGCCGGCGGAATCCCTCGAGGCGTCCGGCTCGTCTGACGACCCGTGAAGGTCGAGTCTGCTGACCAGCTGGAGTCCGTCGGGCCCGAGGCGTGGGACGATCTGCACGCGGCCTCCCGCCTGCGCTCGCCGTTCCTGTCGTGGACGTGGCAGGCGCACTGGGCGGCCGCCTTCGCCGCCGATCGGCGGCTCGACGTGCGCCGCGTCACCGACGCCGACGGCGACCTCGTGGCCGTGCTGCCGCTCTACGAGGCCGCGCCCGGCACCCTCGAGCTGATCGGCGGCGCCGACGTCTCGGACTACCTGGATCTGCTCGCGCGCGCCCGCCGTGAGGAGGAGGCGTGGGCGGCGCTGCTGCAATCGCGGGCCGCGGAGCCCGATCGCTGGCTGCTCCACGCCGTGCCCGCGGCCTCGCCGACACTGGCGGCCATGCGCGCGCTCACGGGCTCATGTAGTCTGACCGCCGCCGTCGAGCGGGAGGAGCGCTGTCCCGTGCTCGCGCTGCCCTCCTCCTGGGACGCCTACCTCGCCTCGCTGTCCGGCAAGCACCGCCACGAGCTGACCCGCAAGATTCGCCGCTTCGAGCGTGAAGTCACCGATGGGCGCGTCGTCTCGCTCCACACCGCGGCCGACGTCGAGGCTCGTCTCGGCGACTTCCTCACGCTGCACCGCGCCTCGCGCACGGGGAAGGCGAAGTTCATGGACGCGCGCATGGAGACGTTCTTCCGCGCGGTCATTCCGGCGCTGGCGGCGCGGGACGGGGTGCGGCTGTGGCTGCTGGAGGCGGGCGCCGAGCCGATCGCGTCGTTCATCTGTCTCGAGTGGGACGACACGGTCGGCCTCTACAATTCCGGCTTCGCCCCGGCGCGCGCCGCCCTGTCGCCGGGCCTGGTGCTCCTCGCCCGCGTGATCCAGGACGCCATCCTCCGCCGCCGCGCGCGCTTCGACTTCCTGCGCGGCGAAGAGCGCTACAAGCTCGAGTTCGAGCCCCACCTGGAGGATGTCTTCCGCGTGGAGATTGCGAGCGCAGCTCGTGCCTAAAATCTCCTCCGCGTGTAGATTGCCAGCGCAGCCGCCCGCATCTAGAAGAGGCCACCCAGGGCTCGAGCGGCACGGAGCGCCGACGCTATAATGTCCCTCCGCGTCGCGATGCTGAGCGTGCACACCTGTCCTCTGGCCGCGCTGGGCGGCAAGGAGACGGGCGGCATGAACGTCTACGTGCGCGAGCTGGCCCGCGAGCTGTCGCGCATGGGCGTGGCGGCCGACGTGTTCACCCGCTCGCAAAACGCGGCCATCCCGCGCGTCGTCGCGCTGGCCGAGCGCGCGCGCGTGATTCATGTCCCGGCCGGACCCGAGGCCCCGATGCCGCGCGAGCGGGTCCACGGGCACCTCGACCAGTTCGTGGCCGGCGTCGACGCGTGGCGCGAGAGCGCCGCCGTCGAGTACGACCTCGTCCACGGCAACTACTGGCTCTCGGGCGTGGTCGGTCTGACGCTGCGGGACCGGTGGCGGGTGCCGCTCGTGCAGATGTTCCACACGCTGGGCCGGCTGAAGAACGGCGCCGGCGTGGCCGCCGAGCGCGAGCCGGTGCTGCGCATCGCCGAGGAGCACGCGATCGTGGCCGCCGCCGATCGCCTGGTGGCGGCCAACGTGATCGAGCGCGGCCACCTGATCGGCGACTACGGCGCCGATCCGGCGAAGATCGCCGTCATCCCGTGCGGCGTGGACACGGCGCTGTTCGCGCCGGGCGACGCCGAAGCCGCGCGCGCCAGCCTCGGGCTGCCGGGCGGCCCGCTGCTGCTCTACGTGGGCCGCATTGCGCCGATCAAGGGCCTGGAGACGCTGCTCGGCGCTCTCGCGTGCCTGCGGGGCGCCGGGCACCCGGCGCGCCTCGTCGTCGTGGGAGGCGAGACGGACGAGCGTCGCGACGGCCACGAGACGGAGCTGCGCCGGCGGGCGGCGCGTCAGGGGCTGGCCGATTCGGTGAGCTTCGTGGGCGCCCAGCCCCAGGAGCGGCTGCGCGACTACTACGTCGCCGCCGACGCGACCGTGCTGCCGTCGTACTACGAGTCGTTCGGCATGGTGGCGCTCGAGGCGATGGCCTGCGGCAGCGCGGTGATCGCTTCGCGCGTCGGCGGGTTGCAGACGACGGTGCGCGACGGAGTCACCGGGCTCCTCGTGTCGGAGGGTGATCCGTGCGCGCTGGCGGAGACGATCGCGCGGACGATCGACGACAGCGCGCTGCGCTGGCGGCTGGGCCGGGAAGGCGTGCGCTGGGCCGCCGGCCACCGGTGGCCCTGCGTGGCCGAGGCCGTCTGTCGCGAGTACGCCTCCCTCGTCGAGGAGGCCCAGGAGCACCTCGCCGTCGCCCGCTGCGTGTAGTCGAGAGGAGCGCCACGGCTTTGCCGGGGCGCGACGAACGCCGGGGGTTTGGGGGCCATTTCGGAGCCCCCATGATGGTAAGATCCCGCAGCACCGTGGCAAAGCTCCTCGAAGTGATCGATCTCCACACGGAGTTCGCGACGCGGACCGGCGTCGTGCGCGCCGTCGACGGCGTCTCCTGGGACGTCGAGGCCGGCGAGACGGTCGCCCTCGTGGGCGAGTCCGGCTGCGGCAAGTCGGTCAGCGCCTTGAGCATCATGCGCCTGGTGGCCCAGCCCGCCGGACGGATCACCGCCGGGCGGATCCTCTTCAAGGGCCGCGACCTGCTGACGCTCGCCGAGGAGGAGATGCGGCGCGTGCGGGGACGCGAGATCGCGATGATCTTCCAGGAGCCGATGACGTCGCTGAACCCGGTGCTGAGCATCGGGCGCCAGCTGACCGAGGGTCTGGAGACACACCTGGGTTTCGGCCCGGCGGCGGCCCGCGCCCGCGCCGTGGAGCTCCTCGGCATGGTGGGTATCCCGGATCCGGCCCGCCGCCTGCCGCAGTATCCGCATCAGTTCAGCGGCGGCATGCGCCAGCGGATGATGATCGCAATGGCGCTCGCGTGTGAGCCGGCGCTCGTGCTCGCTGACGAGCCGACCACGGCGCTGGACGTGACGATCCAGGCGCAGATCCTCGAGCTCATGAAAGAGCTCTCGCGCCGCCTGGGCGTGGCGATGCTCATGATCACGCACAACCTGGGCGTTGTCGCGCGCTATGCCGACCGGGTGAACGTCATGTACGCCGGCCGCATCATCGAGCGCGGCACCGCGCGCGAGGTGTACGGCCGTCCGCGGCATCCGTACACGCTCGGACTCCTCCGGTCGGTGCCCCGGCTCGACGAGCCACGCCGCGCGCGCCTGAACCCGATCGAGGGACAGCCGCCGGATCTGACGCGGCTGCCGGCCGGCTGCGCGTTCGTGCCCCGGTGCGCGTTTCGCGTCGAGCGGTGCCTCACCGAGATCCCGCCGCTGCGCGCCGTCGATGGCGTCGGACACGTGAGCGCGTGCTGGGAAGCGGAGCGACTGGCGTGGGCGCCCGAGCCGGTCGGAGGCCGCCCGTGAGCGACGTGCTGCTGGAGGTGCGCAACCTCGTGAAGCATTTCGAGGTCGGCGGCGGCATGTTCGGAAAGCCGTCCGGCGTCGTCCGCGCGGTGGATGGCGTGTCGTTCTCGATCCGCCGCGGCGAGACGCTCGGCCTCGTCGGCGAGTCCGGGTGCGGCAAGACGACCACGGGCCGCTGCATCCTCCAGCTCGAGCGCCCGACCAGCGGCCACATCATCTTCGAGGGCCGTGACCTCACGACCCTCGATGCCAGCGAATTGCGCGCCGTCCGCCGCAAGCTGCAGGTGATCTTCCAGGATCCCTACAGCTCCCTCAATCCCAGGATGACCATCGGCCAGATCGTCGGCGAGCCGCTCGCGGTCCACGGCATCGTGCGGACGCCCACGGCCCGGCGCGACCGCGTGCAGCAGCTGCTCCGCCACGTCGGGCTGCTGCCGCAGCATGCGAGCCGCTATCCGCACCAGCTGTCCGGTGGCCAGCGCCAGCGCGTCGGGGTGGCGAGGGCGCTCGCGATGGAGCCGTCGCTCATCATCTGCGACGAGCCGGTCTCGGCGCTCGACGTGTCGATCCAGGCCCAGATCATCAACCTCCTCGAGGATCTCCAGGCCGAGTTCGGATTGACGTACCTGTTCATCGCCCACGACCTCGCGGTGGTTCGCCACATCTCCGACCGCGTCGCCGTCATGTATCTCGGCAAGATCGTTGAGATGTCGGACCGCAAGACGCTCTACGACGAGCCGCTCCATCCCTACACGCGCGCCCTGCTGTCCGCGGTCCCGATCCCGGATCCCGAGCTCGAGATGCGCCGGGAGCGGGTCGTGCTCGGCGGGGAAGTGCCGAGCCCGTTGAACCCGCCGTCCGGGTGCGTGTTCCATCCACGGTGCCCCATCGCGGTGGAGCAGTGCCGCTCGGTGGTCCCCGAGCTGCGCGAGTCGAGGCCCGGTCATCACGCGGCGTGCCTCCTCGCTTGACAGGTGGTCGGACCGCAGGTAACTTTCGGCAACCTTTCCCGTAGTTGCGTCGTTAGATCGAACGAATAGCGACAACATGCAGGCCGGTGGCCCGCAGGGCCCCCGACCCGGAGGTGGCCCATGCAGCGACGCAGCGGCCTCGCCTGTACTCTTCTCGCGGCATTGATCCTCGTCGCCACCCTGCCCGCCGGCGCGCAGGAGTCGCCTCGACGCGGGGGAGAGCTCATCTTCGTCGTTCCCTCGCAGCCGCCGGACTACGATGGCCATCAGCAGGAAACGTTCGGCCTCATCCACCCGGTGGCGCCGCACTACAGCACGCTGCTGCGCGTCGACCCCTTCGACAAGTCCGGCACCAAGCCCGTAGGGGATCTGGCCGAGTCGTGGACGATCTCCAAGGACGGCCTCACGTACACGTTCAAGATCCGACGCGGCGTCAAGTTCCACGACGGCAGCACGCTGACCGCCCAGGATGTCAAGGCGTCCTACGACAAGATCATCAAGCCGCCGGCCGGCGTGAAGTCGCTGCGCGCGTCGGCATACCAGTCGGTTGCGTCGGTGGAGACGCCCGACGCGAACACCGTCGTCTTCAAGCTGAAGTGGCCGGAGTCGTCGTTCCTGCTGAACCTCTGCTCCCCGTGGAACTTCATCTACAAGGCCGACATCCTCGCCAAGGACCCGCACTGGTACGAGAAGAACATCATGGGCACCGGCCCGTTCACGTTCGTGGAGCACGTGAAGGGCTCGCACTGGGTCGGCAAGAAGTTCGCGGACTACTGGGACAAGGGCAAGCCGTATCTCGACGGGTATCGCGCGATCTTCATCTCGTCGTCGTCCGCGCAGGTCGCGGCCGTCCGCGGCGAGCGGGCGCACATCCAGTTCCGGGGCTTCACGCCGGCCGATCGCGAGAGCCTCGTCGGCGCGCTGGGGCCGAAGATCACGGTGCAGGAGAGCCCCTGGGACTGCGCGCTCATGGTGGCGATGCACCACGAGAAGAAGCCGTTCGACGACAAGCGCGTGCGGCGGGCGCTGACGCTGGCGCTGGATCGCTGGGAGGCGTCGAAGACGCTGTCGAAGATCGCGATCGTCCGCGACGTCGCCGGCATCCAGGTGCCCGGCACGCCGTATGCCACGCCGCCGGAGGAGCTCGAAAAGCTCGCCGGCTACTGGCGTGACATCAACAAGTCACGCGCCGAGGCCAAGCGGCTCCTCAAGGAGGCCGGCGTGCCCGAAGGCTTCTCGTTCACCTTCAAGAACCGCGGCATCCCGCAGCCGTACGAGCCGCTCGGGATCTGGCTCATCGACCAGTGGCGGCAGATCGGGCTGAACGTCAAGCAGGAGATCATCGAGGCCTCGGCGTATCACCCGATGCTCAAGCGCGGTGACTTCGAGACCGCCATGGACTTCCAGTGCGGCTTCATCGTCGAGCCCGACCTGGACCTGGGCCGGTTCATCAGCACGTCGGACGCCAACTACGGCAAGCACAAGGACACCGTCATCGACGACCTCTACGTCCGGCAGGCGCGCGCCACGGACATCGAGGAGCGGAAGAAGCATCTCCGCACCCTGGAGAAGCGGCTTCTCGACGAGGAGGTTCACGTGCTCTACACCCTCCAGTGGCACCGGATCATCCCGCACAACTCGAAGGTGAAGGGGTGGACCATCACCCCGAGCCACTATCTCAACAACCAGCTCGACACGGTCTGGCTGGCCGAGTAACGGAGTGAGGCTGTCCCGGCGGGCCTCCGCTCGCCGGGACTGCCGACCCCGATGCTGAAGTACTTCGTCAAGCGGTTCTTGCTGATGTTCCCGACGCTGCTCGGGGTGGCGGTGGTCACGTTCTTCCTCATCCGCGTCATCCCCGGCGACGTCGTCGAGCTGCGCATGGCCGGGGATCGTGGCGCCGTCTCCGAGGAGCTGCTGGCCCAGGAGCGGGCACGCTACGGCCTGGATCAGCCGGTCTGGAAGCAGTTCGTCACGTGGATCGCGGGCGTCGTGCGTTTCGACTTCGGGACGTCGATGTGGACGGGCGCGTCGATCTGGGAGGAGATCCGGCTACGGCTCGCCCTCTCGCTGCAGGTGGCCATCATGGCGACCGTGGTCGCGGTGGCGCTCGCCATCCCGCTCGGTGTCCTGGCGGCGCTCAAGCAGGACACCTGGGTCGACTATGCCGTCCGTATCTTCTCGATCGCCGGCCTCGCCACGCCGTCGTTCTGGCTCGGCATCGTGTTCATCCTCGTCCTGCTCATCGTGTTCAAGTGGCTGCCGCCCATGGTGTACACGCCGTTCTGGCAGGATCCCTGGCAGAACCTGCAGCAGCTGATCTGGCCGGCGCTCGCCGTCGGCTACCGCTACTCGGCGGTGGCCACCCGCATGACACGCTCGGCGATGCTGGAGGTGCTGCGCGAAGATTACATCCGGACGGCGCGCGCCAAGGGACTCGTACAGAAGCTCATCCTCTCGCGCCACGCCCTGAAGAACGCGATGCTGCCGGTCATGACCGTGGTGGCGCTCGAGTTCGCGTTCCTCATCGGCGGCCTCGTCGTGACCGAGCAGGTCTTCAACCTGAACGGCCTCGGCCTGCTCTTCGTCCAGGCCGTGGCCCACCGGGACTACACGCTCATCCAGGCGCTCGTCATGCTGGTGGCCGGCTGCTTCATCGTGGTCAACTTCCTGATGGACGTTATGTACGGCTGGCTCGATCCTCGGATCCGGTATCGCTGATGGCTGTCGCCCGTCCGCTCGAAGCGGTCGAGGCGCCCCCCGCGTCGCCGGGATGGCTGGCGACGGCGCTGGAGTTTTGTCGCCGCCGCCCGCTCGGCGCCATCGGCGCGGCGATCATCGTGGTGATGTTCCTGGTCGCGGTGGCCTCGGACGTCCTCGCGCCGTACGACCCCCAGGGGGTGGACTTCGGCGCGATGCTCGCGAAACCGTCGGCCGCCCACTGGCTCGGCACGGACGCCTTCGGCCGCGACGTGCTGTCCCGCCTGATTTATGGCTCGCGGACGGCGCTCATCGTCGGCTTCGTCTCGTCGTTTTTCGGGGCCACGCTCGGCGCCATTCTCGGCGTCGGCAGCGCGTACTTCGGCGGCCGCATCGATCTTTACCTCCAGCGCTTGATGGACATCTTCATCTCGTTTCCGCTCATCATCCTGGCGCTGGCCCTGGTGGCCATCCTCGGTAATTCGATCCCGAACCTCATCGCCGCCATCACCATCCCGATGATTCCGCGGTGCGCCCTGGTGATTCGCTCGTCGGCGCTCTCGATCCGTGAGATGCCTTACGTCGACGCCGCCCGCGCCGCCGGGTTCGGACACCCGCGCATCATCCTGCGCCACATGCTTCCCAACGTGATGGCGCCGTACCTGATCATGCTGACGGCCTTCCTCGGACAGGCGATCCTGCTCGAGGCCTCGCTCTCGTTCCTGGGCCTCGGCGTGCAGGAGCCGGTGGCCGCGTGGGGCCTGATGCTCCGTGGCGCGGCCGTGGAGTTCGCAGAGACCGCGCCGTGGATGGCGATCTTTCCCGGGCTCGCGATCAGCCTGGCCGTCTTCGCCTTCAACCTCTTCGGCGACTCGCTCCGCGACGCTCTCGATCCGCGGCTGCGCTCACAGTGATGGCCCCTTTGCGGGTGGTAAGCCCTCGGAATACTTGACACCTCTGCGACGTCGGGTTACAAAGACGTGGTCTGACCAGACCCATTAGAGAGATCGGGAGGCCCCAATGCCGTATGTGATCGCCGAGCCGTGCATCAACGTGAAGGACAAGGCTTGCGTCGAGGTGTGCCCGGTCGATTGCATCTACGAGGGCAAGGATCAGCTGTTCATCCATCCCGATGAGTGCATCGACTGCGGCGCGTGCGAGCCGGTCTGTCCGGTCAAGGCGATCTTCGCGGAGGACGAGACGCCCGATCAGTGGAAGAGCTTCATCGAGCTCAACAAGCAATTCTTCAAGGACAACCCCGGCGTCAAGCCCGCCACCAAGTCCTGAGCTGACGTCGGCGCGCCGTATCGTCTCGGGCCCCGGGTGACTCGCGGGGCCCTTCGTTTCTGTGCAGCTCGCCCAGCGCGCAGGGCACGTCGCGCGCGTCGCTCACGCCAACCGCGCGGATTGCGTGGGGCGCGGATGTGGCACATGCGTCGCACCCGTCATCGCCCATGAATGCGATCCCCACTCCCACTCCGGACGTCTCGCCCCTCGCGCGGCCCATCGGCTATCACGGCGCCGTCAGCGACTTCAAGCGCCGCCTCATCGAGGCCACGCTGCACCAGGCCCGCGGCAATCGCACGCACGCGGCGCGCGCGCTCGGCCTCCAGCGCACATACCTATTGCGCCTCATCCGTGAGCTCGGCGTCGTGGCCCCGCCGCCGCCCGTCCGCCGACGCGGCAATTGAGATGGGGGGCCCCGAAATGGCCCCCCATACCCCCCGAACGCTCGTCGCGCCCCGGGGAACCCGGGGCGCT
>DATBJF010000127.1:0-43964 GCA_036556545.1 Candidatus Methylomirabilota bacterium
GCGAGGCGGCCCGTTGTCGGGCCGCCTCGCCGATGGCCTGTCGGACTACTTCAGATTGCGGAGCGCTTCGACGCGCTCCGACGTCCCGGGATGCGTGGCGAGGAAGCCGCCCTTGCTGCCGCCCGTCTGCTGGATCAGCCAGTTGAGCGTATCGATCATGACCTGGCGCGAGTGGCCGGTGCGCTCGAGGATCTGAGCGCCGTGAGCGTCCGCCGCGTACTCCTCCTTGCGGCTGTACCCGCGGGCCAGCAGCTCGCCGGCGATCGGCGTGATGGCGCCGCTGCCGGGAATGATCTGGTCGAGGATGATGGCGCCGATGTTGAGGCCGGCGCCCAGGACCTGAGCCTTGGCCACGTGGTTCAGGTCGTCGTGGGCCAGCTCGTGGGCGAGGACGCCGCGCAGCTGGTCGTCGGTCGCCTTCTGCAGCAGGCCGGTCGTCACCAGGAACTGGCCGCCGCCCGCGTTGGCGGCGTTGATCGACGGGTCGTCGACGACGCCGACCTTCACCTGACCGGGCTCGAGCGGCTTGTTCATTCCCTTGAGGAGCGGGACCATGACGCGCTGCAGGCGCTCGGCCTGCGCGGGATCGAGCTTCGTGGCCGTCGGTCGCCGCTCCGGGGTGGCGGGGCCGGTATTGCCCGGGGAGCCGCTCGGCTGCGAGCCGCCGCCGGACACGCTCGCGCAGGCGGTGGTCAGCGCCAGGAACGCGGCGAGAAGCATGGATCGCGTGACACCCATCACTCGGGCCTCCTTATCCGGAGCCGGGAACTATCTCTCTTAGGCCACCCACGGGCGAGGTGGACACAGCGCTCCGATACAGTGATTTGACGCGCCGGGTGCGAGGTCACTTCACGCGAGCCGCTCGAGCAGCGTCTCTCCGCACAGGTCATCGCCGGCCGCCGACGCGCCGCCGGCGCCGCCGAAGTAGTCGATGTACTGGTCGATCGCACGGGGATGATCGGCCTTGAAGAAGAGGCGCCGCGCGTTGCGCGCGCGCGCGAGCGTCGCGGCCTTCTGCGTTGCGTGCGTGATGCGTGCGTGTGCCATGGGTCCTCCCGGGGTCGTTGCTGCAGGACGAGGCTGCACCGGGCGTGCCACCGCTCGTGGTGCGTCATTCCACACTTCCTTCCCACCGCGGCGCGCCTTCGATTGAAAACTTTTCCCAGGATTAGGGTGTAACTGTTACACCACCCGCCACCCACGCCGCGCGCACCGACTCGAGTGGACGCGGCAACACAGTGAAAATGCAGGGCGCAGAAGACCGTCGCCGGCACTGGCACGCCTTCTGCCTTAAGCGTGCCCAGTCGCGATCCGAGTCGAGGAGGACAGTGCGATGCGTTCCATCAAGCGGGAGTTGGAGACGAAGCGGAGCGTCCTTTCGAATGCCCTCACGTCCAGCGCCCGCTCGACGCGCGAGGACGACCACCGTCGCGAGATCTTCAAGGATCCCTACGGCACGGCCTCGCTCACGCACGACGACGAGGTCCAGGCCGCCGTGGTGGACCGCCGCGCACGGCAGCTCGAAGAGGTCAACCGCGCCCTCGCCGACATCGACGCCGGCCGCTACGGCATCTGCCGGGAATGCGGAGAGGCGATCGCCAAGGCGCGGCTGAAGGTGATGCCATTCGCCACGCGTTGCGTGGCGTGCCAGGCGCAGCTCGAAGGACTCGGGCGCGCCGCGTAGAGCCATCAACACAATCAAGAGGCAGGGAGAGCGCAGATGAGTCGGGCATTGAAAGCTGTTGCCATGCTGCTGGTCATTCTCACGTTCGCCTCGGCTTGCCAGTCGATGACGGGTAAATCGGCCGGCCAGAACGTGGACGACGCCTCGATCACGGCGGCCGTCAAGTCGAAGCTCGTGGCCGACCAGGCCTCGAATCTCACCCGGGTGAACGTTGACACCAACAACGCCACTGTTTACCTTAACGGTACCGTCGAGACGCCGGAGCAGAAGGTCCGTGCCGAGCAGCTCGCCTGGCAGGCCAAGGGCGTCAAGAGCGTCGTCAACAACCTGCAGGTTCAGGCGAAGAAGTAGAATCGCTCGCCATGCACCCGTCACGCGCCGGGGTGCCCGGCGCGCGACGGGATGCGCGCGGCGGAAGGTCGCCTCGGGCCTCCGCACGCCGACAACAGCCCGGAAACCCTAGCCCGAAGGGATCGAACACGTGAGTCCCAGCAGGCGTGACCAGACGAAGAACGGCAAGATCCTCGTCGTCGACGACGAGCCGGCCGAGCGCGACGGGCTCGCCCGCCTGGTCGGACAGTGGGGCTACGACGTCGAGACGGCCTCGTCCGGCGAGGAAGCGCTCAACCTGATCGAGACGCAGCATCCCGCCGTGGTGCTGACGGACCTCGTGCTGCCGGAGATGGACGGGCTGACGCTGCTGCAGAAGCTGAAGGAGACCGGGCGCCCGCCGATCGTCCTGCTCGTGACCGGCCACGGCACGGTGGACACCGCGGTCGAGGCCATGCGCCACGGGGCCTTCGACTATCTGACGAAGCCCGTCGACGCGCAGCGCCTCCAGGCGCTGCTCGAGAAGTCGATCGAGCAGGAGTCCCTCTCGCGCGAGGTGAGCTTCCTCCGTCACCAGCTGCGGCAAAAGGGCAGCTTCGGCCAGCTGGTGGGGCAGTCGCGATCGATGCAGGAGGTCTACCGCTGGATCGAGCTCGCGGCCACCAGCACCGCGCCCGTGCTCATCTACGGCGAGAGCGGCACCGGCAAGGAGCTGGTGGCGCGCACGATCCACGATCTGTCGAACCGCCGCAACCGGCCGTTCGTCGCCATCAACTGCGCGGCCATCCCCGAGACGCTGATCGAGAGCGAGCTGTTCGGCCACGAGCGCGGCGCCTTCACCGGCGCGACCGAGCGTCGGCTCGGCTGCTTCGAGCTGGCCGACGGCGGCACGCTGTTCCTCGACGAGATCGCGGAGATGGACTCCAACACGCAGGCCAAGCTCCTGCGCGTCCTGCAGGAGGGCAGCTTCCGGCGCGTGGGCGGCGGAAAATCGGAGATCCAGGTGGACGTGCGCGTCGTCGCCGCCACCAACCGGGTGCCCTCCGAGGCGATCCAGCAGAACCAACTCCGGGAAGACCTGTTCTATCGCCTCAACGTGTTCTCGATCCACCTGCCGCCGCTGCGCGAGCGGAAGGACGACATCCCGCTGCTGGCGCGGACGTTCATCGAGGAGTTCAACCGGCAGGACAATCGCCAGGTGCGCGGCGTGGCGCCCGACACGGAGAAGGAGCTCGAGCGATACGGCTGGCCCGGCAACGTGCGCGAGCTGCGCAACGTCATCCAGCGGGCGGTGGTGCTGAGCGGCACGGGACTGATCGGGAGCGAGCACCTGCCGGACAACGTATTGCGCGGCGTGGCGCCCGCGGCCGCGTCGTCGGCGGCCTCCGTGACGCCGATCCGGGAGATGGAGCGCGATCTCATCCTCCGCGCCCTCGAGGAGACCGGTCAGGACAAGCGCAAGGCGGCGCAGCTCCTCGGCATCAGCCTGAAGACGCTCTACAACAAGCTGGCGAAGTACGGCATCCAGGCGGTGAAGTCAGCCCGTCTGACCTGATGGTCGAGCGGCCGGAGGGCGCCGCGCGAAAGCTTCCGTCGGAGCTCGCGCGGCTCCTCCACGATCTCCGCGGCCCGCTGAACTCGGCCGTGATGCATCTCGAAGTGCTCAAGCGCACCGTCTCCGACGACCCGTCCTCCGCCGAGAGCCTGCGCACCGTGCTGCAGCAGCTCGTGCGGCTGTCCGAGATGCTGCCGGCCGCCTTCTCGGTGGCGGCGCTCGAGGCCGCCACGCCGGCGCCCGTGTCGCTGCGGGCGGTGGTCGAGCAGGCGCGGCAGGAGGCAGGTCTCGAGAGCGTCCGCCTCGTCGGCGACCGCTGGCCGGACGTGAGCGCCGACCGGACGCTGCTCGGTCTTGGCGTCAGCCAGCTGCTGCGGAACGCCGTGGAGGCCACGCCCGCGGGTGGCAAGCCGCCGGAGGTGTCGGCGTCACACGCGGAGGAGGGCGTCGTGCTCAGCGTGCGCGACTGGGGGGCCGGGCTGCCCACGGCGAATCCCAAGCTGCTGATCCGGCTTCTGCACTCGACGAAAGCCGGTCACCGCGGCGTCGGTCTCGTCACGGCCGAGCGCGTGGCCCGGCTGCACGGCGGCGTGCTCACCTTCGAAGCGCTGTCGGACGGCGCCCGCGTCTCGCTGCACCTGCCCGACGCCTTGTAATGTAATCAGGCCCCGTGGACGCCGAGTGCGAGGACGGCGAGCCACAGCGCGACCGCGGTGTCGCCGGTCGCCCCGGCGATCACCGCGATCACGAGCAGCCCGACGCCGAGGACGCGGCCCGCCGCCGCGGCCACGCGGCTCCCCGTCGCCTCGTGACCGGTCAGCGCCCACACCAGGGCGTGCAGCAGGCGCCCGCCGTCGAGGGGCAGGCCGGGCGCGAAGCTCACCAGGGCCAAGCCGAGGTTGACGACGGCGAGGACGGCGGTGACGCCGGCGAGCATCGAATCGGCGTCCAGCTCGACGAGCGCGACGTGGGCCAGGCCGGCCGCCACCACGATCAGACCGTTGGCCAGCGGACCCGCGAGCGCGACGGCGGCCTCGGTGCGCGGGCCCCGCGGAACCGTGTCGAGCTCGGCGGCGCTCCCCACGAACCCGAGGCTCAGGCTCCGCACGCCGAGGCCGCCACGGCGAGCGGCCAGGCAATGAGCGGCCTCGTGCAGCGCCAGCGAGACGGCGAGGCCGGCGGCCAGGGCGATGCCACCGATCGCGTATGTCGCCGCCGAGCGCCCCGGCACGAGCGCCGGTAGCACGGTGGCCGTCGCCGTCCACGCGGCGAGCGTGACACCGAACACCCACGACGGCCGAACGGTGAGCGGAACACCCAGAACGACCGTTCGCGACCGCGAGCGGGCCGACCGACGGCGCCGCAGCGCGGCCACGTGAGCGAGCGAGGTCATCGTCAGGACGCGAGCCGCACGAGCTCGCGGTAGCTGCTGTCGGCCATCGCCTCGGGGACGGGCAGCACGGCCACGTCGCGCCCGCGCTCGAGGAGCTCGCGCGAAAGGCTCGCGTATGGCATGCACTCGTAGATCGCCTCGCAGAGCAGGCCGGCTTCCGGGGCGTCGGCCACGGCCTCGAGCGGCTCCAGCGTCTCGAGCACCTCGGGCACCCAGCGCCGTCCCATGGCGATCAGCGTCCGCGCGCGCGCCACGAGCGCCGCGGTGCTGAGCAGCGGCGGCGCCGAGGGGGCCCGGTGCGCGGGCTCGTAGACGAAGCGGCGGATGTCGCGGACGGCGAGATCCTCGAGGCCTTCCACGGGCCGCCCGGGCTCGATCCAGCCCTCGAGCGCGCGGCCCGTGCGCGGGCGCCCGCCGACGAGGACCGCGAGGTCCGGGCGCAGCCCGACGGCGCGCACGGCCTTCTGCACGGAGGGCAGCAGGCGACCGTCGTGGCCGGCTCCCTCTTCCGCGCTGAACGCGACGACGACGGCGTTGGGATCGCGTCGCGCGATCACCAGCACGGGGAGGAACAGCTCGGCCGCGCTGCCGCGATAGGTCGGCTGCACGATCTGCGTCATCTCCGGGACGTCCGCCAGCGCCGGCGCGCACTCGCGCGCAGCCTGCCGACAGAGCACGGTGACGAGCCGATGATTGGGAACGAGCCGCGCGGCGCGATCGATGGCGCGGCGCATGAGCGCGGGCCCGCGGCCGAGGGGACGACCCGCGAGCACGAGTCCCCAGACGTGCGACGCCACGCGCGTGAGCGGCGCGTTGGGCGTGGCGAGTGGAAACTGTCGAACGTTCGCGAGCATTGCGGTACCCTCCGTCATCACGCTGCGGGATTCGTGGGACGGCACAAGTGCACCTGCTATGCCATGCTGCTGACGACGCTAACCGCGCGTTGATTCGAATGGTCCGTCCGAAGCAGTGATTGCAACAAGTGCAACGACCGCACGGGACGTGTAACCTTTACAGAACGTCAGGAGGCTCCGTGTTCGACCTCAAGGGACGGGTGGCGATCGTGACCGGCGGCAATGGCGGGATCGGGCTGGGCATGGCGCGAGGGCTCGCCGGCGCCGGAGCGAGCATCGTCGTCGTGGGGCGCAACGCCGACAAGTCGCATGCGGCCGCTCGCGAGCTGGGCAAGCTCGGTGTGGAGGCGATGGCCATCACTGCCGACGTGACGGACGAGGCCACGGTGACGCGGATGGTGCAGGCGGCGCGTGACCGCTTCGGGCGCGTGGACATCCTCGTCAACAACGCCGGCACGAATATCCGCAAGTCGCTCCACGAGTACTCGCTCGACGAGTGGCATCGCGTCCTGAACACCAACCTCACCTCGGCGTTCCTCTGCTCGCGCGCCGTCTATCCCGCGATGAAGGCCGCCGGCGGCGGCAAGGTCATCAACATCGGGTCGATGATGTCGATCTTCGGCGCGTCGTTCTCGCCGGCGTACGGGGCGAGCAAGGGCGGGATCGTGCAGCTCACCAAGTCGGCGGCCATCGCCTGGGCTCCCGACAACATCCAGGTGAACGCCGTCCTGCCGGGCTGGATCGACACGGAGCTGACGCAGGGCGCCCGACGCGAAGTGCCGGGGCTGCACGACAACGTGCTGAAGCGCACTCCTGCGCGGCGCTGGGGGACCATCGAGGACATGTCCGGCGTGGCGGTGTTCCTGGCCAGCTCGGCCTCCGATTTCGTCACGGGCACGTTCATCCCCGTCGACGGCGGGTACTCCATCCAGGGCTGAGCTGTGCGCGCAGTCGTCGTCGACGCCATCGCGCCCGAGGGGCTCGCCTGGCTCCGCGACCGCGGCTTTCAGCTCACGCAGCTGATGAAGCCGTCGGCCGAGGAGCTGCGCGCGGCGCTGGCCGACTGCGAGGCGCTCGTCACGCGCTCGTCGCTGGCGGTCACGGCCGAGCTGCTCGAGCAGGCGCCGCGCCTCGAGATCGTCGGACGCGCGGGCGTCGGCATCGACAACATCGACGTCGAGGCGTGCTCGCGCCGCGGCGTGGTCGTCGTCAACGCGCCGTACGGCAACGTCGTCTCGGCCGCCGAGCACACGGTCGGCATGCTGCTGGCCCTCGTGCGCCGCATCCCGGAGGCGCACCAGCGCCTCAAGACCCTGGAGTGGGACCGGTCGGTCTACGGGGCCGAGCTCTACCGGAAGGTGGTCGGCGTGGTGGGGCTCGGGAAGGTGGGGTCGCGGGTGGCCGCGCGCCTGCGCAGCTTCGAGCCGGAGCTGCTCGTCCACGATCCGTACATCCCGGAAGCGCGCGCCCGCGACCTCGGCGCGCGGCTCGTCGATTTCGAGTCGCTGCTGCGCGAGTCCGACGTGATCACCTTTCACGTGCCGCTGACGTCCGAGACGGAGGCCATGGTGGGCGCCCGTGAGCTGGCCCTGACGCGGCGCGGAGTGCGCATCGTCAACTGCGCCCGCGGCGGCATCGTGGTCGAGGCCGACCTCCTGGCCGCCCTCGAGAGCGGCCACGTGGCGGGCGCGGCCATCGACGTGTGGACCGAGGAGCCGCCGGAATCCCCGGTGGTGCGCCGGCTGATCCAGCACCCGCGCGTCGTGGTCACGCCGCATCTCGGCGCCAACTCCTCCGAGGCGCAGGTCAACGTCGCCGTGGACGTCGCCCGGCAGCTGGTCGCGTTTCGCGACGGCGAGCTCGTCGAGCACGCCGTCAACATCCCCGTGGCCGACGCGGCGACGGTGGGCGACCTGCGTCCGTTCGTCGCCCTCGCCGAGCGCCTCGGCCGCTTCTCGGTCCAGCTCGATCCCGAGCACCTCGAGCACGTGGAGGTCACCATCGCGGGCGCCATTGCCGACGGCGACGCGGAGCTGCTGGGCCGGGCCGTGCTGGCCGGCCTCCTCGACCCCGTGACCGCGGGACCGGTGAACCTGGTCAACGCGCACCTGGTTGCCCGCGAGCGCGGGGTCGGACTGGACATCCACCGCAGCGAGTCGGCGGGCGGCTACAAGAGCGTGGTCACCGTGTGCACGCGCACGGCCGGGGGGCGCAAGGTGATCGCCGGCACCGTCTTCGACGGCCAGCCGCGCGTCGTGCAGATGCGCGATCTGCACATCGAGTTCGCGCCCGAGGGCTACATTCTCGTGCTCTCGTACGAGGACCGTCCCGGCGTGGTGGGGAAGATCGGCTCGATCCTCGGCCGCCTCAACGTCAACATCGCCTCGATGCACGTGGGCCGCCGCACCAAGCGCGGCCGCGCCATCGTCGTGCTCCTCCTCGACGAGGATCTCACGCCCGAGCAGCTCGACGAGGTCGCCCGGGCGGTGGAGGCGGATTTCGCGCGGCTGATTCGTCTCCGCTGAGCCGGAAATTCTTGGTCGCGGCGGGGGGCGCTTGCTAGCATCCCTGCCATGATGACCATCCGCCCGCTCCTGGCGATCGCTCTGATGCTGGCCCTGTCCGCGTGCGCGACGAATCCGCCGCGTCTGTCCCGCAGCGCGCACGAGGACATCCCGGTCCCGAAGGGACTCAGCTATCGCGGCGGCGACTCCACGGTGATCGAGACGCCCACCGTATCAGCCTCCCGCGAGGTCTACCGCGGCCGGCTCGAGATCGAGAGCCTGGCCCAGGCCACGCGGACGATGCTCGAGGCCAACGGCTGGCGGCACGTCGGCACCAACAAGACGTCGCAGCACGGCGTCAACCAGGTCTACGAGAAGGCCGGGACGTCCCTTCAAGTATTGCTCTGGGAGGACCTGATATTTACTTACGCGGAGTACACGACGGCGCGGGTGCTGCAGCCGACCCTGACACGTTAGTGACGGGGGGCCTCGAAGGGCCCCTCTTCTCACGAGACCCGCCAGCGGCCGCCGTCTCGTGAGATGAACGCGTCCGATTCGGCGGGGCCCCACGAGCCGGACTCGTAGCTCGGCAGGCCGGCGGGCGTGCGGCTCCAGGCGTCGATGACGGGCTGCAGAAGCTCCCAGGCGCGCTCGACCCAGTCGCCGCGCGCGTACAGCGTCGCATCGCCGTGGATCACGTCGAGGAGCAGGCGCTCGTAGGCTTCGGGCGGCTCGCCTCCGAAGACCTCGTTGTACTTGAAGTCCAGCGTGACCGGCCCCAGCTTGAGATCCGGCCCCGGCTCCTTGGCGGCCACCGTGAGCGAGATGCCCTCGTCCGGCTGGATGCGGATCAGCAGCACGTCGGGGATGAGGCCGCTGTCGCTGCGCCGGCGAAAGATCAGGTGGGGCGTGCGATGAAAGCGGATGGCGATCTCGCTGACTCGCCTCGCCAGGCGCTTGCCGGTGCGGAGGTAGAAGGGCACGCCGGCCCAGCGCCAGTTGTCGAGCTGCAGTCGTAGGGCCGCGTACGTCTCGGTGGTCGAGTCCGCCTTGACGGCCTTTTCCTGACGGTAGCCGGGGACCGCGCGGCCGCCCACGTAGCCGGCGGCGTACTGCGCGCGGAGGGCGACGTCGTCGACCTTGGCCGGATCGATCGGGCGCACCGCCTGCAGCACCTTGTTCTTCTCGTCGCGCACGGGGCCCGCGTCGAAGGTCACCGGCGGCTCCATGGCGATGAGGCACAGGAGCTGGAGCATGTGGTTCTGGATCATGTCGCGCAGCGCTCCCGCCTCCTCGTAGTAGGAGCCGCGGCCCTCCACGCCGATCGACTCGGCCACCGTCATCTGCACCTCGGCCACGTGATTGCGGTTCCAGAGCGGCTCGAAGATTCCGTTGGCGAAGCGGAAGACGAGGATGTTCTGCACCGTCTCCTTGCCGAGGTAGTGGTCGATCCGATAGATCTGTTCTTCCTCGAACACGGAGGTGATCTGCCGATTCAGTGCCCGGGCGCTCTCGAGATCGCGCCCGAAGGGCTTCTCCACCACGACGCGCGTCCAGCCGTTCGGCGCCCGCGCCAGCCGTGCCTCACCGAGATGGGTCGTGATGTCGTCGTAGAGGCTCGGAGGCGTGGCGTAGTAGAAGACGCGGTTGGTCGGCCCGCCGCGCGCGCGCTCGAGCTGCTCGAGCCGCTGCCGCAGGCGCGCGTAGAGCGCGGGCGCGGTCGGGTCGCCGGCCACGTAGAACAGGCCCTGCGCGAAGCGCTCCCAGACCCCAGACGACGGAATCTTCACGCGTGCGAACGCCGCCACCGCCTCGTGCATCTGCGTCCGGAACGCCTCGTCGCCGAGCTCGGTCCGCGCGGTGCCGAGAATGGTGAAGGGCTCGGGCAGCGTCCGGGTGGCGTACAGGCTCCAGAGGGCGGGGATCAGCTTTCGGCGGGTCAGGTCCCCCGAGGCGCCGAAGATGACGAGGGCGAACGGCTCATCGGCGTACGGCATGACCACCGAACTGGTTGCGGAGCGCGGCCAGGAGCCGGTCCGCGAAGGAGTTGTCGCGGCGCGAGCGGAAGCGCGCGAACAGCGCGGCCGTGATGGTGGGCGCCGGCACGGCTTTCTCCACGGCGTCCTCGACCGTCCACCGTCCCTCGCCCGAGTCCTCGACGTACGGCTTCAGGTGGGCGAGCGCGGGATCGGCCTTGAGGGCGTCGGCGGCCAGCTCGAGCGGCCACGAGCGCACCACGCTGCCCTGGTTCCACAGCGCGGCGATGGCGGGCAGGTCGAGGCGATAGTCCGAGGCCGACATGAGCTCGAAGCCCTCGGCGTATCCCTGCATCAGCGCGTACTCGATGCCGTTGTGGATCATCTTCACGTAGTGGCCGGCACCGACGCCGCCCACGTGGAGCCAGCCGCCCGGGGGCGCCAACGTCGTGAGGACCGGCGCCAGCCGGGCCACGGGCGCCGCCTCGCCGCCGATCATCAGGCAGTAGCCGTTCTGCAGACCCCAGACGCCGCCGCTCGTCCCGGCGTCGACGTAGTGCAGGCCGCGCGCGGCCAGCTCTCGCCCGCGCCGGAGGTCGTCCTTCCACCTGGTGTTGCCGCCGTCGACGATGATGTCGTCGCGCGTGAGCAGGCCGGCGAGCGTCTCGATCGTGGACTCCGTCGGCGCGCCCGCGGGCACCATGATCCACACCGCGCGCGGCGACCCGAGGGCGCTCGACAGATCCGCCAGGGCGCGGACCACCTCGGCGCCGGCGGCCTTGGCCAGCGCGGCGGCGTTCGGGGACTGATCGTAGGCGACGATGCGATGACCGCCCTGCACCAGCCGGGTCACCATGTTGCCGCCCATGCGGCCGAGGCCGACGAAGCCGAGCTCCATCACTTGCGCTCGACGCCGGGGCGCGGACCGGTGGGCAGCAGCGCGGCGGCGGCGCGATCGAGCAACCAGACGAGCCGGCCGTCGCTCGGCCGCACCATTCCCGCCGGCAGCGTGGCGGCGCCTTCGGCGAGCGCCGCCTTCACGACCTTCGCCTTGACCCCGCCCGAGACGAGGAAGACCACGCAGGCGGCGGCGTTCAGGATCGGGAAGGTGAGCGTGAAGCGCTGGGGAATGACCGCGGCCGCCGCGTGGACGGCCGCCACCGTGCGGAAGACTTCCTTCAGCACGGGCGATCCGGGGAAGAGCGAGGCCGTGTGGCCGTCGATGCCGAGACCCAGCAGCACCAGGTCCAGGCGCGGCACCTCGCCGCGGCGGACCTTCAGCTCCTCGCCGAGCGCGCGCGCATACTCCGTGGCGACCGCCTCCGGATCGCTGCCCTCGCCGGGGATGCGGAACACCTGGCGCGGCGGAATGGGAACCTTCGAGAGCAGCGCGCGGTGCGCCATCCCGTA
Source organism: Candidatus Methylomirabilota bacterium (assembly GCA_036556545.1). Classification (GTDB taxonomy): domain Bacteria; phylum Methylomirabilota; class Methylomirabilia; order Rokubacteriales; family CSP1-6; genus AR12. The sequence goes on from DATBJF010000127.1 coordinate 11,707, forward strand.
GTTCGAGTCCGGATGATCCGGCGGGACGCCGCGCTCGTCGCCGAAGAACACGAACGTCCGCGCCCACGGCATCACCTCGGACAGCGGCGACTGCGCGAGGCGCTCGTACGTCGCGCGCGGCGTCTCGCCGCCGGCGAGCGCCACCGTGAACCGCCCGCGCTGCGCGACCGCAGTGGTCGCGAGATCCACGATCATGCCGGCCGCCGTCTCCGCCAGCTCGTCGGCGTCCTCGAGGATGCGGATCTCGGCCGCGGCGTCCATGGCTTCGATCATACCTTGAGGTCCAGCGCCGCCTGCCGTTCGAGTGCGGCGACGTAGCGCGCGTGGCGCGCGGGATCGGGCACGAACTCGTCGTCGAGCGGCGCCGGCGCGGCACCGAGCAGCGGCCGGGCGCCGAGCGCGTCGAGCGCGAGCAGGGCGGCGCCCCGGCTGGTCGCCTCCGGCTCCTGGGACCAGGCGATGGCGTGGCCGAGGGCGTCGGCCAGCATGCGGCTCCAGGCGCGGGAGCGCGTGACGGCGCCCCCGGACGCGACGATCACGTGCTCGGCGGCGGCGTGCGGGGCGAGCAGCCCGTAGATGCGCGCGAGCCGCAGCGCCACCGCCTCCAGCGCGGCGTGCACGATGTCGAGCGCGTCGGTGTGCAGCGACAGCCCCGCGACGATTCCGCGCTTGTCGCCGCGCCAGCCGGGCGCCCGCTCGCCCGCGAGGAACGGCAGGACGGTGAGACGGTGGGCGTCGGGCGCGCGGGCGGCGAGCGCCGTCTCGAGCGCGTCGTCGTCGGGCAGGCGCAGGATGCTCCGGCACCACGCGAGGACGTTGCCGCCCTCGGACGTCGCGCCACCGAGCAGCGGCGTCCGGCCATCGACGGCATAGCGCCACAGCCCGCGTGGCGGCGGCGCCGCGTGGGGCGGGACCAGGCGGAGCGCGGCCGACGTGCCGACGTTCAGCGCGATGCGATCCGGCCTCACGCAGTCGGAGCCCACGTTGCTGGCGGCGCCGTCGCCGACCGCGGGAAACCACGGCACCGCGCGCAGCGCCGGCCAGCGGCCGGCCCACGGCGCGCGCAGGCCGCGGCGTCCGTCGGCGCGATCGACGACGGGGAAGAGCTGCTGCGGCTCGAGGCCGGCGACCCGGAGCGCTTCGCCGTCCCAGCGCGCGGCGTCGACGTCGAACAGGCCGGTGCCGGACGCCATCGACTGGCTCGTGGCCGCCTCGCCGAACAGCTCGAGCTCCAGGTACTCACCGAACGACCCCCAGCGCGCGACGCGGTGGACGAGGGCCGGGTGCGCGCGTCCGAGCCACCGCAGCTTCGCCGGCCAGTACGACGCGTGGACGTGGCAGCCGGTCCTCGCGTGCAGCGCGGCCTCGTCGAGCGTCTCGCGCAGCGTCGCCGCGTCGCGCGCGGCGCGCGAGTCGGCCCACATGTACACGGGCGTGACCGGATGTCCGCCGGCGTCGAACCCGAGCAGCCCGTGCCAGAAGGTCGTCACGCCGACGCCGAGGAGATCACCGGCGCGCTGCCCGCCGGCGGTCACCGTATCGAGACAGGCGGCGACGGCGTCGAGCAGTCCGCCGGCGTCGTGCTCGACGCCGCCGTCGGCGGTGACCCGCGGCTCGTACCGCAGCTGGTGAAATCGCTGGGCCACCGGGCGCCCGTCCGCGTCGTACACGCCGGCGCGCGCGGAAGACGTCCCGACGTCGAGCGCGATCACCATGCCCCGCTATTGTAAGATGCGTCGAAACTCCGACACCGAGGCGTGCGGCCCCGCGACGATTCCCGAGGCGCGGCCCGGCGCCGCCGGGGCGTGCCGAGCGTATGGGGGTCTGGGGGCCATTTCGGGGCCCCCAGTAAGTAAGTAAAGGAGACAAGCACACATGGCGCAGATCCGCGTGCTGAGTCCGGTTGGCGTCGTCAAGATGCAGACGGTGGCGGTGCCCGCGCTCCCGCAGAGCTGGAGTCGCCGCACGGTCGGCTTCCTCGACAACACGAAGTCGAACTTCGATCGGCTGGTCGCCGAGCTCGGCGAGCTGCTGCGCGCGCGCTATGGCGTGGCCGCCGTCGTGCATCGAAAGAAGGCGAACGCGTCCACGCCGGCCGCGACGGAGCTCATCGAGGAGCTTGCCAAGCAGTGCGACGTCGTCTTCGCCGGCTCTGCGGACTGAGGGTCGTGCACGTCGTGGAGTCTCCACGACACGATCGCGGTGGCGAAGCAGGGCACGCCGGCCGGTCTCATCGGCACCACGGCCTTCCAGGGCCTCGCCGTCAGCGAGATGGGCGCCCAGGGCGTCTCCGCGCTCCCGCTCCTCGTCGTCGAGCATCCGCTTGGCGGCGAACGCCCCGAAGCCATCGCCCGCCGCGCCCAGCAGGCCTTCGAGCAGCTGAACGCGCTGATCACCGGAGCCACGGCCGTCTCGAACAGCCCACCCACGAATCGATCCGGCCTCGCGTCACCCGCTACAACAGGCGCCGAGTCCTATCTCGACCTTCCCGACGACACCACGTCCGTCTTCGAGGCCTTCATCTCGCGCTCGTGGGCCGACGGCCTGCCGATCATTCCACCCACCGAGGAGCGCGTGCGGGCGATGCTCGGCGGGCGCGACGGCGACAAGACGCTCGGCGTGATGCCGCCGCTCTGGCGCCAGGTGTCGCTGGAGAAGCTCGCCGTCAACGCCGTGATGGCGGGGTGCGAGCCGAGGGCGTTTCCGATCATCGTGGCCGCCGTGGAGGCGATGCTGGACCGCGCCTTCAATCTCTACGGCGTGCAGGCGACGACCCATCCCGTCGCACCGCTCGTCGTCGTCAACGGCGCCTATGGCCGCGACGTCGGTCTGCACTCCGGCAGCGGGTGCTTCGGCCCCGGCTTCCGCGCCAACGCCACCATCGGCCGCGCCATCCGGCTCATCCTCTTGAACGTCGGCGGCGCCTGGCCCGGCCGTTACGACATGGCGACACAGGGCAGCCCGGCGAAATACTCCTACTGCATCGCGGAGAACGAGGCGGCCTCCCCGTGGGGGCCGATGGCCGGCGGCGACACCGTCACCGTCTTCGGCGGTGAGCCTCCGCACAACGTGAACGACCACGTGGCGACCACCGCCACCGGAATTCTGACGACGCTGTGCGACACCGCGGTGTCGCTCGGCTCGAACGTCGGCTGGTACTTCTCGCAGAGCCAGCTGATGGTCGTGCTCGGCCCCGAGCACGCGAAGACGATCGCCGATGACGGCTTCACCCGTGCCGACGTGCAGCGCTTCGTGTACGAGCACGCGCGGCTGTCGCTCGGGCAGCTCAAGCTCGGCGGCATGTGGGGGATGCAGGACTGGCCGCGGTGGATGACGGCGGTCGCCGATCCGTCCGTGCTCTTGCCTCAGGTCCCGTCGCCGGAGGACATCTACGTCGTCGTTGCCGGCGGCTCCGGCAAGCACTCGGCGGTCGTCCCGAACTGTACCTTCAGTCGCGCGGTCAGTCGCCCGATCGCGCTGCCCTGATCACCGCTGCGCGGCGCGCTCGGGCACGAGCACGAGGCCGAGCGCGCCGACCAGCAGCGCGGCGCCGATCCAGCCGGACGCGGTGAGGCGCTCGCCGAAGACGACGGTGCCGAGCAGCGTCGCCGTGAGCGGCTCGAGGAGCGCGGCCACGCCGGCGGCGGCCGCCGGGACGTAGCGAAGACCGATCGTGTAGACGGCGTAGGCCCCTGCCGTGGTGACCGCGCCCAGATAGAGCAGCCACGGCCAGCCCAGCTCGATTTGCCGCACGACGCCGTCCTGCGCGAGCGCCGGCGCCATGACCACGGCGGCGGCCGCGAACGTCCACGCGGCGACGGACAGCGGCGCCATCCGCGCGACCGCCGCCTTCGCGATCACGACGTAGAGCGCATAGGCCACGCCCGCGAGCAGCGCCCACACGACGCCGGCCCCGAACTGCGGCGCGGGGCCGGCAGCGCGCGGGCCGAGCACGAGCAACGTCGTGCCGCCGACGCCGAGCGCGAGCGAGACGAGGAGCCGCGCCGCCGGCCGCTCGCCCAGCAGCAGGACGGCCAGGCCGGCGATGAGAATCGGCGCCGAGCAGATGGCGACGAGCGCGGTGATCGCGATGCCGGCCAGCGTCACCGACGTGAAGTACGCGGCCTGAAAGCCGGCGTTGCACACGCCGGCGGCCAGGCATCGCCACCGGTCACCCCTCGTCCCCGGCGCCTGCCCTGAGCCACCGAGCAGAGACGCGGCCGTGGCGAGCAGCGCGGCGGCGATGACCATGCGCATGGCGCCGATGACGAGGGGCGTGGCGCCGGCGCGCGCGACGAGCACGGTGGTGACAGCGCCCGTCGTGCCCCACGAGACGGCGGCCAGCGCGATGAGCGCGAGGCCGCGGAGGGCTTCCGGACTTGACGGCGCGGACACCGCCCGTGATGATAGCCCGCCGCGCCGGCAGAAGGAGACTCGCGCATGAGCATCGGATTCATCGGGACCGGGACCATGGGTTTGCCGATGGTGGGAAATCTGATCAAGAAGGGCTTCACCGTCGTGGCCTACGACGCGGTCGCGACCGCCCTCCAGGCGGCGGTCAAGCTCGGCGCCACCGCCGGCGCGTCGTCCGCCGACGTCGCCAAGCGCAGCGAGATCGTGGTCACCATGCTGCCGTCGTCGTCGCACGTGGAGGCCGTCTATCTCGGTCCGGCCGGCGTGCGGGAATCGATCGCCTCCGGTCGGCTCTGCGTCGACATGTCGACGATCGACCCCGCGGTCTCGCGCCGGGTGGCGGCCGCGCTGGCCGAGCGCGGCGTCCGCTTCGTCGACGCGCCGGTGTCGGGCGGCGTCCCGCGCGCGACGGAGGGCACGCTCGCCATCATGGTCGGCGGCGAGGCGAAGGACGTGACGGAGGCGCGGCCGGTGCTCACGGCGCTCGGCGCCAACGTGATCCACGTCGGCCCCGTCGGCAGCGGTGAGGTGGCGAAGCTCTGCAACAACCTCATCGCGGGCGTGGCCGCGGTAGCCGTGAGCGAGGCGTTCCGGATCGCCGAGGGCTTCGGCGTCGATCCCAAGGTCCTGACGGACGTCATCGCGAAGTCGTCGGGCAACACGTGGATCATGGAGCACATGCATCCGGTGGCGGGCATCGTGCAGAAATCCGCGTCGACCAACGACTACGCGCCCGGCTTCATGACCGACCTGATGGCGAAGGACCTCGGCCTCGCCGTCAACGCCGCACGCGAGCTGCGCGTGCCCGTCGTGGTCTCGCCGGCCGCCCAGCAAGCGCTCCGTCTGGCGTCCTCCCACGGCTACGGCCGCCGGGACTTCACGTCGGTGTACTTGTTCCTGAAGCCGTCGAGCGGAAGCGCGCCTGTCTAGATGGGGGGCCTCGACGGGCCCCCCATGCCCCCCGTTGCGGCTCGGACACGGCGCGGGGGACCCGCGCCGCGCCTCGGACGCCTCGCATCGCCTCTCTAGCGGATTCGCGGAGCGGCGACGCCGGCGGCCGACTGGATGACGCCGTTGTTGCCGTGGTGGCAGGGATCGTCGAGCGCCTGGAGCGCGGCGACGACGTGGCAGAGCTCGTGGACGTCGATCTCCATCGCGAGCGCCGAGGGCACGGAGTCGGCGTAGCGGACGACCTTCATCAGCTTCACCTCGGTCGAGCCTTCCACGCGGATCGTCCGCCACATCGAGCACCCCAGGACGGGCCCGAGCGCGGGAACGTCGCGACACTCGCGCTCGACCACGCGGCGGTCGTCGCTGACGACCAGCGTGACCAGCGGCTCCAGCGACGGCAACGGGCCCATGCGTGCGATGCGGGTGGACGTGGCGCAGCCGGTGAGGATCAGCAGCGACGCGAGCGCGACGAGCGCCCACCGCGAAGTCGCCATGCCGGAGTGCACCGCAAGGCGCGTGCCACACGTGCCGCGACACGGAGACGTGCGAAACGCCGCCGGCGCATGATTCCGCGCTGCGGCGTTAGGGCAACCGGCTGCAGAGGTGCGTGCGCCGCCGTGCAGGCCGGAGAGAGCCGCGGAATCCGCGTGTTATACTGCGCGGGTTCGCGCGTCGACCACGCGTCGAGGAGGACTTCAGTGAGCCTCTACGTGATGCTCAGTTCGCTTTCGGAGTCCGGCCGCAGGGTGCTGCGTGATCGACCGGGCTGGATCAAGAAGGTCAATGCGGACGTGCGGCGGATGGGCGCCCGCGTGGTGGCGCAGTACGCCGTCCTGGGTCCGTACGATTTCGTGACGATCGTGGAAGCGCCGGACAACGCGACGATCTCCCGCGTCTCGGTGGAGCTCGGCGCGCGCGGCGGCTCGGCGGGAATGACGATGGCCGCCATCCCGCTCGACGAGTTCATCGAGCGCCTGGAGCGCGGCGGCCGTCGACAGGGGAAGAAGAAACGGTGAAAGTCCTCAAGATCACGCCGGAGCGCTGCACCGGCTGCCTGCGCTGCGAGATCGCGTGCTCCTACATGCAGACGGGCACGTACCAGCCGGCGAAGTCCGTCATCCGCGTCTCGCCGTTCGAGGGCCACACCTCCTATGCGCCATACACGTGCACGCAGTGCGCGGAGGGCTGGTGCATGACGGCGTGTCCGGTGGGCGCGATCTCGATCAACATCGCGGGCGCCAAGGACGTGCTCGACGACAAGTGCGTCGGCTGCAAGCTGTGCACGATCGCCTGCCCGTACGGCACCATGTTCTACGACACGGGCACGCGGAAGGCCTTCAAGTGCAATCTCTGTGGCGGCGACCCGGCGTGCGCGCACGCCTGCCCCACCGCCGCCATCGAGTACGAAGAGGTGGGTACCACGGACTGGCTCGGCGACTTCGCCCGCGAGCGCGCCGGCCACGTGCTGGCCACCGCCGGAGCCCGGTGATGGCGACACGACATCTCATCATCGGCGGCGGCACCGCCGGCATGAATGCCATGCGCACGATCCGCGAAGAGGAGCGCGAGCCGTCGGAGATCACGCTGGTCACCGCGGAGCGCCCGTACTCGCGCATGGTGCTGCCGTACTATCTCGACAAGAGCATCGCCGAGTCGCACGTCTTCACGGCCAGCGCTGCCCAGCTGGCGAAGTGGAACGTCAAGACGCACATCGGCCGGCGCGCCACGGCGCTCGATGTGAAGCTGAACACGTGCACGCTCGACGACGGCACGCGGATCGAGTACGACGACTGCCTGATCGCCACCGGCTCCTCGGCGGTGCGGGCGCCCGTGCCCGGCGCCGACCTCCCCGGCGTGCACTCGTTCTGGACGCTCGACGAGGCGCGCGGCGTGATCGCCGGCATCCAGCGCGGCACCCACGTCGTGATGGTGGGCGCCGGCTTCATCTCGTTCACGATCCTGAACTCGATCCTGTCGCTCGGCGCGAAGCTGACCATCGTGGAGCTTGCCCCGCGCATCCTGCCGCGCATGGTCGACGCCACCGGTGCCGAGCTCGTGGAGAGCTGGCTCAAGGCGCACGGCGTGGCCATCCGCACGAACGTGAAGCTGACCCGCATCGAGGACGCCAAGGGCAAGAAGCGGCTGAAGTTCTCCGCCGGCCCCGAGATCGCGTGCGACGCCGTCATCATGGCCACCGGGATCAAGACGAACCTCGAGTGGCTGAAGGGCGCCGGCATCGACATCCGGCAGGGGATCGTGGTCGACGAGCGGCTGCGCTCGAACGTTCCGAACGTCTACGCGGCCGGTGACGTGGCCGAGGGACGTGACCTCATCTCGGGCGGGCCGGCGGTGCACGCCATCGAGCCGACCGCGCAGGAGCACGGGCGTGTCGTCGGCGCCAACATGGCGGGCAAGAGCATCGCCTACAAGGGCTCGCTCATCATCAACATCGTCGAGGTGTGCCACCTCGACGCGGCGTCGTTCGGCGCCTGGGACGACCCCCGGGCCGCGACGGTCAGCGCCCTGAAGAATGATCGGAACGCCTATCGAAAGCTTCTGTTCACGGGCGACCGCCTGACCGGAGCGATCATCATTGGCCGCTCGAACGACATCTGGACGACCAACGATGTCGGCATGCTGAAGGGCCTCGTGCAGACGGGCGTGCCGCTCGGCCGGTTCAAGGATTACCTCGAGACGAATCCGTTCGACGTCAAGACGGCGTTCATCGCGTCGAAGACGACGAGCACGCTGCTTCCCGAAACCGTCCTGGGGCGCCCGTCGAAGGCGCCCGGTGACAGCCCGGTGGCCGTATGACGCTGATGACCCCGACCGAGACCCGGAAGATGCCGAAGTCCTCCAACGCGCCCGCGCCCACCGTGCCCGGCGGCTTCGCCGGTCAGCTGCTGCGCGTCGACCTCGGCAAGCGCAAGTGCTGGGCGGAGCCATGGAGCCCGGACGAGATGCGCAGCATGCTGGGCGGCATCGGCCTCGGCGCCGTGATCCTCTACCGCGAAACGCGGAAGGGGAAGGGCAACGTGAGCTGGGACCACCCGGACAATCGCCTCGTGCTCGCCACGGGGCCGCTGGCGGGGCTGCCCGTCTGGGGCACCGGCGGCCTCACCGTGGTGACCATCGGCGCCGGGACCAATGGCCCGACGTCGACGCAGGCGAACGGATTCTTCGGCACCAATCTGAAATACTGCGGCTACGACGCCATCGTCATCCAGGGGCAGTCGAAGGACTGGGTCTACCTCTACATCGACGACGACCGCGTCGAGCTCCGCGACGCGCGGACCTATCTCGGCAAGGACACGTGGGAGACGCAGGACGCGCTGAGCGTGGATCTCGGCATGCGCGGCCACCAGCTCTCCGTGTACTCCATCGGCCCCGCCGGCGAGAAGCTCGTGCGGTTCGCCGCCATCCAGGGCGACTACGGTCACGTGGCGTCGAAGAACGGCGTGGGCGCCGTGATGGGCAAGAAGAAGCTCAAGGCCGTCGCCATCGTGAAGGGCACGAAGGCGCTGCGTGCGGCCGATCCGCGCGGGCTCGTGCAGTGCGCGGACGATATCGCCCACGATCTCAAGACGGATCCGTCCGCACGGTCGCTCTACGAGTACGGGACGCTGCCGGGCGTGGTGAACCTCTCGAAGCTCGGCGCGCTGCCGATCAAGAACTACACGACCAACGTGCCCGGCGGGGACCTCACGCAGTGGGAGGCGCCGAAGCTGCGTCACGGCTTCGACCATCGCGGCCATCAGTGCAACTCGTGCGGCATGCATCACTGCCACATGTCGGTCATCCGCGACGGCGTCCACAAGGGCAAGATCGTCGACGAGCCGGAGTACGAAGGCTGGTCGGGCGCCGGCTGGACCATCGGCGTCACCGCCGACAAGGAAGGCGTGGCGTGGCTCAACACGCAGATCGACCGCGCCTGCGTGGACGTCAACGAGTTCGGCTGGCTGTGCGGCTGGGTCATGGAGGGCCTCGAGAAGGGCTGGCTCACGAAGCAGCAGGTCGGCTTCGACCTGCCGTGGGGCGACACGCAGGGGGCCAATAGACTCCTGCAGATGATCAACAAGCGGGAGGGTTTCGGGGATCTGCTGGCGGAGGGCGTGAAGCGGGCGGCGGAGAAGCTCGGCGGCCCCGCGAAGGCGGCCGCGGTCTATACGGGGAAAGGTGCCTCGCCGCGCGGCCACGATCACCGCGCGCGCTGGGAGGAGATGCTCGACACGACGACGTCGTCGACGGCCACCATGGAGACGGGCAACCCCGTGCACCAGACCGAGGTCGGGTTGCCGGCGCGGATCAATCCGTTCAACGGCGAAGAGGTCGCCAGGCTCGTGGCGGGCTGCCGCGGGCGCCGCAACTTCGAGGACTCGCTCGGCATCTGCATCTTCACGACGCGCACGCGGCTCGAGAACGTCTGCCGCGCGCTGTCGGCGGCCACCGGCTGGTACTACACGCTCGACGAGGCGATGAAGTTCGGGCGCCGCACGGCCGCCATCAATCGCGCGGTCGCGCTTCGCTGCGGGCTCACGCCGGATCTCGAGTATCCATCCGAGCGCTACGGCTCGACGCCGCACGACGGCCCCGCCAAGGGCCAGGCCGTCGGCGCGCAGTGGGACAGCATGGTCGACACGTGGTACCGCGAGGTCGGCTACGACCGCAAGACCGGCAAGCCGCTGCCGAAGACGCTGAAGGACCTCGGGCTCGACTGGCTGTCGAAAGAGCTCTGGGGCAGCAAGGCCTAGCGCGCGTACGGATCCGGCGGGCCCGCCGCGGCGACGCCGCCGTGATCGCGCGGATGGCCAACGCGCTCAACCGCACGGAGGCGACGGTGCCGAGCGCGTTCACGGCGGCCATCGTGCGGCGTGATGCGTTCGGGCCCCGGCGCGCCTTCCGCGCCGTGGTGGCCGAGCTGGATGGCCGCGTGGTCGGGTACGCGGCGTTCGCCACGACGTACAACACCGACATCGCCGCGCGCGAGCTGTGGATGCACGATCTCTACGTCGTCCCGCGCGCTCGGAGCCGCGGCATCGGCGCCGCCCTCGTGGCCGCCGTCGCGCGGGAGGCGGTGCGCCGCGGCCTGCCGCGACTGGGCTGGGGCGTGCGCGGCACCAACGCGCGCGCCGTCCGCTTCTATCGCCGGCTGGGGGCCCGCATCGGCACCACGCGAAACGTCGTGCTCCTCGGCCGGCCGCTGAGCCGGCTCGCCGACCGGCCGTGATCCGGCTGCTCGTCAACGCGGTCGTCCACACGCTGGACCCGACCCTCCCGCGCGCGGAGGCGCTGGCCGTCAAGGATGGCCGGATCGTCGAGGTTGGCGGCAGCGACGAGATCCTGTGGCTGCGCGAGGGCGACTACGAGGTCGTCGATCTCGGCGGCCGCACCGTCGTGCCGGGCTTCGTCGATCCGCACAACCACTTCTCCATCGGCGCCTACGAGACGTTCTGGGCGGACTGCCGGAGCGCCCGCACGCTGGCCGCGGTGCAGCAGGCCCTGCGCGACGGCGCGGCGAGGACGCCGGCGGGGGAGTGGGTCCGCGTCGTCGGCTACGACCACTCGTTGCTCGGCGTCCACCCCACGCGCCACGACCTCGACGAGGCCGTGTCCGATCGGCCGGCCATCGCCATGCACTTCTCGCATCATCAGTGCGTCGCCAACTCGCGGGCGCTGGCGGAGGCGGGGATCACGCGGGCCAGCCTCGATCCGCCGGGCGGCGAGATCGCGCGCGACAAGAGCGGGGAGCCCACGGGGCTGCTCTTCGAGCGCGCGATGAGCGCGGTGGAGACCGCCTCGCGCGCCGGCGCCGAGACGCGCTTCGTCCCCGTCGCGGCCGCGGCCAGCCGCCGCTACGCCGCGCTCGGCATCACCACCATCCAGGACGCGGCGGTGACGCCGGCCATGGCCAGGCGTTACGCCGACGCGCGCGCGGCCGGCGCGCTGGCCATCGACGTCCGCGAGGTGATGGTCGGCTCGCGCGGCTGGTTCGAGCCGCCGGACGACGCGGCGCCCGGCGCGCTGAAGATCTTCGTCGACGGTGGGTATCGGTGCGCGATGCGGGTCATCGCGGACGGCGTCGCGCGCACGAGCGGGTTCCTGTTCTACGAGCGGACCGAGCTCGCCGCCCTGCTGCTGCACGCGTGGCGCGCCGGACGTCGCGTCGTCTGTCACGCGATCGGCAACCTCGGCATCGAGACGGCGGTGGCGGCGATCGAGGAGGCCCTGCGCCTGATGCCGGAGGGACGCGAGCGGGTTCGGCTCGATCACGCGATCTTCCTGACGCGCGAGCTGATCGCGCGGCTGGCCGAGCTGCAGATCTGGGTGGTCGCCCAGCCCTCGTTCCTCTGGGACATGGGGCTGCCGCAGGCGCGGCGACCGGAGCCGGACCCGGGCCTGCTCCAGCGGCCGTTCGGCAGCACGCTCCGCGCCGGGGTTCGCCAGGCGTTCTCGTCCGACTTTCCGTGCGGCTCCAACGCGCCGCTCCTGGGCATCGCCGCCGCCGTCACGCGCACGAGCCGGACCGGGCAGGTGGCCGGTCCCGACGAAGCGATGACGGCCGCCGATGCCCTCGAGGCATACACGCTCGGAGGCGCACGGGCCGCCGGCGTCGCCGACGTGTGCGGCAGCCTGGAGGCGGGCAAACGCGCGGACTTGCTCGTTTTATCCGCCGATCCTCTCGCGGTCGCGCCCACCGAGATCGCTCACATACGGGTGGAGGAAACGTGGCTCGCGGGCGTCCGTGGGCCGAATGCGCCTTGACCCTATAGCGCCTGTCGTGTTACTTGTCGGCGGCGCGGCGGGGGGGACAAGGCCTTTCTCCGCGCGGGTTTCCGCGCGGCGGCAATCCTGGGGGGCCATTCCGAGGCCCCCCAAAGGTTCTTAGACATCTGGGGGGAGTGATGGCGCAGACGATCGGTTTCATCGGCCTCGGCATCATGGGCAAACCTATGTCCAAGAACCTCCTCAAGGCCGGCTACCCTCTCGTCATTCACAGCCGCAGCCGTGGTCCGGTCGACGAGGTCGCGAAGGCGGGGGGGCGCGCGGCCGGCACGCCGAAGGACGTTGCCGCACAGTGCGACGTGCTGATCACCATGCTGCCGAACTCGCCGGACGTCGAGCAGGTCGCGCTGGGCAAGGACGGCATCATCGAAGGCGCCAGGCCCGGACTGATCTTCGTCGACATGTCGACCATCTCGCCCATCGTTTCCAAGAAGGTGGGCGAGGCGCTCGCCGCCAGGGGCGTCAAGATGCTCGACGCGCCGGTGTCGGGTGGTGAGAAGGGCGCCATCGACGCGGCGCTGTCGATCATGGTGGGCGGCGACAAGGCGACCTTCGACGCCGTGCTGCCCATCTTCCAGGCCATGGGCAAGACCATCACGCTGCTCGGCCCGCTCGGCATGGGGGGCTTCACCAAGCTCGCCAACCAGATCATCGTGGCCGTGAACCTCACCGCGCTCGCCGAGGCGCTGACGCTTGGCAAGAAGGCCGGCCTCGACCGCGAGCTGCTGCTGACCGCCCTCGGCGGCGGCCTGGCCGGCTCGCGGTGCCTCGAGCAGAAGAAGCCGAACTACATCGCGGGCACCTACAACCCCGGCTTCAAGATCGACCTGCACTTCAAGGACCTCGGCCTCATCATGGAATCCGCGCGCGCGCTCGGCGTGCCGCTGCCGGCGACGGCGGTGGTGCAGGAGCTGTTCAGCGCCATGCGCGTCAAGGGCCGCGGCGGCCTCGATCACTCCGGCATCATCACGCTGCTGGAAGATCTCGCTGGAGCCTCGTGAGGGCGACCGTCGATCGCGCGGGACTGGACCCGCAGGGCCGCCTGCCGAAGGTGCAGGTCCGCCGCGTGCGCAAGGGCGATCTGTCGCGGGTGAAGGACGTCCTCGAGCACACCTTCGGCGACTTCCTGGAGCGGCAGCTCGGCACGCGCCCGCGCCAGGCGTTCGGCGGGGCGCAGTACGTGCATCACCGCTGGCTGATGGAGCCGTGGGGCTGCTACGTCGCCGAGGAGGACAACGCCAAGATCGTCGGCGCCGCACTGGCGGTGTGCTGGGGCTCGGTCGGACTGCTGGGGCCGGTGGCCGTCCTCACCAACTATCACAACCAGACGATCGGCCAGCAGCTCATCCGCGCCACGCAGGAGTTCTTCGAGGAGAACAAGACGACGCTGCAGGGCGTGATGACCTACCCGACGAGCCCCAAGCACCTGGCGCTCTATCACAAGTTCGGCTATCAGCCGAAGTACCTGACGGCGGTGATGAGCCGGACGCTCGACCGCGGGGCGCCGCGTCCGGCCACCAAGCTCGCCAGGGGGCCGCTGACGATTCGCCGCTTCTCGACGCTGGAGGAGACGAAGAAGAAGGCCTCGCTCGCGCGCTTCCACAAGATCACCAACGGGATCTGCCGGGGCATGGACCTCGCGAAGGAGGTCGAGATCGTCGACGGACTGGCGCTCGGCGACACGCTGCTGCTCGAGCGCGGCCGCGACCTCATCGGCTTCGCGGTCGTGCACACGCCCGGGGTGAGCGAGGCGCCCACGGGCGCCCTCTACGCGAAGTACCTCGCCGTCGATCCCGCCCACAAGCGTGTGGAGCATCTGGAGCAGTTCGTGGCCGCCGTCGAGGACTTCGGTCACGATCTCGGCGTGCAGCGCGTGATCCTGCCCGTGTACTTGCGCTACTGGCTGGCGTACAGCACTCTGGTGAGGTGCGGCTACCAGACGGACTTCACGATGGTGCGCATGCAGAAGGGCAAGCAGGAGGATTACGAGGACCCGACTCATCTCGTCCTCGACGACTGGCGGTGACGCCGCGCCTGGTGCTCGCGACGCTGCTGGTCCTGGCCTCCGCCTCCCCCGCCTTCGCCCACTCGCTGCTCCTCACGGCGACGCCCGCGCCCGATGCCGTGGTCGCGGCCTCGCCGCTGCACGTCCGGCTCCGCTTCAACAATCGCATCGAGAAGAGCCTCTCGCGCGTGCGGCTCGTGGACGAGCGCGGGGCGGTGGCGGCGGCGCTGATCGACGCGCGTGACGCGGCGCCGGCCGACAGCCTGGTGGCGCGCGTACCGCCGCTGGCGCCGGGCGCGTGGCGCGTCGAGTGGCAGGTGTTCTCCACGGACGGCCACGTCGTCAGCGGCAGCTACGGGTTCCGGCTGGCTCCCTGAACGATGGCCGGCTTCGTCGACGTCGTCCTCCGCGGCCTGATCCTCGTCCTGAGCAGCATCACTCTCGGCGGCGCCGTCTGGCTGCGGTTCGTCCTCCGTGCGGAGCCGCACGTGAAGCCCGACGGCCCGACCGCGCTGGCGCTCGCCGCCATCGGCGCGGCGGCGGTGGGCGTGGCGGTGGCGCAGACGGCGGTCGCGCTGGTGAGCTTCGGCGCCGTGGCCACCGCGCACGGCGGCGCGCCCGCCCTCGAGTTCTTCACGACCACCTTCGCGCTCACGGCCACCGCACGCGTGGTATGGGCGCTCGCGCTGGCGCTGCTGGCCTCGCGCATGGCCGCCGGCGCCACCGGGCGCGCGGCGTGGCTGGCGCTGACGCTCGGCACGGCGGGGCTGGTGGGATCGTCGGCCGTGCTCAGTCACGCCGTCGCCCGCGTGGAGTATCGGCTGCTGCTGCTCGGGCTCGACGCCGTGCACCAGCTGGCGGCGGCGGTGTGGGTGGGAGGGCTCGCGCATCTCGCGCTCTACGCCGCCTGGCGCCGGCGCCACGCGGGCTTGCTGCCGACGCGGCCGGATCTGCAGCGGCACGCCGCCGGCCCGCTCGTGCGGCGCTTCTCGACGCTCGCGTTTCGCGCGATGGTCGGCCTCGTGGTGGCCGGCGCGCTGCTGACCTGGATATACGTCGGCGAGCCGGCCGCGCTGGTGGGCACCGCGTACGGCGTGATGATCCTCAGCAAGCTCGCGCTCCTGGTGGCCGCGCTCGGCCTCGCCTTCGCGAACATGCGCGCGGTCCAGCGGGCGGCCGGCGAGCCGGACACGCGGCTGTTCCGTTTCGTGGAAGTCGAGCTCGGCCTCGGCATCACCATCCTCTTCGCCGCCGCCTCGCTCACCTCGCTGCCGCCGGCCGTCGACGTGACCACGGACCGGGCCACGGTGGGCGAGGTCGCCGCGCGGTTCGCGCCGGCCGCGCCGCGGCTCACCAGCCCGCCCGTGGACGAGCTGATCCGCACGGCCGACCCGCTGATGGAGCGCCAGATCGAGCGGAAGCCCATCGAGCGGGCGTGGTCCGAGTACAACCATCACTGGGCCGGGTTCTTCGTGGTCACCATGGGTGTGCTGGCGATGCTCGAGCGCCTGGGCGTCCGCCACGCGCGCCACTGGCCGCTGGTCTTCCTCGGCCTCGCCACGTTCCTGTTCATCCGCAACGACCCGCGGGCGTGGCCGCTGGGGCCGGCCGGCTTCTGGGAGAGCTTCACGCTGCCCGACGTGCTGCAGCACCGGACCTTCGTCGTGCTCGTCGTCGCCTTCGCCGTCTTCGAATGGATGGTCCGGACCGGCCGCCTGCGCCCCCGGCCCTGGGCCTACGTCTTCCCGCTGCTGTGCGCGGTGGGCGGAGGGCTGCTCCTCACTCACTCGCACGCGATGTTCAACCTGAAGGACGAGTTCCTGACCGAGGTCACGCACGCGCCGCTCGGCATCTTCGGGGTCTTCGCCGGCTGGGGGCGCTGGCTGGAGCTGCGGCTGCCCGAGGCAGGGGCGTGGCCGGCGTGGACGTGGCGCGCCTGCTTCACGGCGGTCGGACTTCTCCTTCTCTTCTATCGCGAGGGCTGAGGGCGGCATAATGGCCGCGATGCTGCCCGGTCGGGCGACCCCGGAAGGGACTGCGCGTTACGTCACGCGGTTCGCCAACCGTCTGCCGGCCGATCACTTCCGCGCGTTCCACGGCGCGCTGCGCGTGTCGAGCCTCGGCATCGGCACCTACCTCGGCCGCGAGGACGACGCTACCGACCAGGCCTACGAGAAGGCGGTCATCCGCGCGCTCGAGCGCGGGATCAACGTCGTCGACACCGCCGTGAACTACCGTCACCAGCGCAGCGAGCGCGCCATCGGCCGGGCGCTCGCGGCCGGCATCGCACGGGGCGCGTTCGCGCGCGACGAAATCGTGATCGCCACCAAGGGCGGCTTCATCCCGTTCGACAACGACGTCCCCGCCGACCCCCGCAGCTATTTCAGCGAGACCTACGTGCGCACGGGCATCGTGAAGCCGGGCGACGTCGCCGGCGGCGCCCACTGCATGACGCCGCGCTACCTCGCCGATCAGATCGAGCGCAGCCGCGCGAACCTCGGCGTCCAGACGATCGACGTCTACTACGTCCACAACCCCGAGAGCGAGCTCGGCGACCTGGATCGTGCGAGCTTCATGGGCCGCATGCGGGACGCGTTCACCGCGCTGGAGGGCGCGGCCGGCGACGGTCGCATCGGCGTCTACGGGACCGCCACCTGGAACGGCTTCCGCCAGGATCCGACCGATGCCGACTACCTTTCGCTGCCGGAGCTGACGACGCTGGCCCGGCAGATCGCCGGCGACGGCCACCATTTCCGCGTGATCCAGCTGCCCTACAACCTCGCCATGCCGGAGGCGTTCACGCGCGGCAACCAGCGCCTCGGCGACGCGGTGGTGTCGACTCTGGACGCGGCGGGAAAGCTCGGCATCTACACGATGGCGTCGGCGCCGATGTACCAGGGCCGGCTGGCGCAGAACCTGCCGTCCGTCGTCGCGGAGTTCCTTCCGGGCCTGGCCAGCGACGCGCAGCGCGCGCTGCAGTTCGTGCGCTCCACGCCGGGCGTCGGCACCGCGCTGGTCGGGATGAAATCGCTCGGCCACGTCGAGGAGAACGCGGCCGTGGCCGCGTCGCCGCCGGTTCCATGGGAGCAGTTCCAGCGCCTCTTCACCGCCGCCTAGGAAGACGGGGGACCCGAGAGGCTCCTGGCTTGCGGAGCGGCGTGGCGTCCGGTACGGTGTTGCCCGTGATCACGCTCGAGCGCCAGCACGAGCGGGCGCTCGGCGTCCGGCCGAGCGTCTCGGCCGTGATCTTCGACCGCCGGCGCCGCGTGCTGTTGCAGCAGCGCTCCGACGGCGGGCAGTGGGGCCTCCCCGGCGGCTCCGTCGAGATCGGCGAATCCATCGCCGCGGCCGTCGTTCGCGAGGTGCGCGAAGAGACGGGACTCACGGTGGCGCCGCGCCGGCTCATCGGCGTGTACTCCGATCCATCGCTGCAAGTGATCCGCTATCCCGACGGCCACGTCTGGCACTACGTGAGCTGTCTCTTCGAGTGCAGCATCCGCGGCGGCGAGCTCACCACCTGTGACGAGACGCTGGCCCTGGACTGGTTCGCTCCGCACCGCCTGCCGCCCACGCTGTTGCCCAACCACCGCATCCGGATCCGCGACGCCCGTCTGCGACGGCCCGCGGCATTCGTTCGCTGAGGAGGACTGCTGGTGATGCGCCGCATTCATCACGTCGGAGTCGTGGTGAGGCAGATCGCCGACGCGTACCGGTTCTATCGCGACGTGCTGGAGCTGCCGCTTCTCGAGGAGCGCACGATTGCCGATCAGGGCGTGCGGGCGGCGCTGCTGGCCGCCGGCGACACCGAGATCGAGCTGCTGGAGCCGTTGTCGCCGTCATCCGGCGTGGGGCGATTCCTGGCGCGTCACGGCGAGGGACTGCACCACCTGTGCTTCGAGACGGCGGACATCGCCGCCTCGCTGGCCGATCTCAGGGCGAAGAACGCCGACCTGATCGACGAGGCGCCGCGCGAGGGGCTGGCGGGCCAGATCGCGTTCCTGCATCCTCGCACGTGCGCCGGCGTGCTGGTGGAGCTCGCGATGCCGCCGGCGTCGGAGACCGCGTCGGGTCACGCCTCCCCGCTGCGTCTGAAGCGTCTCGTGATCGGGGCCAAGGACGTGAAGCAGACGGCCGGCCGCTTCCAGGCGCTCTTCGGCTTCCCGGAGATGGCCATGAACGGCGGACCGCGAACGATGCTCGCCGTCGGCAACGGCGCCCTGCTGGTGGTGCCCGCGGGCGAGGTGGGCGGCACGGAAGGCATGGTGGCGCTCTCGCTGGTGGCCGAGGATTTCTTCGGTCTCACGGCCGCCCTGCGCAAGGCCGGCACCCCGCGGCTCGACGGGACCGGCGAGGTCACCGTGGAGCCATCCGGCAGCCACGGCGTGCATCTGCACATCAGCCGTTACAACTTCCCGTGAGGACCGCCGCGCAGGGCTGAGCACGCGGTCACCGCTGTGCGGACGCGGCGTGTCGATCGGGCCCGCCGTCGTTCGACATCTCTTCGAGGCAGGCCATCGCCGTCGGCCTCGACCGACCGACTTCCGAACAGGAGTGTGCCCATGCGAGTCATGGTGATCGTCAAGGCAACGAAGAGCTCCGAGGCGGGCGTGATGCCGGGCGAGACGCTGCTTCGCGAGATGGGCCAGTTCAACGAGGAGCTGGTGAACGCCGGCGTCATGCAGGCCGGCGAGGGCCTGCACCCGAGCCGCCGGGGCAAGCGCGTACGGTTCTCGGGCGGGAAGAAGACCGTGGTCGACGGCCCCTTCGCGCACACCACGGAGCTCGTCGCCGGCTTCTGGATCTGGCAAGTGAGGTCGATGGAGGAGGCGCTCGAATGGGTCAAGCGCTGCCCGGATCCCATGCCCGGCGAGGAGGCGGAGCTCGAGATCCGGCCGATCTTCGAGGCCGACGACTTCGGCAAGGAGTTCACGCCGGAGCTCCGCGCGCAGGAAGAGCGGCTCCGCGCCGAAGTGGAGCGGCAGCGGAGGTCGTGAGCCGGGCTAGAACGCGTCAGGCTCCGCGGCGATCCGATCCAGATCCGCGCGCGTGTAGGAGCCGAGCGAGCGGAACTCGAGATCGGTGTAGTTCTTGATCCAGCGGAGCGCGATCTTCGTCGCCTTGCGGTAGCGCTCCTGGGTGGCCGCGTCCTTGGGCCGCCGCGAGAGGATGTCGTCCAGCTCCTCCTGCAGCAGCCGCTTCACGGTCGGGAAGTCGTGGGTGGCGGCCGGGCCGTCCGTCGTGCGCGCGCGATGGCGGACGCGCTGGGCGACCTGGGCGACCGACATCCGGCCGGTGGCGAGGTCTTCCATCAGCGCGGGATGGACGCCGGGCTTGCCTTCGAGGCTGTCGATGCCCTTGGCGCCGCGGCCGTTGAGCCAGCCCTCGACGTACTCGATGACCATGCGCGCGTTGCGCCGCGTGCCCTCGAGCGTGACGGGACCGGCCGGCACTTCGATGCGGACGGGATAGTTGTCCGGATCGGCCATGGCCGGCGTGGGCTTGAAGCCCGAGCCGATGAGCGTGCGGAACGGATCGGCGGCCGTCTTCATGTGGAAGATGTGCGCCACCCAGCCGCGCAGGAATCCCTGGGCGGCTTCCCATTCCTTGTCCTTTCGGATGGCCTCGCCGGCCACGCGGTTCACCTCGGGATCGTTGCTCGGCAGCGCGGTCGCCATGCCCCCGATCGGGACGGCGCCGTGCTTGAGACAGATGGCCACCAGCCGGCGGAAGATGTTGGCGAGGAACGGCGTCGTCTTGATGTCGACGCCGAAGCGATCGGGCCAGACCGATTTCGGGTCCGTCATCACGTACTCGAAGATCGAGGCCTTGAGATCCCAGCGCGCGGCGTTGAGCCCGGCCGCGTAAGGGCCGAGCGCGTAGAGCATCTCCTCCATCTGGTACACGCACGGCAGCGACTCGACGAGGATGACGGCCCGGATCGTCGCCTTCGACAGGAACGGCAGCAGCGTGCGCGCGGCGTCGAACAGCTCGCGGTAGAACCGCGCCTCGTCGACCGTCTCCAGCTTCGGCAGATAGAAGTAAATGCCCTGCCCGCGGTCGGCCTGCGCGCGTCCCGCGTAGAACAGCGTGAGCGCGGTGCCGAGGATGGCGGCGTTGACGGGCGTGTCGCCGATGCGGACGTCGGGCTCGTCCAGATGCAGACCGCGCTCGCGATGCATGAAGAACGGCAGCTCGCCGGGCGCGATCTTGTATTCCTTCTTGCGCTCGACGTCGTTCACGTACAGCTCCCGATTGACGGCGGCCAGACGGTTGTGGGCGGCGCGGACGGTGTCGATGAGCCGGTGACCACCCGAGTCCTCGTCGTCGTCCAGATCGCCCTCGGCGCGCTCGCCCTCCGGTCCGGGATTGAGCGCGTTGATGAACATCGACGTGATGGAGCACGGCCCCGAGATCTCGATCCCGGGCTTGCGCAGCTCCTCCGGAACGTCGGGCACCTTCCAGTCGCCGTGGGCGGCGCTGGGCGCGAGCGGGGCGGGGGGCTTGCCGTGGTGAAGCGCGTCCTGCAGCAGGCGCGCGCGCACGGTACGCAGCGCCGTCGCGCGCGAATGGAGACGGTCGTGCAGCGCCGTCAGGAATTCGGTGAAGGCGGGCGTGAAGAGCGCGGCGGCGCCCTCGACCGGCTCGAAGTGCACGCGGGATGTCGGTGTCATCGAGTGAGTGTCTCCCCCGGCGGCGATGTTCGAAACCCGCCCGTTTTCGCATGGCCGCTCCGCGGCTGTCAATGGCAGAATGGCCCGCCATGCGCACCGCGGAGCGGCGGACGACGTGACGAGCGGCCGGCGATTTCGCGGCGTCGGGAAGGGACGCAAGACGCGCCGGGCGCTCGCCCGCGGCGGCGCCGGTCCGGCCGCGCGGCTGAACCGCACGCTCGGCGAGTGGCCGGGCGTCCGCATCACGCCGATGTTCGGCCGCTGGGGCTACTTCACCGGCGCGCGGTTGTTCGCGTGCTTTCCGCTGCGCGCCAAGGACAGCGACCTGTGGATCCGGCTGACGCGCGCCGACCAGGCGCGCGCCCTCGGCGAGGAGGGCGTGCGGCCGCATCGTCGGTTCGCGGCGCGCGGCTGGATCGAGCTCGACGTGCGGACGGACGGCGATGTGCCGCGGGCGCTGCGCTGGCTGCGGCGGGCGCACGCGGCGTCGGAGAGCCGGCCGGAGGCCGACGATGACTGACACCGCGGCGGAGGCGACATGGGCGACGTGCTGACGCTGGCCGAGCGGTTCTGGCGCGGGGAGATGAAGGGGCCTGACCTGATCCGCGCGACCGGAGTGACGGAGGAGATCGCGCCCGGCGTGCTGTTCGCGCACGCCTTTGCCAACGTCACGGCCATCCGTACCGAGGCGGGGCTCGTGCTCGTGGACACCGGGAACTTCCGCGCGCGCGACAAGACGTTCGCCACCGTGCGCGGCTGGGAGACGGCGCCGCTGGCCGCGGCCGTCTACACGCACGGGCACGTCGACCACGTCGGCGGGGTGCCCCCGTTTCTCGCGGAGGCGGCCGCGCGCGGCTGGCCGCGACCGCGCGTCGTGGGTCACCGTGACGTGGCCGCGCGCTTCGACCGCTACCGCGCGACCGCCCCCTACAACGGCCTCATCAACGCGCGCCAGTTCTCCATCCCGCCGCTGTGGCCCACCGAGTACGACTATCCGGACACGACCTACGACACGACGTACCGTCTCGAGGTCGGCGGCCTGGGTCTGGAGCTGACGCATGCGCGCGGCGAGACGGACGACCACACGTGGATCTGGTGGCCGGCGCGACGGATCCTGTTCACGGGCGATCTCTTCTTCTGGGTGGCGCCGAACGCCGGCAATCCGCAGAAAGTGCAGCGCTACGCGGCCGACTGGGCGACGGCGCTGCGGGCCATGGCCTCCCGCGAGGCCGAGCTGCTCATTCCCGGCCACGGCGCGCCGATCTTCGGCGCCGAGCGCGTACGCATGGCGCTCAGCGACACGGCCGAGTGGCTCGAGGTGCTCGTGCGCGAGACGCTGGTCCGCATGAACGCGGGCCTGCCGCTCGCGGCCATCCTGGCCGAGGTCCGGCCACCGGCGCGACTGGCCGAGCGCCCGTATCTCCAAGCGGTGTACGACGAGCCGGAGTTCGTGGTCCGGAACATCTGGCGCCTGTACGGCGGCTGGTGGGACGGCGTGGCCGCCCATCTCAAGCCCGCGGGCGAGGCGGCGCTCGGCCGCGAGGTCGCCGCGCTCGCCGGAGGTGTCGAGCGGCTCGTCGAGCGCGCCCGCGCGCTGGCCGCCGCCGGCGACCTGGCGCTGGCCAGCCATCTCGTGGACTGGGCGGTGGCGGCGAGCCCCGCCGATCACGCGGCCCACGCCGCCCGTGCCGAGATCTACGAGGCGCGCGCGGCCGCCGCGCCCGCGCTGATGACCCGCGGCATCTTCGCCGCCGCCGCCCGCGATTCGCGCGCGGTCAGCGGCTAGAGACGAGCCACGCCTACACGGTGGCCGTGGGGGCCGGCGCGGTTCTCCGGGCGCGGGTCTCGATGGCCCCGATCCGCACCCACGGCACGAGCAGGTATGCCGAGGCGGTCATGGCGGCGGAGACGAACACCAGCCCCGTGAAGCCGATGCGGTCGTAGAGGCGCGCCCCCACGTTCGTCGACAGCTGCATGGCGAGGTTGTAGACCGACATGAGCAGCGCGAAGAACGTCGCCTCCACGTGCGGCGGGCAGGCCTTGGCCGCGAGGTCGAGGAACGCGAGCGCCGTGAGCATCGCCAGGACACCGAAGCCCGTGTCGATCACGATCGCCGAGACGCGGTCGCGGTACGCCAGGTAGCTGAACGTCGCGACTGCGGTCACCCCGATGGTCCACAGGATGATCTTCTCGAGCGGTAGCCGCCGCGAGAGCGGCGCGTAGATGAGGGCGCCGATCATGTAGCCCACGGCGCTCAGCGAGCCGAGGATCCCGATGAACTGCTGGTCGAACTTCAGGACGTCCGTCTGGTAGTAGAGGAAGGCCGGCCCGAACGACGGGCTGAAATTGAAGAAGAAGATGAAGCCGGCGACCAGCCACACGTCGCGCGTGCGCGCGGCGCCGAGGATGGCCGTCCACGTCTGGCCGAAGGCCGCGCGGTCGACGCGCGTGGGCGCCTCGCGGATGAACAGCGTGGCCATCGTGAACGAGATCAGCGGAAAGCAGGCGGCGAGCAGGAACGCCATGTGGAGGTTGCGCGTCGAGGCGAGATAGCCGCCGAGGACACCCACGAGGATGCTGGCGCCGTAGATGGCGAACCATTGCACGGACTGGAAGGCGCCGGTGAGCCCCGACACGCGGCCGTTCTCCACCATCAGGGCGTCGGTGAGCACGTCGGTGAAGGCGAGACCGAAACCCATTGCCGTGAACAGCCCCGCCATGCGCCAGTAGTCGTGGTCGGGCAACGACGCCAGGGTGAGCCCGGCGATGGCCGCCAATCCCGACGAGAGGAGGAAGTAGCTCTTGCGCCGGCGGCCGAAGAGGGGCACGAAGTCGGAGACGAGACCGTACACGGGCTTGATCAGCCAGGGGATCGTGGACATCAGCATGAAGTCCGCGACCTGGCTGGCGCTGAGCCGGTCGCGCTCCTTCAGCACGATGGCCATCGTCTGATTCGGCAGGCTCCACATGCCCTGCGCGAAGTAGACGACCGCGAAGAGCGTCGCCAGCCTCCAGGCCTCGGGCGTCTTGAACGGGTTGAGGCGGACGAAGGCGGCGATCGGGCCGGGCATCCGGCGGTCATCATAGTCTAGAATCTCTCCATGCACTCCGTGTGTCCGCACGACTGTCCGTCGTGCTGCAGCCTCGACGTCACCGTGAGCGACGGCCGCATCACCGGCGTCACCGGCACCGCGGGCCATCCGTTCACCCAGGGCGTGATCTGCGGCAAGGTCCGTGAGTACGCGGAGCGTGTGCACTCGCCGCTGCGCGTGCTGACGCCGCTGCGCCGTGTCGGCGCGAAAGGCGAGGGGCGGTTCGAGCCGATGGCGTGGGACGCCGCCATCGCGGAGATCGCCGCCCGCTGGCGCGCGATCGTCGCCGAGCACGGCGCGGAGGCGATCCTGCCGTTCTCGTACGCGGGGTCGATGGGCCAGATCCAGTACTGGGCCGGCCACCCGCTGTTCCACGCGCTCGGCGCAAGCCGCCTGGACCGCTCGATCTGCGTCTCGACCGCCTACGCGGGCTGGCGGGCGACCGTCGGGCAGGTCACCGGCAACGACTCCGAGCAGATGGTGGGCGCCGAGCTGGTCGTGCTCTGGGGCGTCAACGCCGCGTACTCCACCATCAACGTGATGACGCTCGTGAAGCAGGCGCGCGAGCGGGGCGCGTACGTCGTGGTGATCGACCCCTACCGCACGGCGAGCGCGCTCCAGGCCGATGAGCACCTGATGGTCCGGCCCGGGACCGACGGCGCTCTCGCCCTCGCCGTCATGCACGTGCTCGTGACCGAAGGCCTGCTCGATCGCGACTACATCGAGCGGGCGACGCTGGGCTTCCCGGAGCTGGCCGACCACGTGAAGCACTACGCGCCCGAGGAGATGGCGCCCATCGTCGGGCTCCGGCCCGAGACCATCGTGCGGTTCGCGCGGCGCTACGGCGCGACGCCGCGTACGTTCATCCGCGTCGGGATCGGCCTGTCACGCCATGACAACGGCGGCATGACGTGCCGCACGCTGGCGTGCCTGCCCGCCCTGACCGGCGCCTATGCCGATCCGCACGGCGGTGCGCTCCTGTCCTCGGGCGGTGCTTTCGACCTCGATGTCGCCGCCTTGGAGCGACCCGATCTGATGTCGGCGCCGACGCGCGTGATCAACATGATCCAGCTCGGCCGCGCGCTGACCGATCCCGCGCTGGCGCCGCCGGTGAAGGCGCTCTATGTCTACAGCTCCAATCCGGCCGCCGTCTGTCCGAACCAGGAGCTCGTTCTGCGCGGCCTGGCGCGCGAGGACCTCTTCACGGTGGTGCACGAGCAGGTGCTGACCGACAGCGCCCACTACGCGGACATCGTGTTGCCCGCCACGACGTCGATGGAGCATCTCGACGTCTATCGCTCGTTCGGCCAGTTTTATCTCCAGCTCGCCGAGCCGGTGATTCCGCCGGTGGCGCAGGCGCGCTCCAACTGGGACGTCTCGAGCGCGCTCGCCCGCGCGCTCGATCTGGCGGCCGCCGAGGCGCACTACGCCCGCGGTCCCGAGGCCGCCGTCCGCGCGTCGCTCGCCAACGGCGGCCCGGCCGTCAGCGGCATCACGTGGGAGCGATTGCGCGCCGAAAAGTCGGTCCGCATCGACCTGCCGCGACCCTATCTCCCGTTCGCGAACGGTGCGCCGACACCCTCCGGCAAGGTCGAGTTCGTCTCGGCAATGCTCGCGCGCCAGGGACTGCCCGCGTTGCCGACCTGGATGCCGCTCACCGAGGGCCCGCAGCGCGGCGACGTCGCGCGCTACCCGCTCCAATGCATCGTGCCGCCGAACCGCTTTTTCCTGAACTCGTCGTTCAGCCAGTCCGAGCGCCTCCGCCGCCGCCAGGGAGCGCCGACGGTGATGATGGCGGCGGAAGACGCGGCCGCGCGTCGCATCGCCGACGGCGAGACTGTCCGCGTCGAAAGCGCGCGCGGCTCCGCTCGCTTCACCGCTCGCATCACCGATGCGACGCGCCCCGGTGTCGTCGTCATCGAAGGCATCTGGTGGCACCGCTTCCACCCCGGCGGCCGCGGCATCAACGTCCTCACCGACGACCGCACCGCCGACATGGGCGGCGGCCCCGCCTTCCACTCCAACCTCGTCGAGATCACCCGCGCCTGAATACACGGGCGGCGCGGGGCGGCGGGCCCGGGGTGTCGCCGCTGAGACCACGCAAATCGACAGTGCGCTGCGCCTGTCGGCGTGGCAACGATTCCTGGCCGGAACCGACGCTGAACCCTAAAGCACGGGTCTCAGCAGCGACACCCCGGGCCCGCCTCCCCGCGCCACCCTCCACGCGAGAGTTCCGGCTCGTTGCGTGGCGGCGGTCGATTTCCGACGGCGTGGCGGTCACGGCCGGGCTGGGAAGTGGCGTGGGCGCTGGGCGATTCCAGGTCGGCGAGTTCGTCACGCGAATGCCACACGCGGCTCGGAAAGTCCGGGCCTAAGCCCCATGCCAGGGGACCCGGCTCATCCGACGGATTACGGTGAGATAAATGGCGTCCTGGAATACTTGTTGTTCGCTGTCCGGACGATTCTCGGCCCGCGCTTTGTGGGTCTGTATCTCGACGGATCCCTCGCGATCGGTGATTTCCACCCGGACAGGAGTGATATCGATTTCGTCGTGGTTACCGACGGTGAACTTTCCGATGACAACGTTCTGGCTCTCAAGGCGATGCACGCACGTATTGCCGCCGAAGTGCCAAAATGGGGGAGCGAGCTGGAAGGCTCATACATTCCTCGGCGCGCACTGCAAGGTCACGATCCGCAGCCAGGCGAGCATCCGTACATCGATCGGGGGACCGGAAGTCTCGACATCGTCCGGCACGAGAGCGGCTATTGGGTCATCCATCGTCACATGCTGCGCGAGCACGGCGTAACCGTGGCGGGTCCCGATCCATTGACGCTGATCGATCCGGTCGGTCCCGGCGAACTACGTCAGGCGGTGCTCAGCATCCTACGTGAATGGTGGATGCCTATGCTCGCCAATCCTGCCCCTCTGGAGCGCTCGCTATTCGGCTACCGCTGCTACGCGATCCTCACGATGTGTCGCATGCTCTACACGATGGATCGCGGGACTGTGGTGACGAAATCGATCGCCGCCGATTGGGCGCTGGAGACGCTGGATCATCGCTGGCACACGCGGATCCACCGCGCGCTCGCTTGGTCGCGTGAACTGCCGCCCGCCGTGAACGAGACGATGGAGTTCATCCGGTATACCCATAGCCGCTGCCAACAACTCGGAGACTCATAGAGGATGATTCGCGCGAGAGTCCTCTTGATTGCGATTTCCAGCATCGCCGACATGGGGCGGCGGTCCCGCCTTCTACTCGAACCTGGTCGAGATCACGCCCGCTAATCGCCGTCGCCGGCTTGTCCGCGCGTGGAGGGTGGCGCGGGCAGCGGGCGGGGTGCTGCGCGGGAGACCCGTGCCTCAGGGCAGGGCGTCGGACCCGGCCAGGTTGCGTTGTCCCCAGACAGGCGCCGAAGTGTGATCGATTTCCGTGGTCTCCCGCGCAGCACCCCGCCCGCTGCCCGTGCCACCCGTGTAACGGGGCGCTCGACTACGACGGGGTAGCGGTCGTGACCGGGTGAGGGAGGGACGTGGGCGTTGGGCGGGCCCTGGCGGCACCACCGAAGAGGCGGAGCAGGACGGGCAGGACGACGAGGGAGGCGACGAGCGCGGCCGAGGTGCCGAGGGTGAGGAGGAGGCCGAGACCGTAGATGCCGCGATGGGCGGCGAGCATGAGGCTGCCGTAGCCGACGACGGTGGTGAGGCCATTGATGAAGACGGCCATCATCGTGGAGCGGGCGATGAGCGGCCCGCCGCCGTGCTCGCGATCCTCCATGAACCGCATGACGATGTTCACCCCGAACTCGGCGGCGGCGCCGAGCATCAGCGGGATGCCGAACACGTTGCCGAGATTGAGCTTCACGTCGAAGAGGTACATGAGCCCGGCCGTCCACGTCATCCCGAGTGCGAGCGGCAGCAGCGCCAGCACCGTTTCGCGCACCCGGCGCAGGGTCAGCGCGGTCAGGATGGTCACCAGAATGACGGCGTAGACCGTGCCCTGCTTGTAGGCGCGCTCCATCAGCCGGATCGCCTCGTACGTGATCACCGGCGTGCCGGTGATGTCGGGGTCGACGGAGCGGAGCTGGCGGACGAACCGCTCGGCGCCGTCGCGATCCCAGATGTCCACGGCCGGATGGATCTGCAGCAGGAACTGGCCGCGATCGCTGATGAACTTGCGCTTGATCTCGGGCGGCACGTCGCCGAGGCCCACCGCGCGCGGCGCCAGGTTGCCCTGCAGGCGCTGGAAGGACGTGACGAAGTCGCGATAGACCTGACGCTGGAGCAGGGTGAGCGCGGGCTCGCTGCCGGTGCGGTCCGCGCGGCGCAGCCTGGTCACGAGCTGCGTGATGTCGTCGCGAAGCGTGGCCAGCCGGCGCTGCGTGTCGCCGGGGGGCGCCTCGCCGGCGGCGATGTCGATTCGGCGGCGGAGGGTCTCCAGCGC
The DNA here is from genome assembly GCA_036556545.1 of Candidatus Methylomirabilota bacterium. Classification (GTDB taxonomy): domain Bacteria; phylum Methylomirabilota; class Methylomirabilia; order Rokubacteriales; family CSP1-6; genus AR12. The sequence continues at coordinate 40,064 of DATBJF010000127.1, forward strand.
GGCGACGAGGCGGTCGATGTCGACCGCCCGTCCGCGGGCGATCCGCACCGGTGCCACCACCGGCGCGAAATCGGCGATGATCTTCTGCTTCTCCTCCTGGTCGTCGGGGATGAGCAGCAGCGCGGAGTCGATCTCCGACACCGTCTCGAGCTTGCGGAAGGCGTTCTGCTTGCGACGCAGCTCCTCGAGGGAGGACGCGCTCGACAGCGCGGCGAAGCCCGATCGCCCGGAGGTCGCCAGGATGCGCTTTTCCCACGTCACCGACTCGGTGCCCTCGGCCTGGAGGTTCAGGAGGTTGTAGTCGAACTGGACCCAGCCGAACGCCCACACGGAAAGCGCCGCCAGCAGCGCGGCGCCGGCCAGGATCGCGCGCGGGTAGCCGGTGATGTGCTCCACGAAGGGGACGTGCATGCGCTCGAGCCGGATGGCCCGCGGCACCGAGGCGCGCGGGCGGTCGGCGTGCCGGCGGTCGACGAGGACGAGCAGGGCCGGGAACACGAACATCATGGCCGTCCACGCGAGCAGCAGCGCCGTCCCCGAGATGAACCCGAGCTCCTGGAGACCGCGGAAGTCGGTGAGCATGAGGACGTAGAAGGTGGCGGCGGCGCTGATGGCGGCCAGCAGCATGCCGGGGCCGCCCCGCGAGGCGGTGATCTCGATCGCCTCGCGCAGGTTGCGGCCCAGGAACAGCTCCTCCTCGTAGCGGAACAAATAGTAGATGCCGTAGTCGATGCCGATGCCGATGACGATCGAGATGAACATCACCGAGAACAGGGACAGGTGCCCGATGATCAGCGTGGCCGCCCCCAGCGACCAGCAGAGGCTCATGGCGAGCACGACCAGCATGAGCAGCGGCTTGCCGACGCGCCAGAAGCCGACCAGCAAGAGCACGAGCGTGAGCGCGAAGGCGAGCACGCCGGCGCGCTCGCTGTCGCGGAACGCCGCCACCATCTCGTCGTTCGAGAGCGCCGGCTTGCCGGTGACGCCGACCTCCACGTCCGGGAACTCGGACCCGAGGGCGGCCACCGTGGCGCGGATACCGTCGATGGCGGCCTGGTTGCCGGTGAAGGAGCCCCGCTCGCTCCGAGGCTCGGCGAGGATGAACAGCAGACGCTGGTCGTCGGACAGGAAGTACCCCGCGCTGGCGGCATCCTCTTCGCTGCCCACGGAGAACAGGCCGCCCCACGGCGACTTGTACGGCGTCGACCGGTCCAGCCGCGCCGAGATCTGCGCGACCACGTCGCTCACGAAGCGGAGATCGAGGGCGCCCTTGCCGTCGCCGGCCGGCCCCGACGACAGGCCGAGATCCAGGAGCCCGCTCACGAACGCCTGCGCGATCGACGTGGCGATCCCGTCCACGAGCTGGTCGAGGGTGGGCCGCTCGGCGAACTTCTCCATGAACTCCTGGTAGTCGTAGATGCGCTCGCGGATCTCCTTCAGCCGCTCGGTGGACAGATAGAGGAGCGCGCGGCCCTCGAACTGCTTGGGATCGATGCGATAGGCGACGCGCGCGAGCGGCACGCGATTGGTGCGCAGCTCGCGGACGAGGCGGCCGGCGTACACGCGCGCTTCGGGCAGCGACGGCGCGTGCACGACGATGGCGAGGTCGTCGAGCTCGCCGAACTCGCGCTCGAACTCGACGTAGCGCTCGATGTAGCGCTCGTTCTGCGGCAGCAGGGCACGCGTGGAGGTGGCGAACTCGAGGGTGGTGAGGGCATAGACGCCGGAGGCGACGGTGACCACCGCGGCGATCGCGAGCGTCAGGATCGGGCGCGCACAGGCGACCCCGACCAGACGGCGGAGGAGCCGCCCGGTGCGAGACGTCGCCAAACTACTCGTCGCCGGCGATGAACCGCTCGAGGCGCTGGCGGGCCACCTCGTCGGGCCACTGCTCCGGCGGCGACTTCATCAAGTACGCCGACGGAGCGTGCAGGGCGCCCTTGACGCCGCGGTCGAGGGCCACCTTGCAGGATCGGATGGCATCGATCACGACACCCGCCGAGTTGGGCGAGTCCCACACCTCGAGCTTCAGCTCGACGTTGATGGGCTGGTCGCCGAAGCCGCGGCCTTCGAGCCGGATGTGCGCCCACTTGCGGTCCTCGAGCCACGGCACGTAGTCGCTGGGCCCGATGTGGACGGCCTCGGCCGGCAGCTCGTGGCCGAGCTGCGAGCGGACGGCATCGGTCTTCGACGCCTTCTTGGACGTCAGGCGCTCGCGCTCGAGCATGTTGTAGAAGTCGGTGTTGCCGCCGAAGTTCAGCTGGCTCGTGCGGTCGAGCCGCACGCCGCGGTCCATGAACAGGCGCGTCAGCATGCGATGGACGATGGTGGCGCCCACCTGCGACTTCACGTCGTCGCCGACGACGGGAAGCCCGCGATCCTCGAACCGCCGGCGCCAGTACGCCTCGCGGGCGATGAAGACGGGAATGCAGTTGACGAAGGCGCAGCCGGCCTCCAGGATCTGCTCGACATACCACTTGGTGGCCATCTCGCTGCCGACGGGCAGGTAGTTCACGACCACGTCCGTCTTGGTCTCGCGCAGGATGTTGGCGATGTCGGCGGTGGAACCCGGCGCTTTCTTGATGACCTGCGACAGATAGGTGCCGAGGCCGTCGTGCGTCATCCCGCGCTGCACGGGCACGTCGAGGGGCGGCACCTCCGCGAACTTCACGGTGTTGTTCGGCGCCTGCCAGATCGCCTCGGAGAGATCGCGCCCGACTTTCCGGTCGTCGATGTCGAAGGCGGCGGAGAACTCGATGTCGCCGACGTGATAGCCGCCGAAGCGCGCGTGCATGAGGCCCGGGATGAATGCGTCGTCGGGAGCCTCGCGGTAGTAGTGAACGCCCTGGACCAGCGATGACGCGCAGTTGCCGACGCCGATGACGGCGACTCGAACGGATCCCACGGAGGCCTCCTGTGAACGCGGAACGATCTGGGCTCAGTGTAGCACGAGCGTGTATGATGCCGACGGGAGCGGACCGGCCCCGGAGGCATCGCGTGACGAACGAATCGTGGACGAGCGCAGGCGTGATCGCGCGTGACATCGAAGAGGCGGTGCGAGCGCTCGACGTCGAGCGTCTGCGTCGCACGTACTGGGAGCAGGACGAGTTCATCCACCTCGAGCGCTGGCTGCCGGCGCCGATCGTGGAGCGAATGGTGGCCGAGGTCGAGCGCGTGCGCCCCCAGATCCATCGCAACTACATCCCGCGCCACAAGAAGGGCGGCAGCGTCAGCTACTACACGCTGCTCGAGCAGGCGCCCACCATCCTCGCGCTCTATCGTGCGCCGGCCTTCATCGAGCTCCTGTCCGCGCTGACCGGGCGCGCGCTCCAGCCGTGCCCCGACTCGGATCCGCACTCGTGCGCGCTGTACTTCTACACCGAGCCCGGCGACCACATCGGCTTTCACTTCGACACCTCGTACTACAGGGGCGCGCGCTACACGGTGCTGGTCGGGCTCATCGAGCGCTCGTCGAGCCGGCTCGTGTGCCAGCTCGGGAAGAAGGACCCGTCGCGCCCGCCGGTGGAGCTCCGGCTCGCCACGGACCCCGGTACGATCGTCGCCTTCAACGGCGACAAGCTGTGGCATTCGATCACGCCGCTCGGCGACAACGAAGAGCGCGTCTCGCTCACGCTCGAGTACGTCACCGATCCCTCGATGCATCCGCTCAAGCGCCTCTTCTCCAACCTCAAGGACGCCTTCGCCTACTTCGGTCTCCGCGCGGTCTTCGGTCGTCCCGTGCGCTCTCCCGCTCGCTAGTTCTCTGCGCGCGGTGCCTCGTTCCTTCACGGGTGGCGCGCTCGGCGGGCGGGGCCTGGCGCCGGGAGCGGCAGTGCCGGCGCGGCTGCGTCACCCACGGCACCCACACGCACTTCCTTCGAAAGTGCGAGGGTAGCCGGGG
>DATBJF010000128.1:0-2311 GCA_036556545.1 Candidatus Methylomirabilota bacterium
TGAGGAAGGAGCTGGGGTACGACCGGCCGCTGCCGGTGCAGTTCGTCGACTACGTGACGCGGCTCGTCCGCGGCGACATGGGCACCAGCCTCTTCACGCGGCGGCCGATCGTGGACGATCTGCGGCACCGCCTGCCCGCCACCATCGAGCTGACGGTCGTGGCCATGCTCGTGTCCGTGCTGGTCGGCATCCCGCTCGGCGTCCTCTCGGCGCTCTGGCGCAACTCGGTGCTCGACCACGCGCTGCGGGTGATCACGGTCTCCGGGCTCGCCATCGCGAGCTTCTGGCTGGGCATCATGCTGCAGCTGCTCTTCGCGATGCGGCTCGGGTGGACGCCGCTCAACGGGCGCCTGCAAGGCTTTCCACCGCGCACGGTCACCGGCTTCTACGTCGTCGACGCCGTCATCACCGCCGACTGGGCCACGCTCGCCGTCGCGCTCCAGCATCTGGCGCTGCCGGCGGCGACGCTCGCGTTTCCCGCGCTGGCGACGCTCGTCCGGTTCACGCGCGCCGGCGTGCTGGACGTCATGCAGTCGAACTTCGTCCTCTACGAGCGCGCCATGGGGCTGCCGCGCCTGCTGATCGTCTGGAAGTACATCCTGCGCTCGGCGCTCACGTCGACGGTGACCCAGATCGGCCTGCTGTTCGGCATCCTGCTCGCCGGCGCGGTGGTGACGGAGGCCGTCTTCGACTGGCCGGGCATCGGCACCTACGCCGTGAACTCGATATTGCAGTCGGACTACAACGCGGTCATGGGCTTCACCGTCTGGGCCGGCGCCATCTTCATCGTCGTCAACCTCCTCGTCGACATCGCCCACACGCTCGTCGATCCCCGCGAACGCACGACATGAGCGCCCTCTGGTTCGTGCTGGGGCGGCTCGCGCGTGACCGCTCGGCGCTGATCGGCCTCGTCCTCATCGCACTGCTGGTCGTGTGCGCGGTGCTGGCGCCGGTGCTGGCCACGCATCCGGACGACGTGTTCGAGCTGCACCCGTCGGAGCGGCTACGGGCGCCGAGCGCCGCGCACTGGCTCGGCACCGATCGCATGGGCTCCGACGTCTACAGCCGTCTGCTCTTCGGCGCGCGGATCACGATCCTCATCGGCATCATCGCCGTCGGCGCCTCGCTTGCGATCGGCGTGCCGATCGGCCTCGTCGCCGGCTACTACCACGGCTGGCTGAGCGACGCCCTCATGCGCGTCTCCGACATCTTCCTGGCCGTTCCGCAGGTGGTGCTGGCCATCGCCATCGCGCAGACGCTGGGGCCGTCGCTCCCGAACGTCATCCTGGCCCTCTCGGTCACCTACTGGCCGTGGTTCGCCCGCGTCGTCTACGCGGAGACGCGCGCGCTGCAGAAGGAGATCTTCGTGGAGAGCACGGCGGCGCTCGGCGCTTCGCCGTGGCGGCTCACCGTGCTGCACGTCCTGCCCAACATCGCCTCGCCGATCATCGTCCGCGCCTCCATCGGCATGGGGTTCACCATCCTGACGGCGGCCGCGCTCGGCTTCCTCGGTCTCGGGCCGCCGCCCCCGACACCGGAGTGGGGCCGGACGATCGCCGAGTCGCGCGAGTTCCTGCCCGACGCGTGGTGGTACGCGGCGGCGCCCGGCCTCGCCATCTTCCTCACCGTCATGGGCTTCAACCTGCTCGGCGACGGCCTGCGCGACGTCCTCGATCCGCGGCTGCGCCGGCGCCGCACGGTGAGCGATGGCTGAGCTGCTCGCCGTCCGCGGGCTGCGCGTGGAGTTCGCCACCGATCGCGGCCCCGCGCACGTGCTCGACGGCATCAACCTGGACGTCGGCACCGGCGAGGTGGTCGGGCTCGTCGGCGAGAGCGGCTGCGGCAAGACGACGCTGGCGCGCGCGATCCTCGGCATCCTGCCGGACGGCGCCGCTCGCATCCGGGCGGGCGAGGTGCGCTTCAAGGGGACCGACCTGCTGCGCGAAGACCCGCGCGCCGTGAACGACCGTGTGCGCGGTCGCGCCATGACCTTCATCCCGCAAGATCCGTTCACGTCGTTCAGCCCCGTCTTCTCGGTCGAGACGCAGATCATGGACCTGATGAAGTGGAAGTCGCCGCGAGCGGTGAACGGCGGCGCCCCCGGCTCGATCCTGGCCCGGTATCCACGGGAGCGGTATCGTGCCGATCGCGAGGCGGTGCTCGAGACCCTGCGGGCGGTGCAGATCCCCGAGCCGGCCCGCGCGCTGAGGCGCCTGCCGCACGAGTTCTCGGGCGGCCAGCGCCAGCGCCTGATGATCGCGATGGCCCTGCTGCCGCGGCCGGATCTCATCATCGCCGACGAGCCGACCAC
>DATBJF010000129.1:0-40480 GCA_036556545.1 Candidatus Methylomirabilota bacterium
GCATCTAAGCGCGAAACCCGCCTGAAGATGAGACGTCCCGGGGCGCAAGCCCCCTGAAGGGCCCTGGTAGATGACCAGGTTGATAGGCCGGAGGTGTAAGCGCCGTGAGGCGTTCAGCTGACCGGTACTAATCGCCCGTGCGGCTTGACCACGTTGGACTCATACATTCGATTCGTGGCGACGCGTCTGGCTGCACTCGAGGATCTCCGTGTTTGGTGGCGGCGAGGCGACTCGCCGCTTCGATTCGATTCCCGGTGGCGATGCCGGAGGGGCCACACCCGTTCCCATCCCGAACACGGAAGTTAAGCCCTCCTGGGCCGATGGTACTGCGTGGGCAACTGCGTGGGAGAGTAGGTCGCTGCCGGGGTAATTCAGCGAGCGCCCGGATCGAGAGATCCGGGCGCTCGTGCGTTCAGCCGACCAGTGTCGTCCAGAGGTTGAGGGCGAAGCCCAGCACCGTGACTGCGATGCAGCCCGCCGCCAGCAAGTAGTCGACGCCGCGTTCCGCCCGGCGCTCGGCGAACGAGAGCGCGAAGCCCATCAGAAAGCCGCCGACGAAGCCGCCGGCGTGTGCGACGTTGTTCACGCCCGGCATGAAGAAGCCGAAGATGAACAGGATGAGCGCCCACTGGCCGTACTGTCGCAGGATCATCGTGCCGAACGTGCCGCCGCGCTTCTGGCCGTAGGCGACGATGGCGCCGAGAAGGCCGAAGATCGAGCCGGAGGCGCCGATCGTGAACGGATGTCCGATGACGTTCGACGCGACGAACCCCACCGCGCCGGCGACGGTGAAGATGGCCACCAGCCGGGCGGGGCCGTAGATCTCTTCGACAGCCGGACCGAGCTGGCGGATCCACAAGATGTTGAAGATGATGTGGAGCAGCCCGCCGTGCAGGTAGATCGCGGTCACCACCGTCCACCAGCGGCCTCGATTCCAGGGAAAGGACCCGGCCGCGCCCAGATTGAAGAGCGCCTCGACGCCCGGCGAGAACGCGTCGAAGATACCGCGCGGCGACAGGGCCGCGCGCGGGTCGAGGACGAGGCTGGCGACGTAGAGGGCGATGCAGATGATGGTCACCACGTCGGTGAAGCTGCGCCGGCGGAACAGCCGACCGAGCGGGCCCGCAAACCCCCACATGCCGGGATTGCGACGGCCGCAGACCAGGCACACCTCGGCGTCGGCGTTCGTCAGCCGCCCGCACGTCGGACAGAGGATCGAGCCGGAAGTCTTACGGAACATCGCGCTCGTCCTCCTGGGTCGCCGACGGCGATAGCGCTCGTCGAGCCAAACGCCGAGATCGATGAGGCGGCAGGTCAGGGAGCATCCCACGCCGTCTTCGCACGGCATGTCGGGCACGTCACGCCGCGCGCCGTCGTCATCGCCCGGAATGGTACCGGTGGCCGACAAAGCGTGTCAACTCAAGCACTTTCGCGTTGACACCCTGCGCCGTGTCACGTACAGTTGCGTCGATTTTGGTCACGGATTTTCCACCGACCTCAGGAGACCCACGATCATGAACCGGAAGCTCTTCGCCGTCCTCCTCGTCCTCGGTGTGGCCGTGCTCGTGGCGGTACCCGCGGCGTTCGGCCAGGCGCCGCATCCAGCCGGCGGCGAGGCGAATCTCAGGATTCCCGACCTGGGCCAGGTACAGGTGGCCGGCGTCAGCGGTCGAGCGCTGTTGATGCTCGGACTCGGCGTGTGCGTGCTCGGCCTCGTGTTCGGGCTCGTCATTTACAGTCAGCTGAAGAACCTTCCGGTGCACGCGTCGATGCGGGAGATCTCGGAGCTGATCTACGAGACCTGCAAGACGTACCTGATCACGCAGGGCAAGTTCATTCTCCTCCTCGAAATCTTCATCGGCATCATCATCGTGCTCTACTTCGGATTCCTGCTGCACTTCGAGGCGATGCGCGTCTTCATCATCCTGCTCTTCAGCCTGATCGGCATCGCGGGGAGCTACGGCGTCGCCTGGTTCGGCATCCGCATCAACACCTTCGCGAACTCCCGCACGGCCTTTGCCAGCCTGCGCGGGCTCGCCTATCCCGTGTACGACATCCCGCTCAAGGCGGGGATGTCGATCGGCATGCTCCTCATCAGCGTCGAGCTGTTCCTGATGCTGTGCATCCTGCTCTTCATTCCGGGTGAGTACGCCGGCCCGTGCTTCATCGGTTTCGCCATCGGCGAGTCGCTGGGCGCGGCCGCCTTGCGCATCGCCGGCGGGATCTTCACGAAGATCGCCGACATCGGGTCGGATCTCATGAAGATCGTCTTCAACATCAAGGAGGACGACGCGCGCAACCCCGGTGTCATCGCCGACTGCACCGGCGACAACGCGGGCGATTCCGTCGGGCCCAGCGCCGACGGCTTCGAGACGTACGGCGTCACCGGCGTCGCGCTCATCTCGTTCATCCTGCTGGCGGTGAAGGACCCGGGCGTCCAGGTCCAGCTGCTCGTGTGGATCTTCATGATGCGCGTGCTGATGGTCATCGCCAGCGGCGCGTCGTACCTCATCAACGGGGCGATGGCCCGCTCCCGCTACGGGACGGCCACCCGGATGAACTTCGAGGCGCCGCTCACGACCCTCGTCTGGCTCACGTCCATCGTCTCCGTCGTCATGACGTACGCGGCGTCGTACGTGCTCATCCCGAGCCTCGGCGGCGACACCACCCTCTGGTGGAAGCTGTCGACCGTCATCACGTGCGGCACGCTGGCCGGCGCCATCATTCCGGAGCTGGTGAAGATCTTCACCTCGACGGAGTCGAGCCACGTGCGTGAAGTCGTGACCTCATCGCGTGAAGGGGGCGCCTCGCTGAACGTCCTGTCCGGATTCGTCGCCGGCAACTTCAGCGCCTATTGGCTCGGGATCGCCATCGTCGTGCTCATGGGCATCGCTTTCGGGATGAGCACGCTCGGGCTCGGCGCGCTGATGGTGGCGCCGGCGGTGTTCGCGTTCGGCCTGGTGGCCTTCGGCTTTCTCGGCATGGGACCCGTCACCATCGCCGTCGACTCGTACGGTCCGGTCACCGACAACGCGCAGTCGGTGTTCGAGCTGTCGGTCATCGAGCAGATCCCGAACGTCAAGGAGCAGATCCGGCGGGAGCATGGATTCGAGACGAAGTTCGACATCGCCAAGGATCTGCTCGAAGAGAACGACGGCGCCGGCAACACGTTCAAGGCGACCGCCAAGCCCGTGCTGATCGGAACGGCCGTCGTCGGCGCCACCACGATGATCTTCTCGATCATCGTGGTGCTGACCCACGGCCTCACCCAGAACCTCGACAAGCTCTCGCTGCTGCACCCGCCGTTCCTCCTCGGCCTGATCACCGGCGGTGCCGTCATCTATTGGTTCACCGGCGCCGCCACCCAGGCGGTGTCGACGGGCGCTTACCGGGCGGTGGAGTTCATCAAGGCCAACATCCGGCTCGAGGGCGCCACCAAGGCCTCGGTCGAGGACAGCAAGAAAGTCGTCGAGATCTGCACCCAGTACGCGCAGAAGGGGATGTTCAACATCTTCCTCACCGTCTTCTTCTCGACGCTGGCCTTCGCCTTCTTCGAGCCGTACTTCTTCATCGGCTATCTCATCTCGATCGCGCTCTTCGGTCTCTATCAGGCCGTGTTCATGGCGAACGCGGGCGGCGCCTGGGACAACGCGAAGAAGATCGTCGAGACGGAGCTGAAGGAGAAGGGCAGCCCGCTGCACGCGGCGACCGTGGTCGGTGACACCGTCGGCGATCCGTTCAAGGACACGTCGTCGGTGGCCATGAACCCGGTCATCAAGTTCACCACGCTGTTCGGCCTGCTCGCCGTCGAGCTCGCCGTCAGCCTGTCGGCGGCCAGCGGCCCCACCCTGTCGCGCACGCTGAGCGTCGTCTTCTTCGTGCTGTCGACCGTGTTCGTCTGGCGCTCGTTCTACGGCATGCGGATCCGCGGCGGCGAGCCGTCGGTCGCCCACCGCGCCGTGGGAGCGGTCGCGCGGGGTAAGTAGCGCCGCGTTGGAATTCCTCGGCGAGGCCGGCCGTGCGGCGTGGGCGTTCCTCTACGACGTCGCCCGCGGCGCCTACTCGCTCGACGATCTCATCCGCTGGGGCGGGTACGTCGTGCTGGTGGCCATCGTCTTCACGGAAACCGGTCTCCTCATCGGATTCTTCCTCCCCGGGGACTCCCTGCTGATTACCGCCGGCCTGGTGGCGGCCACCGGCGCCCTCGACATCTGGTGGCTCAACGCGCTCCTCATCGTGGCCGCCATCGTTGGCGACACCGTGGGGTATGCCATCGGCTATCGGATGGGGCCGCGGATCTTCACGCGCGAGCAATCGCTGCTCTTCCGACCCTCGCACGTGGAGCGGACCCGACAGTTCTATGAGCGCCACGGCGCCAAGACCATCGTCATCGCCCGCTTCGTGCCGATCATCCGCACCTTTGCCCCGGTCGTGGCCGGCGTCGGGCAGATGGAGTACCGGCGCTTCCTTATCTACAATGTGGCCGGCGGCGTGGGATGGGTCACGAGCATGACGTGGGCAGGCTACCTGTTGGGACAGACGATTCCGAACATCGGCGACCACATTCACGTCGTGGTGGCCATCGTGATCGTGCTGTCACTGATTCCCATCGCGGTCGAGCTGTACAAAGAGCGACGACGGCGCTCGGCCTAGCCGTCGGGGGCCTCACGGCGGCCGCGGGCCGCGTTCCACTGCCCATGGCGCTCTGGCTCGGCCGCCGGCTCGGCGATCTCGCCTACGCCGCCCTGCCGCGTCGCCGCCGCATCGCCCTGGCCAATCTCGGTCGCGCCTATCCGGAGCTCCCCCCCGCCGAACGTCGGCGTCTGGCGCGGCGCGCCTCGCAGCATCTCGGAATGACGCTGGTGGAGCTGCCCCGGCTCTTGACGGCGCCCATCGAGGAGACGCTGGCTCGGATCCGCCTGGAGGGCGTCGAGCATCTGCACGCGGCCATGCGCACGCACGGACGCGCGCTCATGCTCACCGCGCATCTGGGCAACTGGGAGATCCTCTGCGCGGCCCACCGCCTGACCGAGTACGGCCTTTCGATCGTCGTCCGTCCCCTCGACGCGCCGTGGCTCGACGCCGTCGCCGACCGGCTCCGGCGCCGGACCGGTGTGGACGTGATCGGCAAGCGCGGCGCCCTGCGGCCGGTGCTGGAGGCGCTCCGACGGGGACGGATGGTCGGCATCCTGCTGGACCAGAACACGGCGCGCCGCGAGGGCGTGTTCGTAAAGTTCTTCGGCCACCCCGCGTCGACGTCACGCTCGATCGCGCTCCTGGCCATGAGGACGGGGGCGCCCGTGCTTCCCATCTTCGCGCGCCGCGGCGGCGGCACCGGTCACACCGTGGTGATCCGCCCCGCCCTCGCCCCGCCGGTGGCGAATGATTTCGAAGCGGCCGTCGTCGAACTGACGGCGCGCTGCACGGCGGAGATCGAGGAAGCGATCCGGGAGGCGCCGGAACAATGGCTATGGTCGCACGACCGCTGGCGGACCCGCCCTCCGGCGGCCGCGCCCTGAGGCGCGCGGCGGCCGCCGCGCTGGCCCTCGGGCTGGTCGCCGGTCCCGCGCCGGCCGCCATCGACGTCGATCTGGGGGGCTATACGGCGGCCGACCGCGCCGGCGCAGCAGTGGCCGTGACCGGTCGCGCCTTCGCCGAGCGTCCGAAGCCCGACGCCCCCGACACGCCGCTCGCCGGTGCCAGGGTCGTCGCCGTGCCGCGCTCGGAGGCGCTGCTCCGGCGGCTCGAGCAGCTGCGGGAGGGCGCACGGGATTCCGCTGATGCCTATCGCAAGGCCGCCCTGCTGATGCAACGGGCGCGGGAAGCCTACGAGCGCGAGCTATGGGATGCCGGAGCGCCGGAGCTCGTTCGCAACGCGGTGGTCGATGCGAGCGGCCGTTTCGACCTCGGACGCTTGCCGCAGGGACGGTGGCTCATCCTCGCGGCGTGGGATCGTACCGTCCACTCTCGAACGGACAAGCCGGAGCGGCATGACCGACGGGGCCGGGACCTCTATCTCCCGACGCCGCGGCCGACGGGTTACCGCTCTCGGCTGCTGTGGGTCCGCGAGCTCGCCGTCGGGGAGTCTCAGCCGGCCGCACTGGAGCTGACGGACCGCAACGTCTGGTTCTCTGGGGTCGTCGAGGAACGGACACAGGACGCCGGCCCCCGTCCTTGAGCCGGCGTCCCGGCCGACGACGGCCTACTTCTTCTCCACCGGCTTCGCCGCCGCTTTCTTCGGGGCGGAGACGTTCACGTTCATCGCCGTCGCCTTGCCGTCGTGGTCCATGTAACGCACGGTGACGCGGTCGCCGGAGGCGATGTCCTTGGCCGCCGCGTCCTTGCCGGACTTCTTCACCTTCGTCTTGTCGTCGATGGCGAACGTCCACTCGGCGTCCTTGCCTTTGTCCTTGCCGGCCACGACGATGCTGTCCGGGGCCGCGGACTTCACCGTCCCGGTCGCCGTCTTCGTCGTTGCCTTCTTCGCCGATGCATCCTTCCCCCCCGCCGCCGGCTTCTTGTCGGTGGTGGTCGTTCCCGTCTGCGCGACCACGCTTCCGACGGTGCCCCCGACGAACACGATCGCTACGACCAGAGCACACAGTTTCTTCACGGAAGTCCTCCAGGTAAGTTGGTTGGCTGTCAGATCCGCGCGCCGAGACCCCCTCAGGCGTCACATTACTCGACCCACCGTGGCCACGCATCAATTCGCCGGGCCGAACATTTGACCCGCCCTGTGAAGCATGGTAAAAATGACCAAGCTTTCCCCTTCTATGGCGATTCGAGCCCATTTGCGCGCCGCGAGCCTGGGTTTCTCGCTTCTTTTGGTGCTGAGCGCGTTCTCGCGCGGCGCCACCGAACCGCTTTTCCTCGCCGAGGGCGATAAAGAGCCCGTGTCGACCGCGGTCAGCGGCGATGACCTGCAGTCCGGTCTGGTGGCAGAACCGAGCGTTTCCGACTTCGGTTCCAAGCCCGAGGTGCTGCTGGAGAGCGCGCTCGACGCGGACCTTCCGGACGCCTGGGCCGAGGCGTTCGCCGCCGGCAGTCGCGTTCCCTACCGTCCCATGATTCCGCCGCCGGCCACCGTCGCCGTGGAGGTCCCCGAATATCCGATCGTCGTCAACCCGCAGGTTCAGCGCTTCGTCGACCTCTTCACTGGCACGCGCCGCGAGATCGTCACGGTCTGGGTCAACCGGTCGGGGCAGTACCTCAGCATGATCCGGGAGATCTTGCGCTCGCGCGGTTTACCGGAAGACCTGGCCTACACGGCCATGATCGAGAGCGGCTTCAAGCCCGACGCCGTATCCCGAGCCGGCGCCAAGGGGATGTGGCAGTTCATGGCCCCGACGGCCCGGCGGTACGGCCTACGCGTGGATCGCTGGGTGGACGAGCGGTACGACCCGGAGAAATCGACCGTAGCCGCAGCCTCCTATCTCCGCGATCTTTATAATCAGTTCGGGTCATGGGCGCTGGCGCACGCCGCGTACAACGCGGGCGAGATGAAGGTGATCCGCGCCATCCGGAAGACGGGCTCCTCCGACTTCTGGACTCTCGCGGAATCCAAGTACCTCAAGCGCGAGACCAAGGATTTCGTCCCGCAAATCCACGCCGCGACCGTGATCGCTCGAGACCCCGATCGCTACGGGTTCGAGTTCGACGAGATGGAGCCGGCGGCCGTGGAGGTCGTCAAAGTGCCGCCGGGCACCGATCTCCGGCGCCTCGCCGCCTCGATGTCCGTATCGTTCAGCTCGCTCCACTCACTGAATCGCGTGCTCGTCCGTGGCGTCACGCCCCCGGGCCGGCCATGGGAGCTGCGTGTCCCCGTCGGCGCGACGGACGCGGTGATGACGGCCCTGGCGCCGCGTCGACGGACCCCCGCGCCGATGCTCGCGGCCGCCAGCGCCAAGGTGTCGCGTGTCGCGGCCCGAGATGACGTCCATCATGTCGTTCGCCCCCGGGACACCGTCAGCTCGATCGCCAAGCAGTACGGAGTCTCCGTCCGCGACGTGCTGCGCTGGAACAGCCTCGAGCGGCAGGCTCGTATCCGTCCCGGCGACCGGCTGCGTGTCGCCACCCGTCCTTCCGTCGAGCCCGACGGACAGGGCGGATTCAGGTGACCGTCGAAGTCCGGCTCTTCGCCACCCTCGCTCGGTACCTTCCCCCCGGCAGCAAGTCAGGCCGCGCCGTCGTCGAGCTCTCCGACGGGGCCGCGATCGCCGACCTCACACGCCGTCTCGGCATCCCGGCGACTCTCGAGTGTGTCCTGTTGTTGAACGGAGCGAACGTCGGCACCGGTGCGCTTCTTCACGACGGGGCGGTCGTGGACATCTTTCCGCCACTGGCCGGCGGGCGGAGTCGCCGAAGCGACTTCGTCGCCGACTCAGCGCGCGTCGCCGGGCGGGCGCTCGCGCTGATCGGCCACCACCCGAACGAGGGCATCGATTTCGGCCCCGACCAGCAGCGTGAGACTCGACAGATACAGCCAGAGCATCAGTAAAATCACGCCTCCGATCGAGCCGTACGTCGCGTTGTAGTTGCCGAAGTACCCGACGTAGAGCCGTAGTCCGTAGGATGCGAGCACCCAGCCGATCAGCGCGAATGCGCTCCCGGGCGTGACCCAGTGCCACCGTTGCCGCACAGCCGGCGCGAAGTGGTAGACGAGGGTGATGCCGAGCAGGGCCAGCAACAAGATCAGCGGCCACCGGGCGATGCTCCAGGTCCGCGTGAAGACGGGCCCGACGCCGAGCGCGCCCGCCACGGCATCGCCGACGCGCTCGCCGAACACGAGGAGGACCAGGGCGAGCAGGGTAAACAGCGAGAACCACAGGGTGAGGGCAACGGCGTCGAGCCGCTGACGCCACCACGGGCGCCGATCGCGCGCGTCGTACGCGACGTTGAGGGCCGTGCGGATCGAGACCATGCCACTGGCCGCACCCCAGAGCGCCGCCAGCACGCCGATGGACACGAGCGAGCCGCGGGCGCCCTTGACGACCTCGGCCAGGGTGCGCGTGACGAGGGACGCCGCATCGCCCGGCAGCATCCGGGAGACGTAGTCGAGCAGGCGATCCATCAGCTTCGGGATCGGCAGCAGGCCGAGGAGGGCGGTCAGGAACAGCAGGGTGGGGAACAGGGCGAACAGGAAGTAGTACGAGAGGCTTGCCGCGCGATCGAAGACGTCGTGCTGCCAGAGCCGGGCGTACACTCGCCGCGCGACGTCGGCCGGGGAGAGCCCGCCGAGACGCCACGGTGACATCCCGCCCCCAGCCTCCACGAGGCCGGATGGTACACTCGGAAGGCTTCGGAAGCGTCTAGGAACCCGGTGGGCCTCCCGGACTTCAAATCCGGTGTCCGGCTCTAGACAAGCTGGAGGTGGGTTCGACTCCCACACGCTTCCGCCATAGGGAGAGCGCGAGACGAGATGGCGAAACACGATCAGGCGCAGCGTCGAGGACGCCGCGCGCGACGGCGCTGGACGACGGGCGCCGCCGTCGCGGGCGCCGTCGTCATCGCCATGGTCGTCGGCTATTTCGCCTATCGCGCCCAGGCCGATCTGCCGGGTCAGAAGCTTCCCAGTCAGGGGAATCGCCACGTGCCGACGGAGCACGAGCCGCACGAGGCGTACAACTCGACGCCCCCGACCTCCGGTCCACACCTGCCGTACATCGCCCCGTGGGGCATCCACACCAAGCCGATCGTGAACGAGCTGCAGGTGCACAACCTCGAGGACGGGGGCGTGATGGTGCAGTACAACTGCGAGTGCCCCGAGCTGGTCGAGCAGCTGGCCTCGATCGTGCGCCGGTACGACCGGTTCGTGATCCTGGCGCCGTACCCGACCATGAAGAGCCGGATCGCCCTCACCGCGTGGACGCGGCTCGAGACGCTCGACCAGTTCGATGCCGCACGCGTCGAGCGTTTCATCAAGGCGTACCGTGGGATCGATCACCACCCGCGGTAGCCTGGTGGTGGTGGGATTGCTTTCGATGGCCGGTTGCGCGCGCCCTCACATTTCGCCGCTGGCTCCGCCGCCCTATCGGGCGGAGGTCGCGGCGGCCTACGATCGCACGTGGACGGCGCTCGTGCGCGCGATCGCCAAACAGAACCTCCCGCTGCGGGCGATCGCCCGCGACTCGGGCGTGATCGCGTCCGACGACGTGGTGACGCCGATCGGCGTCTACGCGGACTGTGGCCGCATCGGGGAGAACCGGCTGGAAGGCGAGGCGCTGGTGGCGTTCACCGTCTTCGCCGAGGCCGACGGGCCGGCCACGCGTGTGCAGGTGAACTCCAGCATGCGAACGCAGGCGCACCGCAAGGGCAGCTCCGGCAGGCTGGCGCCGACGCCCGTCTATGCCTGCGCGTCGACCGGACGCTTCGAGGCCAACCTCATCGACGCCGTCCGCGATCTGGTCAAGGAGTAGCGGTGGCCTCACGGCTCGCCGACCTGATCCGGAAAGCGCGGCGTCTCGCGGCCGAGCGCGACCGTCTGATCGACGCGCTGGCCGCCGACTGGACCCGCGCGCTACGCGGCCAGGGCCTCACCGCCGAGGATCTCGACGAGCTCTGGGGCGGGCTCACCGAGGACGCGGTCCGTCGCGGCCAGCCGGCCGACAGCAAGTGGACGGCGCAGGCCTGGCGCGCCGAGGCGCAGGAAGTCATCGCCCGGGTCCGCGCCAAGGTCGAGGCGGCCCTCGATGAGCGCTGACGACGCCGCTACTCTCCGCCGCCTGCCTTCCGTGGATCAGCTCGTGCGGCGCCTGGCCGCCGAGCCGACGCTGGCCGGTGTCGCCCGCGCACGTCTGACGGCGACCGTCCGCGAGACGCTGGCGGGCGAGCGCCGCCGCGTGGTGGAGCAGGGACCGCCGGCCGCGGACGTCGAGGCGCTCGCCGGCCGCGTGCGGGCGGCGATGCAGCAGGCCGGACTCTTCTCGCTGCGGCCGGTGATCAACGCCACCGGCGTCGTGCTGCACACCAACCTCGGCCGTGCCGTCCTCAGCGACCTGGCGCGTGATCGGGTGGCCGCGGTGGCCGCGGCCTACTCGAACCTGGAAATGGACCTTGCCAGCAAGGAGCGCGGCTCGCGCTACAGCCACGTGGAGTCCCTGCTGGGGCGCCTCACCGGCGCCCAGGACGCCCTGGTGGTCAACAACAACGCCGCGGCCGTCCTGCTGGCGCTCGAGACGCTGGCACACGGAAAGGAGGTCATCGTCTCGCGGGGTGAGCTCATCGAGATCGGCGGCGAGTTCCGGATCCCCGACATCATGCTGCGCAGCGGCGCGATCCTTCGCGAGGTCGGCGCGACCAACCGCACGCACCTGCGCGACTACGCCGAGGCGATCGGCCCGAACACGGCGCTCCTCCTGAAGGTGCACACGTCCAACTATCGCGTGATCGGGTTCACGGCCGAGGTCAGCAGCCGGCAGCTCACCGAGCTCGGGCGCGAGCGCGGCATCCCCGTCATGGAAGACCTCGGCTCCGGCTCGCTCCTCGATCTGCGTCCCTGGGGGTTTCCGTACGAGCCGACGGTGCCGGAGGTCGTCGCCTCCGGCGTCGACCTCGTGTCGTTCTCGGGGGACAAGCTGCTGGGCGGGCCGCAGGCCGGCATCGTCGTCGGCAAGGGCGCGATCGTGGCGCGCCTGAAGAAGAATCCCTGGAACCGCGCGCTTCGCATCGACAAGTTCACCATCGCCGCCCTCGAGGCCACGCTCAACGCGTACGACGCCGGCGTGGCGCGCGAGACCGTGCCCACGCTGCGGCTCCTCACCGAGCCGCTGGCCAGCATCCAGGCCCGCGCGCGTCGGGTACTGCGCGGGCTCGGCGCCGAGGCCACGGCGCGCCTCGACGCGCGGGTCACGGAGGGCCGCTCGCAGGTTGGCGGCGGCGCCTTGCCCACGGTGGAGCTGCCGACGGCGGGGCTCGCCCTGGGCGCCACGGACGCCGCCGCGCGGGCGCTCGACGCCGCCCTTCGTGTCGGCGAGCCGGCCGTGGTCGGCCGGCTCGTGGACGACCGGCTGTTCCTCGACTGCCGCACCGTGCTGCCAGGGCAGGTGGGCACTCTCGCGCACGCGGTCGTCGCCGCCGCCCGGCCATGACGGCCGGCCGGCACGTGGTTGTCGGCACCGCGGGTCATATCGATCACGGCAAGACGTCGCTCGTGAAGGCATTGACGGGAACGGACACCGACCGCCTGCCGGAAGAGAAGGCGCGCGGCATCACCATCGATCTGGGCTTTGCCTTCCTCGAAGAGCCCGACGGCCTCACCATCGAGATCGTCGACGTTCCCGGCCACGAACGGTTCGTCAAGAACATGCTGGCGGGCGTGGGCGGGATCGACCTGGCGATGCTCGTCGTGGCCGCCGACGAAGGCGTCATGCCACAGACGCGCGAGCACCTGGCGATCTGCTCGCTCCTCCGCGTTCGCACCGGGCTCGTGGTCCTCACCAAGATCGATACCGTGGAGGCCGACTGGCTCGAGCTCGTGCGCGACGACGTGGCGGGCCTCGTGCGCGGGACGTTTCTCGAGGGCGCGCCGATCGTTCCGGTGTCGGCCAGGACGGGTTCGGGGCTCGAGGACCTCCGCGCCACGCTGCGCGCGCTGGCGGCGCGCGTCCCCCAGCGCGGGACGGAGCAGCTGGCGCGACTGCCCATCGACCGCGTCTTCACCATCAAGGGCTTCGGTACCGTGGTGACGGGCACGCTCGCGGCCGGCACCCTTGCCGTGGAAGATCGCGTCGAGGTGTTTCCGCGCGGGCTGGTGGCCAAGGTCCGCGGCGTGCAGACGCACGGCCAGGCCGTGGAGCGCGCGCGCGCCGGGCAGCGCACCGCCGTGAATCTCCAGGGCCTCGAGCGCTCCGCCGTGGAGCGCGGCGACGTGATCGGCCACGCCGGCACGCTGCTCGCCGCCACGCTGGTGGACGGGACGATCGAGCTGCTCGCCGACGCCGCGCGCCCGCTGAAGACGCGCGATCGCGTCAGGTTTCACGCGGGGACGAGCGAGATCATGGCCCGCGTGCTCCTGTTCGAGACGGCGGAGCTGGCGCCGGGCGGTCGGGCGTTCGCGCGCTTCCGGCTGGAGGCGCCGCTGGTCGCGCTGCCGGGTGACCGGTTCGTCGTGCGCTCGTATTCGCCCATCGTCACCATCGGCGGCGGCACGCTCCTCGACGTCGATCCGGCGCGGATGCGGTTGAAGGCGCCGGCGCGGGTCGCGCACTTGCGCACGCTGGAGACCGGCAGCCCGGAGCAGGTGGTGGAAGAGCACGTGAGGCATGCGGGGGTGGCGGGCGTCCGCCTGGCCGCCCTCGCCGCGCGCATTCCGTTCGGACCCATCCAGGGCCGCGCGCTGCTGGACGCGCTGCTGGCCGCCGGCCGCGTCGTCGCCGTCGACCGTGACTGGTTCCTGCACGTCGATGCGGTCGGGCGCCTGCGCGGTCTCATGGTCGGTGCGCTCGAGCGCTTCCATCGGGCCCAGCCGCTGCGTCCTGGCATGTCGCGCGAGGAGCTGCGCGGGCGCGCCGGCGCCGCCGACGAGCGGGTATTCGCCCACGTCCTGGCGGCGCTCGATGCCGAAGGCGCTGTCCGCGTCGATCGCGACAAGGTCCGGCTCGGCTCGCACGAGGTGCGGTTGAGCGCGGAGCAGCAGGCGGCGGTGGATCGCGTGGAGCGCGAGTTTCGCGAGGCGGAGGCCTCGCCGCCGAGCCCGGCGGAGGCGCTCGGCCGCGCCGGCGTGCGCGGGGACGAGGAGCACGACCTCTTCCAGCTGCTGCTCGAATCGCGCCGGCTCGTCCGCGTGAAGGAGTCGCTCTTCTTCCACGCCGAGGCGCTCGAGGCCATCCAGGACAAGCTCGTGGCCCTGCTGCGCGAGCGCAAGGAGATCGGCCCCGGCGACATCAAGGACCTGCTCGGAATATCGCGGAAGTACGCGATTCCGCTGCTGGAGTTCTTCGACGCGCGCCGCGTGACGACACGGGTCGGCGAACGCAGAGTGTTGCGCGGCGCCTAGCGCTATCGAGGCGCGCCACGGCTTCGCCGGGACGTGCCGAGCGTCGGGGGTGTGCGGGGCCATGTCGAGGCCCCCCATGCCAAAAAACCTGCTAAGGTTAGGCTGACGCGAAAGGAGCGGGTCATGTTTGGTCTGGGATATCAAGAGCTGCTGATCATCCTCGTGATCGTCCTGGTGCTGTTCGGGGCGAATCGGCTGCCCGAGCTGGCGCGGTCGCTGGGGTCGAGCGTCAAGGAGTTCAAGAAGGGCGTGCAGGAGGCGAAGGCCGAGGACACGACCAGCCCCGCGCGGAAGGAAGAGGAGAAGAAGGCCTAGACGACAGTCGTCGGTCGTTCCCTCCTCCCGGCTCCGCGCTCAGCGAAGCACACCGCAGTTCCTCGGCTGGTCCTCCTCGGCAAGGCGTGATCCCGCAGCGGCTGATGGCCGGCGCGGGTATACTCCACGTTCGCCATGCGCCGCCTCGATCGGCTCGACCTCCTCGTTGCGGCGGCGCTGGCCGTGCTGACGGTCCTGTCGCGGCTGCCGTATCGGGCGCGCATGCTGTACAACTGGGACGCGGTGCAGTTCGCGCTCGCGCTGCGCGAGTACGACGTGGTGAAGCACCAGCCGCACCCGCCCGGCTACATCCTCTACGTGGGCCTCGGCCGCCTCGTCAACGGCTGGCTCGGTGATCCGACGGCGGCGTACGTCGCGCTGGCTGTCGTCTTCAGCGGACTGACGACGTTCGTGGTCTACGCCCTGGCGCGCGCGGCCTACGACCGCGCGACCGCGCTCGCGGCGGCCACGCTGCTCGCCGTCAGTCCTCTGTTCTGGTTCTACGGCTCGGTCGGCCTCACCTACGCAGGTGAGGCGCTGTTCGCCTCCCTGGTGGCCTTCTTCGCGTTCCGCGCACTGGACGGTGACGAGAGCGACGCCTGGCTGGCCGCCGCCTGTCTCGGTCTCGCCGGCGGGATGCGCCAGTCGATGCTGGTGCTGCTGTTCCCGCTTTGGGTGGTCGCCGTCTGCATCGGCGCGCGGCGACGCCGCACGCTTCCGATCGGGCTCGCCGTGCTGAGCGTGGTCGTGGTCGCGTGGCTCGTTCCGATGATCCGCCTCACGGGCGGCGTCGAGCGGTACCTCACCGCGTCGCGTCAGCTCGCCGACTCGATGGTGTGGCCGACGACGGTGGCGCTGAGCCCCCTCGAGACGACGCTGCGGATGTCACGTTACCTCCTCGAGTCGGTGCTGGTGGGGCTGGGCCCGCTGGCGCTGGCCGTTCTGCTACTGCCGTGGTACGTCCGTCGTCACGGCTGGGGCCGGCGCGAGTGGCTGGCCGTGACGTGGATCGCGCCGGCGGTCCTGGTCTACGCGCTCGTCCACTTCGGGCAGGCCGGCTACGTCCTGACCTTCTTGCCCGCGCTGGTCGTGGTCCTGTCGCACGTCGTCGTTGCCGCGCTGGCGGCCGCGGCCGCGCCCGCCCGGTCCCCGTGGGCCCGAATCGCCGCCACCGGCGCCGTCGTGGTCGCGGTCGTGCTCGTGAACGGGGCATTCTTCGTCAACGCCCGCCCGCTCACCCGCGATTTCGACGCCGCGAAGCCCGCCTGGCGCCGGGCGGCCGAGAACGAGGCGTTCGACTGGATCTTCAGCCGCACGGCGGCGGCGCTGCGGCAGCACGAAGAGGTCGTGCGGACGTTCGTGAACGGGATCCGCGGGCTCTATCCCGCGGAGGACACGGTCGTCGTTACCGAGCTGGGCAACGGCCGCTCCTATCCATGGCTCCGGCACGCCATGTTCTATCTTCCGGAGTACTCGATCTTCGAGCTGCGCGTCGGCGACCTGCCGCCCGGCTACTATGCGCCTCAGCTCGCCTCGGAGATGACGCCGCGTCCCGACAGTGACGTGCGTTTGCCGGCGCGAACCCGGCGTCTCGTGTGGTTCGTCGATCACTGGTCGCCGTCGGTGGCGCGTCCGGCAGGGCTGGTCGAGATGGAGCTGCCGCACGGTCGGTTCCTCTACGTGCTGCCCGTCGGTCGCCGTCCGATCGATTATGCGGGCTATACGCTCGTGCGTGATCGCTAGCCGCCGCGACGACCTGCTCGTGACGCTGGCGGCCGCGGTGCCGCTGGCCTGGCTGCTCGTGCGCGAACGCGTCGTGGCCGGTGCCGCCGGGTTTCCCCTCGACGACTCCTGGATCCACCTTCACTTCGCGCGCAACCTGGCGACGGGCGCCGGCTTCGCCTACAACCCCGGTCAGCCGATGTCGGGCTCGACGGCGCCGCTGTGGACGCTCCTGCTCGGCGCCGGCGCGCTCGTAGCCGGCGCGTCGCTGGTCATGGCGAAGACCGTCGGCGTGGCGAGCGGTATCGGCGCCGCGCTCGTCGTCCGCCGCGCCGCGATCGCCTACGGTGCGGCCCCGTCGGTGGCCCTGGTCGCCGCGGTGGGGCTGTTGTGGACGGGGGCGTTCGCATGGGGCGTGCTGTCGGGCATGGAGGTGACGTTCGCCGCCTTGCTGGTGGCGGTCGCGCTGCTGGCGCTCGCGCGGGACGCGACGTGGATCACGGCCGTCGCCGGCGCCCTGGCGGCGCTCGCCCGGCCGGAGGCCATCGTGCTGACGCCGCTGCTGGCGCTCGCCCGGCCATTGACGGCACGGCGCGCGCTGCTCTTCGTCGGCGTGACGGTCGTGGCGCTCGCGCCGTTCATCGCGTTCTCGTACGCGACGGTGGGTCGGCCGCTTCCCGCCACCGCGGTCGCCAAGGTCGAGGGCGGCCTGCTGGGCTGGCTCGGCGGCCTGCGCGAGCCGGCGATCCTGACCTGGGTCACGCGCCCGCGCGACTTCGCCGTCGAGTGGCTGCGCTGGCTCGTCGCGACGCATCCGCTGTTGCCGCTGGCGTTGCCGGCGGCGTTCCTGGCCTGGCGCCGCTGCGGGCGCGCGCTCGGCGTGGTCGCGCTGGCGCTGCTCGCGCATCCGGTGGCGATGGCGCTCCTGGCGCCGTACCGGGGCCCCGCCTTCCAGGAGGGTCGGTACTCGACGCAGCTGCTGCCCGTCGCGATCGTGGTGCTCGCCGCGACGACGAGCAAGGTCTTCCGCCCGAAGCCGCTCGTGCTGGCCCTCGTGCTCGTCGTGTCGATCGTGGCGCTGGCGCCGGCGGCCGAGCGATACGCGTGGGGCGTCCAGAACATCAACGCCATGCAGGTGCATCTCGGGCGCTGGCTCGATGCGCACGCGGCGCCGTCCGCGACGCTGGCCGTGAACGACATCGGTGCCATCGCGTTCTTCTCGCGGCGGCCCGTCCTCGACCTGATGGGGCTGGTCACCCCGGACATCCTGCCGTATCGCCGCGATGGGGAACACGGCATCATCACGTACATCTCGCAGCAGTGTCCGGAGTACGTCGTCA
Source organism: Candidatus Methylomirabilota bacterium (assembly GCA_036556545.1). Classification (GTDB taxonomy): domain Bacteria; phylum Methylomirabilota; class Methylomirabilia; order Rokubacteriales; family CSP1-6; genus AR12. The sequence goes on from DATBJF010000129.1 coordinate 17,371, forward strand.
TCTTCCCTTCGTGGTTTCCGCGACTCTCGACACGCCGGGATTTGATGACGCCCGTGTATTCCGTCCGGCTGGCGCGCAACGAGGTTTCCGGCGGCCCCGAAATGGTCGTATATCGGCTGGCGCGCTGTGCGGTATGATCGACCCGATGATGCGAGGAGCTGCTCTGGCTCTGACGCTATCGCTGCTCGCCACGCCTGCCGCCGCCGAGATCGTCAAGTACACCGACGACAAGGGCATCAATCACTACGTCGAGGGCCTCGAGAGCGTGCCGCAGCAATACCGCACCCGCGCGGTCCCGCTCGGCATGAGCAACAACGGCAAGGTGGCGCCCGGCGCCGCCGGCGCCCCGGCCGCGGCGGCCTCGGTGAAGGGCGGCGCGACCATCACCTACGCGCCGGGGCAGCGAATCATGGTCAATGCCATGGTCAACGGCAGCACGCCCGCGCAGCTGATGCTCGATACCGGCGCCGACCGGACGATGATCAACCCGCGCGTCCTCGTCGCGGCCGGCGTCTCGCTGGCGCGGCCGGCCGGGACTGCCGTCGTCAGTGGCGTGGGCGGCTCGCAGGAGATGCAGTTCGTCACGATCAGCTCGCTCGATGTCGCCGGCGCCACCGTCGGACGGCTCACCGTGGCCGCGCACGGAGTGGAGGGTGCGGGCGACGGCCTGCTCGGCCGAGACTTCCTCGACAACTTCTCGGTGAACATCGACGCCGCCAAGGGAGTGGTCACGCTCTCCCCGAAGTAGCTCCACCCGCGTGCTACGATAGTCCGACTCGCTGATGGACTACAAAGCCACGCTGAATCTGCCGAAAACCGACTTCCCGATGAAGGCCAACCTCGCCCAGGCCGAGCCGCGGATGCTGGCCTGGTGGGATCAGATCGGCATCTACAAGCGTCTGCGCCAGGTCGCCGCCGACCGTCCGCTGTGGATCCTGCACGATGGTCCGCCGTACGCCAACGGCAACATCCACATGGGGCACGTGCTCAACAAGGTCCTGAAGGACGTCGTCGTGAAGTCGCGCTCGATGCTCGGCTTCAATGCGCCGTACGTGCCCGGCTGGGATTGCCACGGCCTGCCGATCGAGCATCAGGTCGACAAGGAGCTCGGGCTCGACACGGCGCCGACGGACGTGCGCCGCGCGATGGACCCGCTCGAGAAGATCGGCAAGTGTCGCGCCTACGCCACCAAGTACGTGCAGGTGCAGCGCGAGGAGTTCAAGCGACTCGGCGTGTTCGGGGACTGGGAGAACCCGTACATCACGATGGCGCCCGCCTACCAGGCGGTGATCGCGCGCGAGTTCGGTCGCTTCGTCGGCCGCGGCCTCGTCTACAAGGGCCTCAAGCCCGTGCACTGGTGCATGTACTGCAAGACGGCGCTCGCGCAGGCGGAGGTCGAGTACGAGGAGCAGCGGACGCCGTCCGTCTACGTCCGCTTCCCGCTCGTCGCCCCGCTGCCCGACGCGCCCGCGGCGCCGAAGCCGGCACTCGTCATCTGGACCACGACGCCGTGGACGCTGCCGGCGAACCTGGCCATCGCCGTCCATCCCGACGAGGAATACCTCGCCCTCGAGGTGCACGGCGAGACCCTCGTGGTCGCGGCCAAGCTCGTCGACGCGTTCGTGGCGGCGGCGCGCCTCGGCTCGCCGCGGCGGCTGGCCGCGATGCCGGGCCGGCGGCTCCAAGGACTCGAGTACCGCCACCCGTGGATCGATCGCACCGGCAAGGTCGCCTCCGCCGCGTTCGTCGAGATGACCGCGGGCACCGGCCTCGTCCACATCGCGCCCGGTCACGGTGAAGAGGACTACGATCTCGGCAAGGCCCTCGGGCTGCGTATCTACAATCCCGTCGACGACGACGGGCGCTTCGTGGCCGAGGTCGCGCACTTCGGGGGGCAGACGGTGTGGGACGCGAATCCGCGCATCGTCGAGCATCTCCGGCGGGTCGGCGCGCTGGTCGCCGAGCAGTCGCTCACGCACACCTATCCTCACTGCTGGCGCTGCAAGAACCCGACGCTGTTCCGGGCGACCGAGCAATGGTTCATCGCCCTCGACAAGGACGGTCTCCGGGCCCGCGCGCTGGAGGCGATCCGGCGCGACGTCCGCTGGATTCCGGCCTGGGGCGAGGAGCGCATCTTCAACATGGTCGCGCACCGGCCCGACTGGACGATCTCGCGTCAGCGCGTGTGGGGCGTGCCCATCATCGCGTTCTACTGCGAGCGCTGCGAGGCGGTGCTGGTGAGCGAGGCGCTCGTCGAGCACGTGGCCAGGATCTTCCGCGACGGCCATGGCGCCGACGAGTGGCACGCGCGTCCCGCACGCGAGCTGCTGCCGCCGGGGACCCGCTGTCCGAAGTGCGGCGGCGAGGCCTTCCGCAAGGAGACGGACATTCTCGACGTCTGGTTCGACTCGGGGTGCAGCCACGCCGCCGTCCTCGAGACGCGCCCGGAGCTGCGCTGGCCGGCGGAGCTGTACCTGGAGGGCAGCGACCAGCATCGCGGATGGTTCCACTCCTCGCTGCTGGAGGCGATGGGCACGCGGAACGCGCCGCCGTACAAGGCCGTCCTGACGTGCGGCTTCGTGGTCGACGGCGAGGGCCGCAAGATGTCCAAGTCCGTCGGCAACACGGTGACGCCGGAGGAGCTGTTGCCGAAGTACGGCGCGGAGATCCTGCGCCTCTGGGCCGCCTCGGAGGATTACACCGAGGACATCCGGCTCTCGGCCGAGATCATGGACCGGCTGGCCGACGCCTACCGGCGGATCCGCAACACCTACCGGTTCCTGCTCGGCAACCTCGGCGACTTCGACCCCACGCGCGATCGTCAGTCGTACGCGCGGCTCGACGAGGTCGACCGCTGGATCCTCGATCGCCTCGCGCGGCTCGTCGCGCGGGTGACCCGCGCCTACGAGGAGTACCAGTTCCACACGGTCTTCCACGCCGTGCACAACTTCTGCGCCGTGGACCTGTCGGCGCAGTATCTCGACATCATCAAGGACCGGCTCTACACGTCGGCCGCCGACGATCCGCGTCGTCGTGCCGCCCAGACGGTGTGCCTGGACGTCTTCTCGACCCTCGCGCGCCTGATGGCGCCGATCCTGAGCTTCACCGCCGATGAAGCGTGGCGCTACGCGCCCGGGGCGCGCGCCGAATCCGTCCACCTCGAGCGCTTCCCCGAGGCGCCGCGTGAATGGCTCGATGACGTGCTCAAGCAGCACTGGGACCGCCTGCTGGAGGTCCGTCGGGAGGTCGCCAAGGCGCTGGAGACGGCGCGGGCGCAGAAGCTCATCGGCAGCGCGCTCGAAGCGCGCGTGCGCATCCTGTCGGCGCCGGAGGACGTGCCGGAGCTGCTCGCGCGCAAGCGCGACCTGCTGAGCACGCTCTTCATCGTGTCCGGCGTGGACCTCACGACCGGTGGCGGGCGCGCGAGCGTGGTCTACGAGAGCCAGGACATCCCCGGGCTCGTCATCGGCGTCGACCGTGCGGCCGGGGAGAAGTGCGAGCGGTGCTGGACGCGCACCGAGGAGGTCGGCCGCGATGCGGCCCATCCGACCCTGTGCGCGCGCTGTGTTCGCGTCGTTTCCGCGCTGCGATGACCGCGGTCCTGCTGCTGGCGGCCCTGGTGGTCCTCCTCGACCAGGTGACGAAGGCCATCGCGCTCGAGCGGCTGGCGCCCGGCGTCCCGATCGTGGTCTTCGACCAGTGGCTTTCGCTGACGCTCGTGATGAATCCCGGGCTGGCGTTCGGCCTGCTCGGCAGCGTGCCGCCGGCGTGGCGCTGGACGGTCGCCGCGCTCTCGCTCATCGCCCTGGTGGTGCTCGCCCGTGTCGCGCTTCGCGTATTGCCGACGGGCGGATGGCCGGGGCGACTCGCGATCGGCCTCATCTTCGGCGGTGCCGTCGGCAACCTCATCGACCGCGGTCGCTTCGGCGCCGTGGTCGACTTCGTCGACGTCCACTGGCGCGGCTGGCACTGGCCGGCCTTCAACGTCGCCGACTCGGCGATCAGCGTCGGCGTGGTTCTCCTCGCCCTTCGTCTCCTGAACGACCGGGCGCCCGCAGCCGCGGACTAGCAATGCGCCGCCGAAAGAGGAGCGCCACGGCTTCGCCCGGGCGCTCCGAACGCCCGGGGGGTATGGGGGGCCATTTCGGGGCCCCCCGTGCCCATGTCGGCGAGACGCGAACGCTCAGCGTTCCAGTCGCTGACGCCGGCGCGCGGCTGGATCGCTGGCTCGCCGCACAGGTGCCGGAGCTGTCACGGGCGCGGCTGCAAGCGCTGATCGATGCCGGCCACGTGCGCGTCGACGGCGGCGTGCCGAAGTCGTCGCGCCGTCTCGGGGGCGGCGAGCGCGTCTCGCTGGAGATCCCCGCCCCGCCACCCGAGACCCTCACCCCCGAGCCGATCGCCCTCGCCGTCGTGTACGAGGACGACGAGGTCCTCGTCATCGACAAGCCGGCCGGGATGGTCGTCCACCCGGGTGCCGGTCACCCGACGGGCACCCTGGCGGCCGCGGTCCTTGCCCATGCCCCGGGCACCGCGGGCGTGGGCGGCCCTCGCCGACCGGGGATCGTGCACCGGCTCGACAAGGACACGTCGGGATTGCTCGTCATGGCCAAGACCGGCCGCGCCTACGACTCGCTCACGGCTCAACTGGCCGCCCGGACCGTCACCCGTCGCTACCGCGCCGTCGTTCACGGAAGGGTGAAGGCCAGCGACGGGGTGGTCGAGGCTCCGATCGGGCGGCATCCGCGTGACCGGACGCGGATGGCCGTGGTCGCCCGCGGCAAGCGCGCGGTGACCCGCTACCGGGTTGTGGAACGCTTCTCGCATTTCACCGACCTCGACGTGAGGCTCGAGACTGGTCGAACCCATCAGATTCGGGTCCATATGGCGTCGCTCGGTCACCCCGTGGCGGGCGACCCGCTCTACTCCGGCAGGGCGGGCCGGGTCCCGCGACCGGTTGATCCGGAGGGACTGGCGCTGCACGCCGCGGAGCTCGCGTTCGTGCATCCCGTTACCGAAAGCCGGCTGCAATTCGCTTCTCCGCTTCCGCGGCGGATGGAGCGACTGCTGTCTCAGTTGCGTGATGCGACCTAGCAACTCCTGCGGTGTGGGCTACACACCGGCGTGGCAAAGTCCGCGTCACATCGACGTTTTGGATGTGGCATGGTGCTCGCACCCGAATGCTAGGATGAAAGGCACCGCATGCAAGGATTGACGACCGTCATTCTCGCGGCCGGCGAGGGCAAGCGCATGCGCTCGCGCCAGCCAAAGGTCCTCCATGAGCTCTGCGGCCGGCCCCTGATCACGTATCCCCTGCGCCTGGCCCGCACGCTCGCCGATCGGATCGTCCTCGTGATCGGCCCCGACGCCGAGAGCATCGGCCCCATCGTGGGCGACGGCGTGGCGATCGTCGAGCAGCGGGAACGCCTCGGCACCGGCCACGCCGTGCTCCAGGCGCGCGTCGAGTGCCAATCCGCCGCCGGACCGATCCTCGTCCTGCCGGGCGACATGCCGCTGCTGTCGGCCGAGACGCTCGAGCGGCTGGTCGGCCATCACACGGCCACCGGTGCCGCCGCCACCATCCTGACCGCCGTCGTGGATCGGCCGCAGGGTTACGGCCGGGTTCTCCGCCAGGGCGGCCGGGTGAAGCGCATTGTCGAGGACCGCGACGCCACGGACGACGAGAAGCGGGTGGCCGAGATCAACACGAGCGTCTACTGCTTCGACGGTCGCCGTTTGTGGCGGGCGCTCGAGCAGGTCAAGCCCGACAACGATCAGGGGGAGTACTACCTCACCGACGTCATCGGGCTCCTCAACCGGGCGGGCGGGCGGGTGGAGGCCATCACCGTCGACGATCCCGACGAGGCGCACGGCATCAACGACCGCCGCCAGCTCGCGGCGGTCGCCGCCATCCAGCGCCGCCGGATCGTCGACCGCCACATGCTGGCCGGGGTCACGATCCTGGATCCGGCAACCACGTATATCGACGAGACCGTCACCATCGGCGCCGACACGGTCATCTACCCCAATGTCGTCATCGACGTCGCGTCCGAGATCGGTAGCGATTGCGTCATCGGCCTCGGCTCGCACATCCGGGCGTGCCGGCTCGGCGACGCGGTCATCGTGAAGCCGTACTCGGTCTTGACCGAGTCCGTCGTGGAGGACGGCGCCGAGCTGGGGCCGTTCTGCCACCTCCGGCCGAAGGCGCACATCGGCCCCAAGGCGAAGATCGGCAACTTCGTCGAGGTCAAGAAGTCGAGAGTCGGTCGTGGCAGCAAGGCGCCGCACCTGAGCTACATCGGCGACGCGACGGTCGGCGACCACGTCAACATCGGCGCCGGCACGATCACCTGCAACTATGACGGCGTCGCCAAGTACCCGACGACCATCGGTAACGGGGTGTTTGTAGGGTCAAACACTACACTGATCGCACCGGTCGTCGTCGGCGACGGCGCTTATATCGCTGCCGGCTCGACCATCACCAAGGACGTCCCGGCCGGCGCCCTCGCCGTGGGACGCGCACACCAAATCGCCAAGGAGGGCTGGGCGGCGCGCCGGAAGGTCAAGCGCGAGGCCAAGCCCGAGGAATAACAGCCCATGTGTGGAATCGTCGGCTACGTCGGCACCAAGAGCGCGGTCGGCATCATCGTCGAGGGCCTCAAGCGACTCGAGTATCGCGGCTACGACTCGGCGGGCGTGGCCGTTCTCGACGACGGCGCCTTGAACGTCCGGCGCGCGGTGGGACGCATCAAGGCCCTCGAGACCGTGCTGCGCGAGCGCCCGGTGAACGGCAGCATCGGCATCGGTCACACGCGCTGGGCCACGCACGGCCGGCCGTCCGAGGACAACGCGCATCCGCACACCGACTGCAGTGGCGGGCTCGTGGTCGTGCACAACGGCATTCTCGAGAACTATCTGGAGATCAAGGATCGGCTGGCCTCCGACGGCCACACCTTCAAGTCCGAGACGGACACCGAGGTGCTCGCGCACCTCATCGAGCACCATCTCCGCGGCACCCGGCGCCTCGATCAGGCGGTGAAGGCGGCGCTCCGTGAAGTGACCGGCTCCTACGCCGTTGGCGTCGTCTCCAGGGCCGCGCCCGATCGCCTCATCGCCGCCAAGCAGGGCGCCGGCAGCGTGGTGGTCGGCCTGGGCCGCGGGGAGATGTTCGTCGCCTCCGACATCCCGGCCATCCTCTCCCACACGCGAGACGTCGTGATCCTGGAGGACAACGACGTGGCGGTGGTGACGGCGCACGGCGTGGAGCTCTCGACCCTGGACGGCGATCCCGTGCAGCGCGAGCCGACCAAGATCCTGTGGGATCCGATCATGGCCGAAAAGGGTGGCTACCGGCACTTCATGCTCAAGGAGATCTACGAGCAGCCGCGGGCGATCGCCGACACCTTCCGCGGCCGGGTCGCGCCCGAGACGGGCAACGTCGTGCTGCCGGAGATCAACCTGGATCCGTCGACGGTGCGCGCGATCCAGCGCGTGGTGCTCGTGGCGTGCGGCACCGCCTGGCACGCGGCGCTGCTGGCCCGCACCATGATCGAGCGCCTGGCCGGCATTCCGGCCGAGGTCGATCTGGCCTCCGAGTTCCGTTATCGGGACGCCATCGTCGGCCCCGAGACGCTCGTCGTCGCCGTCTCGCAGTCGGGCGAGACGGCTGACACGATCGGCGCCGTCAAGGCGGCGCGGCTCAAGGGCTGCCCGATCCTCGCCATCACCAACGTGGTCGGCTCGGCGCTGGCCCGGGAAGCGACCGGCGTCTTGCAGATGCACGCGGGCCCGGAGATCGGTGTGGCCTCCACGAAGGCGTTCGCCACCATGATCGTCGCCTCGTATCTGCTCGGCCTGTGGCTCGGCCGCCAGCGCGGCGCCCTCACCTCGGAGGACGTGAAGAAGCGCATCCACGAGCTGGTCGAGATTCCGCGGCTGGTGGAGAAGACGCTCGAGCTGGACGGCCGCATGGAGGCGCTCGCACGGCAGGTGAGCGACGCGAGCGACTTCCTCTATCTCGGCCGCGGCGTGCAGTTCCCGATCGCGCTCGAGGGGGCCCTGAAGCTCAAGGAGATCTCGTACATCCACGCCGAGGGGTACGCCGGCGGCGAGATGAAGCACGGTCCCATCGCCCTCATCGCCAACCAGCTTCCGGTGGTCGTGCTGATCCCGCGTGACTCCTCACACGACCGGATGCTCGGCAACATGGAAGAGGTTCGCGCGCGGGACGGGCAGGTCATCGCCGTCTGTCACCCCGAGGATCGCGCCGCCGCCAGCAAGGCGCACCACGTGATCGAAGTAGCGCCCTGCGCCGAGCTGCTGGCCCCGCTGCTCACGGTGATCCCGCTCCAGCTGCTGGCCTACCACGTCGCGCTGCGCCGCGGCTGCGACGTGGACCAGCCGCGGAACCTCGCGAAGTCGGTGACTGTGGAGTAGCCGCCCTCAGCGCCCGTTCGAGCGCGGGCTTCGCCCGCGCAATCCTGCTCTTTGTTCTGGGGGAGGCATCGGAGGGGGCCGCCGAGGCCCCCTCCGAAATCACGCGTAGGCCGGCTGGCTGCCGAGCGCGTGCGCGATGAGCTTGTCGAGGTGCAGGAGGTCGAACGGCTTCGGCAGGTAACCGGTGGCGCCGTTCTCGAGGGCCTCGAGCGCGACCTGCGTGGAGTCGTAGCCGGTCATGACGAAGATCGGCGTCTCGACCCCCATCCCACGGAGCGACTTCAGCAGCCCCAGACCATCGACGCCGGGCATCCGCACGTCGAGCAGGATCGCGTCCGGGTTCTTCTGGACGACCGCCGCCAGCGCCTGCGAGGCGTTGGTCGCCAGCTCCACCTGGTAGCCGCGAACGAGGAACTGCTTCAGGACTTCCTGCACGACGGGATTGTCGTCGACGATGAGGATGCGCTTGGTGGCCTTCATGGCGTTCGGGTCGTGGCAACAGATATGCCACCTCGCTGACGTCGAGAACGGCCGAATTCTCGCATATCTCTCGTCATGGGATGACGGCCTGGCGTTCCGCGCGCCAGATTGGCGCGTACCGCTGGCAATCGCACCCTCCCGATACGGTACAATCTGGCGGTGTCAGCGGCCCTGGAGCACCTCCTCGACGACCTGAACCCGCCGCAGCGTGACGCCGTCCTCGCCGGCGACGGACCCCTTCTCGTCCTGGCCGGGGCCGGCAGCGGCAAGACACGGGTCATCGCCCATCGCATCGCCCATCTGATCGGCGTGCGCGGCGTCGATCCGCGGAACGTCCTGGCCGTCACGTTCACCAACAAGGCTGCCGGCGAGATGGCGCGCCGGGTGGAGGCGCTGCTGGCCCCGGCCGGCATCCGCCCGCCGCTCATCGCCACCTTCCACTCGGCCTGCGTCCGCATCTTGCGGCGGCACGGCGAGCACATCGGCCTGCCCCGGCACTTCACGATCTACGACGAGGACGACCGGCTGGCGCTGGTGAAGGAGTGCATGAAGGAGGGCGAGCTCGCCGACCGGTCGTTCACGCCGAGCGCGGCCGGCCATCGCATCTCCTATCTGAAGAACCAGATGGTGACCGTGGCGGAGGCGCTCCGCGACGCGCGCGGGCCGTGGGAGCAGAAGGCCGCCCTCGTCTACTCGCGCTACGAGAAGCGGCTGAAGGAGACGGGCGCCGCCGACTTCGACGACCTGCTCCTGCTCGTCGTGCGCCTCTTCACGGAGGTGCCGGAGGTGCTCGCGTACTACCGCGGCCTCTGGCGCCACGTGCTCGTCGACGAGTACCAGGACACGAACCGCGCGCAGTATCGGATCATTCGTCTGCTCACGTCGGAGCACGGCAACATCTGTGTCGTGGGCGACCCGGACCAGTGCGTCGTCGAAGGCACGCTGGTCGAGACACCCCGCGGCGCCAAGCGCATCGAGAAGCTCAGGGAAGGCGACCTGATCATCGCGGCGTCAGGATGGGGGAGTCGGGATGCCGCGCGGGTCGAAGCAGTGAAGCGCACGGAGTTTGAAGGCAGTGTCGTCAAGATAAGGACCGACGACGGGCGCGAGCTCTTGGCCACCCCGAATCACATGCTCTTCGGTCGCCTCGATCCCGAGTCGGCGAAGTTCTATGTCTATTTGATGTATCAGCAGCGCCTCGGTTATCGCATCGGGCTAACCAAAGGCGCGCGCACGGGATCCAACGGTGGGCGGGTCGTCCCCGGATTTCAGCAGCGCCTTGTCCATGAGGCCGGGGACCGTCTCTGGATTCTTGCCACGTGCGACTCTCGGGCCGAAGCGAACTACCTCGCGGCATACTTCGCCGCTCAGTACGGCCTGCCGACGATGGTCTTTCACGTCCGCGGGCGTCGAATGGCAATAACCCAGACACATGTCGACAGGCTGTTCGCCGATATCGACACCGAGTTGCGCGCCAAGCAGCTGATGGCCGACCTTCGTATCTTTCCGGACCATCCGCACCGGCGCGCTGGCGCCATGACGAGACACGGTATCTCGCGCAGAATCGTTCACTTCACGATGTTCGGCGACCCGCGACCGCATCGCTGGCACGAGCACCGGATCCAGCTCGTCTCCTCTGATGAGGCCTTACGCGAACCGATTGGTCGCGTCATGCGACCGCGCCCCGGCAAACGGCGGACGTGGAGAGTGGAGACGGCGCGCAAGGATCACGATGCCGGCATGAAGCTGGCGTGCGACCTCGCCGAGGTCGGCGGCCTCGAGGTCGTGCGCCGCGCACGGCTGACGCCGGGCAAGGCGTTTCAGTTGATGCCGGCGAGCCACCTGAAGCCGGGGATGCTCGTCCCCGTACTGGATGACGGCCGGGTTCGTGAGGCGCGGGTCACAGCGGTTGAGTTCGAATCCTACCGGGGTCACGTCTACGATCTGACCATCCAGGACCTCCGCAACTACACCGCCTCCGGCCTCGTGGTCCACAACTCGATCTACAAGTGGCGCGGCGCCGACATCAACAACATTCTGGACTTCGAGAAGGACTTTCCGGGCACGCGCGTGGTCCGGCTCGAAGAAAACTATCGTTCCACCCAGCGCATCCTGGCCGTGGCCGCCACCGTGATCGACAACAATCTGCAGCGGAAGGACAAGACGCTGTGGACGAAGAATCCGGAGGGCGAGCCGATCGCCGTCTATCGCGGCTGGGACGAGCACGAGGAGGCGAACTTCGTCGCCCAGGGGATCCTGAAATCGCGCGCCGAGGGTGTGCCGTGGGACGGCATCGCCGTGTTCTACCGGACGAACGCCCAGTCCCGCGTGATCGAGGATGCGCTGCGCCGTGGGCGAATCCCCTACGTGATCGTCGGCGGCGTGCGTTTCTACGAGCGCAAGGAGATCAAGGACACGCTGGGGTGGCTGCGGCTCTGCATCAACCCCAGCGACGACGTCGCCTTCCGTCGCGCCGTCCAGGCGCCGCCGCGCGGCGTCGGCGTGACCACGCTGGCGCGGCTCGACGAGGTCGCGCTCGACCAGACGAAGCCGCTGCTGACGCTGGCGGCCGCGCCGCCGGTCGACGTGCGGGGCAAGGCGCGCACGTCGCTCGAGGACTTTGCGGCGACCGTCGCGCGTCTCGCCGGGCAGCGGGCGGAGCTGTCGCCGCCGGCCTTCATCGACCTGGTGCTGCAGGCCTCGGGCTACCGCAAGGCGCTCGAGCAGGATCGGTCGCCGGAGGCGGAAGGACGTCTGGAGAACCTCGAAGAGCTGGTGGCGGCGGCCGAGGACTTCACGCACCTCGCCGGCGAGACGACGCTCGAGGCGTTCCTCGACAGCGTGGCGCTGATGAGCGATATCGACGAGCTCAAGGATGCCGACTCGCGCGTGACCCTGATGACGCTGCACTCGGCCAAGGGGCTCGAGTTCCCGGTGGTCTTCCTCACCGGGCTCGAGGAGGGCGTCTTTCCCCACGCGCGCTCGCTGAGCGATCCCGAGCAGATCGAGGAGGAGCGCCGGCTCTGCTACGTCGGCATCACGCGCGCCGAGCAGCGCCTCTACGTCAGCTACGCCGTGCACCGGCGCATCCACGGCTACGACGGCGCCGAGGCGTCGCGCTTTCTCCGCGAGATGCCGGAGGAGCAGCTCACCCTGCTCAACGCGTCGCGACCGGAGCCGACCTTCTCCGCCGCCCGCGAGGTGCCCCGCTACGAGCCGCAGGAAGAGTCGTGGCCGATCAAAGTAGGAGCCCGCGTCCGCCATGCCCGCTTCGGCGAAGGCCTCGTGGTGGGGGTCGAGAAAGACGGCGCGGACGTCATCGTGACCGTCGGCTTCGCGAGCGTCGGCCGCAAGCGGCTGTCGCTCGAGTACGCGCACCTCGAGGAGATCTAGAAGCATGTGCGAGAAGGAGATAGCGTGATCAGCCGTGAGGACGTCGAGCACGTCGCCCGCCTGGCCCGGCTGGCCCTCACCCCCGAGGAGCTCGACCGCATGCGGACGCAGCTGAACGCCATCCTCGTCCCCATCGACGCGCTGAAGGCGGTGAACACCGACGGCGTCGAGGGGACGTCGCACGCCGTGCCGCTCGTCAACGTCATGCGCGACGACGAGCCTCGCCCGCCGTTCCCGGCCGAGGCCATGCTCGCGAACGCGCCGGACCGCGCGGGCGAGTTCTTCCGCGTGCCCCGGATCATCGAGGACTGACGGTGGACCTCCATCGGCCGATCCACGAGCTGACCGAGGCGTTCCGGCGCGGCGACAGCTCGCCGACGGCGGTCACCGAGGCCTATCTCGGCCGCATCGAGAAGCTCGACGGCAGGGTCGGCGCCTACATCACGGTGACGGCCGCCGAGGCGCGCGCCGCCGCCGCGGCCGCCGACGCGCGCTATCGGGCGGGGCGCCCTCTCGGCCCCCTCGACGGCGTCCCGCTCTGCATCAAGGACGTGTTCTGCACGCGCGGTGTTCCCACCACGGCCGGCTCTCGAATCCTCGAGCGTTACGTGCCGCCCTACGATGCGACGCTCGTCGCGCGGCTCGCCGCCGGGGGCGCCATCATGCTCGGCAAGGGCAACCTCGACGAGTTCGCCATGGGCTCGTCGACGGAGCACTCGGCGTTTCACGTGACGCGCAATCCGTGGGATCTCGAGCGCGTGCCCGGCGGCTCGTCCGGCGGCCCGGCCGCGGCGGTCGCCGGAGGACTGGCGGCCGGCGGCTACGGTACCGACACCGGCGGCTCGATCCGTCAGCCGGCCGCGTTCTGCGGCGTGGTCGGCCTGAAGCCGACATACGGGCGAGTCTCTCGCTACGGCCTCATCGCGTTCGCCTCGTCGCTCGACCATCCCGGACCGTTCGGTCTGGACGTGACCGACGCGGCGTTGCTGCTCGGCGCCGTCGCCGGCCACGACCCGCTCGACGCGACCTCGATCCCCGGCCCCGTGCCCGACTACACCGTCGACCTCGGGCGCGGTGTGCGTGGCGTTTGTCTCGGCGTGCCGGAGGAGTACTTCACCGCCGGAATGGACGCCGAGATCGAGCAGGCGGTCCGCGCCGCCATCGACGTCCTGAAGGGCCTCGGTGCCAGGATCGAGCGGGTGTCGCTGCCCGCGACGCCGCACGCGCTGGCGACCTACTACGTGATCGCCCCGGCGGAGGCATCGTCCAACCTCGCGCGTTACGACGGCGTGAAGTACGGGTTGCGCGTGCCGGGTCGCGACCTCGTCGACATGGAGAGCCGCACGCGGGCCGCGGGCTTCGGGGCGGAGGTCAAGCGGCGCGTCATGCTGGGCACGTACGTGCTGTCCGCCGGCTACTACGACGCGTACTACGGCAAGGCCCAGAAGGTCCGCACGCTGGTGCGCCGCGAGTTCGACGCCGCCTTCGAGCGCGTCGACCTGATCGTGGCGCCGACAACGCCCAACGTGGCGTTCAAGCACGGCGAGAAGGAAGACCCCGTGCAGATGTACCTGAACGACGTCTTCACCATCCCCGCCGACATGGCGGGCATCCCGGCCATCTCCGTGCCGTGTGGCTTCACGGCGCGCGGCCTTCCGATCGGCCTGCAGCTGATCGGCAAGACGCTGGACGAGCCGGGCGTGCTCCGTGCGGCGTACGCCTATGAACAGGCCACCGACTGGCACCGTCGGCGTCCCGAGCTTTCCGCATGAGCTACGACGTCGTCATCGGCCTCGAGGTGCACGCGCAGCTCACGACGCGGACCAAGATGTTCTGCGGTTGCCCGACGAGCTTCGGCGCCGCGCCGAACACGCAGACGTGTCCCGTCTGCCAGGGCATGCCGGGGACGCTGCCCGTCGTCAACCGCCGCGCGGTGGAGTACGGGGCGCGGACGGCGCTGGCCTTCAGCTCCCGCATCAACGAGGGCTGCCGCTTCGCGCGCAAGCATTACTACTACCCGGACATGCCGAAGAACTTCCAGATCAGCCAGTACGAGGAGCCGCTGGCAGAGGACGGCTTCCTCGAGATCGACCTGGCGGGCGGGGACACCCGACGCATCGGCATCCAGCGGCTCCACCTCGAGGAGGACGTCGGCAAGCTCGTCCACGAGGGAACGCTGGAGACGGCGCAGGCGAGCCTCGTCGACTACAACCGGGCCGGCGTGCCGCTGATGGAGACGGTGTCGCGGCCGGAGATCCGGTCGCCCGAAGAGGCGGCGGCGTATCTGCGGGCGTTCCGCGCGGTGCTGGTCTATCTCGGGGTGAACGACGGCAACCTGGAAGAGGGCTCGCTTCGCTGCGACGCCAACATCTCGCTCAAGCCGGCGGGCGCCAGGGAGCTCGGCACCAAGGTCGAGATCAAGAACCTGAACTCGTTCCGGAACGTGCAGCGCGCCCTCGAGTTCGAGGTGAAGCGGCAGGCCGACGCGCTCGATCGCGGCGAGCGCATCGTGCAGGAGACGCGGCTCTGGGACGCCGACGGCGGCTACACGCGCTCGATGCGGAGCAAGGAGTACGCGCACGACTACCGCTATTTCCCGGAGCCCGATCTGGTGCCGCTGAAGCTCGAGCGGACCTGGGTCGAGGAGATCCGCGCGACGCTGCCGGAGCTGCCGCGGGCGCGGCGGCAGCGCTTCGTCGGCGAGCTCGGGCTTCCCGCCTACGACGCGGGCGTGCTGACGCAGAGCCGGGCGCTGGCGGAGTACTATGAGCGCGCCGTCCGCGCGTTCCCCCAGCCCAAGCTCGTATCCAACTGGGTGATGTCCGAGCTGCTGCGCGAGCTGCCGGCCGACGACGAGCGCGCCATCAGCGAGGCGTCCATCACGCCGGAGCGTCTGGCCGGGCTTCTCCGTCTGATCGACGACGGCACGATCAGCGGGAAGATCGCCAAGACGGTATTCGAGAAGATGCTGGCGACGGGCGAGGAGGCGGACGTCATCGTGCGCCGCGAGGGGCTCACGCAGGTGGCGGACCCGGGGGCGCTGGCGGCGCTGGTGGACGCCGCGATCGCCGGCAACCCGCGCGCGGTCGACGATTTTCGCAAGGGGAAGACGGCCGCCGCCAAGGCGCTGGTGGGCCAGGTGATGAAGGCGAGCGGCGGCAAGGCCAATCCGGCCATGGTGAGCAAGCTCGTCGAGGAGAAGCTGACGAAATCGTAGGCCTCGGCGGCTATAATCGGGGCGTCCGCTATATATGATTGAGCTTCACCGGGTTTGGCGCGTCTTCTCGGTAGGGCCGGTGAAGGTCCCTGCGCTCGGCGACGTCTCCTTCCGGATCGCGAAAGGCGAGTTCGTCACCCTTCATGGCGCGAGCGGCGCCGGCAAGACGACGCTGCTGCGCCTGCTCTACCGCGCCGACCTACCGACCGAGGGAGAGATCGAAGTCCTGCGCTACGACGTGCCGCGCCTCAAACGGCGCGAGGTGGCCGAGATGCGCCGCCTGATCGGCGTCGTCTTCCAGGACGCCAAGCTCCTGCCGGGCCGCACCGTGTACGAGAACGTCGCCTTCGTGCTCCGCGTCCTCGGGACGCCTCGCCGCGAGATCACGCCGCGCGTCTTCGATGCCCTGCGTGCGGTCGGCCTGTCGTCGCGCGCACAGGCCTACCCGGCACAGCTGTCTCAGGGCGAGGCGCAGCGCGCGGCGCTTGCGCGCGCCATCGCCCGCAAACCGCTGCTCCTCCTCGCTGACGAGCCGACGGGGAGCCTCGACGAGGAGATGGCCGGTGAGGTCCTGGACGTGATCAAGGACATCTGGGCGGGCGGCACCACCGTGCTGTTCGCCACCCATCAGCGGGGCGTGGCCACCGCGCTCCGGCAACGGACGCTGGCGCTCACCGCCGGCCGCATCGTGAAGGATGAGGGCTGAGAGGTGCTCGGCTTCCTGATCGGCGAGGCGCTGCGCGACCTCCGCCGCGCCGGTCGCGTCGCCGTCAGCGCCATTCTTTTGATCACGCTGTCGCTCGCCGCCCTCGGCGGCTTCTGGCTCGTCTCCTCGAACATCGGTCAGGCGACCGACCACTGGCGCAACCGCGTTCGGATCATCGTGTTCCTCAAGCGCGACGTGACGTCCATCGAGTCGACCGCCCTGGTCGAGCGGGTCACCGGGCTCTCCGGTGTCTCCGCGGTGCGCTATGTCGGCAAGGCCGAGGCCCTGGGCACGCTCAAGCAGCTGCTCGGCAAGGACGCGAGCGTGGCCGACCAGCTCCCGAGCAATCCGCTGCCCGCATCGCTGGAGGTCACGCCCACCGCGGCAGGCGCCACCCCGGACGGCGCGCGGGCGCTGATCGAGCGGCTGGCCGCGCTGCCCGAGGCGGAGGAAGTGGTGGGCGGCAGCCAGTGGATCGAACGCCTCGCGCAGGGCCGCCGGCTCCTCGACGCCGTGGGCCTCGGCGTGGGCGCCGTGCTGGCGCTGGCAGCCATCCTGACGGTGACGACGGCCACCACGCTGGTGCTGCACGCCCGCCGGCAGGAGACGGAGATCATGCGCCTGGTGGGCGCGCCCGAGCTGATGGTCCGCCTGCCGCTGCTGCTGCAGGGCATGGTGCAGGGGCTGCTCGGGGCGATGCTGGCCATCTGGGTGCTCATCGGCGCCTACACGCTCGTTGCCCCACACCTGGAGCCGCTGGTCCATCAGACGCTCGGCGTCGAGCGGCTCGCGTTCCTCCGTCCGCCCGACGTGGTGGCGCTCATGCTTGCGGGCACCGTCCTCGGTGGCTTCGGCGGCTGGTTGGCGCGGGGTCGGCGCGAAGCGTGAAGCCATCCGCGGCGTGGGCGGTGACGGCGGCGCTGGGGACGACGCTGGTCGTCGTCTCGCTGGCGTCAGGTCAGGCGTCGCGGAGAGGCGAGGATTCGCTGTCGGCCGAGCAGCGAAAGCTCCAGCAGACGGAGCGGCAGCTCCGGGAAGAGCGCCGCAAAGCGGCCGAAGCCCGGGCGCGGGAGTCCTCCGTGCTCGCCGAGCTGGAGGTGATCGAGAAGCGCCTCGCGGACAAGCAGCGCGAAATCACGCGGCTCGACGCGCGCATGAGGCGGGCCGCCGGGGACGTGCAGTCGCTCCGGGGGGAGGTCCGCCAGCTGGAGGCGCAGCGCTCCGGGCAGCAGGCGGCGCTGGCCCGTCGCCTGCGCGCCATGTACAAGGTCCACGTGCAGGGGGGCGCGCTCCCCCTGCTGCTGGCCGGAGACGATCCGACGAGGCGCGCGGCGGCCGTCCGACACCTCGGGACCCTCGCCTCGCTAGACGCCCGCCTCATTCAAGAGTATCGTGGGACGTCGGACAGGCTCGAGGATCGTCGCGGTCGGGAAGAGGCTCGACAGCGCGATCTCGCCGGTCTTCGCGCCGAGGCACAGCGTGAGCAGGCCGAGGTCGACGCGGACGCCGCCAAGCGCCGGATTCTTCTGGCAAAGGTCCGGGACGAGCGGGCGTACCACGAGCGAATGGTCGGCGAGCTCACGGAGGCGGCCAAGCGGCTGGAGGCGTTTATCCGGGACCTCCAGACCAAGCAGCGACGCGTGGCCAAGATCCCGCCCCCGGCCAAGCCAGGGACCGAGACTCCCCCCGCGGTGGGCTTCGGGACGCTTCGTGGGCGGCTGCCCTGGCCGACGGAGGGCAAGGTGGTCAGCGCTTTCGGGGCCCAGGTCCACCCCCGGTTCGGCACCCGGACGTTCCGTAACGGCGTGGACATCGAGGCTGGCGAAGGCCGCGAAGTGACTGCGGTTTTCGGCGGGCACGTGGTCTATACGGGGTGGTTCAAGGGCTACGGGAATTTGATCATCCTGGACCACGACAACGAGTACTACACGCTGTACGCCCACGTTGCCGATATCCTGGTGAAGGAAGGGGACGACGTGAAGCAGGGACAGCGGATCGGCACGGTGGGGGACACCGGCTCCCTCGAGGGCACGCGCCTCTACTTCGAGGTGCGGTTCGAGGGCAAGCCGCAGAACCCCGAACAATGGCTCCGTAAACGGAGCTGAGGACCCGGAACCTGGGGGATTCCATGAAGAAGGCGTTTGTGATTGGCTCACTGCTCGTCGTGTTGACGCTGTCGGTCGGCGGCTCCGCCGTCAGCAAGGGAACGGACAGCGGGGCGACCTATGAGCAGCTCCGGCTCTTCACCGAGGTGCTGTCGATCGTGCAGAACCAGTACGTCGACGAGGTGCCGCCGAAGGAGCTGATCTACAGCGCCATCAAGGGAACATTGAGGGGCCTGGATCCTCATAGTTCATTCCTTGATCCCGATTCGTACAAGGAAATGCAGGTCGAAACTTCAGGAAGCTTCGGAGGACTCGGTATCGAGATCACGCTCAAGGACGATATCTTGACCGTCGTCTCGCCTATCGAAGGGACGCCGGCCTATCGCGCCGGCCTCCACACGGGCGACCGCATCGTCAAGATCGATGGCCTGGCCACCAAGGACATGCAGCTTCCGGACGCCGTCAAGCGCATGCGGGGCCGACCCGGCACCAAGGTGACGATCTCGATCATGCGCGAGGGGCTGGCGGAGCCGAAGGACTACGAGATCACGCGCGAGCAGATCCGCGTGCAGTCGGTGCGCACCCACGACCTCGGCAACGGCATCTACTACCTGAAGCTCCGGCAGTTCCAGGAGCAGAGCCCGCACGACCTGGACGCGTCGCTGGAGAAGTTCGACAAGGCGGGGATGAAGGCGCTGATCCTCGACCTGCGCAATAACCCGGGCGGGCTGCTGACGGCGGCCGTGGAAGTCTCCGAGAAGTTCATCGACGACGGCAAGCTGGTCGTCTACACCGAGGGGCGCGTGCGCAACCAGAACATGCGGTTCTCCGCGCACGCCAAGAAGGGCTATTCGAAGATGCCCATGGTTGTCCTCGTCAACCAGGGCAGCGCGTCGGCGTCCGAGATCGTGGCCGGCGCCCTTCAGGACTGGGGCCGGGCGATGGTCGTCGGCAACCAGACGTTCGGAAAGGGCTCCGTGCAGACGATCATCCCGCTCTCGGACGGCTCGGGTCTCCGGCTGACGACGGCGAAGTACTTCACGCCGAAGGGCCGCTCGATCCACGGCAAGGGGATCACGCCGGACATCGTCGTCGAGGTCCCGAAGGAGCCGGCTCTCAAAGATCGGCCGCTGCCGTCCGCGGACCCGATGGAGGATCTCAAGAAGGACGTGCAGCTGCAGCGCGCGCTGGATGTCATCAAGACCATGCGGCTCATCGAGCAGCAGCGTCCGGACGGGACGCCGCGGGCGCAAGGCGCCGCACAGACGAGCGCGCGTTAGACGACGTCGCACCGAAGGCGGTGGACGGTCGGCCACCGCCTTTCGTGTCTTCAGCGACGGGTGCCGGTTTTGGAGGCAGTCGAGTGATCGTGCTCGGAATCGAGAGCTCGTGCGACGAGACGGCCGCGGCCGTGGTGGCCGACGGTCGCCGGATCCTCTCGAGCGTCGTCGCCTCGCAGGACGACGTGCACGCGCCGTACGGTGGAGTGGTCCCCGAGCTCGCCTCCCGGCGTCACATCGAGGTCATCGTTCCCGTCGTCGAGCGGGCGCTCACGGAGGCCCGCGTGGGGCTTGCGGAGGTCGACGGCATCGCGGTGACGCAGGGGCCCGGGCTGGTCGGCTCGCTGCTCGTCGGCACCTCGCTGGCGAAGTCGCTGGCGTGGGTGCACGGCAAGCCGCTTGTCGGCGTGAACCACCTCGAAGGCCACATCTTCGCCGCCTTCCTCACGGACGATCCCCCCGAATATCCATTCCTGGCGCTCGTCGTCTCCGGCGGGCACACGGCGCTCTACCATGCGCGGGCGCCACGCGACTATCGGCTCGTCGGCCAGACGCGCGACGACGCCGCGGGCGAGGCGTTCGACAAGGTGGCCAAGCTGCTCGGGCTCGGGTTTCCGGGCGGTCCACTGATCCAGCGGGCGGCCGAGCGCGGCGACCCGAGCGCGGTGGCGTTCGCGCCGGCGCGCATGACGGATGGCGGGCGCGACTTCTCCTTCAGCGGCATCAAGACGTCGGTCTCGCTCTACGTCAAGCGTCACGCGCCGCTGTCGGAGGCCCAGGTGGCCGACGTGGCGGCGTCGTTCCAGGCCACCGTCGTCCGGACGCTCGTCGGCCGAACGATGGCCGCGGCCGCCGAGCTCGGCGTGCGGCGCATCGTCCTGACCGGCGGCGTCGCGGCCAATGCGCCGCTCCGGGCGGCGCTCGCGGCGGAGGCCTCGGCCCGGGATGTGCGGCTGCACGTCCCGCCCCGCCAGCTCTGCACCGACAATGCCGCCATGATCGCGGCCGCCGGCTCCGCGCGCCTCGTCGCCGGCGAGCGGGCCCCTCTGACGCTCAACGCGATCCCCGATCTGGCTCTCGCGACCGCATGAACTTCGAGGCCGTCCTTGCGGGGCTGCCGGATGCCGTCATCGCCGTCGACACCGACCTCCGCGTGATGTTCTGGAACTCGGCCGCCGAGGAGCTCACCGCGCGCTCGGCGCGACGGGCGGACGGCCGCGCCCTGAAGGACGTCTTCGCCGCCGACGCGGCGATCGTGCGGCGGCTGGCGGAGACGCTGGCCACGGGCGAGAGCCGCTCGGCCGCCGACAGCACCATCGAGCGCGCGGATCGGCGCGAGGTTCCCGTCAGCATCGTCACGGCCGCCCTCTTCGCCAAGGACGGCACGGTCGGCGGCGCGGTCGCCGTGCTGCGCGACCTGTCGCGCATCCGCCAGCTGGAGGCCGAGGTCCGCCGCGGCGAGACACTGGCCGCGGCCGGGCGGATGGCGGTCGGGCTCGCGCACGAGATCCGCAACCCACTCGGCGCCATCCGCGGCGCCGTGCAGCTCCTGTCGCGCGAGCTCGGTGCCGGGTCGCGGCTGCAGGAGTACACCTCGGTGCTGCTCACCGAGGTGGACCGGCTCAACCGCATCATCGAGATGCTCCTGGACCTCGCCCGCCCGGTGCCCGTGCGGCCGGTGCCGCTGAATCTGCACCAGCTTCTCGAGCGGGTGGCCCTCCTGAGCGAGGAGACCGCGCGCACCCGCCGGGTCACCATCGTCCGGCGGTACGATCCGAGCCTGCCGCCGGTGATGGGCGACGAGGATCGGCTGGTCCAGGTCTTCCACAATCTCGTGCGCAACGCGATGGAGGCGATGGCCGACGGCGGCAAGGTGACGCTGGCCACGCGCGTGAGCTTGAATCCGCTCTTTGGCAAGATGGACGTCGGCAGCGGCCCGCGGAACATGGTGGAGGCGCAGGTGATCGACGAAGGCAGCGGCATCCCGAGCGCGGCCCGGTCCCGGGTGTTCGACCCGTTCTTCACGACGAAGACGCACGGCCTCGGGCTCGGCCTGGCCATCTGCCACCAGATCCTCGAGCAGCACCGCGGCGCCATCGACATCCAGAGCGAGGAAGGCCGCGGCACCACCGTCACGTGCTTCCTGCCGGCGGCGCGCTCGTGACGACCGACGCCCGCATCCTCATCGCCGACGACGAGGACAGCCTCCGCTGGGTCCTCGAGAAAGGGCTGCGCCAGGCCGGCTACGACGTGACGTCGGTGAAGGACGGCGACAGCGCGCTCCGCGCCTTCGCCGACTCGCCGTTCGATCTCGTCTTCCTCGACATCCGCATGCCGGGAATGGACGGCCTCACCGCCCTCGGCAAGCTGCGCGAGATCCGCTCCGACGCCCACGTCGTCGTCATGACGGCCCACGGCACCATGGAGACGGCCATCCAGGCCATGCAGCGCGGCGCCTACGACTACCTCGCCAAGCCGTTCGACATCGACGAGGTGCTCCTGCTCGCCGAGCGCGCGCTGGCGGCCGGCCGTCTCACGCAGGAGGTCGCGCGGCTGCGCACGGGCCTGCAGGAAGTGTGGGAGTTCGGCGCGCTGATCGGCCGCCATCCGCGCATGCAGGAGGTCTACAAGACGATCGGCCGCATCGCCGCCAGCGACGTGACCGTGCTCCTCCGGGGCGAGTCGGGCACGGGCAAGGAGCTGGTCGCGCGCGCCATCCATCACTACAGCCGCCGCGCGGGTCGGCCATTCGTCGCCGTCTCGGCGGCGGCCATCCCCGGGACGCTGCTCGAATCCGAGCTGTTCGGCCACGAGCGCGGCGCCTTCACCGACGCCAAGGAGCGCAAGCTCGGCAAGCTCGAGCTCGCCCACGGCGGCACGCTGTTCCTCGACGAGATCGGCGACATGCCGGCCGATCTCCAGACGAAGCTCCTGCGCGCCCTGCAGGAGCGCGCCATCGAGCGGGTGGGCGGCCACGAGCCCATCCGCATCGACGTCCGCGTGCTGGCCGCCACCAACCGCGACCTCGAGTCGATGATGCGCGACGGCAAGTTCCGAGAGGACCTCTTCTATCGGCTCAACGTGGTCGCCGTGAACCTGCCTCCCCTGCGCGAGCGTCGCCGGGACATCCCGCTGCTCGTCGAGCACTTCCTGTCCAAGTACGCCGGCGAGCTGGGTGAGCGGGGGGTGGCGCCCGAGGCCCTGGACCGGCTCGTGGGGCATGACTGGCCGGGCAACGTCCGGGAGCTCGAAAACGTCGTGCAGCGCGCGATGGTCATGGCCACCAGCGGCGTCATCCTCCCCGAGCATCTGCCGATCGGTCCCGTGTCCGCCGCCGCCTCGGTGGCCGTGGACGCCACGCTGGAGGAGATCATCGAGCGCAAGCTGCTCGAGTGCGTGCGGGGGCTCCGCGACCACGCCTCCGCCAACCTCTATGGCCTGATGATCGGGCTGGTGGAGAAGCCGCTGCTGCGCGCGGTGTTACGGGAGACGA
>DATBJF010000130.1:0-4268 GCA_036556545.1 Candidatus Methylomirabilota bacterium
CAGGCGGCGGCCATCAAGGAATACTTCGAGGCCTTGAAGCCGCAGGTCGCGCCGGACGTGATCTTCACCCACTACCGACACGACCTGCACCAGGACCACCGGCTCATCAGCGAGCTGACCTGGAACACGTTCCGCGACCACGTCATCCTGGAATACGAGATCCCGAAGTACGACGGCGACTTCGGGTCGCCGAACGTCTTCGTCCCGCTCGACGAGGCGCGCTGCCGGCGAAAGATCGACCTGCTCCTCACCCACTTCGGCAGTCAGCGCGATCGCCGCTGGTTCTCCGAGGAGCTGTTCCGGTCGGTGCTGCGCCTGCGCGGCATGGAAGCGAACGCGCCCGACGGCTATGCCGAGGCCTTCTACGGCCGCAAGATCGTCCTAACCTAGAGGTCGGCTCATGCGTGTGCTCGTGACCGGACATCGCGGATACATCGGCTGCGTGATGGTGCCCATCCTCCAGGCGGCGGGGCACGACGTCGTGGGGCTCGACAGCGATCTGTTCGAGCAATGCACGTTCGGCGCGGGCGTGCCCGACGTGCCGACCCTCCGCAAGGACCTGCGCGACGTCGCCGCCCGGGACCTCGCCGGCTTCGACGCCGTCGTCCACCTCGGCGGTCTGTCGAACGATCCGATGGGCGATCTCAATCCCGACATCACGTACGACATCAACCACCACGGCTCCGTGCGCCTGGCCCAGCTCGCCAGGGCCGCCGGCGTGCCGCGCTTCCTGTTCTCGTCGTCGTGCAGCAATTACGGCGCCGCCGGCGAGACGCCGGTGGACGAGACGGCCGAGCTGCGGCCCATCACGCCCTACGCCATCTCCAAGGTGCGCGTGGAGCGCGACCTGGCGCCGCTCGCCGACGACCGCTTCAGCCCCGTGTACCTTCGCAACGCCACCGCCTACGGCGTGTCGGCGCGCATGCGGTTCGATCTGGTGCTGAACAACCTGGTGGCGTGGGCGTTCACCACCGGCCGCGTCCACATCAAGAGCGACGGCACGCCCTGGCGGCCGATCGTCCACATCGAGGACATCGCCCGCGCCTTCGTGGCGGTGCTGGCGGCGCCGCGCGAGGCCGTCCACAACCAGGCCTTCAACGTGGGGCAGACGGAGGAGAACTACCGCATCCGCGAGCTGGCCGAGATCGTGCGCGAGACGGTCCCCGGCTCCGAGATCGAGTACGCCTCCGACGGCGGCCCCGACCCGCGCTGCTATCGCGCCGACTTCGGCAAGATCGTCCGGGTGCTGCCCGACTGGAAGCCGCGCTGGAACGCGCGCGACGGCGCGCGCGAGCTCTACGCGGCCTACCAGGCCGTCGGGCTCGCGCTCAAGGACTACGAGGGGCCGCGCTACAAGCGGATCGAGCACCTGAAGCATCTGCTCGCCACCGACCGCCTCGACCAGTCCCTGCGCTGGAAAGCCTGATGTGACGGTGGCCGGCGCGTCGCCCCCGCGCATCGCGTTCATCCACATCCCCAAGTGCGGCGGCACGTCCGTCGCGATCGCGCTTCGACGCGCCTACGCGCCCCGCCTCCGGAGCGGACTGGACAGGCTGCTGCGGCGCCCGCCCGTCCGCTACCGCGGCATCGAGGCCACGGCGTCCGTGCGCGCCTCGACCGTCACCGGGATCCCGCTGCCCGTGCTGCGGACGGCGCTCTTGAGCTATCACCTGGCCTCCGACAACCCGGGAGTCGTCGGCGGGCACGTCCCGTTCTCCCGCCTGATCGGTGAAACGTTCGCGCCCCGGTGGCGCTTCGTCACCATTCTCCGAGACCCCGTGGACCGCTTCTTCTCGGAGTACTTCTACAATCGCTACAAGACCTCGGATCACTTCCGCATCCGCGAGGAGCTGCCCGAGTACCTGGACACGCCCGACGCCGTGCGGACCTCGTCTCAGATGGTGAACTTCCTCACGGGGCGTGCCGACACCCATTGCCCGCCCTCGTTCGACGAGGCGGAGACGGCGAAGGCCAACCTGGATTACTTCTCCGTGATCGGGTTCGTCGACGACATGGACGCCTTCGCGAGCCGGATGGCCGCGTGCTTCGGCAAGCGTCCGGTCCTCGGCGTTCGCAACACGAGCCCGGCCCCGGAATCGGAGCGCCGCCTCGGCGCCGACCCGGACATCCGTCGGCGCGTCGCGCGTCTCTGCGAGGCCGACGTCGAGGTCTATCATGCGGCCAGGTCGCTTCATGAGAAGGCGCCGGCCCCGTGACCGAGGGACGGTCGTTCTATGCCGACCGAGCTATTCCGCGGCCAACGTGCGGGCGGGTAGGCTCGACGTCATGACGACTTGCCGTTTCTGCCGGACGCCCTTGTCGCACACTCTCGTCGACCTGGGGATGTCCCCGCTCTGCGAGAGCTTCCTCTCCCGCGAGCAGCTCAACCAGATGGAGCCGTTCTATCCGCTGCACGTGTACGTGTGCGCGAAGTGCTTCCTGGTCCAGGTCGAGCAGTACGTCGCTCCGGACCACATCTTCACCGAGTATGCGTACTTCTCCTCGTATTCCGACTCGTGGCTCCGGCACGCCAGCGGCTACGTGGACATGATCGCGGCCCGGCTGGGCCTCGGCCCGACCCATCACGTGGTCGAGCTGGGCAGCAACGACGGCTACCTGCTCCAGTACTTCGTGAAGAAAGGCATCCCGGTCCTCGGCGTCGAGCCGGCCCGCAACGTGGCCGCCGCCGCGGTGGCGAAGGGCGTGCCGACCGTCAGCCGGCTCTTCGGCCGGCCGACGGCCCGCGACCTCGTCGCGGAGGGCCACGCGGCCGACCTGATCGCCGGCAACAACGTGCTGGCGCAGGTGCCCGACATCAACGACTTCGTCGGCGGCATCGCCATCCTGCTCAAGCCCGGCGGTGTCGTCACCATCGAGTTCCCGCACCTCGAGCGGCTGATGGACGAGAACCAGTTCGACACGATCTACCACGAGCACTTCTCGTACTTCTCGTTCTCCGCCGCCGAGCGCATCTTCGCCGCGCACGGCCTCACGCTGTTCGACGTCGAGGAGCTGCCGACGCACGGCGGCTCGCTCCGCATCTACGCTCGGCATGCCGCGGACACCTCGCGGCCGGTGACGGAGCGGGCCCACGCCCTGCGCGCCCGCGAGGAGCTGGGCGGCTTCAGCCGCCTCGAGCGATATGCCTCCTTCACCGAGCAGGTGCACGAGACGAAGCGGCGGCTGCTGGAGTTCCTGATCGCCGTCAAGCGGCAGGGCAAGTCGGTGGTCGGCTACGGCGCCCCGGGCAAGGGCAACACGCTGCTGAACTACTGCGGCATCGGGACGGACTTCCTCGACTACACGGTCGACCGGAATCCGTACAAGCACGGCAAGTACACGCCGGGGACGCACATTCCGATCTACCCGCCGGAGCGCATCGCCGAGACACGTCCCGACTACGTCCTGATCCTGCCCTGGAACCTCAAGGACGAGATCATGGAGCAGATGGCGGGCATCCGGGCGTGGGGCGGGCAGTTCGTGGTCCCGATTCCCGACGTCAAGGTCTGCTGACCGTGCATTGCCCCCGGCTGAAGGACCTGCCCGCGCCGCCGGCCGGCAAGACCGGTTGGCCCTGGACCGAGGAGAGCGCCGCCTCCCTGCCGCCGACGATGCCCGACGGGCGCCCATGGCCGCGGCTCACGGTCGTGACGCCGTCCTTCAATCAGGGCGCCTATGTCGAGGCGACGATGCGCTCGATCCTGCTCCAGGGGTATCCCGATCTCGAGTACTTCGTGCTCGACGGCGGAAGCAAGGACGGCTCCGTCGACATCATCACGAAGTACGCGCCCTGGCTGGCGGGCTGGTTCAGCGGGCCGGATGGAGGGCAGAGCGCGGCCATCGACCGTGGGCTCCGCCAGGGCACCGGAGAGTTCGCCACCTGGATCAACAGCGATGACATGCTGTGCCGCGACGCGCTCGTCACGCATGCGGCGCGCGTCGGATTTCGGCCCAAGGTCATCTACGCCGGCGACTGCCTGTATGTCGACACGAACGGGCGGCTGCTGAGAACCCATCGCGGTCGGGTACATTCCATCGAGGACCTTCTTCGCATCCGTACGGTCTGGCGCGCGCGAGACCGGCGCGGCCATCTCGTGCAGCCGGAGGTGGTGTTTCCGCGTGCGCTGGCCCTGGAGGTCGGCGGCCTCGACGTCCACAATCACCGGACGATGGACTACGACCTCTGGGGTCGGTTGCTCCTCGCCGGCGCCCGCGTCGAATACACCGGCATCCCGTTCGGGATCTTCAGGCTGCACGAGCAACAGAAG
>DATBJF010000131.1:0-35787 GCA_036556545.1 Candidatus Methylomirabilota bacterium
CACGCGCTGAAGGGCGTGGCGGCGAATCTGGGACTGTCGGCGCTCGCCGCGCTCGCCGGCGCCATCGAGGAAGCCGCCCGCGGAGGGGATGGCGGGCGGGTGGAGAAGCTCGCCGCGGATCTTCGTGGCTGCGCCGACGCTTCGCGGGCGGCGCTGCGGCGCTGTCTGGAGGACAAGGGAGGGCTCCATGCATAGGGTCGCGCTGCTGTTGGTCGCTGCGCTCGCCGTGACCGGATGCGCCTCGTCGCGCCTCCGGGACGACCAGCTGGCGACCGCGGGGACGCTGCTCAGGCATTACATCCTGGTGCACGAGGACGGCCACGCGTTCAGCCCGCTGGGAAAGCGGAGCGTCCCGCTCGGGCTCGGCGACGACCGACAGCCGGTCGGCCGGCCCGACGACGGGCCGTGCGGCGTGCGACTGCTTGCGACGCAGCGCGAGAAGAGCGCCGCCCTCGACGAGCGCGTCGCCGAGCACGTCGTCGAAGGCCTCGACGCCGAGGCGCGGGCGGTGGCCGCGCACAACCAGGCCTGCGGCGCCGACGAGGCCTGCCGGCGGCCGCTCCGGATCCTGATATTCGTACACGGCGGCATGAACGGCTATCGCGACGACTTCGAACGGATGACCGAGCTGCTGGACTACGCGCCCGGCAACCCGAACGTGGTCGCCCGGCTCCGCGGGGGCGGCAGCTACTATCCCGTCTTCATCAACTGGAACGCGGCCCTCGGCGATTCCATCGCCGACGACCTCTTCTTCATCCGCTTCGGCGTCCGCGCCCACCCCGCCGTCGGCCTCGCCACCTCACCGCTCGTCATCGTCAGCCGCATCGCCTCCAGCGCGTTCGGCGCGCCGGTGGCGTGGATGCACACGATCAACAACTACTGGGACGGGCGCAAGGACGACGACTTCGGCACCACCGAGGAGCAGATCACCGCCGGCGAGCTGGCCGCCGACGTCGGCAACAACGCGCTCTTCTTCCTGCCCCGCGCGCTCACCACGCCGGTCGTGGAGGCGTTCGGAACGCCGGCGTGGGTGATGAAGCGCCGTGCGCAGCTCGCGACGGCGCAGCGGCTGCCGCGGAACAACTGCGCCGGCGAGGGGGCCGCCCGCACGCTTCTGAAGACCCTGCAGGCGCGCCTCACCCCGCCCGGCGCCGCCGGCCACGAGATCGAGCCGCGCTGGACGGTGGCCGGGAGCGAGGTCCCGACGGAGATCACGCTGGTCGGCCACAGCATGGGCGCCATCATCGTGAACCGCCTGCTGGCGGCCGTGCATCCGCTGCGCGTGACGCGGGTGGTGTACCTGGCGCCGGCGGCCGGCATCGACGACTTCGAGGGGTTCCTGCTGCCGTACCTGGCCCATCATCCGCGGACGCGCTTCAGCCTGTTCAGCCTGAGTCGCCGCGACGAGGCGCGCGAGTCGAACTTCTACGTGGAGCCGCGGGGAACGCTGCTGGCCTGGATCGACACGCTCTTCGAGCGCGGGTGGACGACCGGGCAGATGACCCACGGCCGCGCCACGAACGTGCTCGCCTACTACGACATCGACCCGCGGCGGACCGCCGTCGAGGATATCTGGCGCAAGCTGCCGCCGCGGTGGGCCGACGTCGATGCCCCCATGCCGGCCGACCGCATCGAGGCCTACGTGGCCCGCAACGTTCGCGGCGCGCCCAAGAAGCACGGCGACTTCGACGCGCCGTTGGTGCTGCGCGACGTGCTCTGCCGCGTGGACCGCCCGGCGTTCCGGGCCGGCGCGTGTCCCGACGCGCGCCCGGTCACCGCGACCGGCGAGTGATGGATCTGCGCGCGCGCGGCGCCCTGGTGACCGGCGGGTCCGGCGACCTCGGAACGGCGATCGCCATGGCGCTGGCGCGAGCGGGCTGTGACGTCGCCGTCGGCTACGTTGAAAATCGCGACGGCGCCCTGCGGACGGCCAGGCGCGTCGAGCAGCTCGGCCGCCGCGCGTCCACCGTCCAGGTCGATCAGGCCGACGCGCCGACGATCGATGACGCGGTGGCGCGCGTCGCCCGCGACCTCGGCCGCCTGGACATCCTCGTCAACAACGCCGCCTGGAACATCGGGATTCCGTTCCCCGAGCTCGACACGCTGACCGTCGAGATCTGGGACCGCATCTTCGACACCAACGTGCGCGGCCCCTTCCAGCTCGCCCGCGCGGCGGCCATCCACATGAAGCAGGCCGGCGCCGGGCGCATCGTCAACATCGCCTCCATCGCCGGCCTCCGGCCGAGCGGCAGCTCCATCGCGTACGCGTCGAGCAAGGCGGCACTGATCCACCTGACGCGCTGCCTGGCCGTCGCCCTCGCGCCCACCATCACGGTGAACTGCGTGGCGCCAGGTCTCATCGAAGGGACACGCATGGCCGCGCGCCTGCCGAAAGAAATCGTGGAAAACGCGCGCGCGAGCGTCGTGCTGGGCCGGACGTCGAGCATGGACGACATCGCCGAGCAGGTCCTGACCTTCTGCCGCGCCGACAGCATCACCGGCCAGGTGCTGGTGGTCGACGGCGGCATGCACTTCCACTGAGCCGCCGGCCGCAAGGCGTGTATCCGTACGTCTACTCTTGCTTCGCGAGGACGATATGGCAGGATTGAGACGATGCCGCTCAGCGACAGCGCGCTGTTAGTCCTCCTCGTGGTGGCCGCCCTCGTCCACATGGCGGGCATCACGATCCTGGGCCTGCTGCTGCGCGAGTCGCTTCGCATCACCAGGGCCGTCGGTGCCCTCGTGATCCAGGAAGAGGAGAAGACGCGCCGGCTCTTCCAGCGCTGATCAGATCATCCGCAGCTCCCGCGCCATTGCCAGTCGTCGCTCCGCCAGCCGGTCCGCTGCCAGCCACGTCGGAATCGTCTCGCGCTTCGAAATCTCGATCAGCTCGGTCATGCGCTCCCGGATCCGCGCAACGTTGTTCCAGGCCCGCTCGCGGTTGAAGCCGCCTTTCTGCGCGATGCGGTCCGTGTCGAAGATGGTGCCGCCGGCGTTGGCGATGTAGTCGGGCGCGTAGAGGATGCCCTTGTCGTGGAGCAGGGTGCCGTGGCGCTCCTCGGTCAGCTGGTTGTTGGCGCTGCCGCAGACGATCCGGCAGCGCAGCGCGGGCAGCGTGCGATCGTCGATCACGCCGCCGAGCGCGTACGGCGCAAAGATGTCGCACTCCTGCGCGTGGATGGCGGCCGGATCGACGGCCCTCACGCCGAACTCCTTCCTGGCTCGCTCCACCTTGGCCTCGTCGATGTCGGCGACGACGACGGTCGCACCCTCCTTCACCAGCCCCTCGAGCGCCGGCCAGCCGACGGCGCCCAAACCCTGCAGCGCGATCGTGCGGCCCTTCAGACTGTCGGAGCCCCAGACCTCGTGCGCGCACGCCTTCATCGCCTGCTGCACGCCGAAGGCCGTGGCGGGGCCGATGTTGCCGGCGCCGCCGCAGTACTCCGGCAGCGTGATGACGTGCTCCGTCTCCTGGTAGAGCAGCTCCATGTCGTCGAGCGTGGTGCCGACGTCCTCGCCCGTCTTGTACTCGCCGTTCTGTGACTGGATGAAGCGGCCCATGGCGCGGATCAGCGCCTCCGTCTTCTGCGTCTTCGGATCGCCGATGATGACCGCCTTGCCGCCGCCGAGGTTGACCCCGGCCGCCGCGTACTTGTACGTCATGCCGCGCCCGAGACGGAGCGCGTCCATGATCGCGTCGTTCTCGTTGGCGTACGTCCACATGCGCAGGCCGCCACACGCCGGGCCGAGGGCGGTGGAGTGGATGGCGATGACGGCTTTCAGGCCGACGTCGGCGTTGTGGCAGAGGACGACTTTGCGGAAGTCGTACTTGTGCAGATAGTCGAAGATCATGCCGCGGTCCAGCCGCCGTCGACCATGAGGATCTGGCCGGTCACGTAGGACGAGGCGTCCGAGGCGAGGAAGACGACGGGCCCGATGAGCTCGTCGACCTTGCCCCGGCGGCCCATGGCCGTCCACTCCCGGATGCTGCGCTCTTTCTCCTCGTTGTGGATGTTCTCGGCGCCCTGCATGACGTTCTCGAAGTAGCCCGGCGCGAACACGTTGACGCGCACGCCGTCGCGCGCCCACTCGACGGCGAGCGTCCGCGTGAGCTGGTTCACGCCCCCCTTCGCGGAGGCATAAGGCACCAGCCACTTGATGCCCACCGAGCCCGCGATGGACGAATTCATCAGGATGCTGCCGCGGCGCTGCTTGATCATCTGCCGGCCGGCCGCCTGCGCGCACAGGAAGTAGCCCTTGAGGTTGATGTCGAGGACCTGATCCCACTCGGCCTCGGTGTAATCCACCGCCGGCTTGATGATGTCGATGCCGGCGTTGTTGACGAGCACATCGACGCGCCCCCACGTCTCCACCGTGCGCGCCACCATCCGGTCGACGTCGGTCTTCACCGAGGTGTCGACCTTCAGCGCGAGCGCCTTGCGGCCCATCGCGGTGACCTCCGCGGCGAGCTTCTCCACTTCGGTCAGGGTACGGCTCACGCCCACGATGTCGGCGCCGTGCTGCGCGAGGCCGAGGGCGATCGCGCGGCCGAGACCGCGGCCGGAACCGGTCACGATCGCGACCTTGCCCGAGAGATCGAAGAGCTTGCTCATCAGAGCATTCCTTTCATGTTCCGACCGAGGCCGGCGCCACGCGCGGCCGTGTCCGGCCGCCGAGCTTTCGAAGATAGACCGTCAGCACGATCAGGCCAAGCCCGATGACGATCTGGCGCAGCGCCGCCAGCCGCGGCGCGTCCAGCATGGGCATGACGTCCTTCGCGAAGCGCGTGCCCTCCAGCACGACGAAGAGCACGGCCGTGCCCCACACGGCGCCGCGCATGGAGCCCGGGCCGCCGATGATCATGGCCATCCACGTGTAGAAGGTGATCTCCGGCGTGAACTGGTCCGGCACCACGTACGTCACGTAGTGCGCCCACAGGCTGCCGGCGACGGCGGCCAGCCCGGCGCCCCAGGCCAGCGCCGTCAGCCGGAAGCGCAGGACGTCCTTGCCGAGGGCCATGGCCGCCTGGTCGTCGTCCCGGATCGCGCGCAGCGTGCGGCCGAGCGGACTGCGGGCGAGGATCTCGCTGAGGACGAAGGCGATGGCGACGGCGACGAGCACGAGCAGGAGATAGGCGACGTGGTCCGGCACGCCGGGGAGCGCGCGCCAGGGACGTGGAATGCCCGGGATGCCGAGGGCGCCGCGCGTCAGCTCGCGCGCGTTCAGCAGGAGCAGGCGCAGCAGCTCGGAGAAGCCAAGGGTCAGGATCGCGAAGTAGTCCTCGCGCAGGCGCAGGGTGGCCGTGCCGACGAGCAGGCTCGCCGCCACCGCGAGCGCCACGCCGACGAGCATCGCCACGACGAACGGCGCGCCGGCGAGCGTGAGCAGCGCGGACGCGTACGCGCCGAGCGCGTAGAACGCCACGTGGCCGAAGTTCACGAGGCCGGTGATGCCGTAATGCAGCGTGAGGCCGAGCGTCAATAGTATTTGGATGCCGACGATGGTGGCGATCGCGATCAGGTATTCGGTCACGCGCCGCCCCAGAGACCGCGCGGCCGGAACATCAGGCACAGCGCCATCGCTCCGAAGGCGATCGCTTCCTTATAGGAGGCCGGCATCAGCAGCGTCGACCACTCCTGGGCGAGGCCGATCAGGAGCGCGCCGCCCATGGCGCCGTACGGATTGCCGATGCCGCCCACGATGGCCGCGGAGAAGATCGGGATGACGAGGTCCCAGCCCATGTTGGGCTGGATGACGAGGTTGAGCCCGAACAGGATGCCGCCCGTCGACGCCAGCAGCACGGCAATGAACCACATGGCCAGCCGCGCGCGGCCGACGTCGGCGCCGGCGATCTCGGTGAGGACCGCGTTGTCCGCGATGGCGCGGAGGATCCGGCCGAGCTTCGTCCGGGACAGCAGCAGGTGCACGGCGAGCACGAGCACGGCGGCCACGATGAGCGTGAGGATCTGGTACGCCGTCAGGCGGACGGGCCCCCAGACGTACGGCCGCTGCAGCGGCACCGCGAACTGCAGCAGGCCGCTGCCGAAGGCGAAGAGCACGGCGTGGCGAAGGATGAAGGACACGCCGATGGAGATGACGAGGAGCTGCACGGTGCCCGTCACCGGCAGCTTGTCGTAGGCCAGGCGCGCCACCGGCACGCCGACGAGCAGGGCGCCCGCGATGCCGAGCGGCGCCGCCCACCAGAACGGGACGCCGGCGAAGGTGTTGAAGGCGAACGTGGCGTAGGCCCCGAGCATCATGAAGTCGGGGTGCGCCACGTTCGCGAAGCGCGCGACACCGAACGTGAGCGACAGTCCGACCGCTCCCAGCGCGAGCAGGCTCGCGACGAGGAGGCCGGTGACGGTCAGGTGGACGAGCTCGTCGATCAGCTGGCCGCCAGCTCCCCGAACTTGATGACGCGGTCCAGCGCCCACTTGCCGCCCTTGATCCGGTAGACGCCGAAGTCCGTCCTGGCGTCGCCGTTGTCGTCGAAGTCGACGGCGCTGGAGGCGCCCTCGTAGTTCACCTTCTCGCCGGCCTTCAACGGACCCGAGGCGTCCGCCCAGCTGCCCACGACCTTGCCGGGGGGATTGGAGACCTTGCGGATGTTGGCCTTCAGCGCGTCGCCGGCCGTGTCGCCCTTGGCCGCCAGCGCGGCGAGGGCCAGGATCATCAGATGGTCGTAGGCCATCGAGGCGAAGAAGTCCGCCTCCTCCTTGTGGGCTCCGCTGAAGAGCTTGTTCGCGTTCTTGTACGCGGAGGAGTTGAGGTTCGGCGCGCCCTCGACCACGATGATGCCTTCCGCCGCTTGCGCTCCGATGCCCTGGATGAACTTCTGGTCGAACGCGAAGCCGGGACCCATCCACGTGCCGCCGAGGCCCAGCTGGAACCATTCCTTGAAGACCTGGATCCCGTCGGGCGTGTAGCCGCCGAACAGGATGACGTCCGGCTTGCCGGCGAGCGCCTGCTGGATCTCCGAGCGATAACTGGACTGGTTCGGGTTGTAGATGACCTTGCCGGTGACCTTGCCGCCGACCTTCTCGAAGCGTGCAGGGAAGCTGTCGCCGAGCCCGATGCCGTACGGGTTGTTGAGGATCAGCAGCGCCGCCGTCTTGTACCCGAGCTTCTGGGCCGTCGTCGCGTACACGCTGCTGATGACGGCCTGCGAGTAGGCGGTGCGGTAGAGGAAGTCGTCGTCCTTGAAGGTCGAGATCGCGGGCGAGCTGGACACGCAGAAGTGCGGGATCTTCGCCTGCACGGCGATCGGCGCCACCGCCAGGGTGACCGCGCTGGACCACGTGCCGACGATGGCGTGCACCTTGTTCACGTCGACGAGCTTGCGGGCGCCGCGCACGCCGGCGTCGGGGTTCGTCTGGGCGTCCTCCGTGAAGAGCTGGATCTGCTTGCCCGCGATGCCGCCGGCCTTGTTGATCTCCTCGGCCACGAGGGCGTACATGCGCGACATGGTCGTGCCGTAGACGGCGCCACCGCCGGTGAGGGGCGTGAGCACGCCGATGCGGAGCGCTTCGGATTGCGCGCGCGCCACACGGCTGCCGGCGAGCACGGCGGCGCTGCCGGCGAAACCGGTGGCGAGGAACTGTCGTCGGTTGAGCCTCATCGTCTATCTCCTTGGAATGGCAGCGCTGACCGGCCGGATTGCACCACAGTTGGCGGGACCGATCAACCGCCGAGGTACAGGCGCGCGACGTCCGGGTTCTCGAGCAGCGCCGGGCCCGGCCCTTCGAGCCGCACCTGCCCGCCCGCCAGCAGATAGCCGCGATGCGACCGCCGCAGCGCCTCGCGCGCGCTCTGCTCGACGAGCAGGATGGCCACGCCGCCGCGATTGATCGCCTCGATCTTCTCGAACACGGCATCGACGAGGACAGGGGAGAGGCCCGCCGACGGCTCGTCGAGGAGCAGCAACTTTGGATCCAGCATCAGCGCCCGGCCCATCGCCACCATCTGCCGCTCGCCGCCCGACAGCCCACCGGCCTTCAGTCGCCGCTTCGCCGTCAGATTGGGAAAGAGCGCGAGCACCTCTTCCAGGCGACCGCGGACGTCGTCGTCCCGCACGACCGCGCCCATCTCGAGGTTCTCCTCCACCGTCAGCGAGGGGAAGACGTTGTCGACCTGCGGGACGTAGGAGATCCCGCGGCGCACGAGCGCGCTCGGCGCCAGGCCCGTGATCTCGCTGCCCTCCAGCCGGATCGTTCCCCGGCGCGGACGCAGCAGCCCGAACACGGTCTTCATCAGCGTCGACTTGCCGGCGCCGTTCGGGCCGATGAGCGTGACGATCTCGCC
Source organism: Candidatus Methylomirabilota bacterium (assembly GCA_036556545.1). GTDB lineage: Bacteria > Methylomirabilota > Methylomirabilia > Rokubacteriales > CSP1-6 > AR12. Next base: position 8,302 of record DATBJF010000131.1, read on the forward strand.
GGCGCGCACGTCGATGGACACGTCGTGGAGGATCTCCATCTGCTCGTAGCCCGCGCTGACGTGATCGACGCCGAGGACGCTCACGGCGCGGTCTGATGACGCGCGCCCAGATACGCGGCCAGCACACGCGGATCGCGGCGGATGGTGTCGGGCGAGCCCTCCACCAGCGGGCGCCCCTCGCTCAGGACGATGACGGGATTGCAGATCCCCATCACGAGATCCATGTCGTGCTCGATGAGCAGGATCGTCACGCCGCGCTCGGCGGCGAGCCACTGGATGTAGCGCGTCAGCTCCTTCATCTGGGTCGGATTCACGCCGGCGCCCGGCTCGTCGAGCATCAGGAGCTTCGGATCGGCCATCAGCGCGCGCGCGAGCTCCAGCAGCTTCTTCTGGCCGCCGGACAGCGTCCACGCAGGGTCGCCCGCCACGCGCGTCAGTCCGACCTGCTGCAGTACGCGCTCGGCCCGCTCGCGCAGACGGACCTCCTCGCGCCGGATCCGTCCCGGCGCCAGCCACGGCGTCCACAGCCGCTCGCCCGCCTGGTCCGGCGGCACCACGAGCAGGTTCTCGAGCACGGTGAGGTCCTTGAACTCGCGCGGGATCTGGAACGTGCGACAGATGCCGCGCCGGAAGATCCGGTAGGGCGGAAGCCCGGTGATGTCGTCGCCACGAAAGACGATGCGCCCACTCTCCGGACGGTGGAAGCCGGTCAGGACGTTGAAGAGCGTCGTCTTGCCGGCCCCGTTGGGGCCGATCAGCCCGGTGATGGTGCCCTCACGGACTTCGAGCGAGCAGCGGTCGACGGCACGGACGCCACCGAAGGACTTCGTGAGCTGGTCCACTGTGAGGAACGCAGGCATGGGCGAACAGGGTGGAGCATACAGTACGGCCCGAGGCGCGGATGCTTCCGTTTCTTGGAGCGTGTTCCATCGGCGCGCTATGGTCGAACATGAGCGATGTTGAAGCCCACGCTGGCCCTGGTGTTCTTTCTCGGCTTCGGCGGCTTCTTCGTGTTCGGCGGCTTTCAGTCGGCCACGCTCGAGCTTCACAGATCTGCGGCGGGCGGCGTGGACGGGACGCTGACCCGGTCGCACTTCTTCGGCCTGTACACCGTCTCGACGGAGCTCCGCACGATCCGGCGTGCCGTCATCGACACGGGCACGTCACACCCCCGCCCGGGTATCGCGCTGGTCGTCTCTGGCGTGGCGCTCGAGTCAGACTCCGGCAAGACTCGGATATTCTCGGGCCTGAGCAACGTCGACGAAGCCTACAAGCGTGAGATCGCGCGCACCGTCAACCAGTACTTGTCTGGCCGCGACAACCGCTCGTTCCAGGAGACCTTCACCATCAGAAATATGTTCGGCTGGGTCGGGCTCCCGTTCCTTCTCGTCGGGATCTATGGGGCGTTGATGTGGCCGATCAGTACGGTGCGGGCGCGGCGCGTGGCACGTGAGAATCCGTAGAGTTCTAGCCTTTCCTCCGCCGCAGCATCTGCTGGAGGCTCTGACGCGTGAGGCCGAGCCGCTCGGCCGCGCGCGTCTTCGAGCCGCATTCGCGCAGCGCGTCCTCGATCATGCGGCGCTTGAGATCCTCGATGGCGTCGTTGAGCGTGGCCGGAGTGGCGGGCGCGGGTCGCTCCGCCCGGACGCGCTCGGACAGGTGTGAGAGGGCGATGGGCTCGCCGGGATCGGCCAGCGTCACCGCGCGCTCGATCTCGTTCTCCAGCTCGCGGACGTTGCCCGGGAACGGATAGGCGCAGAGACGGGCCATGGCCTCCGGCGAGATCGACGGCACCGCCCGGCGCGCGCGCGTGCGATATATCGCCAGGAAGTGCCTCGCCAGCGCGGGAATGTCCTCGAGTCGCTCGCGCAGCGGCGGCAGGTGGATCGGGAAGACGTTGAGGCGATAGAAGAGGTCCTTGCGGAACGTCCCCTCGGCGGCAGCCGTCTCGAGGTCGGCGTTCGTGGCCGCGATGACGCGCACGTCGACGCGCCGGGTGGCCGTCTCGCCGACGCGGCGCAGCTCGCCTTCCTGGAGCACGCGCAAGAGCCGCAGCTGCATTGCCGGCGACATCTCGCCCACCTCGTCGAGGAAGATCGTGCCGCCGTGGGCCTCCTCGAAGAGGCCGCGCCGCTCGGCAGTCGCGCCGGTGAAGGCGCCGCGCGCGTGGCCGAACAGCTCGGACTCCAGCAGCGACTCGGGCAGCGCCCCGCAGTTCTGGGCGACGAAGGCCTTGCCGCGGCGCGAGCCGTTGTCGTGGATCAGGCGCGCGAACAGCTCCTTGCCCGTGCCCGTCTCGCCGGTCAGCAGCACGGTCGTGTCGCCCTCGAGCACCTTGCGGGCCAGCTCGGTAGCCGCGCGCAGCCCGCCCGTCGCGCCGATCAGCGTCTCGAAGGCGAGCGGGCGCGCGCGGGCGGCCGAAAGCTCGCGGCGGGCCGCGTTGTAGGCGATCTCGAGCTCGTCGCGCAGCCGCGCGTTCTCGCGACCGAGGGCATGGCGCTCGGCCGCGCGACGCACGACGACCACGAGGTCGTTCGGCTCCCACGGCTTCGACACGAAGTGATAGATGCGGCCGGTGTTGATGGCTTCCATCAGGCTGTCGACGTCCGTGTAGGCGGTGAGGATGATGCGCACGGTGTCCGGCGCATGGGCCTGGCTCCGGTGCAGCAGCTCGACACCCGTCATGCCGGGCATCCGGTAGTCGGTCACGATGACGGCCACCTCTTCGGCGCGCAGGATCTCCAGCGCCGCCTCGCCGCCGGCCGCGCGCAGGACACGGAACTCCGCGGCCAGGATCGCCTCGAGCGCGTCGAGGACGCGCGGCTCGTCGTCGACGATGAGCACCGTCGGCGCGTCGACGGCCGCGTCCGCGCCCGTGGTCACGCGCCGCCCGGGACGGCGTGGACGGCCGGCTTCTTGCCGAGGATCTCGTAGAGGACGGTGCGGTCCTTGAGCCCCTTGAGGCGCGGGGTGCCCAGCTCGCGATAGCTCACGGTGTCGCTCACCTGGCGAAAGGTCTCCTCGCCCGCGATGATATGCGCTCCGAACAGGCGTGTCATGCGCTGGATGCGCGCGGCGGCGATCATCGGGCGGCCCACCACGATCAGCTCGCGCCGGCGCTCGGAGCCGATCGTCCCCGCCATGACCTGGCCGGAGCTGAGACCGATGCCGATGTCGAAGGCCGGCAGGCCGGTCGCCTTCCAGTGCCGTGACAGCTCCCGGACCGCGTCGATCATGTCGACGGCCGCGTCCACCGCGCGGGCGGCGGCGTCCTCGGCGCCCTGGGGGACGCCGAAGAGGGCGACGATCTCGTCGCCGATGAGCTGCTCCACCGTGCCGCCGTGACCGAAGATCACGTCGATCATCCGGTTGAAGTAGTCGTCCAGGAGGCGGATCATGACCGGCGCCCGCGTCGTCTCGATGAGGCGCGTGAAGCGCTGGATGTCGGCGAAGAGGACCGTCGCCTGCCGCCACTCGCCGGGGAGCTCCAGGAGGGCGGGGTTGGCCATGGCCATGTCGACGAGGCGCGGCGAGACGTAGCGCTGGAGCTGCGTGCGCACCGAGGCTTCGCGCGCCACGCGATCCTGGGCGGCGCGCAGCTCGGCCAGCGCGGTCTCGAGCTCGGCGTTCTTCCGCGCCAGGTCGCGCAGCAGACGCTCGCGCTCCTCGCCGATCCGGTATCGCTGCACGGCCTGTCCGACGATGTGCAACAGCTCCTTCGGGTCCCACGGCTTCAGGACGAAGTGGTAGATGTTGGCGGCGTTGATGGAGGCCATCAGGGCGTCGGCGTCGGTGAAGGCGGTGAGGAGGATGCGCACGGTCTCCGGCGCCACCGCCAGACTCCGCGTCAGGAGGTCGGTGCCGAGCATCGCCGGCATGCGCTGGTCGCTGATGATCACCGCAACGCGCTCGCGCGCCAGCAGCTCCAGCGCCTCCGGCGGACGCTCCGTGCGCAGCACGCGGTAGTCCATGCCGAGCATCGCCTCGATCGAGTCGAGCACGCGCGGCTCGTCGTCGACGAGCAGGATGGTGGCCGGCTCGCCCGCACTCACGATGCCCGCCGCGTGACGGGCAGGCGGACCGTGAAGAGCGCGCCGCCGCCGGGCGGGCTCTCGGCGCGGATCTCGCCGCCGTGCTTCTTGACGATCTCGTAGCTGATCGAGAGCCCGAGTCCCGTGCCCTCGCCGACCGCCTTCGTGGTGAAGAACGGATCGAAGACACGGCCGATCACGTCGGCGGCGATGCCGGCGCCGGTGTCGCGGACGACGACCACCGCGGAGCCGTCCGCCACGCCGGTCTCGATGGTGATGACGCCCGGCCCGGTGATGGCCTGCGCCGCGTTCGCGAGCAGATTCAAAAACACCTGGTCGATCTGCGATCGCACGCACTCGACCGCCGGCAGCGTGCCGAACCGGCGCTCCACGGTCACGCGGTCCTTGAGGAGATGATTCACCAGGGTCAGGCTCGATTCGATCTCCTCGTGCAGGTCGACGGCCTGCCACACGTCCGCGTCCGTCCGCGCGAACACGCGAAGATCGCGGACGATCTTGCGGGCGCGCTCGGCCCCCTCGCGGATGCCCTCGATCATCGAGTCGACGTACTTCAGCGCGTAGTCGACCTTGAGCTGCTTCCAGTGCTCGTCGACGCGGGCGTGGTCGGCGTCGCCGAGCGGGACCGCGCGATAGACGTCGAGCATCGCGCGCAGGCGTTTGACGAAGTCATCCAGGGTGCCGACGTTCGAGTAGACGAACCCGATGGGGTTGTTGAGCTCGTGAGCCACGCCGGCCACGAGCTGGCCCACGGAGGCCATCTTCTCGCGCTGGATCAACTGGACCTGCGTGGCCTGGAGATCTCGATACGCCGCCTGCAGCTCCTCGTGGGCGACGCGGAGCTGCTCGGTCCGGACGCGAACCTTGTCCTCGAGGCCGCGCGTGAGCTCCTCGATCATCTGGAAGCTCTCGGCGCGATCGACCGCGAGCGCCACGTGGTTGGCGACCGCAGACATGAGGTCCAGATCGCCGCCGACGAACCGACCGGCCTTGCTCGCGGCCACCGTGAGCACGCCGAAGACGCGGTCCTTCACGCGCAGCGGCACGGCGATGAAGGCGCGGACGTCCAGGGCGCGCACCGTCGCCAGGTGAAGCGGCGCGGGGCTCGCATCGACGTCGTCCACGAGCAGCGGCAACCCGGTGGTCGCCACGCGGGCGACGGCGCTCGCCGTCGCGTCGAGGGGCATCTCCACGGCGTCGATCCGGTCGCTGGCGCGGCCGGCGGCCCGATGACCGCGGACGACCCCGCGGTCGCGCTCCACGAGGAAGAGGTGGGCCGCCTCGTACCCCATCCGGTCCACCAGCCGGTGGACGGCCTGCTCGTAGATCTTCTCGACGTCGAGGGTGGCGTTGACGGCCGCGCTGAGGTCGATCAGCAGCGACAGCTGCTCGATCTTCGACTCCAGATCCCGGAATTTCTTCTCGAGCTCGTTGTTGGAGTAGATGATCTCTTCCGACTGGAGATCGAGCAGCTGCTGGCTGTGCCGTCGCCGCGCGCGCTCGCGCAGCGCGGCGGCGAGCGCGACGCCGGCCGCCAGCGGCGCGGCGCCGGCCAGGCCGAGCACGACCCAGGACGGGCCCGGCAGCGTCGCCACCGCGGCCCCGACGAGCGCGGATCCGGCCGCGCCGGCGAGCGTCGCCGTCCAGAACGTGCGGCCGAGCGGCGGATTCGTCCACCGCACGTCCACGATGCATGCGTCCGCGCCGCGGGCGGAGCACTGTCGCTCGGTCACCCGTGCACGAGGCAGCCCCCAGACGGTCGGCGCTCGCTCGAAGGCCACCTTGAGATATGTGCAGCTCCACCGCGGCATGAGCACACCCGGCGCCGGGCTCCACCGGAAGCGCGCGTGGCCGCGCCCGATGTCGAGCGGCTCGAAGCGCAGGAATCGCTGGTTGTTCCCCCAGATCGTCAGGCTGCGCTCGAAGTAGCGTTGCGGCTCACCGAGGCCCATCGAATACGTGCCGAGGTAGTGGCGGTCCGCCCGTGACGGTCGCCATTCCATGAGGTATTCGGTGTAGCGCCGGGCCCACTGGTCCTCGTCGGGCTCGCCCATCAGCTCCATGGCCAGGCGCACCAGCTCGTTCGCGAGCGGCAGCGGCAGCCAGTTGTGGTCGGCGACGAGGTACTCCCGCGAGCGTCCGGCGGTGCGCAACACCGCCGCGACGCCCTCGGGCCCGACTTCCTTCTCCACGAAGGGAATCAGGACCTTCGTAAAGAGGCAGTTGACGTCGCCCGGCATCGTCTCAGCGCGTCTTGTAGACCAGCTTCGAGACGATGTTCACCGGATTCGCCAGCGTGTCCCGCACGGGCGACTTGCGATCGATGGTCTCCTTGACCCGCCGCACCTTCTCCTCCGGCGCCGGGCTCTGGATGGTCACCGTGTACCGGATGTCGGTGACGCCGTTACGCACGGACTTGTCGTGGCCGAGCAGGCCGCGGGCGTCGACGTCGGCCTCCAGATCGATGTCGATGGCGTCGATCGGCACGCCGAACATCTGCGCGTTGGTGGCGATGCCCGCCGTCACGCAGCCGGCCAGCGCCGAGAGCAGGACCTCGACGGGATTCGGGGCGCCGTCCACGCCCCCGAGCTCGGGCGGCTCGTCCACCATGACCGTGAAGCGCCGCGGCGCCGGCGACATGTTGTTGCCGCCCGCGGTCCACGCGTTGACGGAGACCTGGCTCTTGGTGCCGCGCTGCCACGTCGACTTCGCCTTGAACTGGCACTTGCCGAGCGCCGGATTGTCGCGCACGAGCTTGTCGACAGCCATGATCCCGTCGAGGTTGACGTCGTTGAGTCGATCTGACATGGGAGTCCTCCTGTTCACGCGAGCAACGCGGCCAGGTGCCGGGCTGCGCGCACGGTCCCGTCACTCGGGATGTCGCGGTGGTGCACGGGCTTGCCGAGGTGGTCCACGATCGCGGTGGCCAGCTCCTCGGGCGTCGTGCGGTCGTAGTCCATTCGCACGCCGGCGCCGAAGCGCTCGAGCCGGCGCGCCACGAAGAACTGCTGCTCGAAGTGATTCCGTAGCGGGAAGTAGAGGAACGGCGTCCGGAACGCGGCCAGCTCCATTGTCGTCGTGAGCCCGCCCTGCACGATGGCGAGGTCGGCGGCCGCGTGATGGCGGAAGAGATGCGGCACGAACTGGCGCACCTCGAGGCGCGGCGCCTGCGGCAGCGCCGTGGCGTCGAGCCGGGGGCCGGTGACGAGCACCATCCGCGCGTCGGGAACCCGTGGCGCCGCCAGCGCGAACGCCGTCGCACACTTCTCGAGCAGGTTGCGCCCGACGCGGGTGCCGCCGACGGAGACGAGGATGACCTTCTCGCCGTCTCGGTAGCCGAGGGACGCGCGCAGGGCGGCCTTGTCGCGGAAGTCGGCCGGGTCGAAGTGATACGTGTAGCCCGAGAACTCGAAGTGCTCGCGGGCCCACTGCCGCATGTTCGGGAGATCGGGGCCGAACGGGCGGTCGAGCACGTCCTCCTCGTCGCCGACCATCAGCGAGAGGTCGCGCACGTCGGGATGCAGGCGGAGATGATCGATGTTCTCGGCGTTCTTCTCCCACGCCCGGCGAAACTCCGTCGACGTGGGATCGTCGCGCATCGGCAGCATGCCGATGAAGTCGGTGATGAAGGCATACGGCGCCCGCTTCATCTCCGGGTTCTCGTGCAGATAGTAGTCGAGGTCCCAGCCTTCGTCGCCGACCCAGAGGTCGTAGTCGCCGGCCTCCACGGCGTCGGCGAAGACCATGAAGTTCGCGGCCATGATCTCGTCCATGTCCCACAGCGCGTTGAAGGCGTGGAGCTGGTGATCGGCGGTCGCCCAGCTCTCGACGTGCGCGCTCTCGTTGAGCAGCAGGCTCGTGGCCGGGTGCAGGCGCTCGCCACTGACCTCGACCACGCGCCGGGCCGGATCGGCGGCCAGAAACTCCACCGTCGCGTCGGGATAGAGCTCGCGCAGCGTGCGCGCGATCGCGATGTCGCGCTGGATGTGGCCGAGGCCGATCGGGCTCGAGAGCCAGAGGATCCTGCGGCCACGGCGGGCCGGCCGCGGCGCCGGGACCTGACGCTCCGTGGTCGGCGGAACCGCGGCCGTCTCGACGGCTTCACCGCGCACGAAATCGCGGATGAGCCGGTTCACCTTGGCCGCCTCGCGGCCGGGCAGGTTGTGACCGCCGCCCTCGAACGTCACGAGCCGCGCGGCCGGCGCGGCATCGGCGAACTTCTGGCCGTGACGATAGGGGACGACGTCGTCCCTGGTGCCGTGCAGGACCAGCACGGGGGCCGTGAGCCGCGGCAGCAGGTCGAAGACGTTGTCCTTGCCGATCTGCCGCAGCGCCTCGATGTAGATCTCGGGCGATGTCTCGCCGGCCCACGCGATGCCGTCCTCGATGCCCTTCAGCGAGTGCGGCTCGGGATGGATCTTCTGGAAGAGCCGGGTCCGCCAGCCGTCGAAGTCGTTCCGGAAGATCGGCACGACCTTCTCGTCGAACGGCTGCGGGAGCGACTGCGAGTACTGGGCGGCCACGAAGACGAGGTGCGACACGCGCTCGGGATGGTCGACCGCGTAGCGTACGGCGAGCATGCTCGCGCACGAAAAGGCGACGAACGCGAACGGCGGCTGCACGGCGGCGTCGAGCACGGCACGCAGGTCGTCGTACTGCGTCGCGAAGTCGTACCCCGTGAGTGGCCGGTCCGAGCGACCGTTGCCGCGCGGGTCCATGGTGGTCACGCGGAAGTAGCGCGACAGGTACGGAATCTGGTTCTTCCACATGCGACCGTAGACGGCCGGCTGCCGCGGCGGACACAGGAAGACGTCGGGGCCGGCGGTGCCGGTCGTCTGGTAGAAGAGCCTGGCGTCCGGTCGCTCCACGTACATCAGCGGCTCCCCGCGCGTCGCGCGCGCTCGTAGCCGACGAGCGCCGCGCCTCCGCGCACCGTGTCCCGCTTGTCCGCGCGCGTGATCTGGATGCGCGTCGATCCCAGCGGATGGGCGAACGCGTACGCGGCCGCGCGCCGCAGGATGTCGGCCTGCAGCGGCACGAGCGATGCGGCCACACCGCCCGTGATGACGATGAGCTGTGGGTCGAGGCCGTTCACGATCGTGGCGAGCGTTGCGGCGAGCGCCTCGCACGCGTCGTCGACGAGGGCGCCCGCCAGCGGATCGCCGGCCGCGGCGGCGGCGAACACCATCGCGGATGTGATGTGGTCGGAATCGCCGCCCGCCCGCTCCGCGAGCCGTGACGTGGCGCCGTCCCTCACGCGCCGTCGCGCTTCGGCGGCCAGCTGGCGACCGCCCAGATAGGCGCCGAGGCATCCGCGCCCCCCGCACTGGCAGCGCGGACCGTCGAAGTTCACCGGCACGTGGCCGAGCTCGCCGCCGAATCCGTGGGCGCCACGCACGAGCACGTCCCCGGCCAGGAAGGCGCCGCCGACCTCGGTGCCGATCGCGAGCACGGCCAGCGAGGCGACGCCGCGCCCCAGACCGAACGCGCGCTCGCCGAGCGCGAGGGCGTTGACGTCGTTGTCGAGGAACACCGGCAGGTCCGTGAGCGCCTGGATCTGCTCGGCAATGGGCACTCCGTAGAACTCCGGCACGTGGCTCCCGGGCGGCCCCGCCGCCATCATGCCCTTGTCGACATCGACCGGCCCCGGCACACCCACGCCGATGCCGTCGACAGTCCATCCCTCGGCCCTGGCGCGCGCGTCCACCTCCTGCACCACCGCCAGGAGCGCCTTCAGGGCGGTGCCGGGTCCCGAGACGTGCGTGGGTGTCTCGACCGTCGCGATGACGGCTCCGTCGTCACGCACGAGCCCGCCAGAGATCGACGTGCCTCCCACGTCGACGCCGATCGTCACCACACCCTTCGTCATGACCCGTCCTCGCGCCCTTCGGCGCATCGCGTTCGTACTGCCTTGCGCCCGGCGATGGGCAACCTGCGTGCCACACCATTCCTGAGCGGAAATCCGCGCGGCGGCACGGTGAGGCCTGCAAGCTCGGCTTGCATCCCTGCGCCAGGCGGGAGGTCCGCAGAATCACGTCGCCACGGAGGTTTACCTCCGGATCAGACGGATGAGGCCCGCCGGGGCGGCCCGCAAGCCGGGATTGCACGCCGAGGATACCGGACGCGAAGCTCGCGGCGCGTGGCACGTGAGGATTCCGGGCACATTGACGGGAGTCCAGGGCACCGATAGCATCCGCTCGATGAAGCAAGCGGACCGCCTGCATCGGTGGACGCGGCACGAGTACGAGCGGCTGATCGATCACGGCTTTCTCCACGAAGACGACCCCGTCGAGCTGCTCGACGGCCTGCTGCTCGTCGAGGAGCCACAGCACAGTGCCCACCGGACGGCCGTCATCCTGGTGGCCAAGGCGCTGGAGCAGGCGTTCGGAGACGGGTGGTTCGTCCAGACGCAGAGCCCGATCCTGCTCGACGACCTCTCCGAGCCCGAGCCGGATGTCTCCGTCATACGGGGCGCGCCGCGTGACTACGCCACGCGGCATCCGAGCCGGCCCGCGCTCGTCGTCGAGGTCGCCGACGCGGGCTTGCGTATGGCGCGGGGACGCAAGGCGGGCGCCTATGCGCGCGCCGGGATCGCGGAGTACTGGATTCTGAATCTGGTCGAGCGGGTGCTGGAGGTCTATCGCGCGCCGGCCGGGCCGGACGCCGACCGGCGTCGCTGGGCGTACTCGACGGTCTCCCGGCTGGCCGCCGACGCGGGCATCGTGCCGCGGGCGGCTTCCACGGCGGAAATCCGCGTCGCCGCGCTCTTGCCGTGACCGGGCATCGCCGTCACCAGCGGAAGCTCAGCCGGCCGGAGATGAAGGTGCCGTCGCCCACGCCGAAGCGGTTCTCGGTGCGCTCGGAGTAGCCCTCGCCCTCGAAGTAGAACCGGTCGAAGACGTACCCGCCGGTGATCTCGACGCCGACGTGGCGCAGGTCGAACCGCATCCCGCCCGTGATCCGCTTCTCGTAGTAGAAGAGCTGGTCGTCCTTGTCGCCACGGTCGGCCAGATAGTAGCGGTCGTGGTCCGCGTCGAACCCGACGAAGACGCGGAGCGGTCTGAAGATCGCCCAGGTGGCCCGGGCCCTCACGGTGCGCACGGGGAAGTAGGACGCCTCCAGCGTCACCGACTGGAAGGGCTTGTATTCCACCGACGTGAAGGGGAACCCGATGACGGCCTTGAACGCGTCGGACGGCGAGTAGAAGTACGCGATGCCGGGGATGGGGATGTGCCGCATGTTGAAGATCTCCGCGTCGCTGACATAGATCAGCGAGTAGAGCCAGGCGTTCCGCGGCCCGCTCGGCACGCGGAGGAGCGTTGCGGCGCGGACGATCAGCTCGTCCTCGCTGTGGAAGGGCTGGTCGCTCGCGGAGCCGACGGTGAGGCTGCCGCCGAGGATCCAGTCATTCGCGAACTTGTGCCGGTAGCTCACGCCGGCGCGCGCATCCCACAGCTCTTCGGGCAGCCGCTGTCCCGAGTCAGGCAGGCGTGCCTCGGTGTCGTAGTTCTGATGACGAAGCCGGGCCGACATCGCCAGCTCGTCGGTGGAGCTCTGGAACAGCGGCGTCACCAGCGTGAAGTTCTGCTGCGTGAGGTCCAGGCGCGTTGGCTGGCCGTCGACCCGCTCGTCGGAATAGAGCTGGATGCGGTAGTCGCCGCGCCCCATCATCTTGCCGAGCGTCGGGTCGACCCACTGGAGGAGCTCGGCCTGCGCCTCCGCCGGCGTGGCCCTGGCCAGAGCGATGGCGACGACGAAGAGAGCAGCGCGGACGGAGCGGCGCATCACCGTCACGGCGACTCAGCGGCGGCGCGTGCCCCCGAGGATGCCGCCCAGCACGCCGCGCAGGATCTGACGACCGATCTCGCTGCCGACGGTGCGTGCGGCCTGCTTGGCGAGCGCTTCCACCATGCCCTGACGACGCCTGGTGCCCCACATCAGCTCGCCAAGGCCCCCGCCCGACGCGGCGGGCTCCGACTTGCTTGCCGCCGGCGGGGCCTCGCGCTCGGCGGCCGGACGCGCCGGCGGCGCGCTCTCCGCCGGGGCTCGCTTGCTCAGCATCTCGTATGCGGATTCGCGGTTCACCGCGCGGTCGTACTTCGGGCCGACCGGGCTGCGGGCGCGCACGGCCGCGCGCTCTTCCGGCGTGATGGCGCCCATGCGGCTGCGCGGCGGGGCGATGATCGTCCGCTGCACCGGCGACGGGACGCCCTTGTCCTGCAGTGTCGAGACCAGCGCCTCGCCGACGCCGAGCTGCGAGATGGCGGCGGCCACGTCGAGCGCGGGATTCGGCACGAACGTCTCGGCCGCCGTGCGGACGGCCTTCTGATCGCGCGGCGTGTAGGCGCGCAGTGCGTGCTGGACGCGGTTGCCGAGCTGGCCGAGGATCTCGTTCGGGACGTCGTCGGGAAACTGCGAGCAGAAGTACACGCCGACGCCCTTCGAGCGGATGATCCGGACGACCTGTTCCACCCGCTGGCGCAGCGCCGGCGGCGCGTCGTCGAAGAGCAGGTGCGCCTCGTCGAAGCAGAACACCAGCTTCGGACGGTCGACGTCGCCGACCTCGGGCAGGTTCTCGAACAGCTCGGAGAGCAGCCAGAGCAGGAAGCTCGAATAGAGGCGGGGTTTCAGAATCAGCGCATCAGCGGCGAGGATGCTCACCACGCCGCGCCCGCTCAGATCCGTGCGCATGAGATCGCCGAGCTCGAGCGCCGGCTCGCCGAACATGGCCTCGCCGCCCTCGCGATCGAGCGTCAGCAGCGCGCGCTGGATGGCGGCGATGGACGGCGCGCTCACGAGGCCGTACGCCGACGAGATCTCCTTGCGGTTCTCGCCGACGAAGCCGAGCAGCGCGCGCAGGTCGTCCAGATCGAGGAGCAGCAGCCCCCGATCGTCGGCGAGCTTGAAGGCGATCTCGAGCACGCCGCTCTGCGTGTCGTTGAGCTCGAGGATCCGCGCGAGCAGGCTCGGCCCCATCTCGCTCACGGTGGTGCGGACCGGGTGGCCGGCCTTGCCGTAGACGTCCCAGAACACCACCGGACAGGCCTCGCCGGTGTAGCCGTCGACGCCGACCTGCCTGGCGCGCTCGCGAATCTTGTCGTTCGCGGCGCCCGGCATGGCGAGGCCCGCCACGTCGCCCTTCACGTCGGCCAGGAACACCGGCACGCCGAGGCGCGAGAATCCTTCGGCCATGACCATGAGCGAGACCGTCTTGCCGGTGCCCGTGGCGCCGGCGACGAGGCCGTGGCGGTTGCCGTATCGGGCGAGCAGATGAACGGGCCCGTCGCCTTTGCCGAGCAGGATCCGATCGGTGTCCATGCGCGACCGCATTATACGGGTCTCACCGCGCGACGCGCGGCGGCGCGAGGCTGGTTACGACGGGCGCACGTACTCGTAGTCGGAGCGACACTTCTGCATGATCGCTCGCAGGTCCTGCCGCAGCTCCTCGAGGGTGGGGCGGCCGACGAACCACCAGCCGTTGTACATGCGGTGGATCGTCAGGTCGGGGTGCAGCGAGAACGTATAGGGCAGCGCCACCAGGCCGTGCTCGAAGCCCGGCGCGGTGTGCTCCACGATGTCGAGCTCGTTGATGGCCCGTCGCTCATGGTCGCAGAGGAAGGTGAACGTGGCGCCGAGGCCGGCCCGAAATGCGGCCGTGACCGCGGGCGGATCGGTGCTGACCACGGCCAGATGGCAGTAGTTGACCGCCAGCTCGTCCTGCAGGGTCGTGAGGTGCCTGACCTGCACCGCGCACTTCGGTCACCAGTAGCCGCGATAGAAGCTGACGATCAGCGGGTAGCCGTTCGCCAGCACCGAGAGGCGCACCGCGCGGCCGCGATGGTCGGGGAGCTCGAGATCGGGAAACCGGCGACCGACGTCGAGATCAGCGCGCATGGCGAGCCTCCATGAGGAAGTCTAGCGTGTCAGCCGGCGTGACCGGCCGCCGAGAGCCGCCGGTCGAGGTCGAAGGCGGCGCTGATCAGCGCGATGTGCGTGAAGCCTTGCGGAAAGTTGCCGAGGTGCTGCCCCTGCGGGCCCAGCTCCTCGCCGTAGAGCCCCAGGTGGCTGGCATAGCCGAGCATCTTCTCGAAGAAGAATCGCGCTTTGGGCAGGTCGCCCATGCGCGAGAGGCACTCGACATACCAGAAGGAGCACATCGAGAAGGTGCCTTCCTGGCCGGTGAGGCCGTCGGTGTAACTGTCGCCGATGCGATAACGATAGACGAGGGAATCACTCACCAGCTCCTGCTCGATGGCCCGCAGCGTGGACACCCAGCGCGGGTCGGTCGGCGACACGAATCGGATGAGCGGCATCAAGAGCGCGGCGGCGTCGAGCGCGCCGGAGCCGGCCGCCTGGACGAAGACGCGCCGGGTCCGATCCCAGAACCGCTCGTAGATGTCGCGATAGATCGTGTCGCGCACGTCGTGCCAGCGCGCCAGCGGCGCCGGGAACGAGCGCTTCCCCGCGAGACGGATGGCGCGGTCGATCGCCACCCAGCACATCACCCGCGAGAAGAGGAACTCCTGGCGCCCGGCGCGCACCTCCCAGATGCTCTCGTCCTTCTCGCGCCAGTGCTCGCAGACCCGGTCGATCAACCGCACGATGTTGCTCCAGGCGTCGTGGGCGATCGGCGAGCCGTACTTGTCGTACAGGTACACCGCGTCCATCAGCTCGCCGTAGATGTCGAGCTGGAGATGGGTATACGCGGCGTTGCCGATCCGGACCGGGCGCGAGCCCAGGTACCCCTCGAGGTGCGGCAGCGTCTCCTCGGTCAGAATCCGACGGCCGTCGATGCCGTACATGATCTGCAGCGAGCCGTCCGGCTCCAGCTCGTCGATCCGCGCCATGACCCAGCGCATGAACGCTTCCGCCTCGCCGGTGTAGCCGAGCCGCATGAGGGCATACAGGGCGAAGGACGAGTCGCGGATCCAGGTATAGCGATAATCCCAGTTCCGGCCGCCGCCGATCACCTCCGGGAGCCCGAAGGTGGGGGAGGCCACGATGGAGCCGTGCGGGCGGGAGGTGAGCAGCTTGAGCGTCAGCGCCGAGCGATTCACCGTCTCGCGCCAGCGGCCCCGGTAGGTGCACCGGCCGATCCAGCCGCGCCAGAAGTTCACCGTCTGCTTGAACGCCGCGATCTCGTAATCCGGCTGCCGGCCCGGGGACGGCTCGTTCGCCGTCACGACCTCGAGCACGAACGCGGCCGACTCGTCGGCGCCGAGGGTGAACTCGGCGACGGCCCGGCCATCCACCACCTTCATCGCGACCGACGAGGACAACCGCAGCGCCAGCGGCGACGCCCCGGCCCGGCCGACGAAGAGCACCTCCGTGTCGCTCTGCTGCTCCACCGAGTGCGTGGCGCGGCCATAGTCGAAGCGCGGGTCGCACTGCATGCGGAAGCGGATCTCTCCGCGCACGGTCTTGACCCGGCGCACGAGGTTGTGCGCCTGGCCGGCGTCCTCCACCGGCATGAAGTCCGAGAGCTCGGCGACGCCGTCGGCGGAGAGGAAGCGCGTCAGGAGAACGTTGGTGTCGGGCAGATAGAGCTGCCTGCGCGCCGCCTCGCCGAGCTGCGGCGCGATCTGGAACCGTCCGCCGCGCTCGGCGTCGAGCAGCGCCGCGAACACCGACGGCGAATCGAAGGAGGGCAGGCAGAGAAAGTCGATCGAGCCGTCCTTGCCCACCAGCGCCGCGGTGTGCAGGTCACCGATGATCCCGTAATCCTCGATGGGCGCATAGCGACTCGCCACGGCTACGACCGCCTGCCTAGCTGGCGTCGGCCAGTCCGCTGAAGCGCCGCTTCAGGGTGTTGACGGCGGCGAGATAGCGCCGCACGTCGTGATCGCCGCACCGCTGGCCCGGGAGCAGACGAAAGCCGCGCCGCGCGTACGCCTCGCCAGCACGGGCGCCGCAGAGATGGACGACGGCGGCGAGGTCCTGCCTCTGCTGGATCGTCGCCGTGTCGATCCGCCTGGCTTGCAGGATCCCGGCGACGCGCCGATCGAGCAGCGCGGCCGTCATCTCGACGGCGTGGCTGGGGACGACGCGCGTGTAGACGTCGTTGAACCAGCACGACCGCAGATCGCTCCACCGGCCCGCTTCCACGACGACGTGGTCATGGATGCAGTAGCGCTTCGCGTCCTCGAACGTCGCATCCGTGATCTGGTACATGCCGACCGCGCTCGAGGCCGGCCGGTAGACCTCCATCGGATTCCACGTGAGCTGCCAGCGCCAGTAGGTCCGGGCGACGGGATTGCCGGCGCCCTCGACCTGCGCCAGCGCGGCGAGCAACTCGGGACTGATCACCGCGGTGGAGTGCTGGACGAAGAGCGGACGGTACCGGCGCCACGTCTCGTGCGGCGGCTTCGAGAGCCTCCCGCTCACGGGGAAGAAGATCTCGGTCGGCTTGCGGATGACCTGGTACATCCAGTTCACGGCCAGCCACACGAGTGTGACGGCCGCCGCGGCCACCAGGACTCGTACCAGCAGCGGGGCCGCCAGCAACGCGACCAGGGCGCGCCGAAGCGACGGCCATCGTAGGCGGAGAACTCGCCCTCGCGTGCGGCGCACGCGTCTGCGGCGGACGGCGGTCCTGGCGACGCTGGCCGGGGTCACGCCTCCAGTATGCCGCACATGGGCCTATACTCTCGCCGATGGTGTACAACGCCTGGTTCCGGTGCATCAACGGCTGCGCCGGGGAGTTCGACCTCCGCGAGGTGATCTACCGCTGCCCCACCTGCGGCGACCTCCTCGAGGTCCAGCACGACATGGAGGCGTTGAGGGCGCGCTCGGCCGCGGCGTGGATGCAGCTCTTCAAGGACCGCGCGCACGGCACCACGTATCCGTACGGCTCGGGCGTGTGGGGCAAGAAGGAGTGGGTGGTGCCGTTCATCGACAACGAGAACATCGTGTCGATGTACGAGGGCAACTCGAACCTCCTGTGGGCCGACCGGTACGGCAAGCAGCTCCACGTCGACGACCTGTGGATCAAGCAATGCGGCATCTCGCACACGGGCTCGTTCAAGGACCTCGGCATGACCGTGCTCGTCTCCGTGGTCAAGCAGATGATCGCCACCGGCGTGCCGATCGACGCCGTCGCGTGCGCGTCGACCGGCGACACGTCGGCCGCCCTCGGCGCCTACTGCGCGGCGGCCGGCATCCCGGCGGTTGTCCTCCTGCCGAAGGACAAGGTCTCCATCGCGCAGCTCGTGCAGCCGCTCGCCAACGGCGCGCTCGTGCTGTCGCTCAACACCGACTTCGACGGCTGCATGACGATCGTCCAGGAGATCACGAAGGAAAAGCGCATCTACCTCGCCAACTCGATGAACAGCCTGCGCGTCGAGGGGCAGAAGACGGTGGCCATCGAGATCGTGCAGCAGTTCGACTGGGAGGTGCCCGACTGGATCGTCATCCCGGGCGGCAACCTGGGCAACGTCCACGCGCTGGGCCAGGGGTTTCTGATGATGCAGGAGCTGGGCGTGATCAACAAGCTGCCGCGGATCTGCGTCGCGCAGGCCGAGCGCGCCAACCCGCTCTACCGGTCGTTCCAGGACGATTTCAAGACCTTCGAGCCCGTGGTGGCCAGGCCGACGCTCGCCATGGCCATCCAGATCGGTAATCCGGTGAGCGTGAAGCGCGCCATCCGGACGCTGCAGAAGTTCAGCGGCGTCGTGGAGCAGGCCACGGAGCAGGAGCTGGCCGACGAGGCGGCGCGCGCGGATCGGACCGGCATGTTCAACTGTCCGCACACGGGCGTGGCCCTGGCCGCGCTCCGCAAGCTCGTCGATCGCAAGATCGTCCGGGCGAGCGATCGCGTGGTCGTCATCTCGACCGCGAACGGGCTCAAGTTCGCCGACCAGAAGGCGGCCTACCACATGGGTGCGCTCGAGAACGTGAAGCCCACGCATCGCAACAAGCCCGTCGAGCTGCCGGCAGATCCGAAACGGGTCGCCCGCGCCATCGCGCGCCACGTCGAAAAGGCGCGCCTGCTGGTGTCCTGATGGCGCCCGACCGCCGCGAGCCGCCGCCGAAGCCCCTCGGGCCGAGCACGATGTCCGTCCACGGCGGCGAGCCGCGGCAGAAGCCCGCCCACGCCCTCACGACGCCGATCGTGCAGACCGCGACCTACACGTGGGCGAACAGCCAGGAGCTCAAGGACCACTTCGACGGCAAGATCGGCGAGCGCATCGACTACGGGCGCTACGGCAACCCGACGCAGAAGATCGCGGAGTCCAAGCTCGCCGCGCTCGAGGGAGCGGGCGACTGTCTCCTGTTCGCGAGCGGGATGAGCGCGATGACGACCATGCTCTACGCGCTGCTCTCGCGCGGCACCCATGTCGTCGTGACCGACGACAGCTACCGTCGCACGCGGCAGTTCCTGAATGCCATGCTGCCCCGATACGGCATCGAGGTCTCCAGCGTGCCGGCCGGCGACTACGAGGCGCTCGAAGACGCGATCAAGCCGACGACGCGCGTCCTCGTGAGCGAGTCACCGACCAATCCCTACAACCGCGTCCTGGACCTCGAGCGCTTCGCCGCCATCGGACGCAAGCACCGCGTGAAGACCGTCATCGACGCCACCTTCGCCACGCCGTACAACGTGCGGCCCCTCGACTGGGGCGTCGATCTCGTCATGCACTCGGCGTCGAAGTATCTCGGCGGTCACAACGACCTGCTGGCGGGGGCGGTGCTCGGTTCGCGCGAGCTGATCGGCGGCATCCGCGCCCTCCAGGCGACGACGGGCGCGATCGTCGATCCGTTCGTCGCCTACCTGCTGATCCGCGGCCTGAAGACCTTCGCGCTCAGGATGGAGCGCCAGAACCAGAGCGCGCAGGCGATCGCCGAGTTCCTGGCCGCGCATTCGCGCGTGGAGCGCGTGCACTATCCCGGCCTGACGTCGCACCCCGAGCACGATGTCGCCAAGCGGCAGATGCGCGGGTTCGGCGGCGTGGTGTCGTTCGAGGTCCGCGGCGATCTCGACGCGGCTTCCCGCGTGGTGGACGCGTGCACGATTCCCTACATCGCCGCCTCGCTGGGCGGCGTGGAGAGCCTCATCGAGCAGCCCGCCATCATGAGCTTCTACGAGCTGACCACGGAGGAGCGCCTGCAGGTCGGCATCAAGGACAATCTCATCCGCTACGCGGTCGGCATCGAGGACGTCGATGATCTCATCGCCGACCTCGGCGAGGCCCTCGACCGCGCCTGACGTTTCAGCTCCACCTCGCACTTGCGCTCGCGATCGCCGCTCCGGAACCACCAGCGCTGACTGCCCTCGAGGCGGACGGGGGTCTTGCTCAGGTCGCCGCGGTACTCGGTGGCGCAGGTGAAGCCTCCCCGACAGCTGCCGCTCAGCACCAGCTCGCCGGACGGCGAGACGCTGCCGCTTCCGCTCTCCTGCGCGCCGAGATCTCCGCTCGCCGTTCCCGTTGCCCTCTGCTCGTACGTCGCCATCCGCCCGCTGACCGTGACCGCGATCTCGACGCGCAGCGGCGGCTGGTTGGGAAAGGCCGGACAGGCGAGCGTCCCGGTGTAGGTGCCATCGAACGAGGCGGCCAGGGCTGCCGCAGACACCAGCAGCAAGGGCGCGACGAGGAGGCGGGCGACGCCGGCAACGATCACGTCGCTTAGTATGCCGCACCCGGCGGCGAGGCGTGTCGGGCGGCATGTGCCGATCGATGGATCGTCGGATACCGTGAACGTGGCGTATGGTTCTGGCGCCATGCCAGGCGGACGCATCGACAAAACGCTCGCCAAGCTCCGCGTCGGCGCATTGCCATCCTGGTCGGAGGCCGAGAGGGCATTCCGAGCGGGCGGCAACGGGATGGAGTGCAGTGGCTGCGGCGAACGGATCGGGCCGCTCGAGAGCGCCTATTACGTTCGTTTGACCGGGGCCACGAGCCTCCGGCTCCATGCCGTGTGCCACGAGACCTGGCTCCGGTTCAAGCAGCCAGCATAGCCGCCGCGCCGCGAGGGTCCGCTCAGGTCGGAGGGCGTCGCCGCCGCCCGTGAATCGGATGACGGAGCGCGGCGACGCCGACGACGGATCAGCGCGAAGGACGGAACGTCAAATCCACGCGTACCGGATCGCCCTCGCGTAGCTGACTGGCCACCTCGGGCGTCACTCGAGTCAGAGGAGCAACCGTGAGCAAGCCCATTGCCAGCGAGCGGCTTGCACAAGTGGACGTGACGGGCGGACCGATGGTTTAAATAGCGCCGAGGCCGGAAGCCATCGGAATCGGCGCGTATCTGCTCGTCCTCAGCGGGATCATCGCCGCGGCTCCGTCCGCGGCGGAGGACCAGTATGCGCCGGCGCGCGCCCGCATGGTGGCGGAGGTCGCCGCGATGGCGAAGGAGACGGGCGCGGTCACGGGGCGCCCCGTCCTCGCGGAAACCGTGATGGCCGCCATGCGGCGCGTCCCCCGACACCAGTTCGTGCCGGCGTTCCAGGCGTCACTGGCCTACGAGAACCGCCCGCTCCCGATCGGAGAAGGCCAGACGATTTCGCAGCCGTTCATCGTCGCCCTCATGACGGACCTGCTGGATCCGAAACCCGGTGATCGAGTCCTCGAGGTCGGCACCGGCTCCGGATACCAGGCCGCCGTCCTCGCCGAGCTCGTCGCGCGCGTCTACACCATCGAGATCGTGGAGCCGCTCGGCACGCGCGCGCGGCAGCTCCTCCAGATGCTCGGCTACCGCAACATCGACGTTCGCATCGGCGACGGCTACCACGGCTGGCCCGAGGCGAGTCCGTTCGACGCGATCATCGTCACGGCGGCGCCCGCGGAGATCCCGCAGCCCCTCATCGATCAGCTCAAGGCCGGCGGCCGCATGGTGATCCCTACCGGTCGCACGCGCGAGGTCCAGTATCTGCTCGTGGTGGAGAAGCAGAGGGACGGCACGTCCACGACGCGCCGGACCCTGCCGGTGCGGTTCGTGCCGCTTACCAGGGAGCCGGCGCCGAGATCGCGACAGGACGCGGCGCCGCGGTGAGGGCGTGGCGCCGATTGATCTCCGGCGCCAGCAGCTTCAGGACGGTTACCGGCAGGGCACTCGTGAACTCGTAGTCGTCGGCCTGGCGGCCGGTGACGGAGGCGGTCATCACGCCGAAGTAGCGGTCGCCGACGTAGAACGTGAAGACCGCGGTCCGGCTCACCGCGCGCGACGAGAGCAGCTGGCCGCCGCGCCCGAACGTCTCGAAGCGGTTGTCGCCGGAACCCGTCTTGCCGCCGGCCACGAGGGCGGCGCCGTCGGCCTGCCGAAAGGCCCCGGCCAGGCGCCGGGCGGTGCCGCGCTCGACCGTTCCGGCCAGGACGTCGCGCAAGGCGCGAGCGACGGCGGCGGGCAGCACGCGCTCCTCGGCCGCCGGCGAGGGCTCGAGGACGGTGTGATACGGCGTGTCGCCGGCAAAGCGCAGGCTTCGCACCGTCAGCGTGGGACGACGCACGCCATCGTTGACGATGATCCCCATCAGGTCCGCGAGCGCCGCCGGCCGATCCGCGGAGGCGCCGATGGCGGTGGCATACGAGGGCACGAGCCGCTCGAACGGGAAGCCCAGGCGCCTCCAGGCCAGCGCCATCCGCGTGAAGGCATCCTCCTCGACGCGGATCCGCAGTCGCACGTCCTGCGCTCGACGCTGGCGAGGCTGGAAGAGCCAGCTCGACGCCAGGTCCCGCGCCGCTTCGCTTCGCGCGAGGAGCGCGTCCCAGGTCTGCGACGGGTCACGGATCATCTCGCCCGCGCACCAGATGTCGAGCGGGTGCCGCCCGAGCAGGTACGCGTGGTCGAGCAGCGTCAACCCGCGTATGCCGACGGCGCGCTCGAGCGCCGCCGCCTCGGCCGCGGTCACCGGCTGGCCGTGAGCGGACAGCCAGGCCTGCAGCGCGGAAGCATCGGCGTCGGGATGCCAGGCGAAGAACGCGATCGCCAGCGCCCGCGGTGACGCCGACCGCTCGCCGAGCAGCCGGCCGAGGATTCCACCGGGCGCAAGACCCCGATACCGCGCATACGCACGGGCCAGGTGCTGGCGGGCTTCGCGGTCGGCCATCCGCTCGAGCATTTGCTGGCGCGCGGGATGGTCCGGCTCGCTCCTGACCGCGTCCGACTCGTAGGGCAGCCGCGCCTCGTGGAAGCGCACGAGATCGCGCATGAGCCTGATGAAGACCAGGTTCGTCGAGCGGACCAGCGCCGCCCGTACCGAGAGCACCTGCGCGTCGTCGGCGCTGTCGAAGTTCTGGAAGGTATGCGCGCCGCCCCCGGTGAAGAACGTCTCGTGCGGACTGGCCGAGTAGGTCCGGTCGAGAGCCAGGCCGAGGAAGGCGTCCAGGTCGCGAGCGGGGTGTTGCCGCAGGGTCTCGGCCGCCCACCGGGTGATGGGATCGCGGGCCTCGCGGACATGCCGCTCGAGAATTGCGGCGTTCAGACCCGCGAAGTGGGCGTGCAAGCCGGCGACGACCTCCAGGTAGTGCGCCAGCGTGCGCAGCTTCGCGGTGCTCCCCAGGTCCAGCTTCATGCCCGCGTTCATGTTGAAGGGCCGGTCGAGGTTGTCGGCCTGCACGCGCAGCACGTTGCCGGCCGGTGTCCGCTCCATCAGCAGCAGGCTGTACGTGACCCGACCGGGATCGCCGGCCACGAGCATCCGCTCGGCGCGCAGGCCCTGCGCGTCGACGAAAGCCCGATCGCCCAGCTGCCGGAACAGCGTGATCGCGGCTTGCTGGAGCGCCCCGTCCACCGTGCTGTCGATCCGCAGGTCCAGCCGGTCCATCTCCCAGGGACTCGGCACGCCGAGCAGTCCACGGACCTCGTCGCGGATGGCCGCCGCGGCACGGCGCTCGACGAACGCCGGTTCCGGGCGCCCGGTCCGCGCGGCGAAGCGCAGCGGCACGTCGCGCATGGCGCGGTGCAGATCGCGGTCGATCACCTCCGCCCTCGCCAGCAGATCGGCGTAGCCGGTAATCTTCTGCTGGAGCGCGGCCCGGTCCTCCATCAGGTAGTACGTCGGGGCGCGCACGGCGTAGAGGAGTGCGAGGACGTGCCGGAAGGCCTCCGCCTTCGCCGGGCCGGCACCGGGCGCGTTCAGGGCGTCCGTGACGGCACCGAGGTCCAGGTCGAACCAGGCTCGCAGGCCGTTGCCCAGGCCGTGCACCGCACCGTGTGCGGGGGCGGCCGCCAGCGGGATCGTGTTGAGATAGTCGACGACGATCTCGTTCCGCGCCGCCCGGCTATCGGGCCCGTTGTGATAGGTCCGGACGCTCGCCGCGGTGAGCTGGCGCACCTTGTCCAGCGGCGATCCGGTGCGGCCGCCGTCCGAGTGGCGATACTTCTCCATCTGAACGGCCAGCGTGCTGCCCCCTTCCGACCGATCGGTAAGCCCGAGGTGCCTGGCCACGTAGAGGCCTCCGGCCTTCCCGAGCCGCGGCCAGTCGATCGCCACGTTCGCCTCGGGAGCGGTCGCACTGGCGAGGCCGCGATTCTCGATGAACAGCAGCGTGCGCACCACGAGGGGCGGTATCTCCTCGAATGACGCGAAGAGGGCGGACTGCAGCCGGGCATCGTAGAGCGTATTGCCGCCGGCGTCGCGGACGACCAGGCCGGCGACCGGCGCTTCGCGGTGCGGCGGCGTGATGCCCCAGCGCAGCGACCGGGTGAGGGCGGGGCTCTGCCGCGCCTGCTCGACGATCCGGTAGCCCGCGGACTCCAGGCGGCCGCGGAAGCTGTCCAGGCGAGCATAGCCGCGCTCGGCGTCGAAGGGCCCGCCGCGGGGAAAGGCGATGCGCGGGCTGGGGCCGGCCTCGATCTGGTAGGACAGCGTTGCTGCGTAGCGCGACAGCAGCAGGGACTGCACCTTGGAGCTCCGCAGCTCGTACCAGGCGAGTGCCACCAGAACACCGACGACGAGAATCACGGTGAGCCAGCGGGGTGGCCTGCGAAGCGCCACGGCGGTGCGCCAGGACGCCTCCTGGCCGACGGCCTGCTGTGCTTCGGCTTCTGCGCTGGACAACCGCACGATGCTCACGGCAGCCGCTCCCGCACGACCGTGCTCCTCTCTGGCCCACTGCACCTCGCTGCGTTCGCCGCCGACCCGTGCAGTCGTAGTGCCAGAGCCACTTGTCAAACCTGGCGACGTCAGCACCGACCAGAACTTTTGATGTGTGTACGTCTACGGACGTTTCAAGGGTCGAGCAGCAGGAGAAGCGCCGGGTGGCGTGCGCGCAGCCCTTGCGCCGGAAGCCGTAAATTTTGCGGACATCCGGAGCGCTCGGGCTGCCGACAACGTCACCGGGCGGCGCCGTTCGATGATCAAATCCTGTAGAGCTCGGGCGTAGATTCCGACGCTTTGCGATAGCTCCCGCGCTTGGGAAGCAGTCCTGGCATTGCGCCCGATCCGTGCCCGAAGCTGTGCGTCGCGGGCCAGCAGCAACGTCTTCGCGGAGAGGTCGGCGACGTCGCCCACTGGAAAGAGCAGCCCTGTGTGGCCGTTCTCGACGGCTTCGCGCGCAGCCGGCACGTCGCTGGCGAGTAACACGCGCCCCGAGGCTTGCGTTTCCAGGTACGCCAGTGCAAAGCATTCGGTCGTGGACGGCATCACCACCACGTCGGCGATGCCGTAGTAGGCGGGCATCGCGCTGTGTTCCACCCACCCCACGAAGCGGAACCGGTCGGCGATCCCTCGGCTTCGACACGCCTCTTCCATCGCCTGGCGCTCGGGGCCATCGCCGACGATGAGATAACGCAGCGCCGGCAGCTCCGAGAGGCCGCGCTGCGCCGACTCGACGATGTCGAGCGGGCGTTTCACCGCCTTGAGGTTCGATGCGTGCATCACGACGAGGCAATCGTGATCGAGGCCGAGCCTCTGGAGCAGCGAGGTATTCCTGGCTCTCGGTCGGAATTCCGTCGTGTCGACGGCGTTCGGGATGCTGATGCAGCGGTCGATGCCAATGGCGCGAGCCGTGGCCGCGGCATGGTCGGCGACGGCGATGACCAGATCGCTCCCGCGGATCTCGGCCACGAGCCGCGCCCCCAGCTCCGGCGACCGGTAGCTCCCTTGTGCGATCGCGAGGATCAAGCCCTGAAGCAGCTGCGCGGTCAGCGCGCCGTGCGCGCGCGCGATCGGCCGAATCCCCCACGCAAACGACTCACGACCGATCAGGACGATATCCGCAGGCGCGCGTGCGAGCGCTGCCGTCACCTCCCGGCGAATGCTCGCGGTCTGGAGCTCCCGGTAGCTGCTGTCCGATGCATCGTAGGGATTGGTGTCGTCGTGGGGAACGGAGAACCGGGTGACCGCGATCTCGGGGTTGGCGATCGCGAAGGGGTCATCCTCGGCGGCGCGCTGCGCCGCAATCGGGGCGATCGCGCGCACCGACCAGCGCATTCGGCTGAGGCCTCGCAACAGCCGCGCCGCCTGGATCGAGGACCCGCCCTGGTGCGGCGGCAACGTGCCAACATAGAGCACCCGCGGTGGCTGGGCGACGGCAACGGAGCGCCGACCCGTGTCGCTCACGCCCGGCATCAGGACAGCAAAGTCCCGGGGACACAATGTGAGCAACGACATGAATCGGTAGATAGATCAATCCAGCGCCAGAACGAGCCGCGCGACGGCGTCGAGTGCTGCGTTCGGATCGGCACATGGCCGGACCCCGCAGACTGCCGGTGCTCCCGCGAGGCCCAGGACGCTCTTGCCGAACTGGAGCCCCAGCGCCACTTCGGAGAGCGTCCCGTAGCTGTCGCCGATGGCCACCAGGCAGAACGACGCGCGCGCGATGATGGCGTTGCGCGCCTCGCCGAGACCCGTCGGCAGCACGATCGACAGATGCGGATTCGCCGCGCGTGCGTCCGGCTCCGGCAGGAGGCCGATCGAAACGCCACGCTCCTTCGCCACGCCCCGCGCCACCGCGGCCATCACGCCTTCACGCCCGCCGCAGAGCGCCGGGAGCCCCATGCGCCCGAGGCCAGCGCCGATGGCCTCGGCGGCGGCGAGCTGCTCCGCGCTGGCTTGACGCGGGCCGATGACACCGATCGGCTCGCGCAGCGGCGCGCCGCTCTCGCGCTGGAGCCAGGCGACCGCCTCCGCCAGCAACACGCGCGTTCCCCCGGACCCTGTGTCCGCGACCCACGTGCGCGCGGTGGCGTCGAAGCGACGGCCGGCGCCGTCGAGCAGCCGCGCGCGCGCCCGATCGAGCTCAAGCATCTCGCGGCTCGTGGCGCGCCGCGACCAGCTCGCCGGCGGCCATGATGGCCGTGCAGCAGCCCGTCAGCACGATCGACAGCGCGGCCGCGGCCGGGAAGTCCGAGCCCGTCTCCGCGATCATGCTGTAGAGCTGGAGCGGCAGGATGCTCACGCGCGTGCCGACCAGCGCCAGCGCGGTCCCGTAGGCGCCGAACACGACGGCGGCGATCAGGCAGAAGCTCGCGATCAGCGTCGGGAGAATCTGCGGCAGCATCACGTCGGCGAGCGCCCGCCATCGGCGCGCGCCCAGCGACTCGGCGGCCGCGATGTGCGTCCACTCGAAGTTGACGAGGACCGGCAGCACCAGCAGCACCACGCGCGGAATGAGGTAGTAGGAGGATGCGAAGGCCAGCCCGATCGGGCTGAAGAGCACGGCGGCGAGCTGAACCGGGTCGGCACCGACGAAGGCGAGCGCCTGCGTCACGAAGCCGGCGCGGCCGTAGGCGAGGATGAAGCCGTAGGCCACGATCAGCCCCGAGAACGTCAGCGGCAGCGCAATCACGAACATCAGCGCCTGTCGCGCGCGCGTCCCCATCCGCGAGAGGTGCAACGCCACCAGGCTCCCGAGGATCAGCGAGAAGCTGGCCGCGGCCACGGTCAGCAGCAGGCTGCCGCGCACGGATCGCCAGAAGACGGCGCTGCCGATCACGCGGCGGAAGGCGCCGGGGTCGGCGAGCGCGTCGGTCCAGATCGCGAGCAGCGGCACCGCGAAGAACAGGAGGAGCACCAGGCCGCCGGGGACGGCGAGCAGCAGCGGCGATCCCCGGCGGCGTGGCATGTCAGTTGCCGACCGCGACCTTGGCCCAGCCCGCGTCGATCTCCGCCTTCTTCGCCGCCGCGGCCTGCACGTCGAGCGGCCGGACTTGCGGCGCCGGCGGCAGCTTGTCGGCGACCGACTCCGGAATCTTCACGCCCGGCACGGCGGGCCGCACGAAGCCCTGCGCGAAGATGCCCTGACCCATCTCGGTCATGATGAAGTTCAGCCACAGCTTGCCGGCGTTCGGATGGGGCGCGTTCTTCACCAGGCTGATCGCGTACGGCGCCGCCGCCGACGCCTCCTTCGGGATCACGACCGCGACCGCGTCGCCGAGGCCGTCCGTGTACCTCGCCTTGAGCCCGTCGTTCTCGTAGCCGATCCAGATCGGGATCTCGCCCTTCACGAACTGCGCATAGGGCGTGGTGCCGACGACGCGGAGGACGTTGCCCGCCTTG
>DATBJF010000132.1:0-11648 GCA_036556545.1 Candidatus Methylomirabilota bacterium
CGGCTCTCCCAGGCGTTCAAGTTCGGTCTGTTCACGTTCGGGTACGACCGGGCCGTCACCGCAGAGACGGTCGGCAGCGCCGACCGGCACATCATCTTCGCCTCCCTCCTCGCGACGACCTTGATGCGCGGGCTCCACCTCGAGATCACGCCTCGCTACACGATGGCGGACCGCGACAACGACACCTCCGGTGTCGACGACACCATCAAGACCTTCGCCGTCAGTCTTCGCGCCATCTACCAGATCGCCCGCAACATCAGCCTGATCGGCTCCTACACCTTCTTCGATCAGAGCCAGGACCGCCAGGTTGGCCTCGATCGCGATGTCGATCAGAATCGCGTCTTCCTCGGCGTGCAGTACGCCTACCCGATCAGTATCTACTGATCTAGCCGCGCGCAGTATCGCTCCGGCACCGGTTGCTCTATAATCGCCGGGCGTCGTCTCTTCATGAGAGATCCAGGCCACCGAGGCCGGGCGAGCACTGAGACAAACTCGAGTGGAGGTTGCAATGAAGCTGTACCGGATTCTCGTCATCACGGCGATCCTCACCACGCTGGTCGCGACCGGGGCGTCCGCGCAGCAGTCGGCGGCGGCCGCGCCGCAGCCGGCAAGCGCCGCGAAAGCCAGGGTCGCGCCGACGCTCGAGGAGTACCGCATCGGGCCGGAAGACGTCCTCTCGATCAGCGTGTGGAAGAACGATCCGATGAGTCGCGTTTTGCCCGTCCGCCCCGACGGCATGATCTCGCTGCCGCTGCTGGACGACGTCATGGCCGCCGGTCTCACGCCGACCGAGCTGCGCAATCTGCTGGCGCAGAAGCTGGCGGAGTACGTGCCCTCGCCGGCCGTCACCGTGATCGTGAACGACGTCAAGAGCTTCAAGGTCTCGGTGATCGGTGAGGTCGTCCGGCCCGCGCGCTACGAGCTGAAGAGCCGGACGTCGGTCCTGGACGTGCTGGCGCTCGCGGGCGGGTTCAACCAGTTCGCGGCGCGGACGCGGATCGTCGTCCTGCGGCAGGAAGGCGACAAGAAGATCCGGATCCCCTTCAACTACAACCGCGTGACGAACGGCAACGACGAGGAAAACCTCTACCTGCGACCCAACGACATCGTCCTCGTGCCCTAGACAGCAAGGGCGCGCGGCTCTCCCGCCGCGCGCCCCTGCGACAGGACGATCCCGAGTAGATTGACGCGCAGCCCCTCGAGATACTCCCTCGCCTGCCGGATCTCGGCACGCGTGCGCCGACCTGCCGCAACGACGAGCACGACGCCGTCCATCCGTGCCGCGATGAGCGCCGTCTCGGGACATTGCATGATGGCGGAGGAGTCGAAGACGACGAACCGGAACGCGCGACGGATCTCATGCACGAAGTCGGCGTAGCCGCTCGACGTGAACAGGCTCACCCCATCGACGGCGCTATGACCGGCGACGAGGATCGAGAGGCCCGGAAACTCGGAGACGTGCACGGCCGCTTCCAGCGTCGCCTTCCTCGTGATGACGTCGGCGAGTCCGGGCAGTGGCTCGAGACCGAAGGCCTCGTGGATGGCGGGATCGCGAACGGCCGCGTCGACGAGCAGGACCTCGCCCTCGTTCATCTGCGCAAGGGCAACCGCCACCCGCCGCGCGACCGTGGTGACACCGTCGCCCGGGGCCGTGCCGGTGAAGAGCAGCGTGCGGTGGTCCTCCCCGAGCTCCGCCTGGAGCCGCGCTGCGAGACGGATTCCGTCATCGCTCGGCGTCAGCGCGGTGGATGGCTGCCGGCGCTCTCGGCGAAAGGGCATTCTCACGGGTCTTCCCCTCCAGCTCGAACGGATCACGCGTCGTGCGCGGGCACTACGATGGACGGCACCTTATACCACAAGTGAGCGTGAGCTCCCGCCGACAGCCTCGGCGGGGCCACGGCACGACGCAGGCGCGGGTGTCAGCGTTTTTTCCAGTGTTTTTCCGCCGACCATCTATTGACAACCTCCGGACGCGCGAGCTAAAAGTTGGCCCTTCTTGCGCGACCCGAGGCGCGCGAAGACAACGACGCACGATGGCTGGAAGGGTGCCGTGGAAGTCGGTCGAACGCGGGGACGGGGCGGCGAGCACGAAGCGGCGGAGTCACTTCGGGAACAACCACTCCGCCGCCGGACACTCACGGACATGACTGCCACGACGATGGCGACCGAGCGTCGCCGCGTCCTCCCTGCGCGAAGCTCGCCTTCGACACCGCCACGGCATCGGCCGCCTGGAGATCAGAATGACGTATCGTGAGGACACCTCGACAACGACCGGCGACCCACGCTCGCTCTTGAACGGTCGGCCGGTGCTGGTCACCGGCGCCGACGGCTTCGTGGGCTCCCACCTGACCGAAGCGCTCCTCGAGTACGGCGCCCACGTGCACGTCTTCGTGCGAGCGACGTCGTCCGGCCTGCTCACGAATCTCGTGCACCTGAAGGATCGCATCGTGCTTCACCGCGGCGATCTCACCGACAAGCAAGCCGTCGCGCTCGCCCTGCGGGCTCTGAAGTCCGACGGTGGGCAGCCGATCATCTTTCATCTCGGCGCCCAGGCCCACGTCGGTGAATCGTGGGCGCGGCCCTACGAGACGCTGGCCGCCAACACGCTCGGGACCATGAACATCCTGCAGTCGATCATGGATCTCGATCTCGACCTCTATCGCATGGACACCGCCGGCTCCTCCGAGGAGTACGGCAACGTCATCGAGGATCTGCGCGACTTCTATCGCTTCGACGCGGCCGGTGGGCTCATCCTCGACGAGCGCTCGCCGCTGAATCCGCAGAGCGTCTACGCCACGTCCAAGGTCGCCGCCGACTTCGTGACGCGCAGCTATCACCGCGCCTACGGGATTCCGGCGCTCGTCACCCGCATGTTCAACAATTACGGGCCGCGCCAGAATCCGCGCTTCGTGACGGGGACGATCATCTCGCAGGCGCTGTCGCGGGACGTGATCGACATGGGCTACATGGCGTCGAAGCGGGACTTCTGCTTCGTCAAGGACGGCGCGGCCGGCCACATTCACGCCACGCTCTGGGGATCGCCGGGCGAAGTCTACGTGTACGGCTACGGCGAGAGCGTCACCATCGCCCAGTGGTACGACCTCATCATCGCCACCGGACAGAAGCACGGCTACTGGGGTGAGAAGACGCTGCGCGCGGCCGTGGACGAGCGAACGCGTCACGGCAAGAGCGAGGTGAACGAGCTCCGGGTGGACTACAGCAAGCTGAACCAGCTCACGGGCTGGGCCCCCCGCTATGGCCGCGACGAGGGGGTGCGCCAGACGATCGCGTGGTACGCGGAGAATCGAGCGCGGTGGCTGGGGCGGGTGGATTGGTAGCCGGCGGCATGGATCCGCAATTCTGGCAGGACGCGCGCGTGCTCGTGACCGGGGGCGGCGGCTTCGTCGGATCGCACGTGGTCGACTGCCTGGAACGGACGCGAGGCGTCCCGCGCGACCGGATCGTCGTGCCGCGCTCGGCGACGTGCGACCTTCGCCGCCTGGACGACTGTCTCGGCGTCATGCGGGACATCGACGTGGTCTTCCATCTCGCGGCCGACGTCGGCGGCATGGGCTACAGCCGGAGTCATCCGGCGAGCCAGTACTACAACACGACGCTCATGGACCTCCACGTCGTGGAGGCGGCGCGGCGGACCGGTGTCCGCAAGCTCATCGCCGTCAGCAGCGCCACCGCCTATCCGGAGCGGGCGCCGTCGCCGCTCGAAGAAGAGCACCTCTTCGACGGCCTGCCCTATGCCTCCCACCTCGGCTACGGCTACGCGAAGCGGGCGCAGATCGTCCAGGCCCAGGTCGTCCACCGACAGTACGGGCTCGACATGGCGGTCGTGCTCCCCACGAATACGTACGGCCCCCGCGACAATTTCGATCCGGCGACCTCGCACGTCATTCCCGCCACCATCCGGAAATGTCTCGAGGACCGTCGTCTCGTGGTGTGGGGCGACGGGTCGGCCGTGCGCGACTTCCTCTACGTCGAGGACGTCGCGGAGGGCATCGTGCTGGCCGCGGAGCGGCTGCCCGCGGCCACCTGCGTCAACCTCGCCTCCGGCGACGAGGTGTCCATCAAGGACCTCGTCCGCGCGGTGATCGAGGTGACGCGGTTTGGCGGCGAGGTCTTCTTCGACGCCGAAAAGCCCAGCGGGGAGCGCCGGCGCGTCTCCTCCGCCGCGCAGGCCAGGCGCGTGCTCGGCTTCGAAGCGCGCTGGTCGCTTCGCGAGGGCCTGGAGCGCACCCTCGACTGGTACCGGGCCGCAAGGGAGGCTCAGGCGTGATGAGAGTCGATACCGCTCGCCTCGGACTGGGGCTCGTTGCCGTCCTGCTCGCCGTCAACGGATGCGCCGCCCGGCGTCCGCCCACCGATTTCGCGTCCCTGAAGGCCGCCCCGGTCCGCGCCGTCGACGACTACAAGCTTCAGCGCGGCGACGTGCTCGACGTGAAGTTCTTCTACGCGCCGGAGCTGAACGAGACCAACCTCACCATCCGGCCCGACGGCAAGGTGAATCTGCAATTGATCGGCGAGGTCGAGGTGGCCGGGTTGACCACGGTGGACACGGCGTCGACGCTGCGCCAACGCTACACCGGCATTCTCCGCAATCCGGACATCGCGGTCATCGTGCGCAAGTTCACGACGCTGAAGGCGTACGTGGCCGGCGAGGTGAACAAGCCGGGATTGATCGGGTACGACAATCCCACCACGGTCCTCCAGGCGCTGATCCAGGCGGAGTGGCTGAAGAGGACGGCCGAGCCTCGCAACGTGGTGATCCTCCGCGACAGCGGCAACGGCGTGCCGTCCGTCCACTTCGTGGACGTCCGCCAGCTCGTGGAGCAGCCGGAGCTGGCCGCGCAGGCGGTGCTGCAGCCCTACGACATCGTCTACGTGCCCAAGAGCACCATCGCCAACGTGCAGGAGTTCATCGACGACTACATCGACAAGATCGCCCTGACGCCGATCTCGCGGCTCGCAGGGTTCAGCTTCGCCTACCAGCTCAACGCCATTCGCGTGCCTCTCGAGACGACACGGTGACGACGGCCACGCCCGCCGTCGGATCCGAAGGTTCCGGGGGCGGCCGTCCGCGTGTGAGCGGGACGCTCCGGCGGCAGCTCGAGCGCCTGCCGCAGTACCGGCGGCGCGCCAAGCACCTGCGCAGCCTCCTCGCCCACAGCACGTGGCGCAAGCTCGTGAACCTGGCGCTCGTCGAGAGCGAATGGCTGCTGCGGCGGCGGGTCGTGCGCGGGCGCCCGTACATCCTGTTCATCGATCCCACGAACGTGTGCAACCTCCGCTGCCCGCTGTGCCCGACCGGCACCGGCGAGCAGGGGCGCCGCCCCGGCATGCTGACCTACGAGTGCTTCAGACAGATCATCGACCGGTTCGCGCCGTTCGCCTACGAGGTCAACCTCTACAACTGGGGCGAGCCGCTCCTCAACAAAGACATCTTCCGGATGATCGAGTACGCGCGCGAGAAGAACCTCATGCCGGCCATGAGCTCGAACCTCAATACGGTGCGGGCCACCGACATCGAGAACCTCGCCCGCTCGAGCCTCGAGTACCTCACCGTCTCGCTCGACGGCACGACGCCCGACGTGTACGCGCACTACCGGCGCGGCGGCAAGCTCGAGCTGGTCATGGACAACCTCCGGAAGCTCGTCGAGCTGCGCCGGACGGGCGGGCGGAAGACGCCATTCATCGAATGGCAGTTCATCGTCATGAAGCACAACGTCCATCAGCTCGAGGACGCGAAGCGGCTGGCCCGGGAGATCGGCGTGGACCTGCTGCGGTTCATTCCCGTCGGCCTGCCGTTCGAGGCGCGCGATCGGGCGGCGCTGCGCCGCGACTGGTACCCCGACCTGGGCGACCCCTCCGAGCGGCAGGCCGGCTTCCAGTACCAGTTCCTCCAGACGCCGGCCCGATCGGCCTGCTTCTATCTCTACCGGTCGATCACGATCAATCCCGATGGCCGCGTGTCGCCGTGCTGCATCGTCTACGGCGAGAAGAACGACTTCGGGCACAGCCTCGCCGGCAGCGTGGACGAGCTGTGGAACAACGAGCGCTACCAGTCGGCCCGCGCCCTCTTCGCCACGCGCGGCACGCCGACGGTCGACACCATCTGCGACCGCTGCCACATCTTCCGGCAGCGCGCGCCACGCCGCCGCCGGCCACTGCACGTGCTTCCCACGGCCGTCGAGGCCGCCTCCCCTGCTCCGGGCCCGGGTGAGCCGTGAGCGGCACCACGACACGTCCGGCGAATGCCCCGGCCGCCAGCATTGGCGACCGCGTGAGCGCGGCGGCGGCGCGCGGGCTGCCCGTCTGGGTCGACAAGCTCGTCGCGCTCGGAGCGCTGGTCGTCCTGTCGCCGGTCATGCTGGTCACCGCGGTCGTGATCCGCCTGGACTCGCCCGGGCCGGCGATATTCCGCCAGCTCCGGATCGGACAGGACCGCCGCGGCGGCGGCGACCGGCGGCGAGGCGCCACCACGGACCACCGCAACGGCACCGAGCGCCGTCGAGGCGACCGCCGGCGGACGGACCTGCGGGGCCGGCCGTTCCTCTTCTACAAGTTCCGGACGATGCGGGCCGACGGCCGGAAGAAATTCCCCGAGCTCTACGAGTTCGAGGTCAGCGAGGAAGGTCTCTCCCGGCTCTATCTCCAGATGCCGGAGGATCCGCGCGTGTCGCGGTGCGGAAAGTTCCTGCGCCGGACGAGCCTCGACGAGCTGCCGAACTTCGTCAACGTCCTCAAGGGCGACATGGCCCTCGTGGGACCGCGCCCCGAGATGGTGGAGATGGCGAAGTACTACCACGGGCCGCAGCGGCTCAAGTTCGCGGTGCGGCCGGGCCTCACCGGGCGCGCCCAGGTGAGCGGTCGCGGTCTCCTCAACTTCCCGGACACGGTGGCCCACGATCTCGCGTACGTCCGGGAGCGGTCGGTCGCGACCGATCTCAAGCTCGTCCTCAAGACGTTCGTGGCCATGGTCAAGGGCTCGGGAGCGTTCTGACGTGGAGGAGCTCCGGTTCCATTTCTCCGTCGACGACGTCTTCGACGCCTTCATCGACGTCGCCGACCGGCGCCTCGAGCTCTTCGAGCAGCCGTTTTTCGGCTTCCTCCAGGCGCTCCACGCGGAGTTCGGCGTGGTCGTGCACCTGTACGTCTTCCACCGCAAGGCCGTGCACGGCCGCCGGCGGTCGCTCGAGGAAGTGCCGGAGACGGTGGGGGCGGCGCTGCGGCGTAGTCGATGGCTGCACCTGGGACCCCACGCGCTGGATTACGACACGCCGCCGTACGCCCAGACGCCGGACCAGCAGGTACGCGCGCTCGACGCGATCTACGCGGAGCTCGATCGGTTCGCGCCGGACGCATCGCGCAGTCCGTGGGTTCGCCTGCACTGCTTCTCCGAGACGTACGAGATCGCGTCGTATCTCGGGGACCGCGGCGTCAGCGCGATCCTCACGACGGACAAGCCGGCCGTCGCGTACCGATTGCCGGACGCGCTGCGCCGGCAGCTGCAGGAGGAGGGCGAGGTCGCCGTCGGCGGGATCAGGGCGATCCGGTCGCATTTCCGGCTCGAGACGCTGGTCGCCGCCGGCCTCACCGGCGCGCGACTCGCGGAGACGCTGGATGCGGCGCTGAGCGCCCACGGGCGGGCGGTCGTCATGACGCACGAGTGCGAGGTGCCGCGTCCGGAGGTCCGCGAGATGGCGCGGGCGGTGCTGCGGCACCTGACGAGCCGGGGAGCGATCAGTGTCTGAGCCCAGGTCGATGACTCGGGAGGAGCACGTGAACGACTACAACGTCGATGGGAAGACCTTCCTGATCACGGGGGGCACCGGATCGTGGGGCCAGGAGTTCGTTCGCCAGCTCCTCACCGAGACGAAGGCGGCCGAGCTCCGGATCTATTCCCGGGGTGAGTACCACCAGGTGGAGATGCGCCGGGCCTTCCACAACGACCGCCGCCTCAAGTTCATCATCGGCGACGTCCGGGACAAGAGCCGGCTGGCGTCGGCGACGCGGCGCGCCCACGTCGTCATCCACCTGGCGGCCCTGAAGCACGTCCCGGTCGTCGAGGAGCACCTCTGGGAGGCGCTGCAGACCAATACCATCGGCACCCAGAACGTCGTGGAGGCGGCCCGCGACAGCGGTGTCGACCGGATGCTGTTCGTGTCGTCGGACAAGGCCGTCGACCCGCTGAACTTCTACGGGATCTCCAAGCTCGCGGCCGAGCGGCTCGTCATCGCCGCCAACCAGGAGGACGGCGACACGCGGTTCATCGTCTACCGGGCGGGCAACGTGATGGGCTCGGCCGGCAGCGTGGTGCCGGTCTTCCAGCAGCAGCTCGTGCATTTCAACAAGCTCACCCTGACCGATCCGAAGATGACGCGCTTCTTCACGAGCAAGCGCGACGTCGTCCGTCTCGCCATCGACGTCCTGCGGCGCGCGGTGGGCGGCGAGACCTTCATCCCGCGGATGAAGGCCGCCACCCTCGACCTCCTCGCCCAGATCATGCTCGAGAACCTCGGCACCGGCGACGCCCACGTCGAGCGCATCGACGTCCGGCCGGGCGAGAAGTGGTCGGAGCTGCTGTTCTCGCGCAACGAGACGGAGCGGACCCGCGAGCTGCGCGACGCCTGGGTGATCCTGCCGCTCTTCCCGACGCCGGAGCTGCAGCAACGGTACGAGCACGCCAAGCGGGTTGTTTACTCGGAGTACAGCTCGGATGCCGCGCCGCAGTTCACCCGCGAGGAGCTGGAGGCCCTGCTGCGGAGCGAGGGATTCCTGTCCCGCAGCGTGCCCGCCCTGACGTCGCCGCTCCACTTCCGGAAGGGCGAGTCGGTCTTTCACTAGGCCATGCTGCTCATCACCGGAGGGTCCGGCAAGCTCGGCACGGCGCTGCGGACGGTGTTCCCGGCGGCGGCCGCACCCGGCCGCGACCGGCTCGATCTGCTGCGGCGCGACAGCATCCGGGCTTTCGTGGAGGCGCACCCGCCGAGCCTCGTGGTGCATGCGGCCGCCTATACCAGCGTGCAGCGCGCGGAGGCCGAGCGGGAGCTGTGCTGGAACGCCAACGTCCGCGGCACGGAATGGCTCGTCGAGGCCGTGCAGGCGGTGAACGCGGACTGCTACTTCGTCTACGTCAGCACCGCGTGCGTCTTCCACGGCGACCGGGGCGGCTACACCGAGGCGGACGTGCCGCATCCGAAGAATTTCTACGGGCTCACCAAGCTCGTGGGCGAGTTCGTCGCCCGGCGCATGCGCGAGCATCTCATCGTGCGCACCAACTTCGTCGCCCGGGAGCGGTGGCCGTATCCGCGCGCCTTCGTGGACCGCTTCGGCACCTATCTCTACGCCGACGAGGTGGCGGCGGCGGTGCGCGAGCTGACGGCGGCGAGGCTGACGGGGGTCGTGCACGTCGCCGGCGACCGGAAGCTCTCGATGTTCGACCTGGCCGCGCTGACGACCGACACGGTGGCGCCGATCAGCATGGACGAGGTCAGCGTGCCGCTGACGGTGGACATGTCCCTGGCGAGCCAGCGCATCCCGGCGTATCGCCTGACCCCGGGCGCCCCGGGGGCGATCGCCGCCGCCAGCACGCCGCGATGAGGAGGCGAGGATGAACAACGGACAACGCAACGGCCACGCGGCCCCGGCCGTGGCCGACGACTGGATCGAGTGGCGCCCGGTCTTCACGCGGCACAAGACGCTCCTGATCTCCGTCGTGCTCGCGGCGGTGGTCGGCGCGTACATCGCCGTGCGGTTCGTCCTGCCCGAGATCTACGAGGCCAAGGCCAGCGTTCTCGTCAAGCTCGGCCGCGAGAACACCGAGCTGCCGGCCACCGTCCAGGCGGGCTCGTTCATCAGCGGCGGCGTCCGGCGGGAAGAGCTCAATTCCGAGATCCAGATGCTCACGGCGCCGAGCCTCATCGCCGCCGTCGTCGACGAGATCGGCCTGGAGGCGTTCCGCGCTCACCCGCGACCGGCCGAGACCGGCTGGCGGGCCGTGGTCGCCTTCCTGCGCGATGGCCTCCGCTGGGCGCGCGAGGCCGTCGATTCACTGCTGATCGCGCTCGGCCTCAAGAAGCACCTGACCGAGCGCGAGAAGATCCTCGTCGGGATCGAGAGCGCCCTCAAGGTGGCCGCCGAGCTCGAGTCGCAGGTGATCACCGTCCGCCTGCGGCTGCCGGACCCCGACCTGGCCGTCCGCGTGCTGAGCATCCTGCTCCAGCGCTATCACGACCGCCACATCGAGGTCTGGCGGACCGTCAACGCCAAGGAGTTCTTCGACGCGCAGGTGGG
The DNA here is from genome assembly GCA_036556545.1 of Candidatus Methylomirabilota bacterium. Classification (GTDB taxonomy): domain Bacteria; phylum Methylomirabilota; class Methylomirabilia; order Rokubacteriales; family CSP1-6; genus AR12. The sequence continues at coordinate 10,306 of DATBJF010000132.1, forward strand.
CGCACGCCGCCAGCACGTGCAGCAGCTCGAGGCCGCCCGGGAGGCGGTGAAGGCAAAGCTGGATCTCGTGTCGGTCGGAGAGCAGCGGGCGATCGTCCTCAAGCAGCTCGATGCCATCAGGACGGAGATCGAGGGCAACCGCGCGAAGAAGGCGGGGGCGGAGGCGCAAGAGCGCGCGATGCGCGCGCGCCTGGACGCGCTGCCGGATCAGCTCCGCCAGTCCGAGAACATCACGCCCAATCCGCTCATCCAGACGCGCAAGGACCGGCTGACCGTGCTGGAGCAGGAGCTGGCGCGCCGGCTCGGCGTCTACGATCGCGACTCGGCGCCGGTCAAGAACATCGAGCAGGAGATCGCGCACATCAATCGCCTGATCGAGGGCGAGACGCCGACGATCGTCGGCACCCTCACCCTCCAGGCCAATCCGCTGAAGGCCGGCTTTCAGCAGAGCATCGAGCAGACGCGCGTGCTGATCGAGGGCCTGGACTCGAGCACCCGCCAGCTGCAGGCCCAGGCGGCGGCGCTCGAGGCACGGCTGCGCGAGATCAACGCCGGCGACCAGCAGCTCCGGGCGCTCGATCGCGAGCACAAGCTCGCCGAGGAGAGCTACATCACGTACGCGAAGCGGATGGAGGAAGGTCGCATCTCGGAGGAGCTGGACCGGCGCCGCGTCGCGAACATCACCGTGCTCAGCGCGCCGGTGAAGCCGCTGGAGCCGGTGTCCCCGCGCAAGCTGCTCATCATGGCCTTGAGCCTGCCGCTGGGCCTGTTCCTCGCGGTCGGGCTCGCGCTCCTCGCGGAGTACTTGCGGGAGAAGGTGACCACCGGCGAGGACGTCGCCCGCGTCGGCGAGGTCACGTATCTGGGGACGGTCCGTCTATGAGGCAGGCGCGGCCGTGATCGGAGCCGACGCGCGCATCCCGTGGCTCGACGCCGCTCCGGCGCCGCCGCGGTGGCGGGAGCTGCTCATCGCGGTCGCGCTCACGCTCGTGACGGTCATCGGGCTGCTGGCGGTGGCCGGTCCATGGCAGGCGCTGGCGCTGGGCGCCGGGCTGGGCGCGGCCACCGCCTTCCTGCGCTGGCCCCGGGCCGGCCTGTACTTCATGGCGGCCTTCGTGATCGGACACTGGCCATGGAACCTTTCGCGGTACGTCGGCGCGCTCGTGATCGCCTGCGCGCTGCTGTGGCTGATGCGACGGCGGCAGCCGCTCATCCCGCGCGACACGCTGTTCATCCTCTGCGCCCTCTACGTCGTCGCGGTGCTGGTCTCGATCATCAGTCCCACCTCGCGCGTCGAGATCCTGAGCGGCCCGATCGTGGCGGTGAACTGCATGGCGCTGGTG
>DATBJF010000133.1:0-23063 GCA_036556545.1 Candidatus Methylomirabilota bacterium
ACCTGGCCAAGATTCGGCTCGGCGTTCGCGCCATCGAGCGGCAGACCGACGCGCTCGCCCCGTATGCCACGAGGCTCAATGCCGGGCTCAGCGCGGTCCGCGACGGGCTCAAGGCCATCGACGCGAATCTGGCAAGCTTGATCTCGGCCGTATCACTGCAGAGGCGAGCATGACTGGCGGCTCCGTGAGCATCCCCGATGCCGTCTACACCATCTGGTGGATCGGTCTGATCGTGACGCTGGTCGTGTTCGTTCCGCTGGCGGTGTACTCGCTCCACCGAACGTGGCGGGCGGCGCGCTCGATCCAGCGCTACGCCGCCGAGGCCCTGGATGCGGCAGCGGGCATCGCGCGGAACACCGGGAACATCAGCGCCCTCGACACGACGATCACCGTCGCCACCGAGGTGCTCGGCGGTGCAGGCGCCGTCGAGCGAAAGCTCAACACCGTCGCCGGCGTGCTCGAAGAGCGCTGGCTCAGGAGGCGATGATGTTGCTGCCGCTGACGCTCCTCACCGTCGCCCTGGTGGTCGTTGCGCTGGCCGGATATCTCGTCGCCATCGCCTGGGCGCTGCTCGACACCCGACGGAGCGTTGCCGCCATCGCCGACGGCCTGGAGGTCGTGCGCGACCACACCGCACCGCTGCCCGAGAAGCTCACCACCATCAACGGTGCGCTCGGCGCGCTGCTCGGGGGGCTGGAGGCGGCGGACGCCCACCTGGACCGAGCGGCCGTGGTGTTCGGGCTCCGCTAACACTGCGAGGATCCCATGTGCTTCAAGAATCTGCCGATCGAGTTCGACGCCCAGGGCAAGCCCTTCCTCCGTCAGGGAGTCGCCAACCCATACGCGCCGACGACCACGGTCCCGCGAGGCGTACCCGCGCAGCTGACGGCGGACAAGGTCGAGGAACTGCTGAGGCGTAACGGCTACGTCAAGGAGCTCGACTTCGATCCGGTGACGCGCGTCGCGGGCGCGCTGGCCTTTCACACGGTGGCGGACTTCAACGCCCGCAAGGTCGTCGAAGCCCGCTCCGTCGCCACGCTGTTCCGCGGCTACGAAGTCATCATGGTCGGGCGCGATCCACGTGACGCCATTTACATCACGAGCCGCGCCTGTGGCGTCTGCGGCGGCGTCCATTCGGTGACGTCGGCCATGGCGATCGAGATGGCGATCGGCTGCGTCCCGCCGCCGCTCGGCGTGCTCGTCCGCAATCTGGCGCTCGCGCTGGAGTTCCTCTACGACCATCCGCTGCACCTCCATCTGCTCGCCGGGCCGGACTATTCGTCCGCGATGGTGGGACCGACGAACCCCTCCCTGCTCGCCCGGGCGCGATCGACGGACGCGCCGCACGCGGACATCCACGGCTTTCGCACGATGGGCGAGCTGATGGACGATCTGAACCCGCTGAGCGGCAAGCTCTACCTCGAAGCGCTGCACATGACGCGCGTCGCCCGCGAGGCGTACGTCCTGATCTGCGGGAAATATCCGCACCCCCAGACCATCGTTCCCGGCGGGATGAGCTCGACGATCACGCTCAGCGTGATGAACGAGATGTTCACGCGGCTGGCGCAATTCTTCGACTACAGCAAGAAGCTGACGGCCATCTGGGACGATCTCACGGACTTCTTCTACTCCGCGAACCCGGCTTACAAGCAGGTGGGCAGCCGCCGGGCGCACCTGATCGACAGCGGCATCTTCGACCATCCCGACGCGTACGACGCAACGTACGCGAGCGCGGGCGCCTGGGGCGAGCGGCGCTGGGCCACGCCCGGCGTGATCGTCGATGGCGAGCTGGTCACGACCGATCTTCACCGGCTCAACATCGGCATCGAGGAGTTCGTCGATCATTCCTACTACGAGGAATGGTCCGGCCACGGGCAGCGACAGCGATTTCCGACCGATCCGGCCGGCAATCCCCTGTCGCCCTATCACCCCTGGAACAAGGTCACGAAGCCGCGGCCGCAGGGGCAGAACTGGAAAGAGAAGTACACGTGGGACACGACGCCTCGCTGGGATCGGCAATCCATGGAAGCCGGCGCCTACGCACGCCTCTGGAACACCGCCGTCGCTCGGAAGCTGCCGTCGAATCCGTTCATCGAATCCACCGGCAGATCGCTCAAGCTCCGCCTGCCCAAGGGCGCCCTTCCGGAGATGGAGATCGAATGGAAAGTGCCCGCGGTGTGGAACGCGTTCGAGCGCAATCGTGGCCGCGCTTACTGCACGGCCTTCACCGCCCTCGTCGCCCTCAACAACTGGGTGGCCGCGATGGACCGACTGAAGCTGGGCGATACGCGTACGAGCACCCCGTTCGAGATTCCAAAGCGCGGCGAGCAGCTCGGCGTCGGCTTCTGGGGGGCCGGCCGTGGCTACCTCACGCATCATCTCGTCCTCGATCGCGGCGCCGTGGCCAACTACCAGATCGTGACGCCCTCGACCTGGAACGCCTCGCCGAGCGATCGGTGGCGTCAGCCCGGCCCCTACGAAGAAGCCGTGCTCAACACGCCCCTGCTCGAGGAGACCGACGACCCGAAGCAGTTCAAGGGCATCGACATCCTTCGCGCCATCCGCAGCTTCGATCCATGCATGCCGTGCACGACCCACATCCACTCGGACGCCGGTGTGATCACGCGCGAGGTCAATACCTGCGCGTGCGGCGTGGACGACGACGGCGGCTAGCATGCGCGTGATCGTGGCCGGCCTCGGCTACCGCAACCTCCGTGATCACTCCGTGGGCGTCGCGGTCGCCGACCGGCTCGAAACGGAAGCGTGGCCGGACGGGATCGTCGTGGAGGATCTCAGCTACAACCCCATCGCGGTGGTCCAGCGTCTCGAAGACGAGCCGACGGAGCAGCGCTTCGAGCGCGCCGTCGTCGTGGCCGCCGTCGAGCGCAGCGGTCGAGCGCCCGGGACCGTGGCCGTGTATCGCTGGAATGGCGTACTCCCCGCCGACGAGGAAATCCACCGGGCGGTGACCGAGGCGGTGACCGGGGTGATCGCGCTCGACAACACGCTGGTCGTCGCGCGGCACTTCGGCGCCCTGCCGGACGAGGTCGTGGTGGTGGAAGTCGAGCCCGCCGTCCACGAGTTCGGCGACACCTTCAGCGACCTCGTCGGTCCGCGGTTCGAGACGGTGTGTCAGCTGGTTCGGATGTATGCCACCGACGCGGAGGCGGTCGAGCGATTGGCGCCGGCGCCGCTCGGCGGAAGCGCGCTGGCCGGCGTGAGACGTTCATGAGCGACGACGGCGATATCCTCGAAGAGGTCGATCGACTGATCGCCGAGCTGGAATCACACGCCGACCCGGCCGTCCGCGCCGGTGTGACGGCCTTACTCCAGGGAATCGACGCGGTCCACCGAACCGCGTTGACCCGCCTCGTCGGCGCCATCCACAGCATGGCCGGCGACGCCTTCATGAATCGACTCACGGCCGATCCCGCAATCCGGCTGCTCCTCATGTCGTACGACCTCATCGCCGTGGATCGGCGATTACACGCGGAAGAAGCGCTCGACAGCGTTCGCGGTCATCTTCATGGACACGCGATCGACGTCGAGCTCTCCGAAGTCGTGGGCGGCGCCGTGTACGTCAAGCTGCACGGCATCGAGCGGAGCAACGTCGCCATCGACGGCGTCCGACATGACCTCGAGGAAGCGCTCAAGGCCGGTCTCGTCGGCTTCCAGGAGCTGGTCATCGGTGATCGTGGCGCCGCACGCACACCGGAGCTGCTGCAGGTCGGCGGTCTCAGGCCGGCTCGACGCCCGGTGTATCGGCGCGTCTGCGGGACCGGCGACGTTGGCAGTGGAACGATCATGGCCGCCGACGTCGAGGGGCACGGAATCCTGATCGCCAACGTCGAGGGCGAATTCCTGGCGATCTCGAATCGGTGTGGAGAGAGCCCACTGCCCTTGCATTTCAGTACGCTCCACGGCGCCGAGCTGCGCTGCAGCTGGCATGGCTGTCGGTACGATCTGCGCAGCGGCCGCCGCCTGGACGGCCCGGAGCAGCTCACGGTGTTCCCGGTGTCGGTCGAGGCCGACGAGGTCCGCGTGGCCGTCGGCACCGAGCCAGTGGCGCCGAGATGACCGTGCGCACGCTCGTGGCCGGGTTCGGCAACGTCCTTCGCGGCGACGACGGGTTTGGTGTCGAGGTCATCCGTCGGCTGCGTGAAGGCGGCCAGGCGCCGGACGTCGACGTCATGGAAGTCGGGACGGCTGGAATCCGGCTCGCCCAGGAGCTGCTGACTCCGTACGACCGTCTGATCATCGTCGACGCCATGACCCGCGGCGGGTCACCCGGCAGTGTCTACGTGACCGAGGTACAGGACGTCGAGTCCGCCGGTGACATCGACATGCATCTCGCTGTCCCGTCGCGCGCTCTCGCCGTCGCCAAGGCGCTGGGCGGACTGCCGCGCGAGATCTTCATCGTCGGGTGCGAGCCCGCCGAGGTCGATGAGCTGACGACCGAGCTCACGCCAGGCGTGCAGGCGGCGGTCGAGACCGCGCTGGCCCACGTCCGCCGTCTGCTCGGCCACGGAGCGTCCGCGGATCCACTGGCCAGTCTCGAGCAGCGAGACGAAATCTTGCAGATCATGTTCTGGCTGCACGGCGAGGGTCTCGGGCCCGATGTCGCCGTGCCGGACATCCTCCGCTTCGTCGACGACGAGCGAGCGGTGCGCGCCGCCCTCGGCCAGCTCGTCGAGGACGGTCACGTCGAACCGCTGGACGCGCACGATGCCCAGATCCGGTACCGACTCACGGAGCCGGGCGTGCGCGAAGGGCGCCGGAGATTTCTCGACGAGTTCGAACCGTACCTTGCCCGGCGCGCGCACGGGGAATGCGGCTCGGCCGACTGCGACTGCCACCGCGGCGGCGAGTGCCAGGGCGCCGAGTGACGACGAAGACGACGTGCGGCTGTGGCGCGGCACTCTCGGATGGTGACTGCCTCTGCCCGGCGACGCCACTGGCCAAGCTCATTGGCAGGCGCTACGCGCTCGGCCTGCTGAGCGTCATCGCCAACCGGGGCACCGTCCGGTTCAGCGAGCTGCGGAGCCGCCTGGGCGACGTGAGCTCCTCCACGCTGGCGGCCCGGCTGAGCGACCTCGAAGAGGCACGGCTCATCGTCCGCACCGTGTATCCCGAGACGCCGCCGCGCGTGGAGTACGCACTGACCCCGCGGGGCCGCGAGTTCTGCAGAATTCTGACTGACTTCCTGCGCGGGGGGCCTCGAAAGGGCCCCTCACACCCCCCGATCGCTCGGTAGCCCCCCGGCGAGCCCGTGGGCTCTCGTTCATTGCGCGGCGGGTCCGTGTCGGTAATACTTCGGTTTCTCGAAGCAGGTGTGACGATTCGAACCACGCGGAGGGCCAGATGCGCCGAGGTCAACGGTGGGTCATGCTGGGTATTCTCGTCGTCTCGATCACATGGGCGACGCCGACCTCGCTCAATGCGCAGGAAACCCCGGCCCGAGGCGGCACGCTCGTCGTGGCCATCTCCGCCGACCCCGGTCACCTGAACCCGGCGATCACGACGAGCGGAGCGACGCACACGGCGGCCGAGCTGCTCTACAACGGCCTGCTCGGACGCGACGAGCGCGGTGACGCCATCCCGGACCTGGCCGAGAGCTGGACGATCGAGCAAGGCGGCGCCGTCTACCGGTTTCGCCTGCGCAACGACGTCACCTGGCACGACGGCAGTCGGTTCACCTCGGCCGACGTCAAGTTCAGCTTCGAGGAAGTCCTCTTGAAGTTCCACGCGCGGACGAAGGCGTCGATGAGCGGCGCCCTCGCCGGTATCGACGCCCCGGACGATCGAACGGTCGTCTTCCGCTTCAAGCAGCCGTACGCGCCCTTGCTGCTGCAGCTCGACGCCACCGAAGCGCCCATCGTTGCCAGGCACGTGTACCAGGGGAGCGATCCACAGACCAATCCCGCGAACGTCCAGCCGATCGGCACCGGACCCTTCAAGTTCACCTCCTATCGCAAGGGTGCCGAGATCAGGCTCGCTCGCAATCCGACGTACTTCAAGAAGGGATTGCCGTACCTCGACGAGCTCGTCATGCGGGTCATTCCGGATCCCGGGACCCAGGTCCTGGCGCTGGAGAACGGAGAGGTGGACTTCCTCTGGGGCGTTCCCGGCCCCGACCAGAACCGCCTCAAGGCGGACGCTCGCTTCCGGATGGCGCAGACGTCGTATCACCCCGGCGGCTCCAATTGCATCATGACCCTGAGCTTCAACCTCGAGCGCCCGATGCTCAAGGACGTGCGAGTGCGCCGCGCGATCGCGCAGGCACTGGACCGCGAGGCGTTCCTGCGCCAGGTGCTCTTCGGCGAAGGTCGCGTGGCGACCGCGCCGATCTCCAGCGAGATGGCATGGGCGCACGCGCGCGGTCTCAACGTGCCGTCGTTCGATCGAGCCGAGGCCGAACGGCTCCTCGAGGCGGCCGGATGGAGGAAAGAGGGCGATGCGACTCGCGTGGCCCGTGGCGTCGCCGGCGTTCCGGACGGCACACGGCTCGCCGTCGACTTCCTGCATTTTCCCGCGTTCTCGAAGTACGGCGAGCTGATGCGCCAGCAGCTCGGGGCCGTGGGCATCGACGTCACCGCACGACCGCTCGAGCCGGCGGTCTTTGCGCCGACCGTCTTCAAGGACCGCAAGTTCGACACGAACGTGATCTCGTACTGCAACGGGCCGGATCCGGAGATCGGCGTCCGACGGATGTATCACTCGTCGCAGATCGGAGCCGCTCCGTTCACCAACGCCGCCGCTTACCGTAACGAGCGCGTCGACGCCCTGTTCGACCAGGCCAGCCGCACCGTCGACCGTGACAGGCGCAGTCCGATCTATCGGCAGATCCAGGAGATCGTGGTCCAGGAGTTGCCCTACTTCTGGCTCGTGGAAACGCCGACCACGCGTGGCTGGTCGGCGCGGTGCGGCGGGTTCAAGGCGTGGACAGGACACTTCGCGGAGGCCGCATCCTGTAAGCGCTAGGCGCGAATGAGCGCCCGCTACCTGCTGCGACGCCTCGCCCAGGTCGTGCCCGCCGTCACCGGCATCGTCGTCGTCGCGTTCGTCGTCATTCACGCGGCGCCGGGTGACCCGGTGCTCGCCCTCGCCGGACCGCACGGTGATGCCGCCTATTACGCGTTCATCCGCGCCAAGTTCGGCCTCGACCGGCCGTTGTCCGAGCAGCTCCTCGTTTACGCCTCCAACGTCGTCCGCGGTGACCTCGGCGTGTCGTATGTGCACGGCCGGCCCGTCGCCGCCGTGGTGCTGGAACGGCTGCCGGCAACGCTCCTTCTCATGACGACGGCGCTCGCGGCCTCGAGCGCTGCCGGCATCGGCCTCGGCGTGGCGGCCGCGCGTCGTGCCGATCGACCGGCGGACCTCGCGGTGCGCATCGCGGCCCTGGTGGCCTATGCGACGCCGTCGTTCTGGCTCGCCCAGATCGCCACGCTCGCACTGGCGCTCGGAACCGGGCTGTTCCCCGTGCAGGGCATCACCGACGCGCGGCAAGCGTGGACAGGCTGGCGGTACGCCGCCGACGTCCTTCATCACCTCGCGCTCCCGGCACTGGTGCTGGCGGCCAATGAGCTCGCGCTGACCACGCGCCTGGTGCGCGCCGGCGTCCTGGCAGCGCTGGCGACCGATTACATCCGCACCGCCAGAGCCAAGGGCCTGCCGGAGCCGGCGGTCATCCGGCACGCGCTCCGCAATGCGCTGCTGCCCGTCGTCACCGTCATCGGCGGACGGGTCGGGATGCTCTTCACCGGGGCGGTCCTGGTGGAAACCGTCTTCGCCTGGCCGGGCCTCGGCCAGTTGCTGCTGTCCTCGCTCCAGACGCGGGACATGCCGGTGCTGCTCGCCATCTTCCTCCTCGTGTCGCTCGCCGTGATCGTGACCAACGTCGTGACCGACCTCGCCTATGCGTGGCTCGACCCGCGGATTCGTTATGAGTAACGTCCTCAGGACTCCGGCCGGCGCGCTGGGCGTGGCACTCACCCTCGCGTTCATCGGCCTCGCGGCGCTGGCTCACGTCATCGCCCCCACGGACCCCTTCGCCTCCGTGAGCTCACCGCTGGCTCCACCCTCGCGCGCGCACGTGTTCGGCACCGACGACCTGGGGCGGGACGTCTTCTCCGGCATCGTGCACGGCACGCGGACGTCGCTCACCGTGACGTTCGCCGTCATCGCCATCGCCGCGATCGTGGGCGCGGGGGTCGGCGCGGTCGCCGGCTATCGCGGCGGCGGCGTCGACGACCTGTTGATGCGTGGCACCGAGGCGGCGCAGATCGTGCCGCGTTTCTTCCTGGCCGTGATCGTCATCGCGCTGTATGGCCCCGGCCTGGATCGGGTCGTGCTCGTGCTCGGGCTGACGTCGTGGCCGGCCATCGCGCGAGTTGTGCGTGCGGAGACACTGTCGCTGTCGCGCCGCGAGTTCGTCGATGCCGCTCACGCGCTGGGCGCGAAAACATCACGGATTCTCCTCCGGCACGTGTTGCCGAACGCGCTCCCGACGGCACTGGTGGTGATCTCGCTGAACGCGGCCGGCGTCATCTTGCTGGAGGCCGGACTGGGATTCATCGGCCTCGGCGATCCGCGTGCGATGAGCCTCGGCTACCTGGCGAACAACGCCCAGCGGTTCCTTCGCGTTGCCTGGTGGATGGCGCTGTTCCCAGGCGCGGCGATCGCTCTCGCCGTGCTCGGCCTGAATCTCGTCGGCGACGCGCTCGGCGATGTGGCGGACCCGCGCCGGACCGACGCGACCCGCCGTGTCGCCTGAACCGTCGACTACGTCGCGGCGCTCGAGACTCCGTCGGCCAGGCGCCGGATTGCCACGACGCTCGGCGCGTTCGGCTGATACTCGATGAGCGCCGCGCCACGTTCATCGGCGGCGACCACGGCCTCGTCGAAGGGCACCACGCCCTCGACGGGGAGCCCGTGGCGGCCGGCGAACGCCCGGACGGTCTCTTCATCGCGCGGAGTACGAACCTTGTTGGCGACCATGCGGATCTGCTTGATGCCGAGGTCCCGGGCCAGCGCAAACGACCGGCTGGCCGTCTCGAGCGACTTGAAATAGGGCTCGCCGATGATCAGCAGCGTATCGACGTGACGCGCCGTCCCGCGGCTCAGGTGTTCCAGCCCCGCCTCGAGGTCGACGATCGCGGTCCGTGAGGTATCGGCGACGAGCCCGTTGAGCACGCCACGCACGGTGGCGTGAGCCCGGCAGAGTCAGCCAGACCCCCCATGATTCGGCTGGCCCATGATGAGGAGCGTGAGGTTGTCCCGGACCGGCACGCCGAACCGATCGATGAAGTCTTCGGCAGGGACGCTGAGCTCGAGGCGCTTGTTGCCCTCGGCATCGGTCCGTTCTTCGAGCAGGTCACGGGGAATGCCGGAGACCCCGGCCGCGGCAGCGCCGGCGCCGACTGTCAACGCGAGATTCGGATTGCTGTCGTCATCGATGGCGACCACCCGTTGACCGCGGTCGGCCAGCACCCGCGCCAGCGTGCCCGCGATCGTCGTCTTTCCGGAACCGCCCTTGCCCGCGACCGCGATCTTCATGACTCGCCTCCCGAACGACGTGACGACAGTCTCCGTCCGCGCCGGCGGAATCGCAAGCGTCTTGCGGGAAACTGGCGTCCTGCGGAAGTCTCAGGCGAAGGCGATCGATCGAATCGCCAGCAGAACGCCGGCGGCGATCAAACCCACGCCTCCCACGCGTGCCAGAGCATCGCCGCGCGGCGCGACTTTCTCGGCAAGGACGAGTACCGCGATTGCCGCCACCCAGAACAGGTTCATGACGCCCGCAACGAACAAGAGCGCCATGAGCACCCAGCAGCAGCCGACGCAATAGAGGCCGTGGTGCAGTCCCATCAGCAGGGCTCCTCCGGCTCCCTCACGCCACCGGCTCATCAGGAATGAGAGCGGCGAACGACAAGCCGCGAGACACGCAGATTTCAGTGCCGTCCACTGGAACACGCCGGCGGCGATCAACAGGGCGCCACCAAACAGCGAACTCGTGGCCGCCATCTCGCCGGACAGGAGCGCCGCGCCATGCAGGCCGACTTGCACTGCCGCTGCCACGAGGCTGTAAACGCTCCAAACGAGAAGGTAGCCGAGCAAGAAGAGGGACGTCGTCACACTGGGTTCACCTGCTGCGGTGCGACGCCGGTGGACGCTGGCGAACGTCAGGATCATTGGCGCGGCGGCCGGCGTCATCATCGCCACCATCATGACCGCCCACATCACGACCAGCGCCGCAAACTCCGTCCACCTCCACGGATGCATGCCGGGCATCGTGATGCTCATACCTGGCATTCCCGCCATGTCGCCGGAAGACATGTCGGACATCGCGAGCGAGAGATAGACGAGGTAGGCCCAAGCGACCATGAGGAGTGTTGCGAGTGCGACACCGACAACGAGACGGTCGCGGCGAAGTACAGATTCGAACGCCGTCCGGCTCATGGTTGCTGCGGTACTACTTCAGGCTGCGTTCGACCAGTCGTAGTGATAGTAGATCCAGTTCGTCTTGTTGAACTCGACGGACAGGCCTGCCGCAGCAGCGCGGAACGAGCCCTGCCCCGCCTCGCCCTTTTTCCAGATGAACCCGGTCGGTAGATCGACATTGACGATGTGATCCTCGCCGGTGACAGGATTCTTCAACGGCTCACCTCGACCTTCTCCGATGCCATCGATACGAAATGTGCTCTTGCGCCCACTCCCCTCGATCGTGATCTTCGCCTTCGTGAGCCCTACCACCTCGAACGTGGGGCCCAGCAGCTCCCACGGCATCCCTCCGAGCTTGCCGGTAAAGATTTGCGCGAGCGCCTCGACCTGCTTGTCCGTTGTGCTCGGATCTACGATGAATGCGGCCTTGCCGTTGCCCTCGTGGATCGCCTTCGGCCACACGAAAATTCCCGCGCCCTTAACGCCAGACAGGTCAATGTCTCCGCAGCGACCCTTGCTCGCCGTAAAGCCGACCAGCGCGCGGCAGCTGCCATCCTTTGAGTTCGGGAAGCCGCCGAAATTGCATCCACAGCCGAAGTCGCAATTGCAGAACTCGTAACCTTGTCCGGTCATCTGCCAACGGGTCTTCGTCGCGGTCGCCATGAGGGACCTCCAATCGAAAGCGAGGTTGAGGACCAACACTGAGAGAGAGCACTGTACCGGGCGACGTCTGCGTGTCAAGAGCCGATACGAGTGCCGGATTCGAATCGTCCTTCTCGCGGTCCTACCCGGCCGTCTTCTCCGACACTGATGGCTCTGGGTCGCCGTTATGCTTGCCGCGTCGGGGACGGAAGGCATCGCCAAGACCCTCGTTGGGCGTCCTCGGCCGACCGCTCTGCACCCCGGCTTCCCAAGCGGGCATACGACGGTGGCCGCGGCCGTTTACGTCTTGCTGGCCTACTTCGCTTGGACAACGATAAGGAGCACTGTGGCGCGATACGCGATCTGGCTGGTCGCCATCACGACAATCCTCGCTGTTGCCATCTCCCGCGTCGTACTGACAGCCCATTGGCCGCGCGATACGGTCGGCGGTGCGGCGCTTGGCCTGATGTGTGTAGCAGCCGCCGTCTGGTGGCATCAGAACCGTCCGCCGGTGCCGGTGCCGGGCCGCGCATTCCGGTCGACGTGGTTCGCCTTCCAGGACTGGATCGATCGCGGGAAGGACATGCTTCCAATCCCGCTCTGTGCCGTGCTGTTCTTGCCGTGGGCCCGACGGGATGAACGCCGTGTTGATGCCCACAACGCGACCACCGAGATCGAGGAGCGGCCGCCCGGAGTTCCCCGGGTTGATGGAAGCGTCCGTCTGGATCAGGTTGTGAAGGATGGGCAAGCCCTCCTGCTCCATCGAGCGACCGAGTGCACTGATCACGCCGACCGTGATGGTCGGGCCGCCCTCGATAAAGGCTTCGATTGGAAGCAGTTCGCCGTTACTAGGAGTGGTATCGCGCGATGAGATGCTCGTCGCCCGGCCTCCACCCGACGGTGATGGTCGCGCCCTCGCGGACGGCATCGGGCTGCACGCCCGCGATGCGCATCCGGAGCCGCTGGCCGCCACTGCTCCCTATGACGAGCACGCTGTCGCCGTAGTTCACGATGACGCCGATCTCCATCGGCACCGCGTTGGGTGGCGCGGGATCCGCGCCGGGCGCGGCGAGGCGCACGCGCTCCGGCCGGACCAGCACGTCGACGGCGCCCTTGCCGACGCGTCGCCACGCTTCCACATCGACGCGCACGGGCCCCAGCGCGTCGAGCGTCACGCAGCCCGGCTGCACCGTGTCCACGGTGCCGGCGAAGATGTTGCTGTCGCCGATGAACTCACCCACGAAGCGGGTCCGCGGCCGATGGTACACCTCGAGCGGGGGCGCGACCTGCTCGAGCTTGCCGTGACTGAAGACGGCGACGCGGTCGGACATCGTCATGGCTTCCGTCTGGTCGTGGGTGACGTACACCATGGTGATCCCGACCTCGCGATGGATCCGCTTCAGCTCGACCTGCATCTGCTCGCGCAGGCTCTTGTCGAGCGCGCCGAGCGGCTCGTCCAGCAGCAGCACGTCCGGGTTGAACACGAGCCCGCGCGCCAGCGCCACCCGCTGCTGCTGGCCACCCGACAGCTCGCGCGGATACTTGCCGGCGAAGCGGCCGAGCCCGACCAGGTCCAGGATCTCGCGCACCCGGGTAGCCTGACGGTCTCGCGGGAAGCGGCGCATGCGCAGGGGGAAGGCCACGTTGCGCTCGACGGTCATGTGCGGGAACAGTGCGTAGTTCTGGAACACGACGCCGATGTTGCGCTCGTATGGCCGGCGCCGGGTGAGATCCGCGCCCTCGAGCTCGATCGCGCCCGCCGTCGGCTCCTCGAAGCCGGCGATCATCATGAGCGTGGTGGTCTTGCCCGAGCCGCTCGGCCCGAGAAAGGTGAGGAACTCGCCCCTGGCGATGTCGATGGAGACGTCGTCGACGGCGTTCACGCGCCCGTCGTACGACTTGACGATGTTGCGCAGCGACAGGTACGCCGTCACTCCGCGAACTGGGCCGCCCGCCACTTGAGGGCGGCGCCGAGCCCGTCCTTCCGGGTGATCTCGTTGAACCGCTCACCCACCTCCGTGCGGGCGGCATAGAGCGGGGCCACGATGTCGAGGCCGGCGTTCATGGCGTTGTGGAAACCCGCGGCGTCGGCGCCGCGGTTGACGGCGAGCTTGGCCGCGTAGAGCGCCTCGGGGGCGATGAGCGCGAGACGCCGGGCATACTTCAGGGTCACCTCACGCAGCGCGGTCAGCGGCACGACGCGGTTCACCATGCCGAGGCGCAGCGCCGTCTCGGCGTCGATCGTATCGCCGAAGTAGAGCAGCTCGCGCGCCTTCTTGAGCCCGATGATGTACGGCATCACCACCGCGGGCCCGACGTCCGAGAAGCGAATCTCCGGCTCGCCGAACACGGCGTTGTCGGCGGCGATGGTGAGGTCGCACAGCATGGCGATCTCGCAGCCGCCGCCGAGCGCGTGGCCCTGGACGGAGGCGATCACCGGCTTTCGCATCTCCCAGGGCGTCATCTGCATGGCCAGGCTGCCGCGCAGGTGCGCGTGCCACCGGAGCGCGTCGTGCCGCCAGTCCTCCTTCTCCGTGTCGCCGCCGCCCACGTCGAAGCCGGCGCAGAAGCTGCGGCCCTCGGCACGCAGGATGACCACGGACGTCGCCGGGTCGGCGTCCGCCATCCGGAGCGCGTCCACGAGCTGCCGCCGGAGCTCGGCGTTGATCGCGTTCAGCTTGGACGGCCGGTTGAGCGTGACGATGCCGACGTTGTCGTCGGTCGCATAGAGCACGAGCTTGTCCATCAGCGTTCTGTCCTTTCCCCGAGGAACGGCACGATCAAGGCGTCGACGACGACGGCGCCGTGCCCCGTGGGCAGAACCTTGATCGGGTTCAGATCGATCTCCTGGATGTCCGCGCGATCGGCCCACGCGAAGTCGGCGAGCGCCTCGAGGCAGCGCACGAGACTACCGACATCCGCGGGCGGCCCGCCGCGTACCGGGCCGAGCAGCGGGGCGCCCCTGATCTCGCGTACCATCGCCTCCGCGTCGCCGTCGCGCAGGGGCAGCTGGCGCAGGGCGAAGTCGCGCAGGACTTCGATGGCCACGCCGCCCACGCCGAAGGCGAGAAAGTGGCCGAAGGCGGCGTCTCGCTTGACGCCGGCGAACACCTCTACGCCGCCCGAGACCATCGGCTGGACGAGCAAGCCGGCCGTCGAAAGCTGTGGAGCCACCACGCGAAGCCGTTGCTCGAGCGTCGTCCAGGCCGCATCGAGCGCCGACGGTTCGGTGATCCCGACCACGACGAGTCCGACGTCCGAGCGGTGCGGCAGGTCGTCCGCCACGACCTTCAAGACCACCGGATAGCCAAGCTCGTGCGCCGCCTTGCGCGCCTCTCCCGGGGACTGCACCAGATACTCGCGAACGACTGGCACGCCGTGCTGCGCGAGGAGGCGCTTCGCATCGTGCTCATGGATCGTCGCCCGCCTGCGCCCGTCGAGCACGCTCGCGACACCGGCGCCGTGCAGCGGAGCGGGCCGGCGCGCCGGCCGGGGCGCCTCGGCCCAGCGCGCGAGGAGATCGACGGCGCCCAGCCCCTGGCGCGTGCCGCCGATGGTCGCGATACCGTGCTCGGCCAGGAACCGCACCTGCTCGCGCCGCATGACGCCCGGCCGCATGTTCATCTGATAGTGGGGCTTCGCGCTTTGCGCCGCGGCGGCGACCAGGAGACGGCTGTAGCCGAGCGCGCGGTCGGCACGGCCCATCGGCGCATCGTCGAAGCTGTCGCTGCAGAAGGCAATGGCATCGACCGCCACCGCGTCGAGCGTCGCCAGCGCATGCGGCATGTTGGTGTCGTAGTCGCCGTTGCCCCAGGCGTCGAGCGGATTGCCGTCGCCCGTGACGGGGCCGATCACACGCTCGATCTCCTTGCGCGCCTCGGCCGACAGTGGCGGCAGCTCGAGCCCGGCGGCGGTGGCGACGTCGAGGATGAGCTCGGCCTGACCGCCGGAGGCGGTGATGACGGCCAGCCGTCGGCCCTTCGGCCAGCGTGTGCCCCGGCACACCGCGAGCACTTCCGTCAGCTCGTCCAGATCGCTGACTTCGATGGCCCGGTGCGCACGCAGCATCGCCGAGAAGATGGCCGACTCACCAGCGAGGCCGCCGGTGTGCGTCCCGATCGCCCGCCGGGTGCGCTCTTGCCGGCCGACCTTGAGGACCACCACCGGCTTCCCCGCGGCCGCCGCCCGGTCGAGCGCGGCGACGTACCGCTCGGGATCGGCGATCCATTCGGTGAACGTCGCGATGACCCTGGTGTCCGGATCGTCGACGAGCGCCTCGAGGTACTGCGCCGTGCTGAGCACCGCCTCGTTGCCGGAGGAGATCACGTGGCTGAAGCCGAAGCGTCGGATGTCGGCCAGCATCCCGATGCAGATCGACCCGCTCTGGGACACGAGCGCCACGTTGCCGGCGAGGCCGGCGGGATCGCGCACCTCCTGCATGTAGACGGAGCTCCGGTCGTGCGGGTTCAGGACGCCCATGCAGTTCGGGCCGCAGAGGGCGATACCGGCCTCCCGACACATGCCGACGAGCTCGGCCTGCCGCCGCCGTCCCTCCTCACCGTGCTCGGCGAACCCGCCGTCGTAGATCACGGCGGCCGCAGCGCCGCACTCGGCGACGGTGCGGAAGCTCTCCACGATACGCGTGTACGAGACGCAGAGCGCGACGACATCGGGCCGCTCCGGCAGCTCGTGCATGCTGGCGTAGCAGCGCCGTCCGAGGAGCTCCGTGTACTTGGGATTGATGGGATAGATCCGGCCCGTGTAGCCAAGCGTGGCGGCCGAATCCATCAGCGCACGACCGATCGACGGCCGCTCGGAGGCGCCGAGGATCGCGATGGAACGGGGGCGCAACAGGGCGTCAAGTCGCATTCGTGGGCCTCCGGCGCATGAAGACCGAGACGAGGGCGCCGAGCACCACCGCGCTGACGAGAAGCGTGGAGACGACGGCGATCACGGGGTCCGACTCGAGGCGGATGCTCTCGTACATCTTCTTGGGCAGGGTCGCCGCCTCGCGTCCCCCGATGAAGATCACCACCACCGCCTCGTTGAACGAGGACAGGAACGCGAACAGGGCCCCCACCAGCATGCCGGGCCGGAGCACGGGCAGCGTGACGTGAAAGAACGTCCGCAGCGGGCCGGCGCCCGCGCTCATGGCCGCACGTTCGAGGTTCCGGTCGAAACCCTTGAGCGTCGCCGTGATCACGAGAAAGGCGACCGGCACGGCGAGCACGCCGTGGGCGATGATCACACCGAGGTGCGTGCCCGTCAGCCGCGCGCGCCCGAGGAAGCCGTAGTACGCGAGCGCGCTGACCACGTGGGGCACGATCAGGGGCGACATCATCAGCAGATTGACGAACGTCTTGCCGCGAAAGCGGTACCGCACGTAGCCGAACGCGGCCGGCACGACGAGGAGCATGGTCAACGCCGTCGCGCCGAGGGCGATGAGGACGCTGTTCAGCGTCGGCTCCAGCCACTCCTCGCTGGTGAAGTACTTCGCGTAGTACCCGAGCGAGTAGCCCGGCGGCGGGAACTCGAAGGAGATGGCGGTGCTGAACGACATGGGCACGACGATGACGATCGGTAGCAGCAGGAACAGCGCGACCAGGCACGCCAGGCTCAGCCCCATAGCCGGTCGAGTCCCGCGAAGCGGTTGTAGACAGCGAGGATGACACCGGTCGCCCCGAGGAGGATTACCGCGACCGCCGAGGCGAAGCCCCACGCCAGCAGCTCCTCGATCTGCTGGTTGATCAGCTGCGAAATCATCATGTCGCGGGGTGTGCCGAGCAGGATGGGCGTGACGAAAAAGCCCAGGCACGTGACGAACACGAGGAGGCTGCCGTTCACGACCCCTGGCAGGCTCAAGGGCAAGAACACCTCCGTGAAGGCGGCCCGCGGACGCGCGCCCAGGCTAGCGGCCGCCTTCAGATGCTCTGGATCGATCTTCTTCATGACCGCGAACAGGGCAAGGATCATGAAGGGGAGCAGGATGTGGGTCATGCCCAGAGTCGACGCGAAGCTGGTGAAGAGCAGCTTCGGCGCCGGCCCGAGCCCGAGCGCCTGGTAGGCGCCGGTCACCGGGCCCTTGCTGCCCAGGATCACCAGCCACGCGTACGTGCGCACCAGGAAGCCCGTCCAGAAGCTCATGGCCACGATGGTGAGGAGCAACGTCGACACCCAATCGCTCCGCCGCGCCATGACGTACGCGACGGGATAGCCGAGCACCAGGCAGAGCGCGGTGACGAGAACCGACGTCACGAAGGTGTTCAGCATCACCTGCGTGTAGACCGGCACCGTGAAGATCCGCTGGTAGTGTGCGAACGACAGCCGCGGGTCGGTCAGGCTCGTCATCAGCAGCAGCCCGATCGGCAGCACGAACAGGAGGGCGAGCACAAGACTCGGGGGCCCGAGCAGCATCCAGACAGCCGGATTCCGGCGGCGCGCGGCCCGGATGCCGGGGCCGATGCCGCCCGCCGCGGCCGGGGTCAGGCCGCCAGCCACTGCGTGAAGCGCTCCTGGATTCTGGCGGTGTGCTCCGCCTCCCACACGGTGTCGGGCTTGATCGCGACCTTTGCGTTTTCGGCGTAGGTCGGGAGCTGCCGGGCGACGTCCGGGGCAACGAACTTGAAGGCTTCGGGATTGGTCGGCCCGTAGTAGAGCCGGTTCGCGAAATCGGCCTGCGGCTTGGGCTGAACGGCGAACTGCAGGAACTCCCACGCCGCCTTCCGGTTCGGGGCGCCCTTCGCGATGCCCCACATCGTCGTGGTGATGGTCGCCCCGTGCCACACCAGCTCGACGGGATGTCCCTGCTGCTGCAGCTCGCTGGCCCGCGCGTTCCACATGACCATCATGTCGACCTCGCCGTCACGCAGGAGCTGTTGCGACTGGTTGCCCTGCGTCCACCACACCTTGATGTGCGGCTTGATCTGATCGAGCTTCTTGAACGCGCGGTCGACATCCATCGGGAAGACCTTGTCCGGCGGCACGCCGTCGGCCACCAGCGCGAACTGCGCCGCGCGCACGGCGTTGTTGAGCATCGAACGATTGCCCGGGAACTTCTTGACGTCCCAGAAATCCGCCCAGTTCTTCGGCCCGCCTTGCGGGAACTTGTCCTTGCGATAGGCCAGGTTGGTCCCCAGCGCGCAGTAGGCGAGGCCGTTGGCGTAGACAGCGTTCGGAAAGAGCTTGTCCTTCTGAACGACCGACCAGTCGATCGGCTCCACCAGCCCTTCGCGATCGGCCCGGAGGAGGTCGGCCTGCGTCACGGCCGTCACGTCCCATTCGTAGCTGCCGCTCTGCACCTGCGCCTTCAGCTTCGCGTATGACACGGGGGCGACCGTACGGACCCGGATGCCCGTCGCCTCGGTGAATGGCTTGAAGAACGCGGCTTCCTCCGCCGCCGTCCAGCTGCCGCCCCACGTGTTGACGAAGATCGTGCGCGTCTGGGCGATCGTGCGCTCCGTGACGATCAACGGTCCGGCGAAGGCCGCCGTCGTGGCCGCGAAGCCCTTCAAGAACGTGCGACGTCGCATGGCTCTCCTCCATGGCGGCGCCGGGCCTCGGGCGATCAGGCGGCGCCGCGCGAGCGGGTACTCTAGCGGCCTCTCGGTGTCATGGCAATGGCCACGCCGGCGTTGCGATTCAGCAGCGCGAACAGCCGCGCCGGCGTGAGGGGGTAGAAGGTCACGGCGTCCCGCGGGACGCCGGCGCCGGCCAGGGCGTCGGCAACGGCGCTCGCGATGGTCGGTGGCGCGGCGATGGTGCCGCCCTCTGCCATGCCCTTCATGCCGCCAGGAGTGTGGGGCGACGGCGTTTCGAGGTGCTCGATCACCAGCGGCGGCATCATCGGCGCCGTCGGCACCGCGTACTCCATGAAGGTTCGGCAGAGGGGCTGGCCGGTGTCGTCGTACGCGAGGTGCTCGAGCAACGCGCCGCCGAGGCCCTGGGCGACTCCGCCCGCAAGCTGGCCGTCGACCAGCATCGGATTCAGAAGCGTGCCGCAATCGTGAGCAACCCAGTAGCCGAGGACCTGGACGACGCCCGTCTCGCGGCACACCTCGACGACGGCCACGTGCACGCCGTACGGATGCGTCCAGTTGTCGGGCTGGTACGTGAAGCGGGCGTCGAGCGCGGCGTCCATGCCGGGCGGCAGATTCTGGCCGCGCTGCGCCTCCCGCGCGAGCTGGGTCAGGGTCAGCGCGCGCCCGGGGACGCCCTTCACCCGGCACTCACCGTTCACGAGCTCGACGTCGTCGATGCTCGCCTCGAGCAGATGGGCGGCAAGGCGGGTGACGCGATCTCGCAACCGGCGTGTGGCCTGGAGCACCGCCGCGCCGCCGACCACCGAGCCGCGGCTGTCGGCCGTGCCGTAACACGAATACGGGCACACCTCCGTGTCGCCCAGCACGACCCGCACGCGCTCGTGCGGAACGGTGAGCACCTCCGCGGCCACCTGCGCCAGCGCCGACCGGATCCCCTGCCCGATCTCGATGATGCCGGTGAAGACGGTCGCGCCGCCGGACGGATCCAGGCGGACAACGGCGGTCTCGTACCCGCCCTGGCGATTGCCCATCGCCGCCATCAGCCGCGACGGCCCCATGCCGGTGACCTCCACGTACCCGGCGAGGCCCACGCCGATGAGCCGGCCGCGCGCGCGCTCGCGCGCCTGCATCGCGCGCAGCCCGTCGTAGTCGGCCACGTCGAGCGCGCGGTCGAGCGTGCGCCGGTAATCGCCGCTGTCGTAGACCATGCCGGCCGCGTTGCGGAACGGGAACAGGTCCCGCGGGGGATAGTTGCGTCGTCGGATCTCGGCAGGGTCCAGGCCGAGGCGGTCGGCGGCGACGTCCATCAGCCGCTCGACGACGAAGGCGGCCTGCTGCATGCCGAACGCACGGTAGGCGCCGAACGGCACCTTGTTCGTCACGACGCCCTCGAGCCGCGCGCGGAAGTGCGACACCGCGTACTGCCCCGGCAGGACGGCGCCGCCGAGGAAGATCGGGCCGCCGCCCTTGGTGTGGAGGTGGGCACCAACGTCACCGCGCACGTGCACGTCGAGGGCGAGCAGCGTGCCGCCGGCGTCGAACGCCGCGCGGGCGCGCACGGTCTGCTCGCGCGCGTGCACCGTGGCCACGAAGTGCTCGCGCCGCTCCTCGATGAAGCGTACGGGCCGCCCTAGCCGCATGGCGGCCACGCACGCGAGCACGTCTTCCGGATAGTAATGAAGCTTCACGCCGAACCCGCCGCCGACGTCCGGCACGATGATACGGATCCGCTCTTCGTCGAGTCCGAGAATCCCCGCCAGTACGGTGCGGAACTGGTGCGGCGCCTGGCTCGAGGCCCAGACGGTGAGCGCGCCGGTGTCGGCGTCCCAGGACGCACAGATCCCGCGCCCTTCCATCGGCGCGGCCGTCTGGCGCGGCGTCGTGAACGTCGCCTCCACGACGGTGTGCGCGCTCTCGAAGAGTCCGTCCGGGATGCCGGGACCGATCTCACGCCCGACGGCAACATTGTCGGGCCACGCGTCGTACAGTCGTCGCGCCCCGGGCGCGGTCGCCTGGATGACGTCGGTCAGCGTCGGCTGCGGATCCCAGTCCACGCGGATGGCTTCGAGGGCGTCCTCGGCGGCGTAGCGGTCGTCGACGACGAGCGCCGCCACGGGCTGGCCCGCGTAGACGGCGCGGTCGGACGGAAGCACGGGGAAATCGCTCTGACGCTGGCCCGGCGGATGTGCCAGCACCGGCAGCGGCCCGATGCCCTCGAGATCAGCCGCGGTCAGCACGGCCACGACGCCGGGCGCCCGTCGCGCAGCGCCGACGTCGATACCGGCGATGCGCGCGTGCGCGTGTGGACTGCGCACGACGACGAGGTGCAGGAGTCCGGGCCGAACGACGTCGGCGACGTAGCGGCCCTTGCCGCGGAGTAACCGCGGATCCTCCTGGCGGCGCAGCGAGCGGCCGATGAGCCCCGGCGGTGGCGGTCCCGTCATCTCCGTGCGCGCAGCGCCCGCCAGACGCGCTCCGGCGTCAGCGGCAGCTGACGCAGCCGCACGCCCGTCAGCCGCGCCAGCGCGTTGCCCACGGCCGGGCTGACCGGAATGAGGCCGCCCTCGCCAATGCCCTTGGCGCCAAAGGGACCGGCGCCGTCGCCGTTCTCCACGAACGTGGTCTCGAGTCGCGCGGGAAGGTCGGCGGCGCGTGGCACCCGGTAGCCGGCGAGGTCCGCGTTCAGGAGCTGGCCGCCGTCGTAGACCATCTCCTCCAGCAGCGTGTGGCCGAGCCCCTGCATCACCGCGCCCTCGTCCTGCGCCGCGCACTGCTGCGGGTTGATGCAGCGCCCGGCGTCCGTCACCGAGGCGTACGACTCGATCGCGATGGCGCCGGTCTCTTCGTCGAGGCTGATCTCCGCGCCGCCCATGGCGACCTCCCAGAAGGGTGTGCTGCCCCCGAGCGCCGTCTTCGTGCGCCCCGGCGCGACGATGCCCCGGCCAATCAGCTCGCCGCCGCGCATCCCGAAGTGGTGGTCGAGCACGTCGGAGTACGCCACGCGCCGCTCGCCGCTCACCACGGCGCCGTCGGCGACCGTGAGCCGCGGCGGCGGCACGCCGAGCATGTCCGCGGCGATCTTGCACAGCTGGTCGACGATGTCCTGCGCCGCCTCCTGCACGGCACGGCCCACCATCGTCGTGGACCGGCTGGAGCTGGACGTCTGGTCGTACGGCGTGATGCTCGTGTCAGGCGGCACGATGCGGACCCGGTCCAGCGGCAGCGCAAGCACCTCGGCCGCGATCTGCGCCATGACGGTGCGCGCGCCCTGGCCCATCTCCACGGTGCTGACCAGCACGTTGGCGCTGCCGTCCGCGTGCAGGCGCACGATGGCCTCGGACACCGATGGCGCCACGCTCGCCTTCATCATGGCCGCGACGCCCCTCGCACGGCCCGGCATCGCCGCCGCGCTCCACTGGATGGCCTCGGCCACGCGCCCGAGGCTCTCCTCGAGCTTGCCGTCCACCGGCGTGTCGCCGGGCGCGAACTCCTCGCCGTGCGCGAGGAGGTTCTGGCGCCGGAGATCCACGGGGTCGCGGCCCAGGCGGTCGGCGGCGACGTCGATCATGGACTCCACGCCCCAGACGAGCTGCGGCACGCCGAAGCCGCGGAAGGCACCGCCGGGCGTCGTGTTGGTGTACACGGCGTTGCTGTGCAGCCTCACGTGGGGCACGCGGTACGGCCCGGTCGTCGTGTACGTCCCCTTCTGGATCACGCGCGGCGCGATGTCCGCGTAGGCCCCGACGTCGAAGTCCGCCTCGCACGCGAGCGCGGCGATGCGGCCGTCGCGCTGGAAGCCGAGCGTCAGGCGGACGCGCGCGCTGCACCGGCGGACCGTCCGGAACGCGTCCTCCACCGAGGCCAGCAGTCGTACCGGCCGGCGGACAACACGCGCGAGCGCGGCCGCCAGCGGCTCGAGCTTGGCGTACGTCTTGCCGCCGAAACCGCCGCCCAGCAGCGGCACCACGACGCGGATGCGGCTGGCGTTCAGCGCGAAGATCTTCGCGAGCTCGGCGCGCACGGAGAACGGATTCTGCGTCGCCGCCCAGACGGTCAGCCCGCCCTCGTCGTCCCACTGCGCCAGCGCGCCGTGCGGCTCCATCGAGTAGTGCTGGATGCGCGGGAACGTGTAGGTGTCCTCGAGCACCAGGTGGGCGCCGGCGAGGGCGGCCGCGACGTCGCCGCGCGCGTAGTCGAACTGGTGGCAGATGTTCGTCCCCGGCTTCGCGCGCAGCGTGGAGAGATCGGAGAAGTGACCAGCCAGCGGCTCCGCGGTGTGCACGAGCGGCGCGCCCGGCGCCAGCGCCTCCTCCAGCGTCGTGACGGCCGGCAGCTCCTCGTAGTCCACCTCGACCAGATCGAGCGCCTCCGCCGCCGTCGTCTCATCCACCGCCGCCACGGCCACCACGGGCTCCCCCTCGTAGCGGACCACCTCGCTCGCCA
>DATBJF010000134.1:0-10070 GCA_036556545.1 Candidatus Methylomirabilota bacterium
CCCAAAATCCGATTGCGCGGGCGAAGCCCGCGCTCGAATCGCTGTGCGGAGGGGCAAGCGCTACCAGGCGATAACCTGATCGGCCTGGAACATCGCCTCCAGGAGCGCGTCCCACGAGAGCTCGTCGGGGGCGCGCCGCACGACAACGCCGGAAGGCAGGGTGGGGACGACCGCGTCATGGAGCGCTACCACGCTCACGGTATCGCCGGCCGCGACCTGCCGCGCGATCGTGGCGGCCGCCAGGTCGGCGTCGGCGCCCTTGAGCAGGTGCAGCGCCCGCGCCATCAGAAGACGAGGAAGCGCCGCGCGGCGCACGCCAGGTCGGTGATCGCCTCGCGTGTCACCCGCACGACCGGATGGCCGTCCGCGTTCCAGTCGGGGTCGTCCGGCACCGAGGCAGCATCGACGTGGAACGGCACGCCGAGCCGCTTGAGGTTGTCGCGGAACTTGGCGATGTCGTCGCCGTCGACCAGGTCGTCGGTGTCGGCGTCCAGGAGATGGACGGCGGCGCCGGTCAGCACGAAGGTGACGGCATTCTCGCCGGCCACGATGCCGACTCCGATCCGCATGGCCTCGAAGGCCCGCCCGGACCGGCGCGGGTCGGCGGAGATCAGGACGAGGACAGGTTCGTCGCTCACGGCGCGCGCGCGCTCAGTTCAGCGCGATGAAGCGGTCGGTGCCGTTGATCAGGTCGGTGAGCACGACGAGCCCGCAGTACGTCACGGTGTCGGCATGACTCAGCGGAAGCCGCCGCTTCTGGCAGCCGTACGCGCACACGAAGACCTTCGCACCACGCGGCGCGAGCGCCTGAACGCGCGGATCGTCGAGCGCGCGCACGCCGTCGTCGATGAGATAGAGGTAGAGGCCGGCGCCGCGGGCGAGCGCGGCTTCCGACAGACCGACCGCCGCATCGAGATTCTCGGGTCGCTCGGGGCCCGTGGACAGCAGGAGGCCGAGCTTTTTCTTCGCGAGCTCCATCGCCCGCGGAGCGTAGCATTCGCCTCAGAGGAGATCAAATGACGGCCAGCAACGATCTCGGATCAGGCCACCCACGGCTCGAGCCGCACGACACGCCGTCGTTACCAATGACTCGTCGTGTCTATCTGGATCACAACGCGTCGACGCCGGTCCATCCCGAGGTGGTCGCGGAGATGGTGCCGTACTTCGGTGAGGTCTTCGGCAACCCCTCGAGCGTGCACGGCTTCGGCCGCGCCGCGCGCGAGGCGGTGGACGCGGCGCGCGATCGCGTGGCCGCGTTTCTGCGCGCGCGTCCCGAGGAGATCGTCTTCACCTCGGGCGGCACCGAGTCGGACAACTTCGGCGTGAAGGGCCTCGCCTGGGCGCGCGGCCGCGGCCACATCATCACCTCGAAGGTCGAGCACCATGCCGTGCTCCGTACGTGCCAGGCGCTGGAGGGGCAGGGCTTCGCCGTCACCTATCTGCCCGTAGACGAGACCGGGATGATCGATCCCGAGGACGTTCGCCGCGCGCTGCGTCCCGACACGATCGGCATCTCGATCATGCACGCCAACAGCGAGGTGGGCACCATCCAGCCCGTGCGCGCCATCGGCGCGCTCGCGCGCGAGCGCGGCGTCGCGTTCCACGTGGACGCCGTGCAGACGTTCGGCAAGGTGGAGATCGACGTCGACGCGTTCAACATCGACCTCCTGTCGTTCTCGGGCCACAAGATCTACGGGCCGAAGGGCGTGGCCGGGCTCTATATCCGGAAGGGCACCAAGATGGTGTCCGTGCAGCACGGCGGCGAGCACGAGCGGCGCCGCCGGGCCGGCACCGAGAACGTGCCCGGCATCGTCGGCCTCGGGAAGGCCGTCGAGGTCCGCGGGCGCGAGATGAAGGACGAGGCCGTGCGGGTCACTGGGCTGCGCGACCGGCTGTGGGAGGGGGTGCGCGCCCGGGTTCCCGACGTCCGGCTCAACGGGCACCCCACGGCGCGACTGCCGGGCACCGCCAACATCTCCTACAGGAACGTCGAGTCTGAATCGATCGTGCTCGGCCTGGATCTCAAGGGCATCGCCGTCTCCGCGGGGTCGGCGTGCACCTCGGGCAGCGTCGAGCCGTCGTACGTCCTGGTCGCGATGGGCGTGCCGCTGGACTATGCGATGGGCGCGGTGCGGTCGTCCCTCGGCCGCTCGACGACGGCCGAGGACATCGATTTCGTCGTGGAGTCCATCGAGGCGATCGTGCGCAAGCTGCGGGCGGCCCTCCCGGTGGGAGCGGCGTGAGATACAGCCCGACGCTGCTCGAGCACTTTCTCAACCCGCGCAACACCGGGCTGATGCGCGACCCGGACGGCACGGGCGAGGACGAGTTCGACGGCTGCGGCGATCTCGCGCGGATGTTCCTCCGCGTGCGGGACGGCCGCGCGGTGGAGGTGCGGTTCCAGAGCTACGGATGCGGCCCGACGATCGCCGCCGCCAGCGCGGCGAGCGAGCTGATCGCCGGCCGCGCGGTGGAGGACCTCGTGAACTTGAAGGCTCGCGAAGTGGAGGACGCGCTGGACGGCCTCCCGGACGACCGGAAGCACGCGGCGGACGTGGTGGCCGGCGCCGTG
Source organism: Candidatus Methylomirabilota bacterium (assembly GCA_036556545.1). Classification (GTDB taxonomy): domain Bacteria; phylum Methylomirabilota; class Methylomirabilia; order Rokubacteriales; family CSP1-6; genus AR12. The sequence goes on from DATBJF010000134.1 coordinate 2,573, forward strand.
CGCGCGGCCGCCGTGGACGCCCTGCGACGGCGAGGCGCCTGATGTTCGCCGCGCTCCGCCGCGATATCCGTACTGTGCTCGAGCGCGATCCGGCCGCGCGTTCGGCCCTGGAAGTCCTCCTGTGCTACCCCGGCGTCCACGCGCTGGCGTTCCATCGTCTCGCGCACCGCCTCTGGCACGCCCGCTTCACCACGCTCGCGCGCGCCGTCTCCCATGTCGGCCGATTCCTGACCGGCATCGAGATCCATCCGGCGGCGCGCATCGGGAGCGGGCTGTTCATCGATCACGGCATGGGCGTCGTCATCGGCGAGACGGCCGAGATCGGCGAGAACGTCACCCTGCTGCAGGGCGTGACCCTCGGGGGTACGAGCCTCCGGAAGGAGAAGCGCCATCCGACGCTCGGCAACAACGTCGTGGTGGGCGCCGGCGCCAAGGTGCTCGGCGCCTTCACGATCGGGGACAACAGCCGCATCGGCGCCGGCTCGGTGGTCGTGCGCGAAGTGCCGCCGAACTCCGTTGTGGTCGGCGTCCCGGGCCGCGTAACATACAAGGACGGCCAGCGGGTCGGCGACATCGATCTGAACCAGACCGACCTGCCCGATCCGGTGACCAAGGCGCTCGAGCAGCTGGTGGAGCGGATCCGCTCGCTCGAGGCGGAGCTGGAGACGTTGCGCAAGACGGTCGACAAGGAGGAGCGTCCGTGAGTCCGACGCCGAAGGACGTGCTGAGCATCGAGGAGGCATCGAAATACCTGGCCATCGACAAGACCGCGCTCACCGCCCTCGCCACCGAGCGGCGGATCCCGTGCCTGCAGCAGGAGAGCGGCTGGGTCTTCTCCAAGAAGTCCATCGACAAGTGGCGGAGCCAGCAGAGCCGACGCGCCTGAGCGGGTCGTGAACCGTGAGGTCGCCTGGTCGATCCTGACGGAGTTCACCAGGAGCGACAGCCTCCGTAAGCACGCGCGCGCCGTCGAAGCTTCCATGCGCGCGTACGCCGCGCGCTTCGAGGCGGACCCGGAGCAATGGGGTATCGCCGGCATGCTTCATGACTTCGACTACGAGATGCACCCCCGTGCGCCGCACCATCCCATGAAGGGCGCCGAGATTCTCGCCGCGCGCGGCGTCCCCGCCCACATCGTCTACGCGATCCTCGCGCACGCCGACTATTCCGGCATGCCGCGGGTCGGCCTGCTCGACCGCGCGCTCTACGCCTGCGACGAGCTGACGGGCTTCGTCCACGCCTGCGCGCTCGTGCGTCCGGGCAAGGTGGTCGTGGGCCTCGAGCCGGCCTCCGTGCGCAAGAAGCTCAAGGACAAGGGGTTCGCGCGCACGGTGAATCGGGACGACGTCTATCGCGGGGCCAGCGAGCTCGGCGTCGATCTCGACGCGCACATCGCGTTCGTCGTCGACGCGCTGGCCGGCGTCGCCCCCGAGGTCGGACTGGCGAGAGCCTGACATGGTGTCACCCCCGCGCGCGATCGCGCACGTCGACATGGACGCCTTCTACGCGTCGGTCGAGCAGCGCGATCGGCCGGAGCTGCGCGGCCTTCCCGTCGTCGTCGGCGCCGATCCCCGAGGCCGCGGCGTCGTCTCGGCCGCCTCGTACGAGGCGCGCGTCTTCGGCGTCCGGTCGGCGATGCCGATCGGCAAGGCGGCGCGGCTCTGCCCGCACGGCGTCTTCCTGCCCGTCGACATGGCCAAGTACGCCCGCGTCTCCGACGAGATCATGGCCATCCTCGGCGACTTCTCGCCGCTGGTGGAGCCGGTGTCGGTGGACGAGGCGTTCGTGGACCTTACCGGCACCGCGTCGCTCTTCGGCCCGCCGCCGGACGCCGTGCGGAGTATCAAGCGCCGCATTCGCGCCGAGACGGGGCTGACGGCGTCTGCGGGGCTCGCCTCGAACAAGTTCATCGCGAAGATCGCCTCCGACCTCCGCAAGCCCGACGGGCTGGTGGTCGTGGAGCCCGGCCGCGAGGCCGAGTTCCTGGCGCCGCTCCCCATCGAGCGGCTGTGGGGCGTCGGCAAGGCGACGGCGAAGTCGCTGGCCGCCCTCGGCATCGCCAGCATCGGCCAGCTCCAGCGACTCTCGCGAGCCGTCCTGGTCGCGCGGCTCGGCGACCACGGCGCCGATCTCCACGAGCTGGCCTACGGTCGCGACGACCGCGCGGTCACGCCGTGGACGGTGCCCAAGTCGATGGGGGCCGAGACGACGTTCGAGCGCGACACCGACGACCGCGCGCGCCTTTCGACGACGCTGCGCGGGCAGGCCGAGCGGGTGGCGCGCGAGCTGCGCGCCGGGGGCGCGGCCGCCTCGCGCGTCACGCTGAAGCTGCGCTTCGCGGACTTCCGGACCATCACGCGCAGCCACACCGGCGACCCGACGCAGGATGGCCTCGAGCTCTACCGCCGCGTGATGGCGCTCTTCACCCGCGAGCCCCTCGTGCAGCGCGTGCGGCTGATCGGCGTCTCCGCGTCGACGCTGGGGCCGCCGGCGGCCGGCCAGCTCGGACTGCTCGATCCGAACGCCGTGCGCCGCGAGCGGCTCGCGCGGGCGGTGGACGGTCTCACCAGCCGTTTCGGCGCCGGCGTGATCCGGCCGGCCGCGCTCGTCCGTCCGCGCCGCGATCCCGCGAGATAGGGTCGCGATGCTGCTCCGCTCAGCACGAGGCGAGCGTGCTACACTTTCGCTGAACAGCGGTTCAGTCGAGGAGGGCTCCCATGGAACGGCCGATCGCCTACGACAAGCTCGCGCGCGAGGAGCGGTTCGTGCGCATGCGGGCCCGGGACGTCGCCGAGCTGAAGGTCGCGCAGGGCCTCTCGCCGTTCCCCGATCTGTCCACGCGCGACTCCATGCGCGAGCGCGTGCACGGCATCCTCGTCGGTGAGCTGCAGGCGATGGAGGGCGCCGGCCGGACGGTCTGCGACTTCCCGGATGCGCCGTGGGAGTTCACCATGGACATGGCGCGGCAGGTGTGGGACGAGTCGCGTCACGTCGAGACCTATCTCGGGCTCCTCGAGCACCTGGACGGCCGCCTGGGCGAGTACCCGGAGACGACGATCCTGTGGCGGTGCGCCTGCGCCGAGGATGCCGCCGCCCGCGTCGCCGGCGTGAATCGCGGGCTGGAAGGCCTCGCCTGCGACGTGTTCAACCAGCTCATCCACATCGCGGGGAAGATCGGCGATCCGATCGTCGCGCAGTCGGTGGACTACGTGCTCGCCGATGAGATCACGCACGTGCGGATGGGCTCCCGCTGGCTCAACGAGCTGACGCGCGGCGAGCCGGAGCGCCGGCGCAAGGCCATCGAGTTCCAGGAGACGATCGACGAGCGGTTCAATCTCGGGGGCACCCGCCAGGACGGCCAGCACGACGTCGTGCCGATCTCCATCGCCAAGGAGGCGCGCAAGCTGGCCGGCTTCACCGACGAGGAGATCGAGCGGCTGATCAAGAGTACGCAGCGCTCGCAGGTGTATTGAGCTCCGCGCGCCTCGCCGGCCACTTCTCCGTCGACGACTCCGCGCGACGAATCCGCAACTACCGGTACGCCGAGGAGCGCATGCTGCGCGCGCTCGGCGGCTGGATCGCCCTCACACCCGAGCTGCCGGCCAAGCTCTTGTTCGGCCGCCACGTCTGGGACTGCGCGCAGCACGCCGACCTCTGGGGCAAGCGCCTCCCGGAGCTGCGCGCGCCCGCTCAGCAGTCGGAGCCCGCCAACGAGCGCATGGTGAAGTTCGCCGACCTGCTCGAGTCCGCCGAGGGACCGCGCGAGACGCTGGAGCGCCTCGCCGGCGTCTATCGCGTGCTCAAGCCGCATCTGGTGACCGTGTACGCCCGCCACCTGGCCGGCGCGAACCCCGTCTACGAGCCGCCCACGCGGCGCATCCTCGAGCGCTGCCTGGAGGAGGAACGCCGCCACGCCGCCGCCGGTGCCATCGTGCTCGCGCGGCTTGCCCGCGACGACGCGGGGCGGGAGCGCGCGAAGGTGTGGGAGCAGCGGCTGCTGGCGTTGCTGGCGGAGGCGGGCGGCGTTACAGGGGATGTGCGAGCGCCGCTCATCGACGCGGCGGTGCTGGCCGAGTCGCCCCACGCCGTGAAGCAGGACCTGGTCGACGTGCCGCCGGACTTCGATCCCGCCGTGCTCGAGCCCGACCTTGCCGCCGCCGTCGACGCCTACCAGCGGGCGCTCGAGACCGGCGACGGCGGCGCGACGACGGCGCTGGTGGAGCCGTCGGCGCGGGCGGGCGTCCTGGCCGAGCACGATCGGCTCGGCGACCAGGTCACCGCCTCGCGCGTGGTCGCGCTGGCGTCCGTGGGGCACCAGCGGATCGTGAAGGTCCGGCTCGAAGGCGCGCGCGTGATCGGCTGGGTGCAGCTGCGCTGGAGGCCGTCCGCCGACGGCTGGCGCATCGCCGCCGCCGATCTGGTGCGGGTCGAGCCCCGCGACGTCACGCCCGCCCTCTGAGCCGTGCTCCGCACCGTCCTCGTCGCCAACCGCGGAGAGATCGCGCGCCGGATCTTCCGCGGGTGTCGCGCCCGTGGCCTGGCCACCGTGGCCGTGTACTCGGAGGCCGATCGCGACGCGCCGCACGTGAAGGACGCCGACCGCGCCATCGCCATCGGACCCGCGCCCGCGCGCGAGAGCTATCTCGACATCGCGCGGATCATCGCGGCCGCGCGCGAGGCCGGCGCCGACGCCGTCCATCCGGGCTACGGCTTCCTGTCGGAGAACTGGCGGTTCGCCGAGGCGTGCGTGCAGGCGGGACTGACGTTCATCGGTCCGTCGCCGGAGGCGATCCGCGCCATGGGCGACAAGACCGAAGCGCGCCGGCGCATGGCCGCCGCCGGCGTGCCGATCGTGCCGGGCAGCCCGGAGCCGGTGGCCGACGCCGCCGCCGCGCAGCGGTTCGCGGCGAACGTGGGTTATCCGGTCATCCTCAAGGCGGCCGCGGGCGGCGGTGGCATCGGCATGGCCAAGGTCGCCACGGAGAGCGAGCTCACCGGAGCGTGGGCCATGGCCACCCGCCGTGCGCAGGCGGCGTTCGGCCGCGCCGAGGTCTACGTCGAGCGCTACGTGGAGCGCGGACGGCACGTCGAGGTGCAGGTGTTCGGCGACACGAAGGGCACCGTGGTGCACATGCACGAGCGTGACTGCTCGATCCAGCGCCGGCACCAGAAGCTCGTGGAGGAATCGCCGGCGCCGACCCTGTCGCCCGCCATCAAGCGCGGGCTGGCCGAGGCGGCGGTGGCCGGGGCGCGCGCGATCGGATACGTCAATGCCGGCACCCTCGAGTTCCTCGTCGACGCGCAGGGCTTCTACTTCCTGGAGATGAACACACGCCTGCAGGTCGAGCATCCGGTGACGGAGCAGGTGACCGGGCTCGACCTCGTGGTCGCGCAGCTCGACGTCGCGGCCGGCGCGCCGTTGCCGTGGACACAGGACGCCATCGTGCAGCGGGGCGCCGCCGTCGAGGTTCGCGTCTACGCGGAGGACCCCGCGAAGAACTTCCTGCCGTCACCCGGAACGATCACGCGGCTGTCGCTGCCCGCCGGCGAAGGGATCCGTGTCGAGTCCGGGGTCGTCGAAGGCAGCGTCGTGTCCGTGCACTACGATCCGCTACTCTTCAAGCTCATCGCGAGCGGCGACGACCGGCCCCAGGCGCTCGACCGGCTCGCCACGGCGCTCGACGCCTGCGTGGTCGAGGGAGTGAAGACGACGCTGCCGCTGCTGCGCACCATCGTGGCCCATCCGGAGCTCCGCCGCGGCAACGTGCACACCCAGATGGTCGAACAAGGAGCGTTCAATGGCTGAGGAGATCAAGGCCCACATCACCGGCGTCGTCTTCCAGGTGACCACCAAGCCCGGCGACAAGGTGGCGGCGGGCGATCCGGTGATCGTGCTGGAATCGATGAAGATGGAAATCCCGGTGGAGGCGCCACGGGCCGGCGCCGTCAAGGAGATCCGGGTGCGCGAGGGCCAGACCGTGCAGGAGGGCGAGATCGTCGCCCTGCTGGAGTGACATGATGAGCCTGGCGACGGTCCGGACGCTCTACGCGCATCACTGGTGGGCGAACCGCACGCTCCTCGAGACGACGGCGGCCCTCGGCGAGGCGAAGGCCGCCCAGGCGGTCGGCACCCAGTTCAGCGAGCCGTCGCTCAAGCGGATGTTCTTCCACATCTTCGGCGTGGACGGCCTGTGGCTGGCGCGGTGGCAGGGCGTGTCGCCGACGTCGGTTCCGGACGAGCCGGCCACTCTGGCCGAGCTCGGCGAGCGCTGGGTCGGTCTCGAGCGAGACCAGGAGACGTTCCTGGATGGGCTGCGCGAGACCGATCTGGACCGCATCATCGACTACCGCCTGCTGTCGGGCAAGGCGTACCGACAGCCGCTGCGACTCCTGCTGCACCACGTGCCCGACCACGGAACGCATCACCGGAGCGAGATCGCCACGATGCTCACGATGGTCAGCGGCTCGCCGCCCGGGACGGGGCTGGCGCGGTTCATCACCATCCGGAGCGGTCAGGAGGCGCCATGACGCCAACCGAGCTCTACGCGTATCATCGCTGGGCCAACCGCCGCCTCTTCGACGTGGCGAGCGCGCTCGGCGAGGACACCTGCGACCGTGATCTCGGCGACCACTTCAGCTTTCCGACGCTGCGCCGCACGTTCGCGCACATCTACGGCGCCGACGCGCTCTGGCTGGCGCGCTGGAAGGGACAGCCGACAGGCGGTCTCCCGGGTGCCCACATCCCCACGATGGCGGCGCTGCGCCACGAGTGGGACGCGCTCGTGGCCGAGCAGCAGGCGTGGGTGGAGGCGCTCCGGCCCGTGGATCTCGGCCGCGAAATGCATTACAAGGACACCGCGGGCAACCCGTATCACACGCCGCTCGGGGTCTTGCTGACGCACGTGGTGGCGCACGGCAACCACCATCGCAGCGAGGTGGCGACGATGCTGACGACGATCAGCGGCTCGCCGCCGGACACCGGCATCGTCATGTGGCATCGCACGGTGACGGGTCAGCTGCGGCAATGACCAGCAGTTGACGAGGAGCGCCCCGGCTCCCGCCGGGACGCTCCGAATGACGGTCAATTCTCGATGAAGGCCTTCAGATTCCGTCCGCGCAGCGGGTGGCGGAGCTTGCGGAGGGCCTTGGCCTCGATCTGCCGGATGCGCTCGCGCGTGACCGCGAAGCGCTTGCCGACCTCTTCCAGGGTGTGCTCGCCTTCCTCGCCGATGCCGAACCGCAGGCGAAGGATCTCCTTCTCCTTCGGCGACAGCGTGGCCAGCGCCCGCTCCACCTGGGTCGTCAGGTCCTGGTTCAGCAGCGAGTCGTTCGGCGACCCCGCGCTCTTGTCCTCCAGGAAGTCGCCGAGCTCGGAGTCCTCGCCGATCGGGGTCTCGAGCGAGAGGGGCTTCCGCGACGATTCGAGAATCAGCCGGACCTTCTTCGCGGGCACTCCCGTGCGCTGCGCCAGCTCCTCCGGCGTCGGCTCGCGGCCCAT
>DATBJF010000135.1:0-1735 GCA_036556545.1 Candidatus Methylomirabilota bacterium
TGGGTCTCGCGGACGCGTCCCGCCCAGCCGCCGACGACGGCCACCGACTCGTCGGAGGACGAGTTCACCGCCGCCGGCGTGGTGCCGCGGCGCTCGCGCTACGAGGCCACCGACCATCCGCAGATTCGCTGGCCCTGGCGCACCGTGCGCCGCGCGCTGGCGACCATGGCCGACGGCGCTCCGGCCGCGCATCCGGTGACGCTCGCCTACGTCACGCCGACCACGGGCGCGCCGCCGCTGCGCACGCTGGGAGCCGAGGCGCACTGGCTGCGGCCGCGCGAGCGCGCGCGGAGCGGCCGCTCCACGGCGAGCCGCGTCTTCCACGTGATCGAAGGCCACGGCACGAGCGCGATCGGCGACGCGACGCTGACGTGGGAGGCCGGTGACACGTTCGTGGCGCCGCCGTGGCACTGGACCGCGCACGACAACGCCAGCACCGGCGATCCCGCCTGCCTCTTCTCGTTCAACGACGAGCCCGCGCTGCGCGCGCTCGGCCTCTACGCCGAGGAGAGCGCACCGTAGAGCGCTACGAGGCCCTGATGGACGTCGTGCGGACCCGCATGACGAACCGCGCCTTCGCGCCGTTCGACGTGCCGCGGGCGCACTTCGAGCTGATTCTCGAGGCGGCACGGCATGCCCCGTCGGGCGCCAACGCGCAGCCGTGGCACTACGTGGTGGTGACCGATCCCATCGTCAAGCACACGATCGGTCAGTGCTTCGTCGACGAGCAGCAGCGCCGGGCGCGCCTTCGCATGGGCTTTCCCACGCCCAACTACAACGGCGTGAAGACGGCGCCGGGCCTCATTGTCATCGCTGCCGACTTTCGGTTCGTCCGCGCGTTTCCCGTCCTCAACGACGACTCGCCGACCGACCGCCTCTACAAGCAGAATGCCGAGCGCATCTTGCTGCAGTCGGTGGCGGCGTCCACGATGTCGGCGCACCTGGCCGCGGCGGCGCTCGGCTATGCGGTGTGGTGGATCACCGCCGTCGGCCAGGAGGACATCCAGAAGCAGGTGAAGCCCCTGCTCGGGATTCCCGACGCCCTGGCCGTCATCGACGTGATGTGCTTCGGGCCGCCGCTGAAGCCGTCCTACAAGCGGTGGAAGAAGATGCTCCCGCAGATCATGTCGTGGGACCGTCTGGATCCCGCCAATGTGATGACCGACGCCGAGATCGACGAGTGGATCAAGACCACGCGGCACAAGGTCATGTACCGCGACGAGTCGAAGATCGACTGACCCCCGTCAGTCGGTCGCGCGCCAGGCGAGCACTCGCCCGGTGCGCAGGCGCAGCACCGCGCCGTCGGTGCGCAGGTCCATGGCGCGGTACTGCGGATACTTCTCCCGCAGCGCCTCGATGGCGTGGTCGAACTCGCCCCCCGTGCGGAGGACGTCGGCGCGGCCCTCGACGATGACCCAGCGCAGCCGGGACCAGTCCTCGTGCCATTCGTCGACGACCAGCGAAGCCTGCGGGTTCTCGGCGACGTTGCGCAGTCGGCGCAGCTCGCGTGTCCGCTTGGGCTTGTCGTCCACAGCCGAATAGACCGCCTCGCCATCGAGGACGAAGCAGACGGGAACGACGAGCGGACGGCCGGCGGCGTCGGCGGTGGCAAGGCGGCCGACGCGGGCCTCGCGCAAGAACGCGAGGGCCCACGCCGGCGCTGCCATTGTAGCGACCGCGCTTACTCGGCTCGAAGCGTGGGTGGCCTGTTCGAGATGGTCGTGGCTTCGTTTTG
>DATBJF010000136.1:0-35523 GCA_036556545.1 Candidatus Methylomirabilota bacterium
GGTGATCGAGGCGCGCTCCGGCTCCGCCGGGGCGGGCCGAGCGATGGGGGGTGTGGGGGGCACGGTGATCGAGGCGCGCTCCGGCTCCGCCGGGGCGGGCCGAGCGATGGGGGGTGTGGGGGGCCATTTCGGGGCCCCCCACGACAACGGATGACTGAACCGCTGATCACGACGCCGCTGCGGCAGCGCGCGCAGCACGCGCTGGGCGACCGCTTTTTGCACGAGGCCCTCGACATCGCCACCACCAAGTTCATCGGCCTCCGCCGCGAGGCCTTCGGCGACTTCCCGCAGGGCGAGCGGCTCCGCGACCGCGCGCGTGCCATCAAGGAGGCGACGCTCCAGCGTCTCGACGCGCACCTGGAGCGTTTGATCGACAACGTGGAGCGCCTCGGCGGGCACGTGCACTTCGCCACCACCGCCGACGAGGCGCGGGACATCATCCTCGACATCGCCCGGCGGACCGGCGCGCGCATGGCGGTGAAGTCGAAGTCGATGGCCACCGAGGAGATCCACCTGAACGACGCGCTGGCGGCGGCCGGTGTCACGCCGGTGGAGACGGACCTCGGCGAGTACATCATCCAGCTCGCGCACGAGCGGCCGTCGCACATCATCGCGCCGGCCATCCACAAGACGAAAGGGCAGGTGGCCGAGCTGTTCGCGCGCGAGCTCAAGCGCGAGGTGGCGGCCGATCCGGAGGTGCTGACACGGATCGCGCGCGCGGAGCTTCGCGAGAAGTTCCTCCAGGCGGACCTCGGGATCACCGGCGCGAACTTCGCGGTGGCGGAGACGGGGACGGTCGTTCTCGTGACCAACGAGGGCAACGGCCGGATGGTCACGTCGCTTCCGCGGGTGCACGTGGCCGTCATGGGCGTCGAGAAGGTCGTGCCGTCGATGACGGACCTCATGGTGTTCCTGAGCGTGCTCGCGAAGAGCGCGACCGGGCAGAAGCTGTCCGTGTATACGACGCTGATCCAGGGGCCTCGCCGACCCGGCGAGCTCGAGGGGCCCGACGAGTTCCATCTGGTCCTCCTCGACAACGGCCGCATCGCCCAGATCGGCGGCACGCTGCGCGAGGCGCTCTACTGCCTGCGCTGCGGCGCGTGCCTGAACGTCTGCCCCGTGTACCGGCAGATCGGCGGCCACGCCTACGGCTACACCTATCCCGGTCCCATCGGCATCCTCCTCACGGCGATGCTGAACGGGCCGCGCTCGGTGAAGGAGCTGTCGCACGCCTCGTCGCTGTGCGGCGCCTGTGCGGACGCCTGCCCGGTGCGCATCGACATCCCGCGCATGCTGATCGAGCTCCGCAAGGAGGTCGACGAGTCGAAGCTCGCGCCCTGGCCGGAGCGCGTCGTCTTCAAGGCCTTCGCCTGGCTGCTGCGCCGGCCGGCGCTCTACCGTCTGGGCGCGCCGCTCGGACGGCTGCTCCAGCGACCGTTCGTCCGTGCCGGGCGCATCCGCTCGCTGCCGCTCTTCCTCGGTCACTGGACGCGCACGCGTGATCTTCCGCCCGTGGCCGCGCGGACGTTCCAGGAGCGCTGGGCGGCGCTCGAGCGCGAGACGCGATGACGACGCGCGCGGAGTTCCTGGCCCGCATCCGCGGCGAGATGGCCAAGACGCGGGGCCTGTTCCCGGCGGTGCCGGCAGAGAGGCCAACGCGCCCGCGCGAGCGGCTCGACGTGCTGCGCCGGGAGCTCGTCGAGCGCTGGCCGCAAACCCTCGCGCGGTTTCGCGCCGAGTTCGAGCGGGTCGGCGGCGTCCTCCACCGTGTCCCGACGGCGGCCGACGTGCCGGCCGCGCTCGCGCCGATCTGTCGTGAGCGCGACGCCCGCAGCATGGTGACGTGGGCGACTCCCATGCTCGGTGTGGACGTGGCCCCGGCGCTGGCGGCCGCCGGCGTCGCCGTCCACGCCATGCCGATCTCGGTGCCGCCGGTCGCCGAGCGTCAGCGGCTGCGCGCGGTCATCGCGCAGGCCGACGTCGGGCTGACGGGCGTCGAGCTGGCGATCGCGGAGACCGGCACGCTCGTGCTCCGCTCGGCGCCCGGGCGGCCCCGCTCGACGTCGCTGCTGCCCGCGTGCCACGTGGCGCTGTTCGACCGCGCCGCGCTCGTCGAGACGCTGGAGCAGGTGGGCATCGCGCTGGAGGCCTGGCACGAGGGCGGCGCGCCCGAGGGGCGCGGCGCCGTCATCAACTTCATCACCGGCCCGAGCCGGACGGCGGACATCGAGCTGACGCTGACCCGCGGCGTCCACGGCCCGAAGGAAGTTCACGCGATCTTCGTGGAGGCGGGCCTCCCCGTGACGCTCGATGAGTGAGCACTTCGAGCCGGCCGACGTCGATCGGCTCATCCCGCGGCTCTCACGAGTGATGGAGCGGGCGATGGCGGCGCATGGCGCCGGCGCCGGCATCGCCGAGCGCCTCGAGCAGGAGCGCCAGCGGATCCGGCTCGCCGGTGGCGGCGTCATCGATCGCAGCGCATGGCAGGCGGACGCCAAGCGGCTGGACGAGCTGACGGACACCGTGCGCCAGGCGCTCGCGGAGATCGCGGAGATGGGCGGCGTGACGAAGGATGTGACGCTCGGCCTCGTCGACTTCCTCCATCTGCGCGACGGGCGCGAGGTGAACCTCTGCTGGAAGTTCGGCGAGGCCGCCGTGCGGCACTGGCACGGCCTCGACGAGGGTTACGCGAACCGGAGGCCGCTCTGAGCGGTCGATACGCCGCCATCTTCTTCGACCTCTTCGACACGCTCGTCCACTTCGACCGCGAGCGGCTGCCGACCATCGAGGTGCGCGGCAAGGTCGTCCGCTCGACGGCCGGCTGCCTGCACGAGCTGCTCCGCGTCCACGCGCCGGCCGTCACGCTGCCGGCCTGTTACGACGCGTTGCTGGCGAGCTGGCAGGAAGCCGAGCGCCAGCGAGCCATCGATCACCGTGAGGTCGCAGCTCCCGAGCGCTTCCGCGATTTCTTCGCGCGGCTCGCGCTGCCGCCGGACCCGGCCCTCGGGCAAGCGCTGATCGACACGCACCGCGCCGCCCTCGCCGCGGCGGCCACGTTCCCCGCGCACTATGGGCCGCTGCTGCGCCGCCTGGCGCGGAGCCATCGCCTGGCCGTCGTCTCCAACTTCGACTACAGCCCCACGGCCCTGGCCATCCTGGAGGCGGCGGGCGTCCGCGATCTCTTTGCGGCCATCGTCGTCTCCGACGAGGTCGGGTGGCGCAAGCCGCGGCCGGACATCTTCCGCTATGCCCTCCAGGCGACGGGCGCGGAGGCCGCGCGGACGCTGTTCGTCGGCGACAAGGCGGAGCTGGATGTCGCCGGCGCCCACCAGGTCGGGATGGACGCGGCGTGGATCAATCCCGAGCGCGAGCCCTTGCCGGCCGGCGTCCGGCGCCCCGAGTACGAGATTCGAGACCTTGCCGAGCTGGAGCCCATCCTGGCCTCGACGCGCTCCTGAACCCAGGGGCACGCCTTCTGCATCTCAAGCTGCGAGGGAGGGACATCACGCTATGTCTGCGGTGCGCAAAGTCATTGTCATCGGCTCCGGTCCGGCCGGATACACGGCGGCCATCTACGCGGCCCGCGCGAATCTGGCCCCCCTGATGATCTCGGGCGTGCAGTCCGGCGGGCAGTTGATGCTGACGACCCTGGTGGAGAACTATCCGGGGTTCGCCGACGGCATCGACGGTCCCGACCTGATGGAGACGATGCGCAAGCAGGCCGAGCGGTTCGGGACGGAGATGGTGGCCGAGGACGTCAGCGCCGTCGACTTCAGCCGCCGCCCGTTCGTGGTTCGCGCCGGCGAGCAGGCCTGGGAGGCGGAGACGGTGATCATCGCCACCGGCGCCACCGCCAAGCTGCTCGGGCTCCCGTCCGAGCGCGCGCTGATCGGGCGCGGCGTGTCGACGTGCGCCACCTGCGACGGCTTCTTCTTCAAGGACCAGAACGTGATGGTGGTCGGCGGCGGCGACACGGCCATCGAGGAAGCGCTGTACCTGGCGCGCCTCGGCCGCAAGGTCAGCGTGGTCCATCGGCGGGACACGCTGCGCGCGTCGAAGATCATGCAGGAGCGCGCGTTCGCGCATCCGAAGATCGAGTTCATCTGGAACAGCGAGGTGGCCGAGGTCAAGGATCCCGCCGCCGGCAACGTCAGCTCGGTGGTGCTGCGCGACACCAAGTCCGGCGCGCTCAGCGAGCGGCCGGTCGACGGCCTCTTCATCGCCATCGGTCACGAGCCGAACACCGCGCTTTTTCGCGGCCAGATCGAGCTGCTGCCCAACGGCTACGTGAAGGTGGAGCCAGGAACGACGCGGACGTCGGTCCCGGGCGTCTTCGCCGCGGGCGACGTCCAGGACTTCACGTACCGGCAGGCGGTGACAGCCGCCGGGACCGGTTGCATGGCCGCCCTCGACGCCGAGCGCTACCTGGAAGTGGAGAGCTGATTTAGAGGAGCGCCACGGCTTTGCCGGGGCGCTCCGAACGCTGGGAGCTCGGGGGCCATGTCCCCCATGTTGATCAGGTCCCCACGCGCACAGAGGCGCCGAGGTCGCGCAGCAGCGCGATCGTCGACAGGTACGAGAGCCGTCCCGTGCGCGGGTTCTCGGAGGGGACGTTCTCGATCTCGATGCTCAGGGCGCCGGACTCTCCCTGCACCCGGATGCGGTGCATGTTGCGTGTGAGCCCGGGCACCGCGTAGATCTTGATGCGCGTGCGCTCCGGTCCGATCCCTGCCAACGACAGCGCGGCGAGGACGTTCACGTTCGCCGGGAACGCGCGACACGCCTGAGTGGCGGGGCCCTCGAAGATCAGCGTCTCCTCGCGGATGGCGTCGAGGTCGATCTTGCGCTCGACGATGTAGGGAGCGCCCGCGAGCCCTTGCGGAGGCTTGCGCGTCTCCATGGTCACGGAGGTGACGGCGCCGATGGCGGCGGCCTTGACGCCGTCGAGCCCGGCGATGGCGCCCGAGGGCACGAGGATGCGCGCGCCGGTGCGCTCGGCGAGGGCGATCCACTCATCGCGCCCGAGCAGGCCCCCGCACGACAGCACGACGAGATCGCGTCCCGCGCCGAGCGCTTTCGGCGCGATCTCCTCCAGGTGGGCCTGCGTCGAGGCCTCGACGACGAGGTCGGAGGCCGCCACGAGGTCGTCGAGCGCGTAGAACGGCACCGGCGACTTGAGCGTGGCGAGGAACGCCTCGCCGGCGTCGCGGCGGCGCGTGGTGGCGCCGGCCAGCACGACGCCGGCGATGCCGGCGTCGACGGCGCGGCACACGTGACGACCGATCACGCCCAGGCCGACGACGCCGACACGCAATGGCTGGCGCACGTTCGCGGCTGCGCTCATGGCGGCGTGAATGGTATCATGCGGCACGTTGACGTCAGCGAGCGCGTTGCGGCAGCCGCTCGAGCGGCTCTACCGGGAGTTCGACTACGGCGCGCGCCTCGGGCGCGACGCCATCCAGTTCCCCCTTCGTTACGTCGACGCCGCCGACCGCGAGCTGGTCTCGCTGCTCACGTGCTGTCTCGCGTACGGCCGCGTCGACTTGTTCGGCCGCGCGCTCGACCGCGCGCTCGGCGTGATGGGGCCGTCGCCGGCCGCCTTCGTTCGCGAGTTCGATCCGCGCCGCCAGGCCCGCGTCTTCGACGGATTCCTCTACCGGTTCAACCGGCCCCGCGACCTGGTGGCGTTCTGCGTGGCCGCGCGTGACGTGCTCGCCCGCCACGGGACGCTCGAGAAGTGCTTCCTGGCGGGCGACCCGGAGCGCACCGGACCGATCGGCCCGCCACTCACGCGCTTCGCGCGCGCGTTCCTCGAGGCCGACGTGCGTGACGTCTTCCCGCGCGGCCGCCGCTCGCGCGGCTACCGGCATCTCTTCCCGCTTCCGTCGGCCGGGGGACCGTGCAAGCGCCTGCTCCTCTTCATGCGCTGGATGGTCCGACGCGAGCCGCCCGACTTCGGTCTCTGGTCCGCCGTCTCGCCGGCGCGGCTGCTGATGCCGGTGGACACGCACGTCGAGAACATGAGCCGGGCGATCGGTCTGACGCGACGACGGTCACGCAACTGGAAGATGGCCGAGGAGATCACCGCCCGCCTGGCCGCCGTCGATCCTGCCGACCCGGTGAAGTACGACTTCGCCCTCTGCCACAAGCGCATGTCCGGCGACTGTCTCGATCGCCGCGACGCGACCGTGTGCGCGCCCTGCCGCCTGCGCGCCGTATGCCGCCACTGGCGCCGCCGCGGAATCGCGGGAATCGCCGGAATCGCGGAACCACCTCTTCCGCACCGACGAGCAACAGCGCCCGCGGCGTCACCGTCAGCGACGACCGCAAGCGCAGCCACGCCCGCCTCTCTCAGGCCACCCACGCCGGCCCCGGACGCAGCGCTCCGATACAGATGACCGAGATCACGGGCGTCCTGCTCGGCGGATTGATCGTGATCCTGGGCGTGGTGGCGTGGACGCTGCTCAGCACGCGGCGGGAGCTGAGCGAGCTGCGCGCGCGGGCGGCGGCGCCGGACACCACGGCCCCGATGCTCCAGCATCAGATCGAGGCGGTACGCAAGGAGGGACGCGACGGGCAGGACGGGCTTCGCCGCGAGGTCAGCGCCATGGCCGTGGCTGTCAAGGACGAGCTCAACGTGCTGCAGCGGCAGGTGGCCACGGAGCTGAAATCGGTGACGGGCGAGGTCACGCGCCAGCTCCAGGAGGGCATGGCGCTGATCCAGGGCGCGCAGGCCATGATGGGCCAGCGCCTCGACGCCACCGCGCGGGTGGTCGGCGACGTCCAGGGGAGCCTCGGCAAGCTCGGCGAGGCCACGCAGCGCGTGGTGGAGATTGGCCGCGATATCCAGGGCCTCGAGCAGGTGCTCAAGTCGCCGAAGGTGCGCGGCGGCCTCGGCGAGACGTTGCTCGAGCAGCTGCTGGCCCAGATGCTGCCGCGCGAGCACTGGATCATGCAGTACGGGTTCCGCAGCGGCGAGAAGGTGGACGCCGTCATCAAGATCAGCGAGCGACTCGTGCCCGTCGACGCCAAATTCCCTCTCGAGAACTTCCGGCGGATCCTCGAGGAGCCCGAGGAGGAGCGCCGGCGGCCGCATCGCCGCGCGTTCACGCGCGACGTCAAGCTGCGCGTGGACGAGATCGCCAAGAAGTATATCCTCCCGGACGAAGCGACGTACGACTTCGCCCTGATGTACGTGCCGGCCGAGAACGTCTACTACGAGATCACCGTCCGCCAGGAGGACGAGGAGGAGGCGATCGCGGCCTACGCGCTCTCGCGTCGCGTGGTGCCTGTCTCGCCGAGCACCCTCTTCGCTTATCTACAAGTGATCATCCTCGGCCTCCGGGGACTGCGCATCGAGGCCAACGCCCGCGAGATCCAGAACGACCTGGCCCGGCTCGGCGGGGACCTCGCCAAGGTGCGCGAGCCGCTCGGCAAGGTCGGCACGCATCTCGGCAACGCGCAGAAGCAGTTCGAGGAGGCGCAGCGGGCGATGGAGCGCTTCGACACGCGCCTCGAGGCGATCGGCAAGAAGGGCGGCGGTCACGGCCCGCCGCAGCCGGAGCTCCCGGGAACGTAGCCCTATTTCACGCTGCCGGCGGTGAGCCCACTGACGAGGTAGGGCTCGATCACGGCGAAGAGCACGATCACGGGGACGATGGCGAGGACCGAGGCGGCGAAGAGCAGGTTCCAGTGCTGGACGTAGGCGGTGACGTACGAGGTGAGGGCGACGGTGAGCGGCTTCATGTCGGCGTCGGTCATGAGCGTCAGCGCCACGATGTACTCGTTCCAGGCGGCGATGAAGGCGAAGATGGCCGCGGTGACGATGGCCGGGCGGGCGAGCGGCAGGACCACGCGCACGAGCGCGCCGAGCCGGCTGCAGCCGTCCACTTCGGCGGCCTCCTCGATCTCCCGCGGGATCGACGCGAAGAACGCGCGCAGGATCCACACCGCGAAGGCCAGGTTGAAGGCGGCGTTGGTCAGGATCAGGGCGGCCGACGTGTTCACGAGGCCGAGCTCGAAGAACTCGCGATAGAGCCCGACCACCAGCGTGGTGGGCGAGAACATCTGGGTCACGAGCACGAGGAAGAGGAACGCGCTGCGGCCGCGGAAGCGCTCGCGCGCCGTGTGATAGGCGGCGGGAATGGCGGCGGCCACGGCCAGCGCGGTGGAGACGACGGCCACCGTCAGGGAGACGCCCACCGCGGAGCGAAAGGCGGGGTCGCGAACGACCTCGAGGAAGTTGTCCGGGCGCCAGGTCCGCGGGAGAAATCTCGGCGGCGAGGCGCGCAGCTCGGCGGCCGGCTTCAACGCGTCGAGGAGCATCACCGCGTAGGGCGCCACGAAGAAGGCGGCGACGGCCACGCCGGCGCCCGTGAGCGCGGCACGGCGCAGGCGGCGCGCCGGCCTCACGCGTCGGCGTCCTGCCAGCGCACGGTGCGCAGGTAGACGAGGACGGCCAGCAGCACCAGCGCCACGTTCAGCACACCGAGCGATGCCGCCAGCCCGACGTCGCGCAGCGCGCTCTTGAAGGCGATCTTGTACATGTACGTGACCATCGTGTCGTGGCCGAAGCCGGGATTGCGGTCGTTCAGCGTCCACACGATCGGAAACGAGTTGAAGACGTAGATCAGGTTCAGGACGGTGGCCACGAGCAGAGCGGGGCCCAGCAGGGGCAGCGTCACCGAGCGGTACGTCTGCCACACCGAGGCGCCGTCGAGCCGCGCCGCCTCGTACACGTCCGCCGGGATCGTCGCGAGCCCGGCCAGCAGGACGTAGGTCGTGAACGGGAGCGACACGAAGATCCCGACGGCGACCATGGCCCCCATCACGGTCGCGTCGTTGCCGAGCCAGTCGACCGGCTGCGCCAGGAGCCCGAGCGAGCGGAGGACGTGGTTGAGCGCGCCGAAGTAGTAGTCGTAGACCCACACGAAGAGCTTCGCGGTCACGATGAGCGACGCCGCCCACGGCACGATGACCGCCCAGCGAACGATGCGGCGGCCGGGAAAGCTCGTGTCGAGGAGCTGCGCCAGCACGAGCGAGATCACCACCGTGAGCCCGACCACCGCGGTGACCCACACCAGCGTATTGGCCACGACCGCCGCCAGCGCCTCCTGCTCGAACAGCCGGCGGTAGTTCAGGGCGCCGACGACACCCTGATAGAGGCCGGTGCTCGAGTACCGGCTCACGGAGGCGCGCAGGAGCTCCGCGGCCGGATAGAGGACGACGGCGCCGATGAGCGCGAGCGCGGGGCCGAGCCAGAGCAGCGCGTGCCAGCCGCTCGCGATCCGTCGGCTCGCTACCGGCGTTCCTCCGCCGCCGCCATCGCCCGCTGCTGGAGGCCGTCGAGGACCTGTCGCGGATTGCCGCCCGGCTGCACGGCGAGGCCGATGTTCTGCTGGACGTCGAGCTTCACCTTGTCCCAGACGGGATCCGTCGTCGGCGCGAGCTTCGCCCGGGGCAGCGCGTCCAGGTAGGGACGCAGCTTGGCGTTGCCGCTCATGCGCTCCACGCCGCTCTTCGTCACCGGCAGGAAGCCCTCGGCGGCAATCCAGCGCGTGATGTTCTCCGGCTGGTAGTACAGGTCGAGGAACTGGCGCACGGCGTCGCGATTGCCCTTCTTCTTGAACGCCATCAAGTAGTCCTCGACGCCGAGGGTGACCGCCTCGCGCTCGTTCGTGGGCATCGAGGTGACGCCGTAGTCGACCTTGCCCTCGGCGTCGAGCTGAGCGGCGAGCGGGCTGAAGCCCATCACCATCCCGACCTTGCCGTCCTTGAAGAGCTGGAAGGCGCCGTCGGTCCGGTTGGTCTTGCCCGGGTTGACCTGCGTGACGCGGTGGCGGTTGGCGAGGTCGGCGAGGAACTGGAGCGTCTGCACGTTCTGATCGCTGTTGATGGTCCAGCCGTCGCCCTTCTTCCAGTCGCCCCCGTTGTTCCACATCCAGATGGACCACTCGGCCTGGGCCTCCTCGGGACCGAGCGGCAGGGCGTAGCCGATCAGGTCGGGGCCGCTGTCGCGGATCTTCACGGCGGCGGTCACCAGCTCGTTCCACGTCCGGGGCGGCGCCGCCACGCCCGCCTTGGCCAGGAGCGTCTTGTTGTAGAAGAACGCCCTCGCGCTGGCCAGGATGGGGAAGCCGTACAGCGTGCCGCGGAACTCGCCGCCCTGCGCGAAGGCGGGCAGGAAGTCCGCGCGCGTCTGCGCCGAGAGCACCTCGTCGGCGGAATAGAGCAGGCCGTCGCGCGCGTAGCTGGAAAAAGAGTTGAGGTTGAGCACGTCGGGCGGCTGGTTGTTCTGGATCATCGTCGTCACCTGCTGGTCGATCGAGTTCCAGTCGATGACCTGCAGGTCGACCTTCACGCCGGTCTTCTTCGTGTAGTCGCTCGCGAGCGACTGCCAGAACGGCTTCGTGTGGTCCTTGCTGTAGTCGGCGATGACCACCTTGAGGGCGTCGCTTCCGCCGGCGCCGCCACACCCGCCGACGAGGAGCGCCAGACAGGCCGCGAGGCTGAGGAGTGCCACCAGGGGCCGGCGCAGAGCCATCGCTGCTGGCAGGCTATGGTGCGAAGGGGGCCCGCGTCAAGCCGCGAGATGCTGCGTGGTATAGTCGGCGATATGACGAACATCCCCATCCAGGTCTACGGCATCAATCTCCTCGTCAAGATGATGGCCGAAGCACCTGCCGACATCCGCGTGAATTGCCCGAAGGGCTCGCCGATCCGCTACGGCGCCGTCATCGCCCGCGGCGACGGGTTCGACGAAGGCGCCAACGCCTTCCGCGAGATGCCGGAGCTCAAGACGGTGGTGGCGTTCGAGGAGAGCGCGGAAGAGGTCGAGGGCCACTACTTCTACATCGCCCTCGAGGAGTACCGCGTGATCCGGCTCGACTCCGTCATCCTGTCCTTTCCGCACGAATAGTCGCCGGACGGCGGTTGTCCGGTGTCCGCGCTCAAGTCCGCGCTCGCCCGTGTCGATCCCGATGAGCTGATCGCGCTCACGCGCGAGCTCATCCGCATCCCCAGCGTCGTCCGGCCCGGCGACCCGGCGGCGACGGAGGCGGCGGTCGCCGCGCACGTCGAGCAGTGGCTTCGCCAAGAAGGCTTCGACGTCGAGGTCCAGCCGGTCGCTCCCGGGCGGCCGAATGTGTTGGCGTTCCTCGGCGACCGCGCGGCGGGCCCGACGCTCCTCCTGGAGGGCCACACCGACGTCGTCACCGAGGGCGACCCGGGGCAGTGGAGCCATCCGCCGTTCGGCGCCGACCTCGTGGAGGGCCGGATCTACGGCCGCGGCGCCGCGGATATGAAGAGCGGCCTGGCGGCCGCCATGATCGCCGCGGCCGCCATCAAGCGCAGCGGCGCGCGGCTCGGCGGCCGGCTGGTGGTCGGCGCGCTCGTGGACGAGGAAGCCGACATGCTCGGCGTCAAGCACCTGGTGCGGACGCCGATCGGCCGCGAGCTCACGGCCGCGATCATCTGCGAGCCCGAGCAGAACGAGCTGTGCCTCGAGCAGCGCGGCGTGGTGTGGGCGCGGGTGACCGCGCGCGGTCGCATGGCTCACGGCGCGATGCCGGAGGCCGGCGTGAACCCGATCGTCGCGCTGGCCGCGCTGGTTCGCGAGGCACCGCGGCTCGAGCGCCGGCTGCGGACCCTCTGCGCGCGCAGCCGCTATCTGCGGCCGCCCACGGTGACCCCCACGGTGCTGACGGCGCCGGTGAAAGGCGTGCCGCAGTCGAACGTCATTCCGGCGCTGGCCCAGGCCACGCTCGACGTGCGGCTCACGCCGGGGCCCGACGCCGGCGCGGTGGCCAAGGAGATCGACGAGGCGTGCCGGCGCGCCGCCGACGCCTGTCCGGGCGCCAGCGTGGAGTGGGAGCCGATCAACGGCTTCCGGCTGGCCACGCAGGTGGACCGGACGGAGCCGCTCGTGCGCGCCATGGCGCGCGCGGTACGCCGGGCCACCGGCGAGGCGCCGCGCTATGGCGGCGTGCCCGGCTCGACCGACGGGACGATCCTCCGCATGGAGCTCGGGATTCCCGTCGTCACCTGCGGTCCCGGCAATCGTCTGATTCCGCACCAGGTGGACGAGTACGTCGAGGTCGGACAGCTCGTCGACGCCGCGCGCATCTACGTCGCCTCCGCGCTCGCCTACCTCGCCCCGTGAGCGAGCCGGCGCCGCGGCTCCGTCGCGTCGAGGTGTTCCCCGTCGACCACGAGGGGCGGCGCTTCCTCGCCCTGCGCGACCCTGCCGGATACACGGAGTCGGTGGTGATGCTGCCGATGGAGCTGCTCGAGGTCGTCTCGCTCTTCGACGGCGACCACGAGATCGCCGACATCCAGGCGGCGGTCATGCGCCGCCGCGGCGAGCTGCTCGACTCCGCCCAGATCCGCGAGCTGGCCGGAGCACTGGACACGCACGGGTTCCTCGAGGGCGCGGCCTTCGAGGCCCGCCGCGCGCGGGTGGACGGCGAGTTCCTCGCGCTCGGACGCCGCCCGGCCTCGCACGCGGGCGGCGCCTATCCCGACGAGCCGGAGGCGCTGCGGGTGATGATGAACGGCTTCTTCGCGCCGCCGGCGGGGCCCGGCGCCATCGGACGTGAGGGCGCGGGGCCCCGGGTGACGGCGCTGATCGCGCCGCACATCGACTTTCACCGCGGCGGCGCCGCCTACGCCTGGGGCTACCGTGACCTCGCCGAGGGCTGCGACGCCGATCTCTTCGTCATCTTCGGTACGTGTCACGCCGGGATGGCCGACCCCTTCGCGCTCACGCGCAAGGACTACGACACCCCGCTGGGGCCGGCGGCTCTGGATCGCGACTTCGTGGAGGGGCTGGCCGCGCGCGCAGGGCAGGACTGCTTCGCGTCGGAGCTCGCCCATCGCTCCGAGCACTCCATCGAGTTCCAGGCGGTGTTCCTGCGCTACCTCTTCGCGGGACGGCGCGACATCACGGTGGTGCCGGTGCTCACGTCGTTCGTGCACGAGGCCCTGCTGGCCGGCAAGCGGCCGGAGGACGATCCGCGCGTCGCGCGCTTCCTCGACGCGCTCGCCGACACCGCGGCCGGTTGCGGGCGGCGGGTCGCCTTCGTGGCCGGCGCCGATCTCGCCCACGTCGGTCCGCGCTTCGGCGACCCCGAGCCCGTCTCGGCGGAGGCCCTCGCACGCCTGGGCGTCGACGATCGCGTGACCCTCGAGGCGGTGGCGGCGGGTGACGCCGACGCGTTCTTCGACGATGCCGCCCGTGACGGCGACCGCCGTCGCATCTGCGGTCTGTCGCCGATCTGGACGCTGCTCCGGGCCAACGCCGGCCGGACCGGCGTCGTTCGACAGTACGGCCAGTGGCCCGATCCCGCGGCCGTCGTCACCTTCGCGAGCGTGGTGTTCTGATGCCCACGCCGCCCGCGGAGTGGAAGCTGCCCGATCTCCGGATCGATGCCGAGGGCGAGTGGTTCGACGACGACGTGCAGGTCACGCACCCGGGGATCCTGGCCAACCTTCGCGGCAACCTCCGCAAGGACGCCGAGGGATATTTCATCCAGACGCGCGTGCGCATTCCCGTGCGCGTGGACGACGTGCCGTGGCTGGTGACGCGGCTCGAGCGCCGTGGCGACCGTCTGCACGCCTTCCTCAACGACGGCAGCCAGGAGACGGTGGACCCGGCGACGTTGCGGGTAGGTGCGGGCGACGTTCCGTACTGCGCGGTGAAGGGAGGCGCGTTCCAGGCGCGACTCTCGCGCGCGGCGACGTTCCAGCTGTGGGCGCTCGCCGAGTACGACGAGGACTCCGGGCGCGGCGCCCTGCGTCTCGGCGGTCGCGAGTACCCGCTGGCCCGCGCCTCGTGAGCACGCGGTAGTATCGTGGCCGCCATGCAGGTCGCCGCGCTCTTGATGCGGACGCTGCGCGAGGCGGGCGTCGAGTATCTCTTCGGCAACCCGGGCACGACCGAGCTGCCGTTCCTCGACGCGCTGGACGGCTCCGGCATCGACTATATCGTGGCGCTCCAGGAGGCGACCGCGGTGGCCGCGGCCGACGGGTACGCGCAGGCGAGCGGCCGGCTCGGCGTCGTCAACGTCCACGTGGCGCCCGGCGTCGGCA
Source organism: Candidatus Methylomirabilota bacterium (assembly GCA_036556545.1). Lineage (GTDB taxonomy): Bacteria > Methylomirabilota > Methylomirabilia > Rokubacteriales > CSP1-6 > AR12. The sequence goes on from DATBJF010000136.1 coordinate 14,089, forward strand.
ACGGGCTCTCGATCTTGCACAACGCCAGTCGCGCGCGCTCGCCGCTGCTGGTCACCGCCGGACAGCAGGACACGCGTCTGCTGCTCGGCGACCCCATCCTGGCCGCCGATCTGGTCCAGCTGACGGAGCAGTTCACCAAGTGGTCGCACGAGATCCGCTCCGCCGCCGAGGCGCCGACCGCGCTTCGCCGCGCCGTCGAGCTGGCGCTGACGCCGCCGACGGGGCCGGTCTTCCTCTCGCTGCCGATGGACCTGATGACGGAGACGGTGGACGCCGTCGCGGCGCCGCCTTCGACGGCGAGCGCGCGCGCGGAGCCGGCCGCCGAGGCCATCGCGAGAGCGGCGACGCTGCTGGCGAAAGCGACGTCGCCGGTGATCGTCGCCGGCGACGGGGTGGCCCGCGGCGGCGCGCGCGCCGAGCTGCAGGCGCTCGCCGAGCTGCTGGGAGCGGCCGTGCACGGCGAGCCGATCCACCGGCGCGCGAGCTTCCCCGCCGACCACGCGCTCTGGCGCGGCGGCTTGTTTCCGTCCGCGGCCAGCGTCCGCAAATCCCTCGAGCGCGCGGACGCCGTCCTGATCGTGGGCGCCACCGTCTTCACCTGGCTCTTCCACACGCCGGGGCCGCCGTTCCGACCGGGCGTGCCGGTGGTCCAGATCGACGACGACGCGCGGGAGATCGGGAAGTCCTATCCGGTGACGCTCGGGATCGCCGCCGACGTCCGGGCCGCGCTCGGCGCGCTGCATCGCGTGCTCGACGCGCGGCTGGGCGCCGGCGAGCGAGGGGCCGCGGCCGCACGCGCCTCTGCGCTGCGCCACGGGCGTGAGGAGCACGCCCGGCGCCTGGGCGCCGACGCCGACGCTGCCGCCGGCCGGACGCCGATCGCGACCGCGTTCCTGATGCGCACGCTGGCCGGGCTGCTGCCGCCCGATGCCGTGGTCGTCGACGAGTCCGCCTCCTCGCTGCCGCACGTCCTTCGCCACCTGCCGTTCGGTCCGCGGGCGGAGTTCTTCGGCAGCAAGACCGGGACGCTCGGCTGGGCGATGGGCGCGGCGGTCGGCGTGCAGCTCGCCTGGCCGGACCGAACCGTGGTGGGGACGATCGGCGACGGCTCGGTGATGTACGCGCCGCAGGCGCTGTGGACGGCGGCTCGGTACCGGTTGCCGATCACCTACATCGTGATCAACAACACGTCGTACGCGATCCTCAAATCGGGCATGGTGACCCTCGGGCTGGCGTCGGCGAAGCGCGGCATCTATCCGGGGATGGACCTCGTCGATCCGGAGATCGACTACCTCGCGCTCGCTCGCGCCATGGGTGTCCGCGCCGCGCGGGTGGAGAAGCCGGGCGAGCTCCGCGACACGCTGGCCGAGCTGCTCGCCCATCGCGGACCCGCGCTCGTCGACGTGGCCGTCGACCGCGCGTTCGAGCCGATGCTATGAGGCCGGAGGTGTCCGCGGCGCTCTAGCCGAGAGCGCCTTCAGCCCGGGGAGGTCGCCGGCGGCGAGCCGCTGGTGGAGCAGGCCGCCTTCCTTCCACGCCTGGCAGCTGTTCACGAACCAGGTGTCGTCGGCGCTCTTGGGAACCTCCTCGTACTCGCGGAAGGCCGGCCCGACCGCCTGCCGGACGACCGGCGCCATCGCCTGGATGAGCGCGGTGAGATGCGCGCACCCGAGCTGCCGGCCGAAGCGCTCGTTGACGGCGCGCGTGAAGCCGCGCGCGATCGACAACCCGACGAGCTGCTGGAGCGGCTCGACGGCGTCCGGGCAGAGCGAGTAGGGATGCGACGCCATGTCGGCGGTGACCGCGGTGATCACGAGGTCGGGATGGCGGACGTAGAGCGTGACCCGCATGTCGTGGATGACCGAGCCGTCGGCGGCGCCGAACCAGCCGATTCCCGGTCCCTGCGGCCGCCGATCGACCAGCCGCCCCGTCACCTCCAGCCGTGCCTCGCCGGCGCGGCGCGCCTCCATGGTGACGGTGCGAACGTGCACCGGCTCGCGGGCCTTCATCGGGCGCGGATCTCCGCGAGCGCGCGCAGCATCTCGTCGTGGACCCGGCCGTTGGTGGCGAGCAGCGTCGGCGCGTCCACGTCGAGGACGCGGCCATCGATGCCGGTGATGCGGCCGCCCGCCTCCTCGACGAGGACGGCGCCGGCGGCCACGTCCCAGGCGCCGAGCCGCAGCTCCCAGTACGCGTCGAAGCGCCCGCAGGCGACGTAGGCGAGGTCGATGACCGCCGAGCCGAGCCGGCGCACGGCGCGCGCGCGGAGGCTGAACGCCGCGTACTCGGGAAGGTTGGTGTCGGCGGTCTCGCGGATGTTGTAGGGGAAGCCGGTCACGAGCAGGCCGGCGCCGACGGTGGACGTGGCGGAGACCTTGATGGGCGTGTCGTTCAGCGTGGCGCCGGCGCCGCGCTCGCCGACGAACATCTCGTCGCGGGAGGGATCGTAGACGACGCCGAGCACGAGCCGGCCTGCGGCCTCGAGGGCGATCGACACGCCGAAGATCGGCAAGCCGTGCGCGTAGTTGGTGGTGCCGTCGAGTGGATCGACGATCCAGCGACGCTCGGAACGTCCGGCGGCCGCTCCCTGCTCCTCGGCGAGGATGGCGTCGTCGGGGAACGCGCGGCGCAGCCGCTCGACGATCAGCGTCTCGGCGCGCTGATCCATCTCCGTGACGAGATTGGTGGGGCTGCCCTTGTAGGCGATGCGCCGGGCGCCGGAGAGCTCGTCGTGCAGGAGGCGGCCCGCCGCGCGCGCGGCGTCCATGGCCACGCGGCGCTCGAGCGATGCCATGCTGCGGCGACTCTATCACACGCTCGCTTGACAACCAACGGAGCCTCCCGGAGCATGACGCTGGATGCCTGACGTCGCCCGGCGCAAGCGGTTGCTGAGCACGCTCGGCGCCCGTCGCCGGCGCGTGGCGCGTGTCCGACCCGGTACGCCGCCCGGCACGCTGGTCGCCGCCGAGAGTCCCGCACCCAGCCGCGTCTCCGTGCTCACCTGGACGCGTGCCACGGCGGCGTACGAGGAGGTGCCCGCCGTCGACGCCGCGCTCGCGAAGGTGACGCCCGGCGTCTTCACGTGGATCAACGTGGATGGCCTCGGCGACGTCGCCACCCTGGCCAGGCTCGGCGAGCGCTTCGGCCTGCATCCGCTGGCGCTGGAGGACGTCCTGGACGTCTCGCAGCGGCCGAAGGTGGAGCGCTACGACAAGCACGTGTTCGTGGTCATGCGCACCATGCGGCTGGCCGAGGGGGCCATGCTCGAGGAGCAGGTGAGCCTGTTCTTCGGCGCCGACTGGATCATCACGGTCCAGGAGCGTCCCGACGGCGACTGTTTCGGCGCCGTGCGCGAAGCGGTCCGCGCGGGCCGCGGACGCGCGCGCGAGAGCGCCGCCGACTACGTCGCCTACCTGCTGCTCGATGCCGTGGTCGACGCCTACTTCCCGGTGATCGAGCACTTCAGCGAGCGCATGCAGGCGCTGGAGACGGCGGCGCTGGAGAATCCCTCCGACGAGGTGCTGGTCGGCATGCAGCGAATGCGGCACGAGCTGCTCGCGCTGCGCCGGGCCGTGTGGCCCATGCGCGAGGAGATCGGCATCCTGCTCCGCGACGAGTCGACGCTGCTCACGGCCGAGACGCGCGTCTTCCTGCGCGACGTCTACGACCACGCCGTGCAGGCCCTCGAGATCGTCGAGTCCTTGCGGGAGACGGCCGTCTCGGTGATGGAGGTCTACCTGTCCGTGCAGAACCAGCACCTCAACGAGACGATGAAGGTGCTCACCGTCATCGCGACGCTGTTCATCCCGCTCACGTTCATCGCGTCGATCTACGGGATGAACTTTCGTCACATGCCGGAGCTGGAGTGGCGCTACGGCTACGTGTGGGCGCTGGGTCTGATGGCGGTGACGACGGTCGCGCTGATCGCGTACTTCCGCCGGAAGGGCTGGTGGTGATGCGGATCGCGGTGATCGGCGCGGGCGGCGTGGGCGGCTACTTCGGCGCGAAGCTCTCCCGCGCCGGCGAATCGGTCGTGATGCTGGCCCGCGGACCGCACCTCGACGCCATCCGGCGCGACGGTCTCCGCGTGCGCTCGGTGCCGGAAGGGGAGAGCGTCGCGAAGGTGGAGGCGGTGGAGTCGTTCGCCGGGCAGCCGCCGGTGGACATGGCGCTGTTCTGCGTCAAGTCCTTCGACACGCGCACCGCCGCCGAGGCGCTGCGGCCGGTCATGGGCCCGTCGACCGGCGTGGTGTCGCTCCAGAACGGCGTCGACAACGAGGAGGTCCTGGACGAGGTGCTCGGTCGCGGCGTGGCCCTCGGCGGCGCCGCGTACGTCTTCGCCGGCATCGAGTCGCCGGGCGTGATTGCCCACACGTTCGCCGGGCGCATCGTCCTCGGCGAGATGGACGGTCGAGTCAGCGACCGCGCCACGCGACTGCGCGACGCGCTGGCGCACGCCGGCGTGCCGGTCGACCTCGCGCCCGACATCCGCCGCGTGCTGTGGGAGAAGTACCTGCTGATCAGTGCGCAGGCCGGGATGACCGCGCTCACGCGCAGCCCATCCGGCGTGCTGCGCGAGACACCGGAGTCGTGGCGCATGTATCGCCTGATCGTCGAGGAGCTCGCCGCCCTGGCGCGGGCGGCCGGCGTCGCGCTGGCGGACGACGCCGTCGACGGCGTCATGAAGCAGGCAGCCGCGGTCGCGCCCGGTGCCTTCTCCTCTCTCCATCACGACCTCGTGCACGGCAAGCGCCTCGAGCTGGAGGCATTGCACGGGCACGCCGTGCGCCTCGGTGAGCGCTACGGCGTGCCGACCCCGATGGTCTTCGCCGTCTACGCCGCGCTGAAGCCGCACGCCGCGGGGAGGCGCGGCTGAGGGCACCTGGCCGCGCCGTCCTGCATTACGCGGGACGATACCGCACGCGCTACGCCGCCGGAATCCTCTGCCTGCTCGCGGCCACGGGCTTCTCGCTCGCGATCCCGTGGACGGTGAAGCAGGCGGTGGACGCGCTGGAGCACGCCGACGCCGCGGTGGGCGGGTACGTCGGCCTGATCCTCGTCTTGGCCGCCGCCAACGGGGTGACGCGGCTCGCGTCGCGGTTCGCCATCGTCGGCGCCGGCCAGCGTATCGAGGCGGATCTGCGAGACGCGTTGTACGGGGCGTTCCAGTCGTTTCCTCCGGAGTTCTACAGCGCGCGGTCGACGGGCGACCTCATGACGCGCGCCTCCAGCGACGTCAGCGCCGTGCGCAGCCTCCTCGGCTTTGGCGTCATCGGCCTCGTCGGCACCGTGCTGGCCTTCGTGGGGGCGGTGGCGGCGATGCTCGTCGTCGATCCGTGGCTCACGCTCTGCGCCATGGCGCCGCTGCCCGTGCTCGTCGCCCTCGCGCGGCGCTTCAACACCGAGGTGCACACGCGGACGGAGGCGATGCAGGAGCAGCTCGGCGTGCTGTCCGGACGGGTACAGGAGACGCTCGCCGGCATGGCCGTCGTCCGCGCGTACACCCTGGAGCCGCGCATGGCGGCGGCGTTCGCCGCCGACAATCGCGCGCTGCTCGATCGCAGCGTCGCCCTCGCCGCCATCCAGGCTCGCTTCTCTCCGCTGATGTCGCTCATCGCCGGCGTGGGCGTGCTGATCGTGCTGTGGGTGGGCGGCGTCAGCGTGGCGCAGGGGCGCATCAGCCTCGGCGCGCTGGTGGCCTTCAACGGATACCTGGCCTATCTGGCGTGGCCGACCATCGCGCTCGGGTTGACGCTGTCCGTCGTGCGGCGGGGTCTGACGTCGATGGCGCGCATCGAGGAGATCGTGGACGCACGGCGGCCCGCGGAGCCGGCGGGTGCGCCGCTGGCGGAGCCGCCGTCGATGCGCTTCGCGGCGCTCACGTTCGCCTATCCCGGGCGTGCGCCGGTGCTGCGTGACGTCGACTTCGCGGTCGCCCCCGGCGAGGTGGTGGCCGTGGTCGGTCCCACCGGGAGCGGCAAGAGCACGCTGGGTCTGCTCCTGTCGCGGCTGTGGAACCCGCCGCCCGGCACCGTGTTCGTGGGCGGGCACGACGTCACCCGTCTTCCGCTCGGGATGCTGCGGGCCACCGTCGGCTGGGTGCCGCAGGAGGCGTTTCTGTTCTCGCGCTCGATCGAGGAGAACCTGACGCTGGGCCGCGAGGGACTCACGGCCGAGGCGATACGCGCGGCCGCGGCGGAGGCGGCCGTGGACGACGAGATCGAAGCCTTCCCGGACGGCTATCGCACCGTGGTCGGTGAGCGCGGATTGACCGTGTCCGGTGGCCAGCGCCAGCGCCTGGCGCTGGCGCGCGCGCTCGTCGGGACGCCGCGGCTGCTCGTCCTCGACGACGTCTTCGCCAGCGTCGACGCCGCCACCGAAGACCGCGTCATCGCCGCGCTGCGCGCGTCCGGCCGTACGATGCTCGTCATCACTCACCGGCTGCGCGTGGCGCAGGTGGCCGACCGGGTACTCGTGCTCGACGGCGGGCGCATCGTGGAGCGCGGCACGCACGCCGAGTTGCTCGGGCGCGGCGGTCTCTACGCGCGTCTCTGGCGGATGCAGCAGCTCGAGGCGGAGATCGCCAGTGCATAGCGCGAGCGACCAGGACGACGTCCTCGGCCGCGCGTTCGACCGGCGGCTGGCCGGACGCCTGTGGGCCGCCGCGCGCCGTCACCACGGCCTGCTGGCGATCGCGCTGGCGCTCTTCCCCCTCATCGCCGCCGCCGAGCTCGCGCAGCCGTATCTGCTCAAGGTGGCCATCGACGACCACATCCTCACCGCGGACTGGTGGGGCCTCGCCCTCACGGCCGGCCTGTACGCGCTCACGCTCGCCGCCCTGTACGCGCTCCGCATGGTGGAGGCGTACCTGATGGCGGTGGCCGGCCAGCGCGTGACCCACGACCTGCGCGCGGCGCTCTTCGACCATCTGCTGCGGCTGGAGGCGGCGTTCTTCGACCGTAATCCGGTCGGCCGGCTGATGACGCGCGTGCTGAACGACGTGGAGGCGGTGAGCGAGGCGTTCACCAGCGGGCTGCTGGCCATCGTCGCGGACGTCGTCACCCTCGCGGGCGTCGTGGCGATCATGCTGTGGATGGACTGGCGGCTGGCGCTGGTGACCTTCGCCATCGTGCCGGTTCTGGCGGCGGCCGCCGCCTACTTTCGTCTGCGGGCCCGCGACGCGTACCGCGAGGTGCGCCGGCGCCTGGCGGTCCTGAACGGATTCTTACAGGAGTCGCTGCAGGGGATGACGGTCACCCAGCTCTTCGCGCGTGAGCGACAGGAGCTGGGCGCGTTTCGCCGGCTGAACCGTGACTACCGCCGCGCGCTCTTCGGCTCGACGGTCTTCGAGGCCTCGCTCTACGCCATGGTGGAGGCGCTCGGCTCGGTGGCGCTCGCCCTGCTCATCTGGTACGGCAGCGAACAGATCCTCGGCGGCGCGCTGAGCTTCGGCGTGCTCGTCGCCTTCATCCAGTACACCAACCGCTTCTTCCTGCCGATTCGCGACCTGGGCGCCAAGTTCACCGTCATGCAATCGGCCATGGCCTCCGCCGAGCGCATCTTCGGCCTCCTCGACCGCGCCCCGACCATCGTGTCCCCGACCTCGTTCACGAACCCACAGAACGGCGGCACCGGAGACCCCAGTGGCAAAGACCAGGACCACAGTCGCGAGACCCACGACGACAGTCGTGAGAGCTGGGACCACGGTCGCGGGAGCCGGGACCACGGTCGCGGGAGCGGAGCCACCACCATCTCGAACAGCCCACCCACGAACCTACCCGAGCACACGGCACCCGCTACAACCATGCCAACGTCGCGCGCCGCGCTCGAATTCCAGCACGTCCACTTCTCCTATCACGCCGGCGCGCCCGTCCTCAGCGACGTCTCCTTTCGTGTGGCGCACGGCGAGCACGTGGCGATCGTCGGCGCCACCGGCGAGGGAAAGAGCACCTGTGCGCGGCTGTTGACGCGCGCCTACGATGTCACCGGCGGCCGCGTGCTGGTGAACGGGGTCGACGTCCGCGAGTGGGATCTGGCGCAGCTGCGCCGCCACGTCGGCACCGTGTTCCAGGACACCGTCCTCTTCACGGGCAGCGTGGCCGACAATCTCCGCGTCGACGGCGTCGGCGACCTCGCCGCGGTGCGGGGAGCGCTCGAGGCTGCGCACGCGGCGACGTTCGTCGCCGCCCTGCCGGGCGGACTGGACGAGCCGCTGGGCGAGCGCGGTATGAAGATCTCGCACGGACAGCGCCAGCTTCTGGCCATCGCACGAGCGCTCGTGTACAATCCCCCGGTCCTCGTTCTCGACGAGGCGACGTCGAGCGTCGATCCGGAGTCCGAATGGATGATCCGCGAGGGCATGAAGCGCCTGCTGGCCGGCCGGACCAGCGTCACCATCGCTCACCGGCTCTCGACGATCCAGCATGCGGACCGCATCATCGTGCTCCATCGCGGTCGCGTTCACGAGGAGGGCGCGCACGCGGAGCTGGTGCGGCGCCACGGCCTCTACGCCCGGCTGTGGGAGCTCGCGCAGGGCGTCGCGACGCGGTGAGCTTTCGAGCGGCGGTGTATCGCCTCGTCCGCCGCGTGCCGCGCGGGTCGGTCGTGACGTACGGCCAGGTTGCGCTCATGCTCGGCGCTCCGCGCTCGGCGCGTGCCGTCGGGGGCGCCATGCGCCGTTGCCCGGACGACGTGCCGTGGCATCGTGTGGTGAACGCGGCGGGTCGGATCAGTCGCCGCCGCCGCATGGGCTCGATGCTGACGCAGCGCATTCGACTCGAGCAGGAGGGCGTCCCGATGCGGCGTGGACGAGTCATGCTCGCGCGATGCCGCTGGGAAAGGTGAGAACCCCCGGATGCGACTGGCGCTGAACCTCAACTACTCCGGCGCGAACGTCGCCCTCGACATCGACAAGGTGCTGGAGGCGGAGCGGCTCGGGTACACGTCGGTGTGGACGGCCGAAGCGTATGGCTCCGACGCGGTGACGCCCGCCGCCTGGATCGCCGCCCGCACGACGCGTATCCACGTCGGCACGGGCATCATGCAGATTCCCGCCCGCACGCCGGCCATGACGGCCATGACCGCGATGACGCTCGACGCGCTGTCGGGCGGCCGTTTCCGGCTCGGTCTCGGCGTCTCGGGACCGCAGGTGGTCGAGGGCTGGCATGGCCAGGCGTTCGGCAAGCCGCTCACGAAGACCCGCGAGTACGTCGACATCGTGCGCGCGATCCTCAAGCGCGAGAAGCCGGTGGAGTTCCGCGGCGAGTATTACCAGATTCCGTACGCGGGCGCGGACGCCACCGGGCTCGGCAAGCCGCTCAAGTCGATCCTGCACGGCCGGGCGACGCTGCCGATCTATCTGGCCGCGGTGGGGCCGAAGAACGTGGCGCTGGCGGCCGAGATCGCCGACGGCTGGATCCCCGTGTTCTTCTCACCGCGCCGGAGCGCGATGGTCCGCGAGTGGCTCGACGAGGGCTTCAAGCGGGGCGGCCGGCGCCGCGAGGACTTCGACGTCATGCCAATGGTGCCCGTCGTCATCGGACCCGACGCCGCCGCCTGCCGCGCGGCCGTCAAGCCGCGGCTGGCGCTGTACGTGGGTGGGATGGGGGCGCGCGGCCGAAACTTCTACAACGACATCGCGCGCCGCTACGGTTATGACGCGGCGGCGAAGACCATCCAGGATCTGTACCTCTCGGGCAAGAAGGCGGAGGCGGAGGCCGCCGTCCCCGACGAGCTCGTCGACGAGGTCGCGCTCTGTGGGCCGCGCGAGCGGGTCCGCGAGCGGCTCGCCGAGTGGGCGACGTCGGGCGCGACGACGATCATGGTCGCCGGCGACGCGCAGGCCGTGCGCACGCTGGCCGAGCTGGCGCTCTAGGGAGGATCGCAGAATGAGATTGACGGACAGGGTGGCGATCGTGACCGGCGCGGGATCCGGAATCGGGGCGGCGAGCGCGACGGCGATGGCCGCCGAGGGTGCGCGGGTGCTGGTCGTCGACGTGAACGAGACGGGCGCCAAGTCGACGGTGGCCGCCATCGAGCGCGATCGCGGTACGGCCATCGCGATGACGGCCGACGTCACGCGAGCGGCCGACAACAAGGCCATGGTCGAGCGCGCGCTCGCCGCGTGGGGACGGCTCGACGTGTTCTTCGCCAACGCGGGGACGCCGCAGTGGAAGACCGATGTCGAGGAGGTCGAGGAAAGCGTTTACGACAAGATCTTCGACGTCAACGTGAAGGGCGTCTTCCTGGGCGCGAAGTACGCGATGCCCGTGATGAAGCGGCAGAAGCGCGGCGTGTTCCTCGTGACCGCCTCCACCGCCGGCATCCGGCCGCGTCCGGGTGGTCAGGTCTACGCGGCGTCGAAGGGCGCCGTCATCACGCTCACGAAGGCGCTGGCGCTCGAGGTGGCGCCGCACGGCGTTCGTGTCGTCGCCATCTGCCCGGTGGCCACGCACACGCCCATGCTGCCGACGTTCATGGGCAAGCAGCAGGTCGACGCGGAGGGGCTGGCGCGGTACGAGGCGACGGTGCCGCTGGGGCGCCTCAATCAGCCGGAGGACATCGCGCGGGCCGCCGTGTTCCTCGCCTCCGACGACGCGGCCATGATCACCGGCAGCACGCTCGAGGTCGACGGCGGACGGTGCATCTGAGCTAGATGCGCGTCATCCCGCTCGCCGCCGAGTCGCTCGGCGTCCGCTCGATGGCGACCTACGTCGAGGTCGCGGACGCCGCCATCCTGATCGACCCCGGCGCCACGCTGGCGCCGGCGCGCTACGGCCTGCCGCCGGCGGCGCCCGAATGGGAGGCGCTGCGCCGCGCGAACGATCGCATTTCCGCCTACGCCGCCCGCGCCAACCTCGTGTTCGTGAGCCACTACCACGAGGATCACTACCGTTCGGACCCCGCCACCTACGCCGGGCGGACCATCATCGCGAAGGAGCCGCGTCGCATGGTCGGCGGCCAGCAGAGCCGCCGCGGGGTGGCGCTGTGGACGGCGCTCGACGGCGTGGCGCGGCTCGAGGCGGCGGACGGCTGGCGGCGGCGCGAGCCGCTCCTGGAGCTCTCGGTCTCGCCGCCGTTGCCGCACGGTGTGGAGGGCACGCCGCTCGGCTACGTGGTGGCGCTCACCGTGGTCGACACCGCGCAGCGCGAGCGTTTCGTCTTCGCCTCCGACGTGCAGGGCCCGCTGTCGCCGGTGGCGGTGGGCTGGCTCATCCAGCAGCGGCCGACGCTCCTGTATCTCTCCGGCCCGCCGTCCTACATCGAGCGCGACCTTCCGGGCGGCGCCGTCGAGCGCGGCATCGAGCATCTGCTCCGCGTCATCGACGCCACCGGCTGTCGTGTCATCATGGACCACCACGCCTTGCGCGATCCCGGCTTCGCGGCGCGCTTCGAGCGCCTGTGGAGCACGGGGCGCGTCGTGACCGCGGCCGAGCACCTGGGGATGCAGACCACGACGCTCGAGGCACGACGGCGCACGCTGTGGGGCGACGCGCGGAAGGCGCCCGTCGCCGCGCGGCGCCCGGGTGCTATCATGACCCGCACACCGCGCACGTTCGCGAAAAGGGGGAACGCCGAGTGACAGACAACAAGACGCTCAACGTCGGCGACCAGGCCCCGGCCTTCACGCTGAAGACCATCGGGCTGAAAGAAGTCAGTCTCGCCGACTACAAGGGCAAGAACGTCGTGCTGCTCTTCTATCCACTCGACTGGACACCGGGCTGAAGCAAGTGCATGCCCGCCTTCGACAAGCGCGTCAGCGACTTCGAGGCGGCCAATACCCAGGTGCTGGGTATCTCCACCGACAGCCCCTTCAGCCACGAGAACTGGGCGAAGGCGGTCGGGATCAATCACTATCCGCTGCTGTCGGACGTCCATCGTACCGTGGCCAGGGACTATGGCGTGTACTGGCCGGACTGGAACGCCAATAGCCGGGCCACGTTCCTGATCGACAAGACCGGCAAGGTCCGCTTCGTCGAGCGGTACGGCAAGGGCGAGCTGCCCGATCCGGACAAGATGCTCGCCGAGGTGAAGAAGCTCTAGCGGCGCGCGGGAGGCCGGGGCGCCGTCCGGCCTCCCGTCGTCAACGCCACGCCGCCGAGCACCATGGCGGCTCCCCCGATCTGCCAGGGGCCGATCTCCTCGCCCACGAGCAGCGCCGCCATGCCGATGCCCACCACCGGCGTGACGTTCATGAAGATCGCCGCCCGGCTCGGCCCGACGCGCTCGACGGCCGCATACCACCAGAGGTGCGCGAAGGCGCCGGGGATGGCGTGGTAGAGCAGCACGGCCCACGCCAGCGGCGAGTCGAGCCGCGGACGCGGTGTCAGCGGCGCCGTCAGGATCACCAGCGGGACGAGCACGAGGGTGCCGCAGACGTAGGCGGCGGTGGTGGTGAGCGCCGGCGAGTGGCCCGTGAGAACGCGCTTGCCGAACACGGTGTACACGGTCCAGCCGACCAGCGCGAACAGCGTCAAGAAATCTCCGAGGCGCAGCTCGCTCGGCGCCAGCTCCGCCAGCCGGCCCTCCGTCACCACCAGCAGCACGCCCAGCATCGAGACGGTGACGCCGAGGCGCTGGGCGCGGCGCAGGCGCTCGCCGAGGTAGACGCGGGCGCCGAGGGCCACCATGACCGGCGCGGTGGCCTGCAAGATGGCCGCGTTCGCCGCCGAGGTCGTGTAGATACCCCAATAGGTGATCTGGGTGGAAACGACGAAGCCGGCGGTGCCGAGCACGAAGAACGCCTTCACGGCGTCGGCGGTGAGCTCGCGCCCGGCGTCGAAGCCCGCCCGCAGCACCATCGCGGACAGGAGGGCCGCCGCGATCGCGCATCGCACGGCCGTCATCAGCGTCGGCGGAATGTCGGCAAGCGCGAGCTTGGAGGTGGCGGGGAAGGTGCCCCACAGCGCCGCGATCAGGAACAGCGCGACATACGCGCGCGTTTGACTGAGCCGGGGCACCTGCCTATGATAGCCCGCGCGTCATGGCCGACCACGTCTTCGAGTCGCGCGTGTGGCTCGCGCGTCCGCGTCCGGAGGTGTTCGCGTTCTTCGCCGAGCCCACCGCGCTCGAGCGCCTCACGCCTCCCGCCTTCCGGCTGCGCCTGCTGAACCGCAACGTGACGATGACGACGGGCGCCGTGCTCGATTTTCGACTGCGATGGCTCGGCGTGGTGCCGCTCCGCTGGCGCGCGTTCGTGCGCGAGTGGGATCCGCCGTTCCGCTTCGTCGACGTCCAGGTGCGCGGGCCGTACGCGCGCTGGGAGCACCGCCACCGCTTCCTCGAGGAGGGGGGCGGCACCTGGGTGGAGGACCGCGTCACCTACCGCTTGCCGCTGGGACCGCTCGGGCGGGTCGCGCACGCCGCCGTGGTCCGGCGGCAGCTCCGTGCGCTGTGGGAGTACCGCCACCGGCAGCTCGCGGAGCTGGTGAAGCCGCTCAGCGCGCCGGCAGGGTGATGCCGAGCTTCTCGAGCCGCGGCCTCACCCGCTCGGTGAGGAGGCCGAGCCGGGCGAGGTTGGCGACCATCGAGCTGTGCATGTCCTTCCGGAAGTACTTCCGGAAGGGCGCGTAGTCGTTGGAGGCGGCCGTCTCGCGGCGATAGCGGCGGATCTCCTGCATCTCGGCCGCGCTGAAGCCCATGTCCTCGTAGGCCTCGGCCGGGAAGAAGCCCGTCAGCGTCTTCTCCAGCGCGAAGCACGTATAGTCCTCGAGCTCCCGGCGCTCCGTCGCGGATGCCTCGCGGATCACCTTCGGCAGCGCCAGCATCCCGAAGCCCATGTGCCGGGACTCGTCGGAGAGCACGCGCTTGCACAGCTCGCCGAGCACGGGATCGCGCGCGCTCTCGCCCATCATCTTGAAGAGGGCCACCGCGAACGTCTCGGCCACCAGCTGCAGCGCGATGGTCTTGAGGTACCAGCGGCTCTCGCCGAGGATGGAATCGAAGATCTCGCGCTCGTTCTTGGGCATCGGATAGCGGAGGTTGTCCAGCCGCTCGGTGATGTAACGATCGAGCACCTCGTTGTGGCGTGCCTCGTCCATGACCTGGGTCGCCTGGAAGAACTTCTGGTCGGCGCCCTCGACGACGTCGACGAGCTGGCTGCAGGTGAGGAGAGCGCCCTGCTCACCGTACATGAGCACGCACAGGCGCCAGGCCGCGATCCGACGGTTGAGGGCCACGCGGTCCTTCTCGGACAGCCGCTCCCACAGGGGGCTGCCGTAGATGTCGACGAGCTCGTCGGCGATGACGCGGCCGTCATCGCTGCCGACGCTGGACCACGGGATGTCGCGAGAGGCGTTCCACTGGTCGCGCTTGGCGTTCTCGTAGAGCCGGCGCAGCTCGGGCTCGGTGGCGGCGTAGTCGAGCTCGAAGGTCGTCGTGAACGTCGACGGGATCTCGTGCGCCTGTGCCATGGGATGCCCTCCGGAACCCGTGGGTTTCTGTGCCGGCCCAGCTGGTTTTCATTATCGCGCCGGCGGGTGGGCCCGCGCAAGGGTGCTACGCTGAGCGCTGTGATCGCGCGTCGGGACGAGCTGGGCGCCCACGTGTCCATCGCCGGCGGCCTCGCGCTGGCCCCCGCGCGCGGCCGCCAGCTCGGGTGTGGCGCCATCCAGATCTTCCTGAAGAACCAGCGCCAGTGGGCGGCGCCGCCGCTGACTCAGGGCGAGGTCCGCGCCTTTCGGCGCGAGCGGCGCGGCGCCCGTCTGCGGCATGCGTTCGCCCACGGCTCGTACCTCGTGAACCTGGCGTGCCCCGATCCCGCGGGCTGGCGGCAGGCGGTGAGCACCTTCACCGACGAGCTGCGGCGCGCCGCCATGCTCGGCCTCGACGCGCTCGTGGTCCACCCGGGCTCGCATCTCGGCGCCGGTGCGTCGCCGGGACTCGATGCCATCGCCCGGGCCATCGACGAGGCGCTGCGCGCGACACGGCGATCCGCGGTCAAGGTCGCTCTCGAGAACACGGCGGGGGCGGGCCACGTTCTCGGGCGCACGTTCGCGGAGCTGCGGGCGATCCTGGACCGGCTCGGTCACCCGCGGCGCGTCGGCGTGTGCATCGACACCTGCCATCTCTTCGTGGCGGGCTACGACATCCGCACGCCGGCCGGCTATGCGCTCGCCATGGCCGAGTGCCTCGACATGATCGGGCCCGCGCGCGTGCTGGCGTTCCACCTGAACGATGCCAAGGCGCCGCTGGGCTCCGGGCTCGACCGCCACGAGAACATCGGGTGCGGATTTCTCGGGCTGCAGCCGTTCCGGCTGCTCCTGAACGATCGGCGCTTCGCGCGCGTGCCGAAGGTGCTCGAGACGCCAAAGGAGCCGGCGCCCATCGCCGACCTCCGCAACCTGGCCACGCTGCGCCGGCTGCGCCGGTCGGTCAGCGGGCGGAGGTCACCCCGACCCGCCGGCAGAGGCCGCTGACCGGACACCCGGAGCACCGCGGCGAGACCGGCGTGCAGACGTTCTGCCCGAAGGCGACGAGCAGGTCGTTGTAGCCGATCCAGTAGCGCCGCGGCAGGCGCGCCCGCAGCGCCATCTCGGTCGCCTCGGGATCTCGGGTCCGCACGTAGCCGAGCCGGTTCGAGATCCGGTGCACGTGCGTGTCCACGCAGATGCCCGGCTTGCCGTAGCCCATGGTGACCACGAGATTGGCGGTCTTCCGCCCGACGCCGTCGAGCGTCAGCAGGGCGTCGATGTCGTCCGGCACACGGCCGCCGAAGCGCTCCAGCAGATCCCGGCACAGCCCCCGGATCACCCGGGCCTTCGTGCGGTAGAAGCCGACGGGATAGATGAGACGCTCGATGGCGTGGGCCGGCAGGCGCAACATCGCCGATGGCGTGGCGGCGACGGCAAAGAGCCGCGCGGCGGCCGGCCCCGTGGTGGTGTCCTGCGTTCGCAGGGAGAGAATGCAGGCCACCAGGACGCGGAACGGGTCGCGGTGCCGCTCGGCGATCACCGCCAGCGCCGTCCGCGCGAAGGAGCGCCGGGTCCGGCGCAGCCGCGCGATGACGCCGGCGATGTCTACCGCTTGTCGCGAATCGACTCGAGCAGCGCGCGGGCGCGTGGGACGTCCTTCACGGTCCAGTCGGCGACGATCCGCGGCGCGCGCTCCTCGAGCACGCGCGTGAGCTCCTGGCGCGCCTCCGCGTAGCGCCCGTCGCCGATGTAGAGGCGGGCGAGGTCGACGCGCAGCACGGTGAAGCGCGGATCGATCTCCAGTCCCTTCTTGAAGTGCGTCTCCGCCTTGCCGCGGTCACCGCCGGCCAGGCGCGGCACTTCCATCGCGACGTTGCCGGCCAGGGCATGCGCGCGCACGGAGCGCGGGTCGAGCGCCAGGATCGTCTCGATCTCCCGCTGCACCGTCGGCAGCAGGAAGAGCGAGCGCATGATGCCCTTCGTCTGCCCCCAGCGGGCGGTGTTGATCGCGTACCACAGATGGGCGTCGGCGTTGCGCGGCGCCAGCTCGACGGCGCGCTCGCCGATGCGGCGGCCCCGCTCGTACGCCTCGAGCTTGGCCTCATCGGTGGTGGCGCGCGTGTCGGCCCACAGGAAATCGACGTAGGAGAGCATGATCATCGTCTCGACCCGGGAATCCCGAGCGAGGGCCGCGGCGAGCAGCTCGCGCGCGCGATCGAGCGCGCTCGCGTCCTGATGGTAGCGCTGCACGAGCGCGCGGGCGGCCTCCACCGGCGTCTCCGCCTCGGCGGCGAGCGCGATGCTCAGGAGGGCGGCGACCAGCAGCGGCGCGAGCATCGGCGGCACTGTAGCCAGCCCGCGCGAGCGAGTCAACGCGTTGATCCGATACGCGTCTACGCGGTGGGAGCCGCGCGCCCCGTGAGCTGGAGCAGCAGTCGCAGGCGATCGGCGGCGGCGGACGGGGGCTCGTGGGCGAGGGACTCGCAGGCGGCGAGCAGAAGCCAGGCGAGGGTGTCCGCGGGCAGCGTCAGGCTCCCGCGCGCCGACGGCGGCGTCGCCTCGATCACGCCCTGGAGACCGAGGCGCAGCTGCTCGCGCGCCCACGCCAGCGCGAGCGCGGCCGTCTTGTCACCGCGCGTGGCCAGCCACGCGCGGTGCACGGCCGCCGCCAGCGCCCCGTCGGGCGCGTAGGCGGCGGCGATCATCCGGAGCGCGCGCGGTAGCGCGTCGGCGCCCACGCCTTCCAGCGCCTGCGCGAGCACCAGCAAGCTTCGCTCCGCCTCGCTCGGCGCGAAGGCCGGCGCCGGAGGCGCCGCCGGGGCGCGTCGAGCGGCGGACGGCCGGCGCGCGGCCGGAGGGCGTCGAGTCGTGCGGGAGCGTCGGGCGGCGCGCTTGCGCTTGCGTGCGCGGGCCATGCCGCCGGCGTTATTCGTAGCGCAGCGCTTCGATGGGATCGAGCCGGGAGGCCTTCCGCGCCGGATAGAAGCCGAAGAAGATCCCGATGGCGGCGGCGAATCCGAAGGCGAGGACGACCGATGCGGGCGACAGGACGGTGTGCCACTCGGCGAAATAACCGATCGCGTTCGAGCTGCCGATGCCGAGCGCGATGCCGATCATGCCGCCGATCAGCGACAGCGTGACCGCCTCCACCAGGAACTGCGTGAGGATGTCACGGCCCCGCGCGCCGACGGCCATGCGGAGACCGATCTCTCGCGTTCGCTCGGTGACGGAGACCAGCATGATGTTCATGATCCCGATCCCCCCCACCAGCAACGACACCGAGGCGATGGCGGCGAGCAGGTACGTCAGCACCGCCGACGTCTCCTCTTGTGTCTGCAAGACCTCGGAGAGGTTGCGGATCCAGAAGTCGTCCTCCTGGTAGGGCTGCAGGCGATGACGATCGCGCAGGAGCACGCGGACCTGCGCTTCGGCCTCCGTCATGTCCTCACCAGGCAGGACCTTGATGGAGATGGTGTTCACGGACCGCGAGTTCGCCTGGGAAACACCCAGGACCTTCCGCTTTGCCGTCGTCAGCGGAATGATGATGACGTCGTCCTGATCCTGGCCCCACGTCGTCTGGCCCTTCCGCCCGAGAACGCCGATGACGGTGAAGGGCACCTTCTTGACGCGGATGATCTCCCCCACGGGATCGGAGTCGCCGAAGAGGTTGAGCGCCGTGGTCTGCCCGACCAGCGCCACCTTGCTGGCGCTGTCGACGTCCTCACGCAGGATCGGGCGTCCCGACTCGAGCGCCCAGTCGCGCGTCTCGAAGAAGTCCGCGGTCACGCCGGTGATGTTCGTCCACCAGTTCAGGTTGCCGTAGACCACCTGGGCGTTGCCGCGCGACGAAGGCGCCACCGCCTGGACAACCGGAATCTCGCGGGCGATGGCGAGGGCATCGTCCTCGGTGATCGTGATCTGGCTGCCCTGGCCCAGGCGAAGACCGGCGCTGTTGCGGCTGCCGGGCAGGACGATGATCAGGTTGGAGCCGAGGCTCTGGATCTGCTCGGCAACCCGTGCTTGCGCCCCGGCGCCGACGGCGACCATGGCGATGACCGCGCCGACGCCGATCATGATGCCGAGCATGGTGAGGGCGGTGCGCAGCTTGTTGACGCGCAGCGAGCGGAGCGCGATGCGCAGCGCCTGGAACACCATCCTAGACGAGCGCCTCCTCCTCGGGGAGGCGTGCGAGCAGCGCGGCGGCGTCCTCGGCGTTGCCGCGCTGGTCGCCGATCAGGCGGCCGTCGCGGAAGAGGAGGCGGCGCCCGGCGAAGGCGGCGATGTCCGACTCGTGCGTCACCAGGACGATGGTGAGGCCGCTGCGGTTGAGGCGCTGCAGGAGCGCCATGATCTCCGCGCTCGTCCGTGTGTCGAGGTTGCCCGTCGGCTCGTCGGCGAGGATGACGGGAGGGTCGTTGACGAGCGCGCGCGCAATGGCCACCCGCTGCTGCTGGCCGCCGGACAGCTGGCTGGGATGGTGGTGCTCGCGCTCGGCAAGCCCGACCTCGGCCAGACGCGCCCGCGCGCGCTCGCGCCGCTCGCGCGACACGGCCCCGCCATAGAGCAGCGGCAGCTCGACGTTCTCGAGGGCGCTCGTGCGCGGCAAGAGGTTGAACTGCTGGAACACGAACCCGATCCTGGCGTTGCGTACCATGGCCAGCTCGTCGCGCGACAGCCGGGCGACGTCCTGGCCGTCGAGCCAGTAGCGGCCCGCGGTGGGCCGGTCGAGACAGCCGAGCAGGTTCATGAACGTCGACTTGCCGGAGCCGGACGGCCCCATGACCGCGACGAACTCACCCGCCTCGATGCTGACCGATACGCCTCGAAGCGCGTGCACCGTGTGAGGGCCGAGCCGGTAATCCTTCGCGAGGCCCTCGGTGACGACGATCGACACCTCAGAACCTCAGTCGCGGTGGCTGAGCGCCCGACGTGCCCGCGGCCGGCCGCTGCGTGTTCGCGGCCATTCCGATGATGACGTCCTGGCCTTCCTTCAGCTCGCCGCGCATGATCTCGGTCATGGTGCCGTCCGTGATACCCAGCGTCAGAGCGACCGCTTTCGCCTTGCCGTCCTCGTCCACGACGTACACGCGGCCGCTCGTCCCGCCGCTCGACCGGTTGCGCGCGCTGGCGGTGGCGTCGAACGTCAGCTGCTGGGTGGGGGTGAGGATCTCCCGCACCCGCATGCGCATCTCGCCGAAGATCCGCCGCATGCGCTGCCGACGCTCGGGTTCGGGGGTGTCGCCCAGCGTGGCCAGTTGCTGCCGCATGTCGCGGAGGATGGGCTCGAGCCGCCGCTGCTGCTCCTCCGTCAAGCCGAGCCCCCTGACGAGACGCTCGCGCATCTCCTCCGGCGACGGTTGGCCGGTGCCGGCCCCGAATGGCGCCTGCCCGCCGGACGCTCCCGCGCCGGCGGGCGCCGCCTCGGCGCCCGCCGGGCGGAAACGCAGGGCGGCGTTGGGGACCTTCAGCACGTTCGGCTTCTGGTCGTAGACGAGCTTGACGTTGGCCGTCATGCCCGGCATGAGCTTCTCACCGGGATTCGCGACGGCCAGCACGACCGTGTAGGTGACGACGTTCTGGACGACGAGCGGGGCCTTGCGGATCTGCGTGACGACGCCGTTGAACATCTGGCCGGGAAACGCGTCGACCGTGAAGGTCGCCCGGTCTTCCAGCGAGACGCGGCCGATATCGGCCTCGTCGACGCTCGTCTCCACCTGCATCTTCGTGAGGTCCTGGGCGATGGTGAAGAGCGTCGGCGCCGACAGGCTGGCGGCCACCGTCTGGCCGACGTCGACGGCGCGCGACACGACCACGCCGTTCACGGGCGCGCGGATCGTCGTGTAGTTGAGGTTCGTCTGCGCCTGCACCAGCGCCGCGCGCTTCTGATCGACCTGGGCCCGCGCCGACTGCAGCGCCGCCTCCTGCACGCGCAGCTGCGCCTCGGCCGATTTGATGCCCGCCATGAGGGCCTGCTCGCTGGCGCGCGCCGAGTCCGACTGGGCGACGGCCGAGTCGTAGTTGGCCTGCGCGGTGTCGCGGTCCGCCTGCGCCACCAGATCGCGGCGGAACAGCTCGGCGCTACGATCGAAGGCGCGCCTGGCGTCGGCCTGCGCAACGTCGGCCTTGGCTGTCTGGGCCTTGGCCTGGGCCAGGGCGGCGCGGGCGTTCTCGACGTCGGCGCGGGCCTTCTCCACGTTGGCCGTCTGGTTCAGCACGGCGGCGCGTGCCGTCTCCACCTCGGCCGTGACCTGACTGACCTGCGCCTCGAAGATCTGAGGGTCGATGCGGGCGATGATCTGACCCTTCTTGACCGGTGAGTTGAAATCGACCAGCAGCTCCTTGATCTGTCCGGACACCTGGCTGCCGACCTGGACGGTCGTGACGGCGTTGAGGGTGCCGGTGGCGGAGATGGCGGCGGTGAGGACGCCCCGCTCGATCTGGCCCGTGCGGAACCGGGGAGCGTTCCCGCGCGCCTGGGCATAGAAGTAGCCCCAGATCCCAGCGCCCAGGACCACAGCCACCACGGCGACGGAAATGAGACGCTTCATCACTGTTGGACGCGCCTCGCCCCGCGATTATTTAGAGATTACCGGCGGCCCGTGGCGCGGTCCAGACGGGCCAGGGCGATCCGGTAATCCGCCAGAGCCTGGGCCTCGGTGTTCTGGGTCTGGGTCAACGCCAGCTGGGCGTCCGTGAGCTCGAGGATGGTGCCGACCCCCGCATCGAACCGGCCCTGGGCAAGCCGGAAGTTCTCCTGCGCGGACTCCACGGCCTTCTGCGCGGCCTGAATGCGCTCCTCGGCCTCGCTGACCTGGATCTGGGCCTGCTCGACGTCGCGCTGGATGTCGAGCTCGGTGGCACGCACGCGCGCCTGCGCCGCATCGAGATTGGCGCGTGCCTCACGATGGCGGGCGATCCGGTTGCCGCCGTCGAAGATCGACCATGAGAGCGACAGCGTAGCGGACCAGGCCTCGTCGAGCTGCGTGCGCGTGCCGCCGTACGCGGCGGCGCCGGTGATGTCGGG
>DATBJF010000137.1:0-7298 GCA_036556545.1 Candidatus Methylomirabilota bacterium
TTCGTCGCCGTCCTCGACCTGCCGGTGGCGGCGGTCGTCCTGCTCGCCGCCGTCGCCGCGCTGCTGGCGCCCGGGCTCTGGCACCGCTGGGACAGCCGCGCCAGCCTGGAGCGCAACCGCGCGTACAAGGCGTTCGGCGCCGAGTTCCTCGACGCCGTCCAGGGGCTGGCCACGCTGAAGGCGTTCGGCCAGAGCGCGGCCCGCGCCCGCGTGCTCGAAACCCGCGCCCGCGAGCTGTTCCGGTCCACGATGTGGGTGCTCGGCACCAACACGCTGGCGCGCGGCATCACGGACGCCGGCATCGCGCTCGGCGCCGCGGCCGCGCTGGCGGTCGGGGCGTGGCGCGTCGGCAACGGCTCGATGTCGCTGTCCGCGCTGCTCGTCATCCTCATGCTGGGCGTGGAGGTCTTCCGGCCGCTGCGCGAGCTGCGGGTGCTCCTGCATCAGGGCATGCTCGGGTTGTCGGCGGCGCGCGGGATCTTCCGGCTGCTCGACGCGGCGCCCGCCGTGCGCGACGGCGCGCCGGGACCCGAGCCGCGCGACGCCGGCGTGGCCTTCGAGGACGTCACCTTCGCCTATGCGGGCGGGCGCCGCGCGGCGCACGAGCGGCTCAGTTTCGGCATCCGCGCGGGCGAGCGCGTGGCCTTCGTCGGCGCGAGCGGATCGGGGAAGTCCACGATCGCGCGCTTGCTGCTTCGGTTTCACGACCCCGACCAGGGTCGCATCACCATCGGCGGCGTCGACGTGCGCACCCTCGGTCTCTCGCAGCTGCGACGGCGCATCGCCGTCGTGAGCCAGGAAACGTGGCTGTTCCACGGCAGCATCGAGGACAACATCCGCATGGGCCGTCCGGATGCTTCGGCCGAAGAGCTCCGCGCCGCCGCCCGCGCCGCCCACGCCGAGGAGTTCATCCTGCGTCTGCCGCAGGGCTACGCCGCCGTCGTCGGCGAGCGCGGTGTGCGGCTGTCGGGCGGCCAGCGGCAGCGCATCGCCATCGCGCGTGCGCTGCTGCGCGACGCGCCCATCCTCATCCTCGACGAGGCGCTGTCGTCCGTGGACGCGGAGAGCGAGGCGCTGATCCAGGCCGCCCTCGATCGCCTCATGGCCGGCCGCACGACGCTGGTCTTCGCGCATCGCCTGTCGAGCGTCATCGGCGCCGACCGCATCGTCGTCCTCGATCAGGGCCGCCTGGTCGAGGAGGGCACGCACGCGTCGCTGATGCGCGCCGACGGCGTCTACGCGCGGCTCATGGCGGGACAGGCGCGAGACGGGACGGGGGCCATGCCCGTGGGCGAGCGGCTGCTGGGGGCGGACGCCGAGGAGATCATGGACGGCCCGGCGAGCGACGCCGCCGCCGACGAGGCCATCGTCCGCGCCGGCGACGTCGGCTGGCGGGCGATCCTCGGCACGCTGCTGGGGCGCACCCGCGGGTACCGCGGCCGTCTCACGCTGACCTTCGTCCTCGGCGTCGCGCGCGTCACCGCGCTGATCGGCGTCGGGGTGCTGAGCGCGCTGGCCGTGCGCGCGGTCGCGCGCGACGAGCCGGCCGGCGGCCTTCTGGTGGCGCTCCTCGTCACCGCCCCGCTCGCGGGCGCCCTCCACTGGATGGAGTCGTGGCTCGCGCACGACGTCGCCTATCGCCTGCTCTCCGACATGCGGCTCGACGTCTTCCGCAAGCTCGACGCGCTCGCGCCCGCCTACCTCACACGGCGGCGCAGCGGCGACCTCGTCGGCGTCGCAACGCACGACGTCGAGCTGATCGAATACTTCTTCGCCCACACGGTGACGCCGGCGCTGGTGGCGATTCTCGTCCCGGCCGCGGTGCTGGCGACGCTCGGCGCCTTCGCGCCGGCGCTCGCCCTCGTGCTGGTCCCGTTTCTCGTCTACACGGCGCTGGTGCCCGTGCTCGGCCGGGCACGCATCGATCGGCTCGGCTCCCGCGCGCGCGAGGCGTCGGGCGATCTGAGCGCCCACGTCGTCGACACCGTGCAGGGGCTCGGCGAGATCCTCGCCTACGACCGCGTGGGGGCCTGGGGCGACGACCTCGGCGTCAAGGCGCGCCGCTTCCTCGAGCTGCGCCTGCCGTTCCTTCGCGACCTGTCGCTCCAGACGGCGCTGCAGGAGACGACCACCGGGCTCGGCGGGCTCGCCGTCATCGTGGTGGGCGCCTGGCTCGCGGAGCAAGGCGGGCTCGATCCCGTTGCCCTGCCGCTGCTGACGCTGCTCGCGCTCTCGGCCTTCGTCCCTCTCTGGGAGGTCGCGCAGGTCGGCCGCCAGCTCGCCGACACGCTGGGCGCCGCGCGCCGGCTTTACGTGGTCGAGAGGGAGCCGGTGCCGGTGACCGACGGTCCCGGCGTGACGCTGTCGGCGCGGTCCTCGCAGGAAGTGGCCGTGGAGCTCGCGGGCGTGCGCTTCACATACCCCGGCCGCCGGCGGCCGGCGCTCGACGGCGTCTCGCTGCGCCTCGAGGCGGGCCGCACCATGGCCATCGTGGGTCCTTCGGGCGCCGGCAAGACGACCGTCGCGAGTCTCTTGCTGCGGTTCTGGGACCCGCAGGCCGGCGTGGTGCGGCTGTTCGGTCACGACCTCCGCGAGTACACGCTGGACGATCTGCGCCGCCGCATCGCGCTCGTCGCGCAGGACACCTATCTGTTCAACGACACGCTGCGCGCCAACGTGCGGCTCGCCGCTCCCGGCGCCAGCGACGCCGCGCTCGCGGCGGCCATCGACCGCGCGGCCCTCGGCGAGCTCGTCGCCGGCCTGCCCGACGGGCTCGAGACCGTCGTGGGCGAGCGCGGCGCCCAGCTGTCGGGCGGCCAGCGCCAGCGGGTGGCGATCGCCCGGGCGTTCCTGAAGGATGCGCCGGTGCTCGTCCTGGACGAGGCGACATCGCACCTCGACGCGCTCAGCGAAGCGGCCGTGCGGCAGGCCATCGAGCGCCTCGCCCGCGATCGGACCACGCTGGTCATCGCGCATCGGCTCTCCACCGTGCGCGACGCGGACGTCATCGTGGTGCTCGACGAGGGCCGGGTGGTGGAGGTCGGCGCTCACGAGGCGTTGCTGGATCGCCGCGGCCTCTACGCGCACCTCGTCGGGCGGCAGGTGGCCGCCGCCGCGCGCTGACGCGTCAGGTAGCGAGGAAGGCGTCGAGCGCGGCGAGGACGGCGCCGGGGTTGTCCTCGTGCAGCGTGTGCACGGCGCGTGGGATCTCGACGAGCCGCCCATTCGGAAGCTCGCGCGCCATGCGCTCGGCCACGTCCCGGTCGAGCACATGGCTCTCCGCACCGCGCAGGACGAGCGTCGGAGGCGTCAGCGTGCGCAGGAGCGCCCACCAGTCGACGTCGGGATTGGTTCGCCGCTCCTTGATCGAGGGATGCCATTTCCAGACCAGGCGGCCGTCGGGCCGCGGGCGGAGACTGTGAGAGGCGACCCACCGATAATAATGGATGCCGGGATACGGGTTGCCGCCGTGGAGATGCTGCGCCGCCTGCTCGATGCTGTCCCAGCTCTCCGGCTCCGGGGGCCCCGATGACGGCGCGGTGGCACGCGTGCTGATCTCCGGGCCGATGTCCACGATCACCAGCTTCTCCACGACCTCCGGCCGCTTCGAGGTGAAGTACATGGCGTTGCGCCCGCCCATCGAGAGGCCGATGAGCACCAGCCGCGTGAGCCGCAGCTCGTCGACGACGCCGGCGAGGTCGTCGAAGGCGACTACCGCGTTGTAGACGTCGCCGGGGTCGCTGTCGCCATGGCCGCGCTGGTCGAGGGCCAGCACGTGGAAGCGCGGCTGGAGCGCGATGCTGAGCGTGTCCCAGGCGTGCGCGTGCCCCGTGAACCCGTGAAGGAGAAGGACGGGCGGGCGGCCCTCACCACCCCAGTCCAGAAGCCGCAGCCGGGTGTTGTTCACCTTCAGGTCGCGATCGATCGGGCGCAGGAGGTTCATGGCCGCTCACGATACCCTGTCACGCCCGGAAGCGATAGGTCTCGGGCGCGTACCGGGCGAAGAGCACGGCGACCACGACCATCAGCGCGGCGGCCGTCGTGAGCGCGGCATCGCCGCCAAAGACGTCGGTCACCACACCGAGAGCGATCGGGCCGACCACGTAGCCGAGGTCGGAGAGCATCCGGTAGGTGCTCATGGCGGCCGCGTTCATGCCATGCGGCGCGACGTCCGCCGCGTAGGCGGCCGGCGCGGCGCCGCTGACGCCGACGGCCACGCTCCAGACCACGCAGGCGGTCAGGAATCCTGCGTAGGACGTCGCGGTGAGGAACAGCAGCATCGACAGGCCCACGGCCGCGGTGGCGGGCACGATGATCGTCTTGCGGCCATAGCGGTCCACGAGCACGCCGGCCGGGTAGGCGAGCACGAGCCCCACCACGCTCGAGAGCGCGAGGCCGAAGCCGATGCGATCCGTTCCCAGCAGCAGCCGGTCGTGTGCCAGCACCGGGACGATGTTGAAGAGCGCGCCCGTTCGCACCACCGCGTTCATGAACCCGACCAGGCTGACGAGGAGGAATCCCGGGTGCGAGGTCAGCAGCCGCCGCACCTGCGCGGCGAACGGCGGGAGGGTGGGGGCCGCTTGGGCGCTCATGGCGGCCACGCGCGTGTCCGGAACCGCCAGCCAGGCGACGGCGGTGGCGAGCGCGCCCGCTCCCGCATAGACGAGGAATGGCGCGGCGAGGCCGAAGCGCTCCGCGAGGACGCCGCCCGGGTACGGTCCGACGCCGACTGCGAACAGGAAGACGCCGTGATAGATCGCCATCACGCGGCCGCGCCGCGCGGGCGTCGTGATGTCCGCGAGCACGATCTGGCCGGCGATCATCACCAGCGCGGCGCCCGCCCCGGCCACGAAGCGCGCGGCCACGAAGACGGCGAAGTTCGGCGCATAAGCACAGAGCAAATTGCCGGCGGCGGTGACGAGGCCGCCCAGCGCGAGCGCGGCGCGACGCCCGAGCACGTCGGTCATCTTGCCGACCGGCATGGCCACGAGGAAGCGCGCGAGGCCGTAGACGGCGATGGCGACGCCGATGGCCGCGTGCGGGACGCCGAACGAGCGCGCGTAGAGCGCGACGACGGGGACGATGGCGCCGAAGCCCAGCTGGTTGACGGCGATGAACACGCACATCCAGACGAGGATGCGCGTCGCGCGCGGCTCGGGCATGGCGCCGGTATCATACGCGGGTAGCCGCACCCATCTCTCTCAGGCCACCTACGGCGGAGGCGGACGCACCGCTCCGATACAACGGTATAATCCGCGTACCGATCGCAAGGAGGTCGCCGCATGCCGCATTCGAGCCGCCGCACGTTCTTGAGGACCGTTGTCGCCGGCGCCGCCGTCGCCGGTGTCCCGTTGCCGCTGCGCGCGCAGCCGAAGACGGTGAAGATCGCAGCGATCCACTGCGTCACCGGCCCGCTGGCGGAGCCGGGTCAGGCGTGCCGCCTGGCCACGCAGATCGCCGTCGATCACGTCAACGCCGCCGGCGGCATCAAGGCCCTGGCCGGCGCGAAGCTCGAGCTGATGCTCGGCGACACGCAGACGAAGGCCGACGTGGCCCGCGCCGAGGCCGAGCGGCTGATCAATGCCGGCGCCCAGATCCTGATGGGTACGTTCAACTCCGGCGACACCGCGGCGATCGTGCCGGTGGCCCAGCAGCGCCGCATCCCGTTCCTCGTCGACATCTCCGCCGCCGATCCGATCACCGCGAACGTGGCCAAGGCGGTGAAGGAGGGCGCACAGAAGACACAGTACGTCTATCGCAACTTCCCCACCGGCACGCTCTTCGGGGTGCGCGCCGTGCAGTACTTCAACGAGATCTTCAAGGAAGCGGGCGTGAGCCCCAAGCGCGTGGTCCTCATGCACGCCAACGATCTGTTCGGCACCAACCAGGCGCGCGGCTTCCAGGCGGCCCACAAGGCGGCGAACCCGTCCTGGGAGATCGTCGAGGTCATCCCGTGGCCGGAGCCGCCGTCGGACCTCTCGACCGAAGTCTCGCGCGCCAAGGCGGCGAAGCCCGACATCATCGCGCCGATCACGCGGCCGGCCAGCGCGCAGCTCCTGCTCCCGGAGATCCGCAAGCAGCGCGTGGAGATCCTCGGCATCGTCGGTCCCGGCAGCCCCGGACTGTACGAGGCCGGTCAGCTCGCCGTCCTCAAGGAGGATCTCGAGCACGTGATGACGTCGGTGCCGTGGCCGAACTTCAAGCATCCCAGGGCGCAGCGCCTGGCCGAGGAGTACCTGAAGCGCTCGGGCGGCAAGACGCTCGACACGAATTCCGGCTACTCGTACGACGGCATCCATGTCCTGGCCGACGTGCTGGAGCGCGCGAAGTCGGTGGAGCCGGACGCGGTCGTGGAGGCGCTCAAGAAGACCAGCTACAAGGACAACCTCATGGTGTCCACCGGCCCCATCACGTTCAACGAGATCGGCGACAACCCGAACGCGGCGCCGGCCATGATCCAGATCCAGAACCAGAAGCCCGTGGCGGTGTGGCCCAAGGAGCACGCGCTGGCGAAGTTCGTGTTCCCGCGGCCGAAGGCCTAGTTCGATCGACCTGACGCTGGTCGCCCAGGGGCTGCTGAACGGCCTGCTCTTCGGCGGCGTCTACAGCCTCATGGCGGTGGGGCTGACTCTCATCTTCGGCGTCATGCGCGTGGTGAACTTCGCGCACGGCGACATGATGGTGTGGGGGATGTACCTGGCGTGGCTGCTCGCCACGCGCGGCGGCGTCGACCCCTACGCGAGCTTCATTCTGTGCGCGGCGGTGCTGTTCGCCGCCGGACTGCTGGTGCAGCGCGGCCTCGTGCAGCGCATCGTCGACGCTCCGCACGAGATGCAGATCCTCCTGATGCTCGGGGTGGCGCTCGTGCTGGAGAACGCGGCGCTGCTGCTCTTCGGCCCCGAGCCGCAGCGCGTGCGCTCGTCGCTGGCGCAGTCGACGGTCTGGCTGGGACCGCTGTTCGTCGACGTCGCGCGGCTGGTCACATTCGCAGTCGCCGTCGTGCTCACCGTCGTGCTGGCGCTCTTCCTCTTCCGCACCGACGTCGGGCGGTCGATCCGGGCGGCCGCGGACAACACGTACGGCGCGCTCGTCATCGGCACCGACGTGCGCCGCCTCTACGCCGTGGCGTTCGGCGTCGGCGCCGCCTGTGTGGGCGCCGCGGGCGCCCTGGTCGCGCCGCTGCTGCCGTTTCAGCCGCCGACGGGGCTCCAGCTCTCGGTGGCGTCCTTCAACATCGTCATCATCGGCGGCATGGGCAGTCTCGTCGGCGCGTTCGTGGGGGGCCTGCTCGTGTCGGT
>DATBJF010000138.1:0-61604 GCA_036556545.1 Candidatus Methylomirabilota bacterium
CGCCGTCGCCGGCGCCGGCGGCCGCGCGCACGGCGCGCAGGACGAGCAGGGCCACCGGCGCGCCGGGCAGGCGCGCCGCGACTACGATCGGCGTCGCGGCCACCGCGAGAACGAGCGCCGCCTGCTCCGTCCGCGCCGTGAGGACGTCGCCGTCCGCACCGGCCACGCAGCGCAGCAGCTGTCCGGCACATGCGGTCACGGCGTCGCGCGGCAGGCTCGGCTCCACCAGCATCACGACGGGGGTTCCGCCAAGGCGCTGCACGGAGGCTTCGAAGCTTCCGACACCGTTGAAGCAGGCAACGGCGCGCTCGAGAAGCTCGCGATCCTGGAGGCCGACGGTGGTCGCCGTCGACTCCCCGTTGGTCGGGATCGAGGGGGAAGGTGGCGTGACGGGAGCCGTGGGCGCAACGGCAACGGGCCCGTCAATGACGGGTGCTTCGGCGGCGGTCGTCCCTGGCATGGCGCCCGGCGGCAGCTGGGAGACGAGCTCGTCGGCGGGCAGCCACAGCTTGAGATCGGGGTACTGCTTTCGGAACTCGTCGTCCGCCATTCCGAGGGCGAGGTCCGGGAACTGCGAGGCGATGTGCCCCCACGTGATCGCGACGGCGCCTCCACGCATCTGTGACAGGACCACTCGGCGCGGCACCAGGACGACGTTCGGCTCGCGGAGGCTTTCACCCAGTCGCTCGATCGGCAGCACGAATGCCTCCGCCGGCAACTGAGGCGCGAGCCGCGCGAACGAAACGCGGACCATCCCGTCGTCCCGCCGCGGTGCCGGCTTCGGCGGCCGGCTGGCGATCGGCGCAACGGGCGCGGCCGCGACGACGGGCGCGGGGGCCGCCGCGGCCGGCGCCGGCGTAGGCGGCGGCAGCAGCGACGGACGGGCGGTGAGCGGGGCGGCGACGGCGGCGTTGACGGCCGTCGACGGCCGTGCCGACTGGGCAGAGGCGGCGCCCGGCTCGGGCACCACCTTGCCAAGGCGCCCTGGCGGGGCGATCGGTTTCGGGCGCGGCGACCGCGCGGCCGCCGGGCGCGCGGCCGCTTCGACCTTTCGCGGCGGTTTCGTCTCCGTGAGATTGAACGCCCACAGCGTGATCGGCGTCGCGACGAGCGTGAGAACCGACGCCGGCGGGAACAGAACGAAGACCTGCGCCAGCGCCCCCGGATACGAGAGGCCGGTCGCCCACGCGAGCTCGGTGGCCGCGAGCGCGCCGAGCCCCATGTGCACGACACAGGCGGCGCCAACCCACGAGAGTCGGCGGACGAGCGCTGCGTCGCGAAGCAGGACCATGGCGATCGCGGCATAGATCAGCGGTGGCGCCGCCACCGCCACCGACACGGGCAGACTCACGCCGGCGCCGATTCTCAGGATGAAAACGATCGCAACGAGCACGGGGTAGACGCCGGCGACGCACGCCGCGTGCACCCATCGTCGCTCCGACTGGCGGTATCGCGGCATCACACGGACCGGGTGAGCTCCGGCAGCGCCTTCTTGGCGAAGTAGCGGACCTTGCCGAGGATCGCCGGCTCGGTGAGCCCGATCGCGAGCAGCGCGACGGCGCCGGCGCCGTACACCACGATCATCCCTTTGTCGTACTCGAGGATGATGCTCTGCAGCGGTCCCCGGCCGAGCTCCTTGCCCAGCC
This sequence comes from Candidatus Methylomirabilota bacterium, assembly GCA_036556545.1. Classification (GTDB taxonomy): domain Bacteria; phylum Methylomirabilota; class Methylomirabilia; order Rokubacteriales; family CSP1-6; genus AR12. The sequence goes on from DATBJF010000138.1 coordinate 1,647, forward strand.
CGTCCGACGACTCGGCCAGGCACGCGCTGAGCGCGGCCGCCACGTCGGCGTCGACTCCCGCATTCGTCGTCGCCTCCACGACGAAGCCCTCGCGATCGGACAGCACCGCCCATTGCACGCCGTCCATCGCCGTGAACTGCGCCAGGATCCCCGCGGCCGCGTCGGGCCGCATCGGTGCCGGCGGCGCGGCCGGTTCGGTCTCGAGCGGCAGCTCCCCGAGTGGCGGCACGGGGTCGCTCGCGGCCGCGGTCACCGGCTCGGCAGATGGCAGCAATGGCGGCGATGGCGTGAAGACGGGCGCCGGCGGTGGAGCCGCGATGACGGGCGGCGACGGCGCGGTCGTCGGTGTCGCCGGAGCCGGACTGATCGCCATCGGCGACGGCGCCGGCGGCGCGGCCGCCGCCCTGGGACCGTCGAGCGGCGCCACCATCAGCGCCGACACCGGCATCAGCGTCGGCGTGCCGTCCAGGCGCGGAGTCGGCGCGGGCGCCGCCGCCGCGGGCGCCTCGGACACGCGGGGCGCGAGCGGGCCGAGGAACGCGTCGAGGCGCTTGAGCAGGTCCTCGGCGGCGAACGGCTTGGCCAGCACGCCTTCGGATCGGGCGCGCGCGGCGCGCTGCCGCACCTCGTCGTTGACGATGCCTGACATGAGGAGCACCGGAATGTCGCCGAGGCGTGGATGCTTCTTCACGAACTCGCAGATCTCGTACCCATCGCGGTCGGGCATGACGACGTCGCACACGATGACATCCGGCGCATCGCGCTCCATGCACTCGAGCGCCTCGATGCCGGATGCCGCGCAGATGACATCGACCTGCTTGCCGGCCAGCGCGCGCTCCACGACCTTGCGGACGCTGACGCTGTCGTCGATGACCAGGACCTTGGGCATGGTTATCTCTCCTCGTTCAGCGCCTGGGCGGCTCCGGCCAGGAGCTCCGCCACGCTGCGGGTGATGGTCTTCGGGACGTTCGCGAGGTCGCGCGGCGCCGACGGAATGAAGCAGAACTTGCCCCCGCTCTCGCGGTGGGACGCCGCGACGAGGGACTGGAACGCCGTCTCGCCGGTGGCGTTGCCGATCTCGGCGTGGACGATGCGGCCGCTGTCGAATGCGATCATGCCGCCCCCGCTGCCCAGCACCAGCAGCAAGCGGCCGGTCTTGCTGCCCTTGGCGATGGCGTGTGCAAGGTCCTCGAGGGAGAGTGACCCGAGCGCCCCCTGAAACGTCCGCGTGGCGCCGTTCATGCCGACCGCCTCCAGCTCCGTGAGCGGCGGTGGCGGCGGCGCGGCGCCCTTCACGGGATTCGCCGTCGGTGAGGCAGCGGCGGCCGCCGGTGCGGCACTCACGGGCGGCGGCACCGGTGGGGACGGCACGGGGACGGGCGGCGGCGCCGGCGCCGTCTCGACTTCCGGCGCCGCCGCTGGAGAGACGACGAGCGCGAGCGGCGGCGTGGACACTGCAACCGGCGCCGGTGAGTCGGCGTCACGACGCATCAGATGCATGACCCGCGTGACGATGGCCGGGCCGATCAGGCCATCGGGGATCACCAGGTCGATCCCGGTCTGCGATGCCTGTGCGGGCGTGACGCCGCTCGCGATCAGCACGAAGCGCACGCCCACCGTCGACGGATCGGCCCGGAGCATCGCGCACAGCTCGGGACCGTCCATGTCGCCGACGTTGGCGCGACCGATGATGACGTCGTGGCGATTCCACTCGAGCATCGTCAGCGCAAACGAGGCGCTGGGCGCGACGGTCGGCTGCGCACCGCTCGCGATCAGCGCGGTGGTCAACGTCGCCGCCCGCGACGCATCCGGGTCGACGATCAGGACCTTCACGCGTGGATCACCGAGCCCACGAGGGCCACGAAGGTTTGCTCCTCCACCGGCTTCGTCACGTAGTGCTCGACGCCGAGCTGCCGGGCGAGGGCGACGTGCTTGTCGCCGGCGCGCGTCGTCAGCACGATGACCGGGAGCGCCCGCGTCGACGGCCGGCGGCGCAAATCGTCGATGAGCTCGTAGCCGTTGACGCGCGGCATCTCGAGGTCCGTGACCACGACGTCGAAGGCGGCATCGCCGAGGCGGGCGATGGCGTCGGCGCCGTCGGCGGCGGTGGTGACCTCGAAGCCCGCCTTCTCGAGCATCTGCCCCACGAAACGGCGCACGCTGATCGAGTCGTCCACGAGCAGCACGCGCTTGCGGACGGCGGCCACGATGGGCGCCGGATCGGCGTGGCTGGGAGCGGCGGCCGTCCGCTCGCCACGCGCCCGGCTCGCCGCCCGCTCCGCCACGCCGACAGCGTCCAGCAGTAGGACGACGCGGCCGTCGGCGGTGACGGTGGCGCCGGCGTACGGCCCGGCCGCCTCGAGGAACTCGCCCAGCGGCTTGATCACGATGTCCTGCTTGTGGAGCACCTCGTTCACCTCGACGGCGAAGAGCCGGCCGCCGCCGCGCAGGACGAGGGCCGGACGACGGGCGCCGCGTGGTGGGTCCGGAAGGCCGAGGACCCCGGCCAGGTTCACCAGCTCGACGGTGTCGTCGCCCATCATCACGGACTCTCCGCGCGGGCCAGGCTTCATGCGGTCCGGTGACAGCGCCGTCACCGAATGCACCGAGCTGAGCGCGACCGCGAAGGTCTCGTCGCCCACGCGCACGAGCAGCGCCTCGGACACGAGCACGGTCAACGGCAGGCGCAGCGTGAAGCGCGTGCCCTCGCCCACGGTGGAGGTGACGTCGATCTCGCCGTTGAGCCGGCGCACGTTGGTGCGGACCACGTCCATGCCGATGCCCCGGCCCGAGGCCGTCGTGACCGACGCGGCGGTGGTGAAGCCCGGCAGGAAGATCAGCTCGATCGCCTCACGGTCGGTCAGGCCCGCCGCGGTGTCGGCGGCGAGGAACCCCCGGGCCACCGCGCGACGGCGCACCAGGTCCGGATCGATGCCGCGGCCGTCGTCAGCCACCTCGAGGACGACGGCACCGCCCTGATGGGCGGCCGACAGCGTCACGGCGCCGATCGGCGGCTTGCCGAGCGCGCGGCGCTCGTCGGCGGATTCGACGCCGTGTGCGATGGCGTTCTGCACCAGGTGCAGCAGCGGATCGACGATCTGCTCGATCACGGAGGTATCGAGCTCGACCGTCTCGCCCAGGGTCTCGATGCGCACCTGCTTGCCGGCCGCGCGCGCGGCCTCCTTGCCTTGCCGGACGAACCGCGTGAAGAGGTTGCCGATCGGCACCAGACGGGCGCGCCCGATCTCCCCGCGGATGGCGGCGGTGAGCCGGTGGACGTGCGCCATGTCGTCGCGGAGCCGCCGGTTCACGGCGACCAGCTCAACCTGCAGCTCGGCGATGTCGGATGCGATCTCGGCGATGCTTCGCGCGAACATGCCGGCGTCGTCGTACCGGTCGAACTCGAGCTCGGCGAACATCTCCGCCACCGACAGTCCGCTCTGCCCGATTCCGGTGGGCTTGTCGGGGGCGAAGCGCGTCGTCGGCGCCGTGCGGCGAGGATCGAGCTGCCGGCGCTCGAACTCCGTGACCGCCTCCGCCAGGCGCCCGCGGCTGGCGAAGAGCGATGCCGACAGGCGGTCGAGCTCTTCGAGACGGCGATCCACGCGACTGCGCCCCGTCACCAGCTCGCCGATCAGGTCCATCAGAGCATCGAGACGCTCGAGGTTCACGCGAATGGTCTGCCGGGGGGCCCGGCGGGCGGCCGCGCCCGACGGAAGCGCACGCCGGCGGAGAAGCGGCGCGGGCGGCACCACCGCCGCCGCGACGGTGGGCTCGGCAAGCGGTGCGGGCGGGGGCCCTGCCGGCGGCGCGGGCGGCACGGCCGGCTCGCCGATGGGGCTCGGCGCCGACGGCGCCGCGAGCAGCGCCTCCAGGCGCCCGCGCACGTCCGAGGCCAGAGCGGTGATCGAGGCGGCCGGATGCGACGTGAGGCCGAGCATCAGCTTCAGCACGTCGACGGTCACGAACAGCGCTTCGATCGCGGGCGGGGACAGCGTCGTGTCGCCCTCACGCACGGCCACCAGGAGGTCCTCGGCCCGATGGGCCAGCTCGCCGACGCGCACACAGCCCACCACGTAGGCGGCGCCCTTGATCGTGTGCATCGAGCGGAAGAGCCGCGCGAGGTCCTCCTCGCCTCCCCCGCGCTCGAGCGCGAGGAGCGCCGTGGTGATCGCTTCCAGGTGCTCCGTCGCTTCCGGCACGAAGTAGGCCGCCACGTCGCCGTTCGACGCGAAGAACTCGGCGAGCTCGCGCCGGATGGGATCGTCGAGCACGATGTCGGCGGCATCGCCGGTCGCCCGTTCGGACGAGAGCCGCATCGGCTCGACCACCGGCACCGGCGGGCGGGCGGCGTCGGCAGGCGCGTCGAGCGCGCGCTTGATCTCCGCGAGCAGCGTGGCGAGCCGGGCGGCGTCGAACGGCGACGACCCGAGCACCACTTCGATGCGCGCCGCCAGCTCCGCCACCACGGGGAAGCCGTGGAGCGAGGCGGCGCCCTTCAACCGGTGGGTGACGACATAGAGCCCATCCAGCTCGCCGCGCGCGGCGGCGGCGGCGCCGTCCTCGAGCGCGGCGACGGTTTCCCACGCCTCCATCAGGAAGATGGAGCGGAGAAACTCCCGATCGGCCGGCTCCACCATGGCCGGCTAGGCAGTCGCCAGCTTGAACCGTGACAGGCTTCGGGTGAGCTCGTCGGCGACTTTCACGAGGTCGTCGACCGTGCGTCGCGTCTGCAGCACCGCCTGCTCGGTGTGCACCGCGACCTGCGCGATCGAGCGCATGGCGACGGCGACGCCTTCGGCGCCGCGCACCTGCTCCTGGGTGACGCTGGAGATCTCCTCGGCCAGCTCCGCCGACGTCCGCGAGATGCCGCCGATCTGCTTGAGGCTCTCCTCGGCCTTGATGGTGACCTGGTAGCCCGACTCGACCTCCCGGGTGCCTTCCTCCATCGCCACCACGGCTTCCTGCGTCTCCGTCTGCACCGTCCGGATGAGGTTGGCGATGTCCTTCGTGGCGCCGGCCGCACGCTCGGCCAGCTTGCGGATCTCGTCGGCGACGACGGCGAAGCGCGCGCCGTACTCACCGGCGCCGGCCGCTTCGATGGCGGCGTTGAGGGCGAGCAAGTTCGTGTGCGAGGCGATCTCCTCGATGGTGTCGACGATGTTCGAGATCTCGAGCGAGCGGTCGCCGAGGCTCTTGATCTTCTTCGAGATGACCTGCACCTCACCGCGGATCCGCTGCATGCCGGAGAGGCTGTTGCGGACAGCCTCCTCGCCGCGCGTGGCCGCCTGCAGGGTCTGGCGGGCAGCCATGGCCGCCGATCCGGCGTTCGAGGCGACCTGGCGCACCGAGCGCGACATCGTCTCCACCTCGCGGCTGACGGTGGTGGCATCGCGGGCCTGGGTCTCGGCGCCGCGAGCCATCTGGTCGGTGGCGGCCGTCATCTCGCCGGCGCTGGCGGCGACGCGGGCGGCGGCATGGCGAACGTCGGCGAGCAGCGTACCGATCTCCTCGACCATGAGGTTGACAGCGTCGACGACGTTGCCGAGGACGTCCGGCGTGACCTGGCCCCGCCGCCGCAGATCGCCCTGCGCGATCTCGGTCACCGTCTCGAGGAACTGCGTGATATTGGCCTGCAGGCTCTCGCGTCGCCGGCGCTCCTCGTCGCGCTCGGCCTCGGTGGTGACGTGCGCCCGGAGCCGCACCACGGTGTCGTTGAAGGTCCGCGCGAGCTGTCCGATCTCGTCGCGGGACTGCACGCCGACCGTCTGCGTCAGGTCGCCCCGACCGACGTGCTCGGCGACACGGACGAGAGAGCGGACCGGACGCGTGAGCCGCCGCGCGAACACGGCGCCGGCGATGATGGCCACGAAGGCCACGCCGCCGAACACCGCGAAGAGGTACCAGCCGGCCCGCGTCGCCGTCGCATGGATGATGGCCTTGTTCATGCCGACGCGCACCGTGCCGAGCTGGCCGCCGAGCATCGGGACGCCGACGTCGATGATCTCCTGCGCCACGCCGGTGACGGGGTGCTGGTAGACGAGGTCCCGCACCTGCTTGGCGGCGTCACCGGGCACGAGGTTCTTGTCGATCAGGTCGGGCGGGACCACCGGATGGAACGTGTGGGCGATGAGGTGCTTCTGCGGGTCGTACACCATCACGTAGTGCACGCCGCTGATGGCGACGAACTGGTCGATCAGCGCCTGCACGGTCGACGCGTCACGGGTGAGGATGAGGTCGACGCCGGACGACGCCAGGCTGTTCGCGATGGCCGTCCCCTTCGACGTGAACTCCTCGGTCATCTCGTGCCGCAGCCGCTGCACGGAGACGTACCACGTGATGGCGGCGAGCGGGATGAGGACGGCGGCCAGGAAGACGATCATCTTGGGCAGCAGTCCGAAGCGCAGGCGCACAGGTGTCATGAAAGCCCCCTACACCGAGATTGCCGCCGCCCAGTCGGCGATGGGCACCCACCGCTCGTCCTCGACGCGCGTGAAATAGACGGAGTCCAGTCCCTGGTGCCGGTCCGGCCCGAAGGTCAGCGCGGCGCCGATGCCGAGATCGAAGCCCCGCAGCGACTCGAGGGCCTGGCGGAAGGCCAGGCGCGTCGGCTGCGGTCCCGTCCGCTGGAGCGCCTCCACGATGACCTTGGCGTTCACGAAGCCCTCGAGGCTGATGAAGCTGTAGCGCTGGATGGCGTAGTTCGGATCGCGCAGCGCCTCCGGCACCGGCGGATTGTGGCGGTCCATGAGGAGCCGGTACTCGGCCACCGCCGGCAGGCTGAGGTCGTCGTAGCTCGGCACCACCTGCGAGTTCACGAGGGCGCGCGTGTAGTCGCGGCCGACGGCCTTGCCCTGCTTGACGAGCAGCGCCAGCATCGCGTCGGAGCCGACGAACGACAGGTTCGAGATCGGGACCATCCAGCCGGCGTCGCGCGCGGTGCGGACGAACGCGCCGCAACCCTGATACGCGCCCGTGCAGAGGACCACGTCGACGCCGGCCCGGCGGAGCGCGCTCACCGCCGGCGTCATGTCGTCGGTGAACTTGGCGCCGCGCGGATAGGTCGCCTCCGCCGCGAGCCGGACGCCGCGCTGCGCGAGCCCGCGCGCGACGCCATCGGTGCCGCTGCGGCCGTAGGCGTCGATCTGGTAGTAGACCCCGAACTTGCGCGCGCCGAGCTGCCAGAAGCGGTCGACGAGCGCCATCATCTCTTGACGGTACGAGGCTCGGATGTTGAACACGTGCTCGGCATACGGCGTCTCCCGCTGCGGCTGGGCGCCGGTGAAGTTGCCGACCAGCACCACCTGCGTCTCGGCGTAGCGCTTGATGACCGGTAGAGCGCGCGTGAGAGTCGGGGTCCCGACGTAGTTCGAGAGAAGAAACACGGGATCCTTCTCGAGCAGGCGGATGGTGTTCTTCACGCACGGGATCGGCTCGTACCCGTCGTCGAGGGCCACCACGCTGATCGCGCGGCCGTGCACGCCGCCCTTGCCATTCACGTCGTTGTAGTAGGCCTGAGCACCGCGATAGAACTCCGTGCCCAGGCCGGCCGCGGTCCCGCGGAACGCGGCGCTCATGCCGATGCGCACGTCGTTCAGAGTGATGCCGGGCTGGGCGTCCACGGGCCCGGCGGCGCCGCGAGCGGGCGCCGGCTCCGGCGGCGGTACGCGACCGCCGACTGGTCGTGGCTGTGCCCAGACGTGCGCGGGGCCGGCCACGGCGCTGGGTGCCAGCGAGCCGGCCATCATCCGGAGGAAGCCGCGACGATTCATGTCAAGCCTCCGCGACCGGAGCCCACGACGCGCGGAGCGCCTCGAGGAGCCGGCCGGCATCGAGCAACGTGGCGTAGTCGTCCCCGTGCGGTACGAGCCCGGTCGCGAAGCCGGCCCCGGGGCGGGAATCGTCAGCCGCCAGCGGCAGCGGCGTCTCGAACCAGTCGAGCCCGACGACGCGATCGATCGGCATCGCGGCCTGTAGATCGCCGACGGCGAGGATGAGGGCGGGCGATCCCGCGGTGACGGGCCGCGCCAGCAGGCCGAGGAGCGGGCGCGCCTCGGCCACGCCCAGGACACTCCCTCGTAGATTGGCGACGCCGAGGAGCGGGGCGGGAGCGCCCGGCACCGCCGTCAACGGTTCGAGCATCACGACCTCGCGGGCCTCGCGCACGTCCACCGCGAACGGATGGCCCTCGAGGGTCACGACGCAGGCCCGGTTGCGTGGAACGGAGACGACGGCGGGAGTGTCGGACGGCGCGACGGGCGCGCCGGGCGGCGGCGAGAGGGGCGTCAGCTCATCGGGCAAAGCGCTTCACCATCGTGAGGAGCTGATCGGAGGTGAACGGCTTGCCGAGGTACTCGTCCGCCCCCTGGCGCTTGCCCCATGCCCGGTCGCTCTCCTGGTTCTTGCTGCTGACGAGCACGACGGGCGTCGTCTTGGTGCGGGCGTCCTTGCGCAGCGAGCGGAGGATCTCGTAGCCGTTGCGCTTCGGCATCACGATGTCGAGCAGCAGCACGTCCGGCCGCTCGTTCGAGAGCTTGTCCTCGAGGGCCTCGCCGTCCAGGAGCGTGACGACCTCGTGCCCGGCCGATTTCAAGATCGATTCCATGAGCTTTAGCTCCGAATACGCGTCGTCGACCACCATCACCTTCGCCATCGAACAGAGCCTCCTTGGGGCGGGACGTGCCCGGCCGCGAGGTGCAACGCGGTTGCCAGAGCCCGGCCTCGGCGGGGTCGGCCGGATCGACGCGTAAACCGCGGCTCCACCGCGGCCGACGCCCCCGACGCGGGATCAGACGGTCACGGGCGAGGACAGGCTGGCGTGCCGAATGGGCGCGCCGTCCGCGAGTCCCCGTCCCGCCTGACATAGAATTGGGCCATGACGACACTGAGCGAACGCGAGACGTTGCAGCTCTACGAGAAGACGGGCGCCCTGATGCGCGGCCATTTCCGGCTGACGTCCGGCCTGCACTCGGACGTCTATCTGCAGTCGGCGCTCGTCCTCCAGTATCCCGAGCACGCGGCGGCGCTGGGCGGCGCCCTGGCGGCGGCGTTCCGCGGCGACGGGGCGCAGACGGTGCTGGCGCCCGCGATCGGCGGCATTCTGGTCGCGCACGAGGTGGCGCGGGCGCTCGGCGTCAGGGCGCTCTTCACCGAGCGCGAGGACGGGACCATGCGGCTCCGGCGCGGCTTCGCACTGACGGCAGGCGAGCGCTGCCTCGTCGTGGAGGACGTCATCACCACCGGCGGCTCCACGCGGGAAGTCGTCGCCTGCGTGCAGCAGCACGGCGGCGCCGTCGTCGGCGTCGGCTCACTGATCGATCGCAGCGGCGGCGCCGCCGCCTTCACGGTCAAGCAAACGGCGCTGGCCACGGTGAGCGCCACCACGTGGGCGCCCGAGACGTGCCCGCTCTGCAAGACGGGCAGTCAGGCCATCAAGCCGGGGAGTCGGAGCTGAAGGACGTCAGGGCGCGAGGACACCGTTGCGCGCCATCACCACCACCAGCCACAGGATCTGGGCGCCGACGAAGACGGTGAGTCCGCGCTCGCGGCCCTGACGCACCTGCGTCCGGTACTGCCAGGCTCCGCCGGCGAGCGCGACCGCAGCGAACAGCGTGCCGTCATAGCGGTGCAGCACTCCGTACTGCGCAGCCAGCCCGCCGGCGAAGCTCCAGAGCGCCCACGCCGCGATCCAGAGCGCGAGCACGGAGACGAACACGGACGGCCGCGAGCCGGACTTGCCGAGCCGGCGCGAGACGGCCACGGTCGCGAGGCCGCCGACGAGGAGAATCACGGAGAGCGCCACCGCCCAGCGCGTCACGCGCCCTCGGTGATGAGGGGCACCCGGGCGATGCGCGGCGGTGACTCGAACGCCACGATGTAGGGCTGGAAGATTCGCGCGACGGCGGCGGACGCGGTCGCGCCGAGGAAGCGTCGTCGGGTCCGCATCGAGGAAATCGTCCTTGGAATGCGGCAGCATAGCCTCGCCGTGCGCGGCCTGTCAACCGCAACATATTGACACTACAGCGAATTTCGGCCATGCTGAGGCTCTTCATGGTCCGAAGCATGACCGGGTTTGGACGGGCGGAGGTAAGCGGCGAGTCGATCGCTGTCACCGTCGAAGCCCGAAGCGTCAACCACCGCCATCTCGATGTCGCCCTTCGACTCCCCCGCACGCTGGCCTCGCTGGAGCTCGACGCCCGCCGGCTCATTCAAGCGCGGCTCGAGCGTGGCCGCGTCGATGTCACCGTGCAGGTCACGCCGCTCACCGGCACCACGACGCAGCGCGTGCAGGTGGATGCGACGCTCGCGCGCGAGTACCTCGCATCCGCGCAGGCGGTCGCGGCCGCGCTCGGCCTGGGCTCCACGCCCGGCGTGGAATGGATTCTCGAACGGCCGGGCGTGATGCGCCTCGAGGACGCCGAGCCGGTCGAGCCGTCGGTGCCGTGGCCGCTCCTCGAGCGCGCGCTGTCGCAGGCCCTCGACGAGCTGATCGATCGGCGCACGGCCGAGGGCCAGCGTCTCGCCGACGCCCTGCGGACGCTGCACGCCGACCTCGGCACCACGCTGGAGTCGATGGCCGCCCGGGCGCCGATGTCAGCGTCGCGCCGCGAGCAGCGCCTGCGCGAGCGGCTTCGCGGCCTGCTGGCGGAGACGGCGATCGATGAGACGCGGATGCTGACCGAGGCGGCCATCTGGGCGGAGAAGAGCGACGTCGCCGAGGAGCTGGCGCGCCTGCGCGCGCATCTCGCCGAGTTCGGTCTGGCGCTCGAAAAGGGCGGACCGGTCGGGCGCGCGCTCGATTTCCTGATCCAGGAGCTCAATCGCGAGGTGAACACGGTCGGGTCCAAGGCGGACGATCTGGAGCTCAGCCAGGCGGCGCTGGCCGCCAAGGGCGTGCTCGAGAAGATCCGCGAGCAGGTGCAGAATCTTGAATAATCGCGCCGTCAACGGCGCGGCACCGCGGCTCGTCAACGTCGGCCACGGCAACGTCGTCCTCGCCCATCAGATCGTGGCCATCGTGGCCCTCGACTCGCTGCCGGTGAAGCGGCTCATCGAGACGGTCAAGGGCTCCACGAAACTCGTGGACGCCACCAACGGCCGGCGCACGCGCGCCGTCATCGTCACCGAGAGCGATCACCTGATCCTGTCGTCGCTCGAGCCGGCCACACTGGCGCAGCGGCTGGTCACCGATCGGGGCGGCCACGATGACTAGCGAGCCCGGTCTCCGCCTCCGGCGGCGGGGCACGCTGTTCGTCGTGTCCGCGCCCTCGGGCGCCGGCAAGACCACCCTGTGCCGCGAAGCGCGACTGCGCGTGCCCGACCTCGCCTACTCCATCTCGTGCACGACGCGGGCGCCACGACCCGGCGAGGTCGACGGCAGCGACTTTCGCTTCATCTCTCGCGACGCGTTCGTCGCCATGCGGGAGCACGGTGAGTTGGCGGAGTGGGCGACCGTGCACGGCAACCTGTACGGCACGCCGGCGCGCCCGCTGGAAGCGGCGCTGCGCGACGGCCGGGACGTCCTGCTCGACATCGACACGCAGGGCGCCACGCAGCTGCGCCAGCGCTATCCCGAAGCCGTGCTCGTCTTCGTCGTCGCCCCGTCGATGGCCGAGCTGGAGCAGCGGCTGCGCGAGCGGCGCTCGGACGCCGTTCAGGACATCGCCCGGCGGCTCGCGCGCGCGCGCGACGAGATCGCCCTGTGGAAAGAGTACGACTACCTCATCGTGAACCGCGACGTCAAGGAAGCGATGGACCAGCTGATGGCCATCATCCAGGCCGAGCGCTGTCGCACGACGCGGCTCGGCGTCACCTTCCCCGATCTGGAGGTTCCCAACTGATGGCGTTCCCTTCGCTCGAGTCGGCGTTGAACAAGGTCTCGAACCGGTACCTGCTGGTGGTGCTCTCCGCAAAGCGCGCCCGCCAGCTCAACCGCGGCGCGCCGCCGCGCGTCGAGAGCAAGCACAAGAAGCCCACCAGCTCGGCCCTGGAGGAGATCGCGGCCGCCAAGGTGGAGTACCGCGTCAAAGAAGTGGACGAGGCCGCCAAGGGCTGAGCATGCGGCTCGACGGACGCGAGATCGTCCTCGGCGTGACGGGCTCCATCGCCGCCTACAAGGCGGTGCTCCTGCTGCGGGAGCTCGCCTCGCTGGGCGCCGCGGTCACCGTCTGTCTGTCGGAGCACGCGCGCCACTTCGTGGGCCCGCTCACCTTCCGGACGCTCTCGGGTCGTGCGGTTCTCACCGACCTGTTCGACCCGCAGAGTCCCGACGCGGTCGAGCACGTCGCGCTGGCGGAGCGCGCGGCGGCGGTCGTGGTGGCGCCGGCCACCGCCAACATCCTGGCGAAGGCCGCCCACGGCATCGCCGACGACTTCTTGACGACGCTGCTCCTGGCAGCGCGCTGTCCGGTCGTGATGGCACCCGCCATGGACGGCGGAATGTGGGAGCACCCGGCGGTGGTGGCCAACGTCGCCACGCTGCGCGGCCGCGGGGTGATCGTGATGGAGCCCGAGGTGGGCGCCCTCGCCTCGGGACTTTCCGGACGCGGTCGCCTGCCCGAGATCGAGACGATCGTCGAAGCGCTCCACGCGGCGCTGGCGCCCGCGCAGGACCTGGCCGGCGAGAAGCTCGTGATCACGGCGGGGCCGACCCGCGAGCCGATCGATCCCGTGCGCTACATCTCCAATCGTTCGTCGGGCAAGATGGGCTATCGGTTCGCGCTGGCGGCGCTGCGGCGCGGCGCGCACGTGACCCTGATCTCCGGCCCCACCGCGCTCACCCCGCCCGCGGCCGCGACGTTCGTGCCCGTCCAGACGGCCGAGGAGATGCGCGAGGCGGTGCTGCAGCACCTGCCCGGGGCGACGATCGTGGTGAAGGCGGCCGCCGTCGCCGACTACCGCGTCCGGCGGCCATCGGAGACCAAGATCAAGGGCAAGCGCGACCTCACGCTCGAACTGACGCCGAACCCGGACATCCTCGCCGAGGTCGCGGCGGGCCGCACCGGCGCCTTCGTGGTCGGCTTCGCCGCCGAGACCAACGACGTGGCCGCGAACGCGCGCGCCAAGCTCGACGCCAAGGGCATCGACCTCCTCGTCGCGAACGACGTGAGCCAGGCGGGCATCGGCTTCGACGCCGACGACAACGAGGTGCTGCTCATCGACCGCTGGGGCGGCGCGCGGTCGCTCCCACGGATGTCGAAGAGCGCCGTGGCCGACGCGATCCTCACCGAGATCCTCCGGCTCCGCGCGGCGGCCGGTCGTCCGGTCGGCAGGGCCTCACGCTGAGCGGCGCGACCCGCGAGGCGCTGGCCGATGCGCTCGACGCGCTGGCCGACACCCTGCGGTTCCACCGCGACCTGGGGGTTTGCTCGATCGCCGTGGACGGCGACTACTTGATGACGCCTGCCGAATCGCTGCGCCGGCAAGAGCAAGCGCTCCAGGGCTGCCGGCGCTGCAAGCTCTGCGAGGGCCGCACCAATCTCGTGTTCGGCTCCGGCAACCCGCAGGCCGAGTTCGTCTGCATCGGGGAAGGGCCAGGCGCCGACGAGGACGCGCAGGGCCTGCCGTTCGTGGGTCGCGCCGGTCAGCTGCTGACGAAGATGCTCGCCTCGGTCGACCTTTCGCGCGACGCGACCTATATCTTGAACGTGGTCAAGTGCAGGCCCCCGGGCAACAGAAATCCCGAGCCCGACGAGATCGCCGCCTGCGCGCCGTTTCTCGCCGAGCAGCTGGCGACGGTCCAGCCGAAGGTGATCCTCTCGCTCGGCAGCGTGGCGACGCGCGCGCTGCTGAACACGACGGCGCCCATCGGCAAGCTGCGCGGCCGCGTCCATCCTTACGGCGAGGCGGTGCTGATTCCCACCTTTCATCCGGCGTTCCTGCTGCGCAACCCCGGTCAGGAGTTCAAGCGCATGGCCTGGGAGGATCTCAAGCTCGCCAAGCGAGAGTACGACCAGCGAAGAACGCGGTGACCGTCGCCGACGTTGCGTTCGATGTCCCCGTCTCGCATCCGTTCTCGTATCGCGTGCCCGACGATTGCCTGGTCACCGTCGGGCAGCGCGTGGTGGCGCCGCTCGGTCGGGCGCAGCGCACCGGCGTCGTCGTCGGCCTTCATAGCGACCACGACGACGCGCGACTGAAGTCGCTGCTGCGGCTGGTCGACGCCGGGCCGGTGCTGGATCCCGATGGCGTCGAGCTCGCGCGGTGGATCGCCGCGCAGTCACTGTCGTCGCTCGGCAGCACGCTCGCCGCGCTGGTGCCGCCTCCTGTTGCTGTTGTATCGGAGCGCGCGGCCGGCTCGAAGCGTGGGTGGCCTGCTCTCGATGGTCCCCGGCTCACTACGCCGTCCGCAGTCGACACGCGTCGCCATCTCAAGCCGGAGCTTCTCGTCGGGGCCGGACGCGAGACGCGGTTGCTGGAACGGATCGGCGCCGGGCCGGCGGTGGTGATCGTTCCGGACGTCGACGCCGCCGCGCGCTGGACGCCGCGGCTCGCCCGGCACGGCGCGGTCGTGCGACTCGACTCGGGCGCCGACGACGCCGAGCGCGCGGACGCCTGGGTGGCGCTGCGCGCCGGCACGGCGCGGCTCGCCGTCGGCACGCGATCCGCGCTGCTCGCGCCGCTGCCCGCCGGCGCGACGCTGGCCCTGATCGACGAGCACGAGGCCGCCCACAAGCCGCCGGGACCGCCGCGTCTGCACTCGCGCGATATCGTCCTCGAGCGGGCGGCGCGCGAGCGGCTCCGCGTCGTCCTCACCTCGGCCACGCCGAGCGTGGAGATGTGGTGGCGCGCCGACAGCGGCCGCGCCGACCTGAGCCAGCCGGACCTCGGGCCGTGGCCGGCCATGCAGGTCGCCGACACGCGAGGCATTCTCCGCCGCGAGCCGCTCACCCCGACGCTCGCGCGCGCGACCCGGGAGACCCTCGCCGCCGGGCGGCGCGTGCTCCTCGTCACCAGCCGTCTGACCTCGGCGCTCGCGTGCGACGAGTGCGGCGAGATTCTCCGCTGCCCCGAGTGCGTGATCGCCCTCGCGTACGCGCGCGCGGGGCGGACGCTCGGTTGCCGCGTGTGCGGCCGCGTGATGCCGGCGCCCGAAACCTGCCCAGCGTGCCGGGGACGCCGGCTGTCGCCCTTCGGCTGGGGCGCGGAGCGTGTGGAGCACGCCGTCCGCCGTCGCTTCGGCGACGCGCGGGTCGCCCGCTACGATCCCGACGCCGTGCGCGGCGCCCGCGCCGAGGCACAACGCAAGGCGGCGCTCGACGCTCAGGTCGTGATCGGCACGCGCGGAGCGCTGCGCCTCTTCGGCCGCGCCGCCCTCGGTCTGGCGGGGTTCGTGGCGCCCGATCAGCTGCTGCGTCTGCCGGACTTCCGCGCGGGCGAGCGGCTGTTCGGCCTGCTCTGGGCCGCCGCCGAGCGCGTCGCGCCGGACGGCGCGCTGGTGCTGCAGTCCCAGAGTCCCGAGCACTACGTCGTGGACGCCGCGGTACGTCAGGACCGGGAGGCGTTCTACCGCCACGAGCTCAAGTTTCGCGGCGAGCTCGGCTACCCGCCGTTCCGGCGACTGGCGATCGTCACGGTCACTGCGAAAGCGGGGACGGAGCTCAGGCGACTCGCCGATGACGTGGCAGCGGCGCTCGCCGCCGAGCGGGAGCTGACGGTCTATCCGCCGGCGGCCGATCGTCGCGATCGGGTCCGTCGCATCGTCGTGAAGGGCCGGGACGACCTCGCGACCCGGTTGGCGGCGGCGCTGGCTGACTTCCGAAAACCGCGCGCGAAGAGCGATGGCACGCTCGAGGTGGAGGTCGATCCGGTGGAATGGCCGACGTAGAGGTGCCGCCGGGCCGTGGTAGACTGCGTAAGTACGCGGATTTCTGAGGGGAGGAGCATTCCGGTCGATGGCAGTGCTGAACGTTCGCAAGTACGGTGACCCGGCCCTCCGCCGCCGGGCGAAACCCGTCGAGACGGTGACGCCGGAGATCGAGCGCATGATCGCCGACATGGTCGACACGATGTACGACGAGGTGGGGCTTGGCCTCGCCGCACCGCAGGTCGGCATCTCGCTGCGCCTCATGGTCGTCGGCGACGACGACGGTCGCGAGGCGCGGGCCCTCATCAACCCGGTCATCGCCGAGCAGGGCGGGGAAATCGTGGCCGAGGAAGGCTGCCTCTCGATTCCGGGGGTATTCGCGCCCGTCAAGCGGGCGGAATGGGTCCGGCTCGAAGCCCAGGACCAGCGAGGCCAGCCGGTATCGATCACCGCGCGCGGGCTGCGTGCGCGCGTCCTCCAGCACGAGATGGACCATCTCGACGGCGTGCTGTTCATCGACCGGCTGGATCCCATGACTCGCGACAAGATCAAGCGCCGCATCCGCAAGGAGGGGCTCGCCGAAGAGGCGGGCGCCCACCGCGCCTTCGCGCTGTAGCACGCTGAAGCTCCTCTTCTACGGGACGCCCGAGTTCGCGCTGCCGGCCTTCGAGGCGCTGCGTCGTGCGCACGACATCGTCGGGGTCGTCACCCAGCCCGACCGGCCCGCCCACCGCGGTCAGCGGCTGACGCCGCCCCCGGTCAAGCAGGCGGCGCTCGCCGCCGGCCTCCCCGTGCTCCAGCCCGCCCGCCTGCGTGATCCGGAGTGGCCGGAGCGGCTCGCCGCGCTGGGCGCCGACGTGGCGGTGGTGGTCGCGTTCGGCCAGATCCTTCCGAAGGCGGTGCTCGACGCGCCGACGCGCGGCTCGATCAACATCCACGCCTCCTTGTTGCCGCGCTACCGCGGCGCGGCGCCGATCCAGTGGGCGGTCATTCGCGGCGAGACGGAGACGGGGATCACGACGTTTCGCATGGACGCCGGCATGGACACGGGTGACATCCTGCTGATGCGCGCCACGCCCATCGGCCCCGAGGAGACGGCCGGTGACCTCTTCCGGCGTCTGGCTCCGCTCGGCGCCGAGGTCATCGTCGACACGCTCGCTCGCCTGGCTTCGCTCACCCCGCAACCACAAGATCACGCGGCCGCCACCCTGGCGCCACGGCTCAGGAAGAGCGATGGCGTGATCGACTGGAGCCGCTCCGCCGCGGAGATCGTGAATCTCGTGCGCGGATGCAATCCCTGGCCCGG
This sequence comes from Candidatus Methylomirabilota bacterium, assembly GCA_036556545.1. GTDB lineage: Bacteria > Methylomirabilota > Methylomirabilia > Rokubacteriales > CSP1-6 > AR12. Next base: position 18,758 of record DATBJF010000138.1, read on the forward strand.
GGCGACGACGACCGCGTCGGGCGGAGGGCTCACGCTCTGGCGCGCTCGGAGCATCCCTGCGTCGCCCGGTGATCCCGGCACGCTGGTCGCGCACGACGACGGCCTGGCCATCGCGTGCGGGCACGGCCTCGTGCTCCCCGTCGACGTCCAGCCCGAGAATCGCAAGGCGATGCGCTGGGACGATTGGCTCCGCGGCGCGCGCCTCGGCCCCGGCGACCGCGTCGGGGCGGCGTGAGCGCGGCCGCGCCGGCGCGGATGGTGGCCGCGCGGGTGCTCGAGCGGGTCGAGGCCGATGATGCATGGGCCGACCTCGCGCTGGCCGGCGAGGTCGAGCGCGCGACGCTCACACCTCGCGACGTCGGGCTCGCCACCGAGATCGTGTACGGCACCCTGCGCTGGCAGCGCTATCTCGACTGGATCCTGGGGCCCCATTCGCGGCGGCGCCTGGACGCCCTCGACGCGCGGGTCCGTGTCGTACTCCGGATGACGGCGTACCAGCTCGTCTTCCTCGAGCGCGTGCCCTCGTTCGCGGCCGTGAACGACGCGGTGACGCTCGCCCGCACCCGGAGGCGCGGCGTGGCCGAGTACACGAACGCCGTGCTGCGCTCGTTCTCGCGGCGCGGCGCCCGCGAGCGCGAGCCGGCCGCTCCGCGCGATCCTGTCGACGCGCTCGCCATGCGCTGCTCGTTTCCGACGTGGCTCGCGGCCCGCTGGGTGGAGCGCTACGGCGCCGGCGATGCCGAGGCCCTGATGCGCGCGCTCAACGAGCGGCCGCCCGTCACCCTGCGCGTCAATACGCTGCGCCTGACGCGCGAGGCGCTGGCCGAGCGGCTCCAGGCCGAGGACGACGTGGCAACGCGGCTGACGCCGTACGCGCCGGAGGGGGTCATCGCGGCGCGCGCCGGTGAGCCGGGCGGCTGGCGCGTCTTCGCCGAGGGGGCCTGCGTCGCCCAGGACGAGGCATCGATGCTGGTCGCACGCCTGCTGGAGCCGCGGCCCGGTGACACGGTGGCCGACGTGTGCGCGGCACCCGGAACCAAGACGACGCATCTCGCCCAGCTGATGGACAACCGCGGACGCATCCTCGCGCTCGATCCGCAGCCGGCGCGCCTCGCACGCGTGGAGGAGGCAGTGGCGCGGCTCGGCATCTCGATCGTCGAGACCATGCCGGCGACGGCTCAGGACACGGCGACGGCGCGCGCGGCGACGTGCGACGCCGTGCTCGTCGACGCGCCCTGCTCCAATCTCGGTGTCTTGCGGCGCAATCCCGACGTCAAGTGGCGCCGGCGCCCCGGCGATCTCGCGACGGCGGCGGAACGTCAGCGCGAGATCCTCGCGGCGGCGGCCACCATGCTGAAGCCGGGCGGTCGCCTCGTCTACGCGACCTGCTCGCTGGAGCCGGAGGAGAACGACGAGGTGGTGGCCGGCTTTCTCGCGCGGCACGCCGACTTCGGCCTGGACCCGCCGTCATCGTTTCCGCTTCCGCTCGACGACGGCGTGTTGCGCATCCGACCCGATCGATCGGACACCGACGGCTTCACCGCCGTGCGGCTACGGCGCGCGTGATATAACAGCGCCGTGATGAAGATCGCGCCTTCGATCCTGTCCGCGGACTTCGGCGTCCTTGCCGAGGAGATCGCGCGTGTGGAAGCGGCCGGCGCCGACCAGCTGCACATCGACGTGATGGACGGCCGGTTCGTACCGAACATCAGCATGGGCTTCCCGATCCTCATGGCGATCCGCAAGCGCACCAAGCTGCCGCTCGATCTGCATCTGATGATCGTGGAGCCGGAGAGGTACGTCGCCGACTTCGTGGCGGCCGGCGCCGACATGATCACTGTCCACGTCGAGGCGTCGCCGCACCTGCAGCGCACGCTGGCGTCGATCCGCGAGCTGGGCGCGCGTCGCGGCGTCGACGTGAAGGCCGGGGCCGCTCTCAATCCGTCGACGCACCCGCACGCCATCGAGTACGTGCTCAACGACCTCGACCTCGTCCTGGTGATGTCGGTGAACCCCGGCTTCGGCGGGCAAGCCTTCATACCGGCGATCTATCCGAAGATCCGGCACGTCCGTACGCTGCTCGGCGGCCGCCGGGTCGACGTGTCCATCGACGGCGGCGTCAAGGTCGAGCACGCGCAACCGTGCGCCGAGCACGGGGCTTCGATCCTCGTAGCCGGCTCGGCCATCTTCGAGGCCGCCGATCCGGCCGACGTCATCAAGAGGATGCGCGCCGCCGCCGGCGCCTGACCCTCCGCTGCACCCGCCCCGCGCGCCGTCCGGCGCGACGCCAGCGAGGCTCTCCACGGCCGAGCGTTGAAATGTTCCGGGTAGTTGCGTACACTTCTCCTTTCCATGTTCGACTCGCTCAGCACACGACTGACCGCGATCTTCGACCGCCTGGGCGGCCATGGCCGCCTGACGGAGGAGAACATCCAGGAGGCGCTCCGGGAGATCCGGGTGGCTCTCCTCGAAGCCGACGTCAACTTCAAGGTCGTGCGTGGCTTCATCGAGCGTGTCCGCACGAAGGCCGTCGGCCAGGACGTCCTCAAGTCGCTGACGCCGGCGCAGCAGGTCGTGAAGGTCGTGCACGACGAGCTGGTGGAGCTGCTGGGCGGCAGCGGCCACCGGCTGGCGGCAGCACCGCACCCGCCGACCGTCATCATGCTCATCGGTCTGCAGGGCTCCGGGAAGACGACGACGGCGGCCAAGCTCGCCCGCATGTACGCCAAGCAGGGCCAGCATCCGCTCCTCGCCGCCGCCGACACGTACCGGCCGGCGGCCCAGGAACAGCTGCGTACGCTCGGCGCCCAGCTCAATGTTCCGGTGGTCGGCGCCGGCGGCCAGAATCCCGTGGCCATCTGCCGCGCCGCGCTCGACGAGGCGGCGACGCGCGGGCTCACGCCGCTGATCCTGGACACGGCCGGCCGGCTCCACATCGACGACGCGATGATCGACGAGCTGAAACGCATCAAGCAGGACGTGAAGCCGCACCACATCCTGCTCGTGGTCGACGCGATGACCGGTCAGGACGCCGTCGGGGTCGCCGAGAAGTTCAACGGCGCCGTCGGCATCGATGCCGTGATCCTCACGAAGATGGACGGCGACTCGCGCGGCGGTGCCGCGCTGTCGGTCCGGCACGTGACGGGACGGCCCATCGCCTTCGTGGGCACCGGCGAGAAGACCGACGCTCTCGAGCCGTTCCACCCCGATCGGCTCGCCTCGCGCATCCTCGGCATGGGCGACGTGCTGTCGCTCGTGGAGAAGGCGCAGCAGACGGTGGACGCCGAGAAGGCGCAGGAGATGGTGCGCAAGCTCCGCGAGGACACTTTCAGCCTCGAGGACTTCCGCGAGCAGCTGCGGCAGGTGCGGCAGCTCGGTCCCCTCGATCAGATCCTCGGCATGCTGCCCTTCGGCAAGGCGCTGAAGGCGGCTCCCAAGGACCTCGACGGCGAGCAGGCCGACTTGGACCGCTTCGACGCCATCATCCTGTCGATGACGCCCGGTGAGCGGAAGAACCCGGAGGTCATCAACGGCTCCCGCCGCCAGCGCATCGCGCGCGGCAGCGGCACGTCGGTCCAGGACGTCAATCGGCTCCTGAAGCAGTACGCGCAGCTGCGGAAGATGATGAAGCAGTTCAAGAACGTGGAAGGCCGGATGGGCAAGCTGAAGGGCCTGCCCGGCTTTCCGAGCCTGAGGGGGTGAAGACGTGAGCGTTTCGATCCGACTGAGACGGGAAGGTTCGAGCAAGCGGCCGCGCTACCGCGTGGTGGTGGCGGATTCCCGGTCGCCGCGGGACGGACGGTTCATCGAGGTGATCGGTCACTACAACCCCGTCACCGATCCGCCGCAGGTGACCATCGACCGCGCGAAGGCCGAGGCGTGGATCAGCAAGGGCGCGCAGCCGTCCAACACGGTGCGCAAGCTGATCGCGCTGTCGCCGAGGCCGACCGCGTAGCCGCGACACCCGTAACACGCAGCACCGGAAGCTGCAGCAGAGGCAAGCTCGATGCGGGAGCTGGTGGAGTACATGGCGAAGGCGCTGGTGGATGATTCCGAGAACGTCAATGTCCGAGAGGTCGAGGGCGAGCGCGTGACGGTCATCGAGCTGCGCGTCGCGCCCGGCGACCTCGGGAAGGTCATCGGCAAGCAGGGGCGTACGGCGCGGGCGCTCCGCACGATCCTGAACGCCAACGCGACGAAGCTCCGGAAGCGCGCCGTCCTCGAGATCGTCGAGTAGTGGCCGCCGACCGGCTCGTCGCCATCGGCGAGATCGGCCGGCCGCACGGAGTGCGCGGCGAGGTGCGGGTGACTCCCCTCACCGACCGTCCCGAGCGCTTCGAGACGCTCGGCGATTGCGTGCTGTGGGACGAGGCGCGCGACCGCCGGCTGCCCTGCCGCATCAGCACCGCGCGTGCGCAGGGCAGCGCCGTGGTGGTGGCGCTGGCCGGCTACGATTCGCCGGAGGCGGTCGCGGCGCTGACGGGATGGCTCTTGGCCGTGCCGGAGTCGGAGGCGCTGCCGGCTCCCGAGGGCCACTTCTATCCCTGGCAGCTCGTGGGCTGTCGCGTCCTCACGGAGGACGGGCGCGAGGTGGGTCGCGTGCTGCGTGTGGAGGGCAGCGCCGCCCAGGACCTGTGGGTCGTGGGCGACACCGAGCGCGAGCATCTGGTCCCGGCCGTTGCCGAGATCGTGCAGGAGGTGGATCTGGCCGGGCGGCGGGTGGTGATACGACCGCCGGAAGGCCTGCTGGAGCTGTGATGCGGATCGACGTGCTGACGCTGTTTCCCGGCATGGTGGAGCCTGTGGTAGCCGCCTCGATGCTGGGCCGGGCGCGGACACGCGGCCTCGTTGACATTCGCGTGGTCGATCTCAGAGACTACGCAACGGGCCGTCACCGCAATGCCGACGATTACCAGTTCGGCGGCGGCGGCGGCATGGTGTTGAAGCCGGAGCCGATCTTCGCTGCCGTCGACGCCATGCGCACGGAGGCGGCCCGCGTGATCCTCCTGGATCCGCGCGGGCGGGCCTTCACGCAGGCGGTGGCGGCAGAGTTGGCGCGGCAGACGCATCTGATCCTCATCGCCGGACGCTACGAGGGCGTGGACGAGCGTGTGAGCGAGTTGCTGGCCGACGACAGGATTTCGATCGGCGATTACGTCGTGACGGGAGGCGAGCTGCCGGCGCTGGTGCTGACCGACGCGGTCACGCGCCTGCTGCCGGGCGTGCTGGGCGCCGAAGGCGGCGCCGAGCGTGAGTCGTTTGCCGGCGGGCTCCTCGAGCCGCCGCAGTACACGCGGCCGGAGGAGTTTCGCGGCGCCCGCGTGCCGGGCGTGCTGCGGTCGGGCGACCACGCGCGGGTGGCGCAGTGGCGGCGCGAGCAGGCGCTGTTCCTCACATGGCGGCGGCGACCGGAGCTGCTGGCGGAGGCCAGCCTGACCGACGAGGAGCGCCGGTTGATCGAGCGTTTCGAGCGCGGGGAGACGCCGTCGTAGCGGCGACCGCGGAGCGATAGAAAGGGACGACAGGACCATGGATGCGATCCGGATAGTCGAGGCGGGGCAGCTGAAGAAAGACCGGCAGGGGTTCGATCCCGGCGACCAGGTGCGCGTGCACGTGAAGGTTATCGAGGGGGAGAAGGAGCGAACGCAGGTCTTCGACGGCACCGTCATCCGCCGGCGGGGCGAGGGCGCCCGCGCGTCGTTCACCGTGCGGCGGATCTCGTACGGCGTGGGCGTGGAGCGGACGTTCCCGCTGCACTCGCCGCGCATCGAGCGCGTCGACGTGGTGCGCCACGGCCGCGTGCGCCGCTCCAAGCTCTATTACCTCCGCGCGCTGGCCGGCAAGGCGGCGCGGCTCCGTGAGAAGCGGGTGAACGTGGTTCCCACCACCACCGCCACCGAGTAGATCGACCCCACCCCGGCGTGACGCCGCCCCCGTCGGCGCCGTACCGCTACGAAGCCCAGGCCTGGCGCGCGGGCGTCACCCGCGTCGCCGGCCTGGACGAGGCGGGACGTGGGCCGCTGGCAGGTCCGGTGGTGGCGGCCGCGGTCATCTTCGATCCCGGACGCCGGGTGCGCGGGGTCGCCGATTCCAAGCTCCTCACCGCCGAGCGGCGCGAGGAGCTGTTCGCGGTCATTCACGAGCGCGCCGTCGCCGTCGGCGTCGGCATCGTCGATCACGTCACCATCGACCGCGTCAACATCCTTCAGGCGACCAGGCGCGCGATGGCGGAGGCGGTCACGGCGCTCGCGGTGATCCCGGAGCTGGTCATCACCGATTTCGTCTCCGTCCCCGCCCTCACGTGCCCGCAGCGCAACATCGTCGACGCCGACGCCCGCTGCGCCACCGTGGCCGCCGCCTCGATCGTGGCCAAGGTCACGCGCGACCGCCTCATGCTCGAGGCGGACAAGCAGTTCCCCGAGTACGGCTTCGCGCGCCACAAGGGCTACGCCACGCCGGACCACCTGGCCGCTCTCGATCGCCACGGCGCCTGTCCGATTCATCGCCGCTCGTTCTCCGGGGTCTGGCGCCAGGGCGAGCTGTTCGTGCTGGAGACGCAGGACTGAGAACATGGGGGGCCCCGATATGGCCCCCCATACCCCCCACGCGCTCGTCGCGTCCCGGCACCGCCGTGCCGCGCCTCGATACCCCCCCACGCGCTCGTCGCGTCCGGCAAAGGCGTGATGCGCCTCGATGACCGTCCAGGATTCCGGACGTTGGCAGCCGTGGCCGCGCGCGCTATACGGAAGGCGTGGGCGACACTCGGCGAGCAACGGGCGCGGCGGCGGAGGCGGCGGCGGCCGCGTTTTTGGAACGCGCCGGGCTGAGGGTCATCGAGCGCAACGTCCGGTTCGCCCACGGCGAGATCGATCTCGTGTGCCGCGACGGTGAGGTCCTCGTGTTCGTGGAGGTGAAGTCACGGCGGGCGCGCTGGGGCGACGGCCCCGCGGCCGCCGTCTCGGCGCTGAAGCAGTGGCGGCTGACGCGGCTCGCGCATCACTACCTCAAGTGGCGGCGGCTCGGGGAGCCGCGCTGTCGCTTCGACGTCGTCGCAGTCACCGTCGAGGACGACGGCACCGCGAGCGTGCAGCACCTGCGCGGGGCGTTCGATGCGGCCGAGCGATAGCGGAACGATTCGGGTACAATTCGGAGCCCATGCTCCGTCGATGGGACGCGCACCGTTCGGCTCTCTCCTCCATCAGCGAGGCCATCGGCCGCACGCCGCTCGTTCGCCTCAACCGAGTGACGGCGGCGGTGCGTCCCCCGGTCTACGTCAAGGTGGAGTGGTTCGGGCCGAGCGGCAGCCTGAAGGACCGGATCTACCTGCACATGTTCGAGCGCGCGGAGGCCCGCGGCGAGCTGCGCCCGGGCATGCGCGTGCTCGAGTGCTCGACCGGCAACGCCGGCATCGCGTGCGCGTTCATCGCCGCCGTGAAGGGCTACCGCTGCACGATCGTCATGCCGGCCGGCATGAGCGACGAGCGCAAGAAGATCATGCGCGCGTACGGCGCCGATCTGGTCTTCACGCCCGGCGGCGAGAGCGACGTCGACCTGTCGCTCAAGCGCCTGGCGGAAATCCGCGGCGGCGACCCGACCGGCTACTGGGTCCCTGGCCAGTTCTCGAACGCCGACAACGTCGACGCCCACATGCGGACGACGGGGCCGGAGATCTGGGAACAGGCGGGCGGCGTGGTCGGCGCGTTCGTGGCCTCCCAGGGCAGCGGCGGCACCCTGACCGGGGTCGGTCGCTACCTCCGCGAGCGTGACGGCCGCGTGCGCCTCTACGCCGTCGAGCCGGACGAATGCGCGCTCTTGGCCCGTCGCGCATGGGGGCCGCACGGCATCGAGGGCATCGGCGACGGCTTCATCCCCGACAACCTCGACGTCTCGCTGCTGACGGGTGTCATCACCACCACCACTGACGAGTCGGTGGGGATGGCGCGACGGCTCGCCGCCGAGGAGGGACTCTTCTGCGGCATCTCCACCGGCTGCAACGTGGCGGCCGCCCTGAAGCTCGCCGTCCGCCATCCCGACCTGCCGTCCATCATCACGATGGCCAACGACACCGGGCAGCGCTACTTCACCACACCGCTGTGCGGCGAGGCCAAGCACGTCGACGTGCCGGAGCGCGAGCATCCGATGGACGAAAAGACGCGCGAGGAGCTCGACCGCTGGCAGGCGAAGTGGGAGATCCTCAGCTGAGACCGGCCGAGTGGGACTTCATCGCCGCCCGGCGGCGACTGGAGTCGAAGACGAAATCGGCCGGTGACAAGCTCACCTCCATCGAGGACGCGGTGGCCCGCGTGGCCGACGGCGACCGGATCGCCGTGGGCGGCTGCCTCTTCTCACGCACCCCGATGGCCCTCGTGCGCGAGATCGTGCGCGCGCGCCGAACCCGGCTCACGCTCGTGCGTAACCTCATGTGCACCGAGGGTGAGTTCATGATGGTGGCCGGGGCCGTCGACCGCGTCATGACGGCCTGGATGTCGATCGGGCTTCCGTGGGGCGTGTCGAAAATCATGCGCCACTACGTCGAGACCGGCGCGGTGGCGCTCGAGGAGTGGAGCCATCTGGCGCTCGGCCTGCGGTTTCGCGCGGCGGCCATGGGGGTGCCGTTCGTGCCGTCGCTGACCATGCTCGGCTCCGACCTCGTCGGCGTGGGCGGCCTCAAGACGATCGTGGACCCCTACACCGGCGAGGCGCTCGGCGCCGTTCCCGCGCTGTTCCCCGACGTGGCGATCCTGCACGTCCACCGCGCCGATCGCTTCGGCAACGCCCAGATCGACGGCTACCCGCACATGGACGCCGACATCGCACGCGCGGCCACCACGGTGCTCATCACCGCCGAGGAAATCATCACGGAGGACGAGACGCGACGGCATCCGGATCGCACGGTCATCCCCGGCTTCCTCGTGGATGCCCTGGTCCATGTGCCGTTCGGGTCCTACCCTCACGAGTGCTACGGCCTCTACGAGGCTGACTACGATCATTTCGCCGCCTACACGGCCACCATCGACGCGCGCGGTCCACAGGCCGTGAGCGAGTACCTGGAGCGCTACGTGTTCGCACCGGCGACGTACGACGATTATCTGGCGCTGTTCGGCGGCGAGCGGCTCGCGCAGCAGCGCATGCTGGCGCATGAGCTGACGACGTGACCGCGACCACATCGTCGGAGCTGCTCGCGGTCATGGCCTCCCGCGTGCTGCGCGACGACACCACCGTCTTCGCCGGCGTCGGGGTGCCGCTCCTGGCGGCGGCGCTGGCGCAGCAGCGACACGCGCCGCGCCTCACCATGGTCATCGAGGGCGGCATCATCGGCCCGCGGATCAAGCCCGGTCGCCTGCCCGTCTCCACCAACGAGATGCGGGCCGGCCATCGCGCGCAGATGCTGCCGGGTATCACCGACACGTTCCTCTTCGCCCAGCGCGGCTTCCTGGACTATGGCTTCATGGGGGGCGCGCAGATCGATCAGTACGGCAACGTCAACACCAGCGTCCTCGGCGCCGACTACTGGAAGCCCAAGGTGCGACTGCCGGGCACCGGCGGTGCGAACGACATCGCGTCCCTCTGCCGGGAGGTCATCATCGTCACGACCCACGAGCGACGGCGGTTCGTGCCGAAGGTCGACTTCGTCACCAGCCCGGCGTGGCTGGACGGGGGCGACAGTCGCCGCCGCTCCGGTCTGTTCTTCGGCGGCGTCTCGCGTGTGGTGACAACGCTCGGCGTGTTCGGCTTCGACCCGGAGTCGCGCCGTATGCGTGTGGAGGCGCTGCACCCGGGCATCACACGGTCCCAGGTCCAGGAGCACACCGGATTTCCGCTGCTCGATGCGCCGCAGATCGCCGAGACGGCGCCGCCGGCGCCGGACGAGCTCGAGATGCTGCGCGCCCTCGATCCCGAGCGGCGCTTCCTCGGCTAGAAGGAGACCGCGCGTGCACGTCGGCCTCGCCCTCAAAAACTTCGTCGGCCCGACGGAAACACCCGACATCGACGAGCTGTATCGGTACGCGACGCGAGCCGAAGAGCTCGGGTTCGAGTCGCTGTGGGCATGGGATCACGTCATCCTCGGCGTGGAGCCGTCCTTTCCGATCCTCGATGCGGTAGGAACGCTGACCGCCTTGGCCGCCCGGACCTCGCGGATCAAGCTCGGCACCGGCGTCCTCGTGCTGCCGCTGCGCAACCCGACGGTCGCCGCCAAGGCCATCGGCACCCTCGACCTGATCTCCAAGGGCCGGCTGATTCTCGGCGTCGCAGCGGGCTGGTACGCGCGGGAGTTCGACGCCGTGGGGATTCCCTTCAAGCAGCGGGGGCGGCTGTTCGAGCGCAACTTCGAGATCCTCACGCGACTGTGGACCGAGGATCGCGTGAGCCTGCAGGCCGACGAGTTCAATCTGAGGGAGGCGGTCATGCGCCCCCGCCCGGCCCAGCGTCCGCGACCGCCCATCCTCATCGGCGGCTACGTGGACGCGGTGCTGAGGCGGGTGGCGACCAGGGGGGACGGGTGGCTGACCTACTTCTACACTCCGGAGTCGTACCGGAAATCGTGGGAGAAGATCGTCGCGTTCGCGCGCGAGGCCGGCCGCGACCCCGGGACGCTGACGGGCACCAACCAGCTGGCGATCCTCGTCGGCGCCTCCCGGGCCGAGACGGAAGCGCCGATGCGCCACTGGCTACAGACGGAATGGGACGTCGCCGCCTGGAGCGAGTCGACCATCGACCACGCCATCCGCGGCAGCGTCAAAGAGTGCATCGAGCAGCTGCGCGCGCATGCGGCAAGCGGCGTCGACCGCCTGATCCTGATTCCGTACCGCTATCAACCAGAGCAGGTCGAGGTCATCGCGCGGGAGATCCTGCCCGCGCTGACCCGCTGAGCCACCAACGGAGGACAGCATGGCAGCCAGCCACGACATCACCGTCGAGGACGTCGAATATCTCCGCCATGACAGCGGCCCGCTCCTGGCCCGCATCGTCCGGCCGCGCACCGGCGGACCGTTCCCGATGATCGTCGATCTGCACGGTGGCGCGTGGTGCCGCGGCGATCGGCTGAACGACACGGCCATCAACGAGGCGCTCGCGCGCAGCGGCGTGGTGGTGGCCGCCCTCGACTTCCGCATGCCACCCGTCGCCGCATACCCGGCCTCGCTGGCCGACATCCACTACGGCATTCGCTGGCTGAAGACGCGCGCCGCGAGCCTCGGCGGCCGCGCCGACCGCGTCGGGGTGCTCGGCGTCTCGAGCGGCGCCCACCAGGGCATGCTGCTCGCCATGCGCCCGAACGACGCGCGGTACGCGGCGCTGCCGTTGGCGGGCGCCGTCGATGCGCGGGTCGGCTGCGTGGTCCTCTGCTGGCCCGTCATCGACCCGCTCGCGCGCTACCGGTACGCCAGGGCGCTGAAGGCGAAAGGCCAGCCCTATCCCGAGGTGGTCGACCGCGTGCTGCCCTGCCACGACGAGTACTGGAAGAGCGAGGACGCCATGGCGGAGGGGAACCCCGTGCTCGCTCTGGAGCGCGGCGAGGCGGCGGAGCTGCCGCCGGCGCTCTACCTCCAGGGCACCCGGGACGTCGCACACCCGCGATCCGATCTCGACCGCTTCGTCACGCAGTACCGTAAGGCCGGTGGCCGCGTCGATCTGGAGCTCTTCGACGGCGAGGCCGAGGGCTTCGTCAACAAGAACCCCGACTCGCCGGCGTCGAAGAAGGCGCTCGAGGCCATCACGGGCTTCGTCCACACCGCGCTCTCGTGACGCCGGCGCATCGCGCGCTCCTCGACCGCATGCGCGCGACGACGGCCGTCGTGCGGAGCGCGGTGGAGGAAGCGAAGCGCGGGCGGCTCACGCAGCCGCCGCGCGCGGGCGAGTGGTCGGCCCTGGAGACGCTGACGCACGTGCGCGACGTCATCGTGCACGTCTACGGTCTGCGCATCCGCCGCCTGCTGTACGAGGACGCACCCGTCTTCGCCGATTTCGACGAGGAGGGGTATCGCCGCGCCAGCCTCGACCGGCGCGAGAGCGCCGAGCACCTGCTCGACACCATCGTCGCGGAGCACGAGCAGCTCGCGCGGTTGCTCGAGACGCTGCCGGACGACGAGTGGGGGCGCGCCGGCCGCCATCCTGCGCTCGGCACGATGTCCATCGAGTTCCTCGCCCGGCGCGTCGGCGAGCACGCCGAGGAGCACGCGGCGCAGATCACGACCGCGGCGCGCGGGACGTGAGCGATCGCGCCGCGACGTTCGAGCGGGTGCTGGCCCTCGAGCGGGGTCGCACGGCGCTGCTGATCGTCGACATGCAGCGCGGCTTCGTCGAGTCGGGCCAGGCCATGGAGGTGCCGCCCGCGCGCCAGACCGTGGCCGCCATCCGCGCGCTCCTGGACGCCTTCCGGGCCGCTCGGCTGCCGGTGATCTTCACGGCCTTCGTGTACTCGCCCAGCGTGCCGCTGCTGGTCGGCGAGCTCCATCCCGAGCACAAGCCGGCGCCGCCGGGGGCGCCGCGCGGCTTCGGCCGCCCGTCCTCGTGCTGCCTCGAGGGCGACCCGAGCACCGAGGTGATCGACGCCCTGGCGCCGCGCGTCGGCGAACCCGTGATCCGCAAGCGCTGGTACGACGCCTTCGCCGGCAGCGGCCTCGACGGCGTCTTGCGCGCGCGGCAGGTCACCTCGCTCGTGGTCACGGGCACGATGACGGACATCTGTGTGCTGGCCACGGTCGTCGGGGCCTTCAATCGCGAATATCGGGTCACCGTCGTCGACGACGCGGTCTCCACGCTGTGGCCCGAGATCCAGCGGGCCACCCTGGACATCATTGGCCGGGCCTTCGGCCGCGTCGTATCATCGAAGTCGGTCCTCGACACGGTGACGACCTGGAGGTAGCGATGCGCGACCAGCTACGGTTCTCGGGAATCATGCCGGCCAACATCCTGCCGTTCCGGGCGGACCTGTCGATCGACGAGCCGGCCTATCGCAAGCACCTGCGCTGGCTCGCTGACACGCCGGGCGTCACCGGCATCGTCGCCAACGGCCACGCGGCCGAGGTGGCCTCGCTCTCCCGGGAGGAGCGTCGCCGCGCCCTCGCCATCGCGCTCGAGGAGATCGCCGGCGCCTGCCCGATCATCGCCGGCGTCTACACCGATGGCACCGCGGAGGCGGTGGAGCTGGCGCGCGACGCGCAGGCGGCCGGCGCCGCCGGCATCCTGCTCTTCCCGCCGACGCTGTTCATGTGGGGCGCCCAGGCGAAGCCCGACATGGTTGTGCGCCACTACCGCGAGGTGGCGGCCGTGGGCCTGCCGATCATCGCCTTCGAGTATCCGCCGGCCAGCGGCATCGGCTATTTGCCGGACACGCTCGCGCAACTGGCCGAGATCCCCGAGGTCGTGGGCGTGAAGGACTGGTCGAACGACATCGTCGCCCTGGAGCAGAATCTTCGCGCCGTGCGCGCGACGGGACGCCCGGTGGCGATGCTCTCCTCGTTCACGATGTCGCTGATGGCCAGCTTCCTGCTCGGCGCCGACGGCGCGATCTCCGGCATGGGCAGCGTGACCGCCGACCTCCAGGCCGAGCTGTTCGACGCCTGTCAGAAGGGCGATGTCGAGGGCGCACGCCGCATCAACGATCGGCTGGAGCCGCTCGTGCGCGTCTTCTACGCGCCCCCGTTCGTGGACATGCACAACCGGATGAAAGAGGCGCTGGTGCTGCTGGGCCGGATTCCCGCCGCCTACGTGCGTCCCCCGCTGACGCCGATCCCCCCCGCCGAGCGCGAGGGCATCGCGCGCGCGCTGAAGCTGGCGCGGCTCAGCCGCTGAGTCCGGCGCGCGCCGCGCCCGCGGAACGGAAGCCGCCCGGCGCGCGTTCGTACCGCACGAGGGCGGCCGCCGGGACCACCGCCGCGACCCGCGACGGTGGAGACCTGTGCTATCCTCCCGGAGCCAATCCCCCGAATCGCAAGGAACTTGGGGAAAAGACGCACACTTTCGTGCCGGTCCTCGGTGTCCCGGCGCGGTACATCAGGAGGCTCGTCATGGCGGAACGATGGCAAGACGCCCCGTGGGCGAAGGACATGTGGTGGAGCGGGAAGACATCGCGACGGACCTTCCTCGGTCTGTCTGCAGCGACGGCCGGCGCTCTCGGCGCGACAGTGCTCGTCCCCGCGCCCTGGCGTGAGGCGTTCGGTCAGGCGAAGCCGTACAAGATCGGAACGATGCAGCCGCTCACCGGCGCCGCCGCCGCCGGCGGCATCACCGCGCTGGTCGGCACGCAGATGGCCGTCGACCGGATCAACAAGGCGGGCGGCATCAACGGCCGGCCCGTCGAGCTGATCGTGGAGGACTACCAGTCCAAGCCGGACACGGGTCGCCGCAAGGCGGAGAAGCTCGCCGTCGAGGACAAGGTCGACGCGCACCAGGGCGGCTTCCTCTCCAACGTCTGCCTGGCCTGCGCGCCGGTCTGGGAAGAGCACAAGATCGTCAACATGATCGGCGTATGTCTGGACACCACGCTGACCACCTCGAAGTGCAGCCGCTACACGTTCCGGCCCTTCGACTATGCGCCGGCGCAGGCGGTCGCCTTCGCGCCGTATCTGGTCGGCAAGATGGGCGCCAAGAAGTGGCACATCGCCTACGCCGACTACGCGTGGGGCCAGGCCACCAAGGACGCGTACGCCGAGCAGATCAAGAAGGTCGGCGGCGAGGTCGTCAGCACCACCGGCATTCCGCTCGGCACTGCCGACATGACCCCGTTCCTGTCGAAGATCAGCGGCAACTTCGACGGGCTCTTCGGCATCTTCTTCGGCAAGGACGGGGTCACCATCGGCAACCAGGCCTACGATCTTGGGCTCACGAAAAAGTACAAGTGGGCGGGTGACGGCGCCATCGCGGAGTCGACCAACCTGCCGGCCCTCGGGAACAAGATCGAAGGCTTCGTCGGCATCAACCGCTACGTGCCCGTGCTCGACAAGCCGCTCGACACGCCCGCGCACAAGAAGTTCTTCGAGGAGGCGAAGGCGCGTCTCGCCAAGGTCGATCCCACCGGCCCGCTGCCGGACCGCTATGTGCAGGCGAACTTCGAGGCGATGAACACGCTCAAGATCGGGATGCAGAAGTCGGGATTCCGCGGCCGTGAGGACACGGAGAAGCTGATCGCCGCCCTCGAGGGCCTGGAGCTGAAGGAGGGCGACGACTTCCCGCAGGGTGACAAGACGCTCCGGAAGGAGGACCACCAGGCCTTCGTCCGCGAGTTCATCTTCGACATCAAGAACGGCAAGCACCACATCCTGGAGGTCGTGCCGAAGGAGAAGACGGTCTTCCCGCCCGCGTGCACCTTCCCCAAGGCGTGACG
The DNA here is from genome assembly GCA_036556545.1 of Candidatus Methylomirabilota bacterium. Lineage (GTDB taxonomy): Bacteria > Methylomirabilota > Methylomirabilia > Rokubacteriales > CSP1-6 > AR12. The sequence continues at coordinate 34,083 of DATBJF010000138.1, forward strand.
TCCGCGACGGGGATCCTCCGAACCGACGGGCTGACCGTTCGGTTCGGAGGCCTCACCGCGCTCAACAATGTCTCCCTGTCCGTACCGCGCGGACAGATCCGCGCCGTCATCGGCCCCAACGGAGCGGGCAAGTCGACGTTCTTCAACTGCCTGACCGGCGTCATCCGGCCCACCGCCGGCCGCATCGTCTTCGACGGCGAGGACATCACGGGTCTGCCGCCCTACCTCATCTCGCGCAAAGGCCTCGCGCGCTCGTACCAGATCACCAACATCCTGCCCGGCGCCACCGTCCTCGAGAACGTCCGCATCGCCGCCCAGTCGCGCCGTCACAACTGGAGCATGCTGCGCCACCACCGGACGTACACCGACGTCGTGGAGCGCGCGCACGCCGTCCTGACGTCGGTCGGGCTCGACGAGAAGTCGCCCGAGCTGGCGGCCAACCTGTCGCATGGCGAGCAGCGCACGCTCGAGATCGCCATCGCCCTGGCCACCGAGCCGAAGGTGCTCTGCCTCGACGAGCCCACGGCCGGCATGAGCGTGGCCGAGACGCACCACACCGTCGACCTCATCAGGCACATCGCCTCGAACCTGACCATCCTCATCGTCGAGCACGACATGGAAGTGGTAATGGGCCTGGCCGCTGCGGTCACCGTGCTGCATTACGGCGAGGTGCTCGCGGAAGGAACGCCCGCGGAGATCCAGGCCAACGCCCGCGTCCAAGAGGTGTACCTCAAAATCTGATGCTGTCCCTCCGCGAGGTCCACGCCCACTACGGCAAGTCGCACGTGCTCCACGGCGTCACCATGGACGTCGGGCCCGGTGAAGTCGTGGGCCTGCTGGGGCGCAACGGCGTCGGCACGTCGACGACGCTGAAGACGATCATGGGGCTCGTGCGCGCCAGCGCGGGGACGCTGACGTTCGACGGGCGCGACCTGGTGGGCGTGGCTACCCACCGCCTGCCCGGGCTGGGCATCGGCTACGTGCCCGAGGACCGCCGCGTCTTCCGGCTGCTGACCGTGCTCGAGAATCTCCGGACCGGGCTCGACCGCTCCGGCATGACCCCGGCGCGGCGCCAGGCCCTGCTGGAGAAGATCTACAGGTACTTCCCCGTGCTTCGCGAGCGCCGCCACCAGGCGGGGGGCACGCTGTCGGGTGGCGAGCAGCAGATGCTCGCCATCGCGCGGGCGATGATGCTGGAGCCGAAGATCATCCTGCTCGACGAGCCGACGGAGGGCCTCATGCCCCGGATGGTCGGCCAGATCCGCGAGATCATCGAGATCCTCCACAAGGAAGGCGTGGCCATCCTGCTCGTGGAGCAGAACGTGCCGCTCACGCTGGCCGTCTGCGATCGCATCTACATCATGGAGAAGGGCACCGTCCGGCATCAGGCCACCGCGGCCGCCCTGCGCGCCGACGACACCGTCATCCACCAGTACCTGGGGGTGTAGCGTGGCTGCCATCCCGTTCGATCAGATCCTCGTGCAGACCGTCAACGGCCTCGTCAGCGGCATGATTTTGGCGCTCGTGGCCTCGGGGCTCACGCTGATCTTCGGGATCATGGACGTCGTGAACTTCGCCCACGGCGATCTGCTGATGCTCGGCGCCTTCGTCGGCTCGGGCGTGTTCATGTCCAGCGGCAACTTCTGGGCGGCGCTGATCTCGGCGGTGGTCGTCGTCGCCGGGCTCGGTGCCCTCTTACAGATTTCGACGCTGCGGCCGCTCCTCGGGCGCGATCCGCTCACGACCATCTTGGCCACGTTCGGCATCTCGCTCGTGCTCCAGAACTACGCGCTGTGGCAGTGGGGACCCTCCGCGCGGAAGATCTCCGAGCCGATCGGCGGACAGTTCCAGCTGCTCTATCTGCAGTATCCCGTGTACCGGATCGCCATCGCGCTCCTGTCGGCGGCCATCATCGGCGGCCTGTGGCTCTTCATGAAGTACGGCACCTACGGCATATGGATCCGTGCCACCACCCAGGACCGCGTGATGGCCTCCGCCATGGGCATTCCGGTGCCCGCCGTCCACGCCGCCGTCTTTGCCATCGGCGCCGGGATGGCGGCCGCCTCGGGCGTGCTGTTCGCGCCGATGGTGGGTGTCACCCAGACCATCGGACTGGACTTCACCCTCCGCGCGTTCGTGGTGGTGGTGGTCGGCGGGATGGGAAATCTGGGCGGCTCCATTCTCGCCTCGATCTTCGTCAGCCTGCTCGAGGCCTACGCGTCGCTGGTGGTGAGCCCGGCGCAGGCGGTCATCGTCTCCTTCGTCGTGCTGGTACTGACGCTCCTCTTCCGGCCGACCGGCCTCTTCGTGCCCACGCCGAAATGACATGAGCGGCCCTCGCCCGCCGTCACGCGGATACTGGATCGGCTTCGCCACCGTGCTGGTCGCGCTGGCGGTGGCGCCCCTGGTGCTGCCGGAGTTCTGGCGACGCTTCGTGACCGAGATCCTGATCTGGGGCCTGCTCGCGATGTCGTCGGACATTCTCATCGGCTACACGGGGATGGTGTCCTTCGGACACTCGGCGTTCTTCGGGCTCGGCATGTACGGCGCCGCCGCCGCGCTGCTGACCGTGCGCCCGCCAAACCTCTGGCTCGCCATCGCCTACGGCCTCGTGGCGGCGGCGGTGGTGGCCGCGTTCGTGGCCTACTTCTCGACGCGGCTGCGCGACATCTACTTCTCGATCACGACGCTGGTGTTCTCGCAGATCTTCTACGTCGTCATCTTCACGTGGACGGAGGTGACCGGTGGCGAGAACGGCCTCAACTTCCGCCAGCCGCCGTTCAGCATCCCCGGCGTGCTGTCGGCCCCGTTCACGCCGGTGACGCTGCACTGGTTCGTGCTGGCGGTGGTGGTGGTGTCGTACCTCCTGCTGCGACGCATCACGCAGTCCCCGTTCGGGATGGTGCTGCAGTCGATCCGGGAGAACGAGCCGCGCACGCGCGCCATCGGCTACCCTGTCGAGCGGTACAAGATCGTGGCCGTGATGCTGTCGGGCGTGTTCGCCGGGCTGGCGGGCGTCCTCTACGCGCTGCAGAATCGGTTCGCGGCGCCGGACTTCGTCTTCTTTCTCATCTCCGGCGAGGTCGTGATCTTCAACGTCATGGGCGGCATGGGCACGCTGGCCGGCCCTGTCGTCGGTGCCGGCTTCTTCTTCGTGCTGCGTGAAGTGTTCTCGCGCTACTTCACCCAGTACTACCTCATCCCCGTCGGCATCATCTTCACGCTGATGGTCATCTTCGTCCCGCAGGGCCTGCTCGGATTCCTTCGCCGGCGCCTCAATCAGTAGTCCGCGGGGTGCCGAGCACCCGCCGGACGCTGTCCACCAGCGCCTCCACGGTGAACGGCTTGATCAGCGTCGCGTCGCCCTCGCTGCTCCCCGGCTCGTCGGCCAGGTAGAGGAGCTTGGCGGCCGGCGCCACCGCGCGCAGCCCGTCGCCGAACTCGACGCCGGGCCGGCCCAGCGCACGAATGGCGGCCACCACGAGGGCCACGCGGCCGGGATCGCGCCCGCACAGCGCCAGCGCCTCTTCGGGCGCCGCCGCCCGCAGCGCCCGGTAGTCGTACGCCTCGAGGATCTCGACGATGAGGTCGCGCACGCGCGCGTCGTCTTCCAGCACGACCACCGTTGGCGGCGTCGCCGGTGGCGCGACGGCTTCGGCCACCGGCGCGTCGGCGCCCGGCAGGCAGACGCGAAACGAGGAGCCGCGGCCAGGCTCGCTGCTGACGTCGACGTCGCCACCGTGCTGGCTGACGATGCCGAACACCGTGGAAAGGCCGAGCCCGGTGCCTCGACCGCCGGCCTTCGTCGTGAAGTACGGCTCGAAGGCCCGCGCCCGGGTCGCCTCGTCCATGCCGACGCCGGTATCGGCGACGAAGAGCGTGGCGGTGCCACCGCCCGGGCCGTTGCGCCCGCCCGGCGCCGTGCTGACGGTCAACCGGCCGCCCGACGGCATGGCGTCCCGGGCGTTGAGGACGAGGTTCATGATGAGCTGCTCGAGGGCGGCCGCGGTGATCTTCACCGGACCGGCGGCCGGGTCGAGCTCCAGCCGGACGTCGATCCGCTCTCCCAGCAATGGTCCGAGAGTCCGCACGACGCCCGCCACGACGCCGTTCAAGTCGACGGCCGGCGGCTCGGGGCGCGCGCGGCCGCTGGCGACCAGCTGCTCGGCGAGGCGCTGTCCCCACTGCACCGCCTTCTGGATCGACTCGGCGTTCCGGCGGAGCGGGCTGGCGCCGGGCATGGCGCGCAGCATCAGGTCGTTGTAGCCGGAGATCGCGGCCAGCACGTTGCCGAAGTCGTGGGCCACGCTGCCGGTCAGACGCGCGAGCGCCGACTGCCGACGCTCCTCCCCCAGCTCCGCCTCCAGCTGCGCGATCCGCGCGCGCGCCTCGCTCAGCTGGTGCTGGAACTCGGCGGGCGGCTCAGGCAAAGCGCGTGTCCTGTGGGGGATCCGGCGGCGCTTCGGGCATCACCGGGAGTACGAGGCGGAACGTCGTGCCGACCCCCGGGAGGCTGCGGACGTCGATGGATCCGCCGTGGTCGTCGACGATCTTGTACGTCAGGGCCAGCCCGAGGCCGGTGCCGCTGTCCTTCGTCGAGAAGAAGGGATTGAATACGCGATCCACGGCCGCGGGCGGGATGCCGACGCCGCTGTCCTCGATCTCGATGGCCACGCGGCGCCCGCTGCCCACGCGGCCCGAGCCGAGGCCCTCGGCATCGGCGGAGCCGGCACGGAGGATCAGCACGCCCCCGCTCGGCATGGCGTCGAGCGCGTTGGTGACGAGGTTGACGAGCGCCTGGTACAGCGCTTCCTGATCCGCCCAGATGGCCGGCAGATCACGCGCGTAGTCGCGCTGCACGTCGATGCGCTGGGCCTCGATGCGCGAGCCGTACAGCTCCACGGCGCGCTCGAGCAGCGTCGCCACGCGCACGGGCTTGAAGATGAGCCGCGCCGGGCGCGCCAGCTCGAGCAGACCCTCGACGATGCCGTTGATGCGTTCGAGCTCGCGCGGCACCACCGTCTGGAACTTCTGTCTGAAGTCGGCGTCCTCGAAGGCGCGCGTCAGCCGGCGGCTGAACGTGAGCAACGAGGTGAGCGGATTCTTGATCTCGTGCGCGAGCCCGGCGGCCAGCTCGCCGACGGCGGCCAGGCGGTCGGAGCGTCGGAGGCGCTCCTCCAGCTGGCGGACACGACTGAGGTCACGGAACACTCCGATCACGCCGAGCTCCTTGCCTTCGCTGCCACGCAGCGGCGACACGCTGAGCTCGACGGGCACTCCCCGCCCGCCCCGACGCCTCAGGATGAGCGTCGTGCCGAGGACCGGCGTCCGGTTCGCGAGCGTCGCCATCAACACCTCGCCCAGGTCGGGCGTCTGCGCGAAGACCTCGGTGCAATATCGCCCCGCCACCTCGCCGGCGAAGAAGCCGGTCATGAGCTCCGCCGCGGGGTTCAGCGTCACCACTCGGCCCTCGAGATCGACGGTCACGATGCCGTTCGTCAGCGAGGCGAGGATGTTGTCGGTATAGCCCTTGAGGTCGGCCAGCTCCTCGAGTCCGCGACGGAGGTCGGCGTTGGCGCTCTCCAGCGCCGCGTGCTGCCGCGCGAGCTCGGCCGCCATGTGATTGAAGGCCGCCGCCAGGCGGCCGATCTCGTCGTCGCTGGCGGGCTCGATGCGCTGGTTCAGGTCGCCGCGGGAAATGGCCACGGCGCCGTCGGCGAGCTGCTGCACGGGACGCGAGATCCGCCTCGCCACCAGGGCCGCCGCCGCCGCCGCCACCAGGGTGGTGACCAGCATCAGGAGGGCCAGCTCCGAGCGGGTGCGCGAGATGCGCGCCTGCATCCGCGCCTTGGAGAGGCCGACCCGCACGGTGCCCCACTTCTGGTCGTTGACCAGGACCGGTACCGCGAAGTCGTAGGCGGGCCGGCGCCGATCGACGGTGTCCTGTCGCAGGGGCTCGAGCGTGCGGGCGGCGGCATGGTCGACGTCGCCGGACAGCAGCTCCCCGACGCGCGCGGCGTTCCGGCTGTGCGCGGCCACCTTGCCTTCCGCGTCGAGCACGACGGCGTACACGACATCGGCCTCGCCGGCCACGCGCGCCACACTCTGCTCGAGCGCCGTGTAGTTGTAGAGCAGCAGCGGCCCGTACGACATCGCGGCCAGGTTGCGGGCCAGTACCTCGCCCCGCCGCTCCGTCTCCTCGATGATCGCCGTGGTCTGATGGCGCTCCACCATCACGATGAGGCCGGCCATGACCGTCGACACCACGAGCACCGTGCCCACCGACAGCCGCGCCGCCAGGGATCGGAAGCGGAGGACCTTCATCGTGCCAGCCACACCTTGCGAAACGGGATGTACGGGTCGCCGAGCCCGTTCACCTCCACGTCGCGGACGTACGGCTGGAAGATGCGCTCGTAGGAGTAATGCCATACGGGCAGGATGGGCGCGTCGTCGAGGATGGCCTGCTCGGCGCGCCGGTAGAGCTCGACGCGCCGGGAGACGTCGGGCTCGGTGCGCGCCCGCACGAGCAGCCCGTCCACCCGCGGATTCGCGTAGCCGGTCAAGTTGCGCCTGCTGTGCGAGTGGAAAAGCTTGAAGAGGAAGTTGTCCGGGTCGGGGATGTCCGCGTACCAGGCGTACTGGAACACCGGCAGCCGGTGCTCCGCGAGGAGACGCGAGAACGTCGGCCAGTCCGTCTGATACTGGAACTCCCCTTGCACGCCGACGGCCTTGAGGTTCTCGCGGATCATTTCGTGCTCGCGCACGATTCCTTCGTGGCGCACGCTCGACCAGATCGCGATCGGCGGCAGCCCGCGTCCCCCGGGATAGCCCGCCTGGGCGAGAAGGTCGCGCGCGCGCGACGGATCGTACACGTGGCCGACGGCCCTCGGGTTGTATCCCTGCGCTCCAGGCGGCAGAATGCCGCGCGCCAGCACGTGGCGTCCGAAGAACGGCTCTTCGATGATCGCCTCGCGGTCGATGGCGTGGCTCAGCGCCTGCCGGACCAGCCGGTTGTCGAGCGGCTTCGCGCGTGTGTTGAATCCGTAGAAGCGCACCGACAACATCGACCGCTTCACGTACGTCTCGGCGGCGGCGGTGACTGCGCGCCGATAGTCACGGGCGGGCGGGGGCGTGTCCTCGAGCTGGCCACGCTGAAACTGCTCGTACATGACGTCGAAGGGCGCGCCCGGGAAGATGCGGTATACGAGCTGCGTGAGCCGTGGCGCACCGCCGAAGTAGTCCGGGTTGGCGGCGAGGTTGATCTGGCGGCCGCGCTCCCAGCTCACGAAGCGGAATGGCCCGGTCCCCACCGGCGCCATGCCGAACGCATCGTCGCCCTTCTGCTGGACGATCTCTTGCGGGACGATCTTCGCGTGGCCGACCGCGAGCACTGACACGAAGGGCACCGACGCCTCCGTGAGCGTGATCTCGACGGTATGGCGATCGACGGCGACGAGTCCGGTGATGTGCCGCGCCCGGCCCTCGCGGAAGTCGACGGCGCCTTTGATGTTGAGGAAGAGGTCCGGGGCAGCGGAGCGGGTCTTCGGATCCACGATGCGCGACAGCGAGAACACGACGTCGGCGGCGGTGACTTCCCGTCCGTGGTGAAACTTGACATCGCGGCGAAGCGCGAACGTCCACACCAGTCCGTCACGCGAGGCTTTCCAGTGCTGCGCCAGCGCGGGGGTGACGGTGAGCGTCCGGTCGAACTGCACGAGACCGTCGAAGATCTGTTGTGCCACGGAGCGGCTGTAGACATCGCCCACACGGGCCGGGTCCAGAGTGGCGGGATCGTTGTTCAGCGGGCGGCGGTACACGCTTTCGGCGCCCGCGGCCGGCGTCGCGGCGCCGACGAGCAGGACGAGGGCAATCAGGAGCAAAGGGAGGCGCCTTCCGCCTCCCTTTCCTCTGATCATGAAGTGGCGCTCGGTTACTCGCCGCCGCCGCCATCGGCGGTTCCGATGGCCTGGAAGAGCTGCGTGGAGGTCGTGCCGGACTCGATCACGGGAGCCGCGAGCAGGAACGAGGCGAGCGCGATCGCGAGCGCGAGAACCTTGATCATCGGATTTTCCCCTTTCGGGCCGCTGGCGAACCTCACCATGAGGATGCCGCTGGCCCGTCGGGGGTCCGTAGGGAGCAAGTGCGTCGCCAGAGTGCGCGCACCACGTTCCCTGCTGCAAAGGTGCGAATTCCGGGGGATCGAGGCGGGTGGCGTGAGTGACGACTACCCAGTGACTGTGCATCAGCGGTCGGCCGGATGGCCCGCTACTGGGCGCCGCGCTCCTCGCGATCCGCATCGGACAGCTTCCAGCGCGCCAGCTTGACCTTCAGCGAATTGCGGTGGAGGCCCAGCACCCGGGCCGCCTCGCTCACGTTGCCACGGGCCTCCTCCAGCACACGCTGGACGATGAGCCGCTCGAAGCGATCGCTCGCCTCGTTCAGGTCCACCCGCCGCTTGTCGGACGCCGACCCGGGACGCGTGGGCGAGACGGTCAGGTCCAGCGGCAGGTCGGCGGCGCTGATCAGCGGACCGTCGACGAGGACGACCGTTCGCTCCACGATGTTCTGGAGCTCGCGGACGTTGCCCGGCCAGCTATACGAGCCGAGCGCGGCCAGCGCATCCGGCGTCAGCGCCTCGATGCGCTTGTTGCACTCGTGGTTGTAGCGGCGGATGAAATGATCGACCAGCAGCGGCAGGTCCTCGATGCGCTCGCGCAGCGGCGGCACCGTGATCGGCACGACGTTGAGGCGATAGAAGAGGTCCTCGCGGAAGGCGCCGGCGGCCACCGCGCGCTTGAGATCGAGATTGGTGGCGGCGACGATACGAACGTCGATCTTGATGGCGTGGGTGCCGCCCACGCGCTCGATCTCGCGCTCCTGCAGCACCCGCAGGAGCTTGGCCTGGACTTCCGGCCGCAGCAGTCCGATCTCGTCCAGGAACAGCGTGCCGCCCTGGGCCAGCTCGAAGCGGCCGAGCTTGCGCTGGTGGGCGCCGGTGAACGCGCCCTTCTCGTGGCCGAACAGCTCGGACTCCACGAGCGACTCCGGAATGGCCGCCGGGTTCACCGGCACGAAGGGCTTGTCCCGACGCGGGCCGCGGTGGTGAATGGCGCGCGCGATGAGCTCCTTGCCCGTTCCGCTCTCGCCGGTGATGAGCACCGTCGTCGTGGTCCGCGCCACCTGTGTGATGAGCCGCGAGAGCTTCTGCATCTCCGGGTGCTCGCCGACGATGTCCTCGCGGTCGTGCTGCCGCGCCAGCTCGCCGCGCAAGAAGGTCACCTCGCGCTCGAGCGAGCGCTTCTGGAGCGCCCGGCGCACGATCGAGAGGAGCTCGTCCTCGTCGAACGGCTTGGTGACGTAGTCGAAGGCGCCGAGCTTCATGGCCGCCACCGCGGTGCGCACGGTCTTCACCGCGGTGACGAGGATGACCTCCACGCCCTCGTCGATCGCCTTGAGGCGCTCGAGCACTTCGATGCCGTCCATCTCCGGCAGCCGGATGTCCAGCAGCACCAGGTCGACTGAGGAGGCGCGCACGGCTTCGATCGCCCGCGCACCATCCGGAACGTCGATGACGTCGTAGGCGTCCTCGAGCACCAGCCGGAACGACTCGCGCACGTTGGGCTCATCGTCCACGACGAGGATGACCGGCCGCAGCGTCGCATCCCGTGTCATGAGGCGAGTCACTTTACCACGTATCGTTCTTGCGACGTTGACGGCGCGCGCGCGGACTCCCGACAATGCCGCATGCTCGCGCGCGTGCTCTCCGCGGCCGTCGTCGGCATCGAGGCGGCGCTCGTTCACGTCGAGGTCGACGTCACGAGTGGGCTGCCGCTGTATGCCACCGTCGGCCTCCCCGACTCGGCGGTCCGGGAGAGCCGCGAGCGGGTCCGCAGCGCCATCCGCAACGCAGGCTTCACGGTCCCGAACGAGCGCATCACGGTCAACCTCGCCCCGGCGGACGTGCGCAAGGAGGGCTCGTCGTTCGATCTGCCGATCGCGCTCGGTATCCTCAAAGCGACCAAACAGATCCCCGCGGACCGCGCGGCGGAGATCGTCGTCGTCGGCGAGCTGGCCCTCGACGGGCAGGTCCAGCCGGTCCGCGGCGCGCTCGCGGTGAGCCTCGCGTGTCGCCGGCATGGCATCGGCACGCTGCTGGTGCCGTGCGAGAACGCCGCCGAGGCGGCCGCCGTCGGTGGCATCGACGTGGCCGGCGCCGGCACGCTTCGCGAGGCCGTGGCCGTGCTCAACGGCGCCGCCGCGCCGACACCGCCCGCGCCGACCCCGCCGCCCGGCGCCGCCGAGGAGCTCGATCTGGCCGACGTGCGCGGGCAGGCGCACGCCAAGCGCGCGCTCGAGATCTCCGCCGCCGGTGGGCACAACCTGCTGCTCGTGGGCCCGCCGGGCGCGGGCAAGACCATGCTCGCTCGCCGGCTGCCGCCGCTGCTGCCTCCGCTGGCCGACGACGAGGTGCTGGAAGTCTCCACGATCTGGTCGGTTGCCGGCCTCCTCGCCAGGCGCGGCACGTTGATGCGCGCGCGACCGTTTCGCGCGCCGCACCATACCGTGTCCGTGGCCGGCCTCGTGGGCGGCGGCCGGCCGCCGCATCCAGGCGAGGTGACGCTCGCCCATCGTGGCGTGCTCTTCATGGACGAGCTGCCGGAGTTCCCGCAGCACGTGCTCGAATCGCTGCGCCAGCCGCTGGAGGACGGGACGGTATCGATCGTGAGAGCGGCCGGTGTGAGCGAGTTTCCCGCGCGCTTTCAGCTGGTGGCCGCCGCCAACCCGTGCCGCCGCGGCTGTGCCTCCCTCGAGCTGTGCGTCTGCACGCCGGGCGAGCGCGAGCGCTATCTCGGGCGCATCTCGGGGCCACTGCTCGACCGGATCGATCTCCAGGTCGAGCTGCCCGCCGTCGGCGGCGACGAGTTCGCGCAGGGAGGCCGCGGCGACGACACGGCCACCGTGCGCGCCCGCGTGGCGCTGGCGCGGCAGCGCCAGCGCGAGCGCTTCGGGCCGACCAGCGTGCGGCTCAACGCGGAGCTCACACCGCGCCAGATCCGGCGCGTCGGCGCCATCGCCGTCGAGGGCCAGCGGCTGCTGACGGCGGCCATGACGCGGCTCGGCCTGTCCGCGCGCGGTCACGACCGCGCGCTGAAGGTCGCGCGGACGATCGCGGATCTGGCGGGCTCACCGACGGTGGACGCGGAGCACTGTGCCGAAGCCCTTCAGTATCGCGGCCTCGACCGGCGCTGGCGTCCGTGAGGCCGTGAGACAATGACGCCCGCCTCGAACCCGGAGCGGAGGTCCGCCATGACGCAGCCGGTACTCGTCGTGACCGATGTGCAGGAACGGCTCTTCGCCGCCATGGACGCCGAGCGGCGTGACGACATGGTTCGCAATCTCAAGATCCTCCTCACCGCCGCCCGGCGGCTCGACACCCCGATCATCGTCACCGAGCAATATCCCAAGGGCCTCGGTCGCACCTTGCCGGAGCTCCGCGTCCTCCTCGGCGACACGCCGGCAATCGAGAAGACGTCCTTCTCGGCCTGTGGTGCGACCGGCTTCGCCGATCGCCTCGCGAACCACGCCGCGGAGCCGGTCATCCTGACGGGCGTGGAGGCGCACGTGTGTGTCCTTCTCACCGCGCTCGACCTCCTCGGAAAGGGCTACCGGGTGTCCGTCGTCGCCGACGCCGTGTGCTCGCGACGCGCGGCGACGATGGACGTCGGCCTCGCCCAGGCTCGCCAGGCGGGCGCGGTCATCACGTCGACGGAAACCGTCGTGTTTCAGCTCCTGGGAAGCTCGGATACGGAGGCGTTCCGCGAGGTGTCGAAGCTGCTGCGCTGAGAGACGGCTACCGGCGCCCGCGAGGCGGGATGTTGGAGTACGTCACGGTCCCGTCCCGCGAAATCGTCTGGAAGACCTGGGTCGGGAACGTGACCCCCCCTACCGGCATGCCGTAATAACGCAGGACCTTGCCGACGTAGTCCTGGGTCTCCGGATACGGCGGAATACCGCCGTACGTCAGCACGGCCTTCTCCCCCGCGTTGTAGGCGGCGATGGCGAGCGGCAGGTTGCCTGGGAACCGGTCGATGAGACCGCGGAGGTGCCGCACGCCGCCCTGGATGTTCTCGCGCGGGTCGAACGAGTTTCGGACGCCGAGATTCGACGCCGTGGCCGGCATCAGCTGCATGAGCCCCTGGGCGCCCTTGCGCGAGACGGCGCGCGGATTGAATCCGGATTCCGCGCGGATCACCGCGGTCACGAGCTGGTCCGGTACGCCGTAGCGGCTCGACGCCTCGAGGATCTCGTTCAGGTACGGCCGCGTGTCGCCCTTCGGAAGCCGGAGCCAGCCGGCCTCGGATCCGGTCGTGACGCTCCCTTCCATCCGGCGGTACTGCGGATCAGTCGGCGCGTTCGTGAAGTGGACGGTCCCGTCCGCGGCCTTCAAGCGGAATACCTCCGCCGCGGCCGGTGACGCCGTCGCGATCACCGCCGTGACCGCAATCGAGCGTAGCAATGAGATCACGGATCAATAGTAGCCGATCTGCCCCGATCGGCCGAGCGGGCCTCGGCGGCATCCGAGGCGTCAATGAATGCCGAGAGTTATGCGGCAGCCGCGGTGGCCAGGGGGGTGCCCTGGGGCTGCTCGAGGGCAGCCTCCAGGACGTCCTCCACCGACTCGGCGAGCCGCACCGTCATGACGTCGCGTACCGCGCCCGGCACGTCTTCGAGCAGGTTCTTCTCGTTCCGCTTGGGCAGAACCACAGTCCGGATCCCGGCGCGGTGAGCGGCGAGCACCTTCTCCTTGATACCCCCGACGGGGAGGACCCGCCCCGACAGGCTCAGCTCCCCCGTCATCGCGAGGCCGGCGCGAACCGGACGACCGGTCAAGAGTGACACCAGCGCCGTGGCCATCGTCACCCCGGCCGAAGGACCGTCCTTCGGAATGGCGCCGGCCGGCACGTGCACGTGCACGTCCGAGCGATCCCAGAAGTTCGGGTCGATGTCGAGCTCGCGGGCGTGCGACCGGACCCATGACAGTGCGGCCTGCACGGACTCCTTCATGACGTCGCCCAGCTGGCCGGTCAACGTCAGCGTGTGCTTGCCGGGCATCCGTGTGGCCTCGACGAACAGCACGTCGCCGCCGGCAGGCGTCCACGCCAGACCGGTTGCAACACCGGGAACGCGCGTCCGCTCCTCGACTTCCTCGAGCTCGAAGCGCGGAACGCCGAGCGAGCTCGTGACAAGGTCGGGCGTCACGCGCACGGGCTCCGCCTGTCCCTCCGCACGGCGGCGGGCGAGCTTGCGGCACACCGAAGCGATCTCACGCTCGAGGCTGCGCACGCCCGCCTCGCGCGTGTAGCCGCGGGCGATGAGTCGGAGGGCCTCCGGCACGAAGGTGACGTCCACCCCCGCCGTCAGGCCATGCTCGCGCGCTTGCTTCGGCACCAGATGCTTCTGTGCGATGGCGACCTTCTCCTCCTCCGTGTATCCGGCGAGCGGGATGATCTCCATCCGGTCGCGCAGCGGACCGGGGACGGTGTCGATGACGTTCGCGGTGGTGATGAACAGCACGCGCGAAAGATCGAACGGCACGTCCAGATAGTGGTCGCGGAACGTCGAGTTCTGCTCGGGATCGAGCACCTCGAGCAGGGCCGAGGCCGGGTCGCCTCGGAAATCCATCCCGAGCTTGTCGATCTCGTCGAGCATCAGCACCGGATTCTTGGTGCCGGCGCGCCGCAGGCCCTGCACGATCTGCCCGGGGAGGGCGCCGATGTACGTCCGGCGGTGACCGCGGATCTCGGCCTCGTCCCGCATGCCGCCGAGCGAGATGCGGTGGAACTTCCGGCCGAGCGCCCGCGCGATCGACTTCCCCAGCGAGGTCTTGCCGACGCCTGGCGGACCGACGAAACAGAGGATCGGGTCCTTGCCTTCGGGCCGGATCTTCTTGACCGCGAGGTACTCGAGGATCCGGTCCTTGATCTTCTCGAGGCCCTCGTGGTCCTCGTCGAGCGTCCCGCGGGCCCTGGCGATGTCGACGTCATCGGTCGTCTCCTGCGTCCACGGCATCGCCACCAGCCAGTCGATATACGTACGCGCCACCGTGTACTCGGCGGCCGCCGGCGGCATCTTGGCCAGCCGATCCAGCTCGCGCAGCGCCTCCGCGCGCGCCTCGTCCGGCATGCCGGCCGCCTCGATCTTCGCGCGGAGGCCGTCGATCTCCTGCGCGCGGTCGTCACCGTCACCGAGCTCCTTCTGAATCGCTTTGAGCTGCTCGCGCAGGTAGTACTCCCGCTGCGTCTTCGACATCTCGGACTGGACCTCGGACTGGATCTTGCTCCCGAGCTGCAGCACCTCGGCTTCCTTGCCAAGCGCCGTCGCGAGCTTCGACAGGCGCTCCTTCACCGACGCGGTCTCGAGCAGCTCCTGCTTCAGCGCAAGCGTCAGGCCCGGCAGCGACGCGGCGACGAAATCGGCGAGGGCGCCCGGCCCATCGACGTTGGCGATGACGCCGGTCAGCTCGTCCGGCAGCGTGGGCGAAAGCGCGACCACGTTCTGGAACAGCGACGTCACGCTGCGCGTGAGCGCCTGGACCTCGACGTCGTCGGCCGGCTCCTCGTCGGGGATGGGTTCGATGCGCGCCTTGAGATACGGCTCGGTCTGCACCATCTCCACGATCCGGAATCGGCCGAGTCCCTGCGCCACGATGCGCAGGGAGCCGTCCGGCTGCTTCAGCGCCTTGTGGATCACGGTGACCGTACCGACATCGTGCAGTCCAGCGCGCGTCGGCGCGTCGTCGGAGGGGTCGCGCTGAGCGACGGTGCCGACCAGCCGGCCGGCCTGCACGGCCTCTTCGATCAGACGCACGGACGACCTCCGTCCGGCGCCGAGCGGCATCACCGCCTGCGGAAACAGCACCGTGCCGCGGAGCGGGAGCATCGCGAGGATGTCGGGTACGAGCTGCTCCTTGTCCTTCTTCACCTCTGCCATCGACGGTGTCCCTGCTTTCTCAGAACAGATCGACCGGGCCGAGCTGCCCGGACGCCGCGCGAACGAGCGCCTCGCGCGGGGGTTGTCCGTCGCGCGGTGGCCGTTCCTCTGCGCCGCTTTCGCGGACGTAGCTCACGAGGTCTTCGATCTGCTTCTGCATATCGAGCATCCGGCGTCTCATCTTTAAGACGATCTCGACGCCGGCGAGATTCACCCCCAGGTCGCGGGTGAGCCGGAGTAGTCGCGCGATCTCCTCGACGTCCTCGGCCGAGTACATGCGCGTTTGTCCCTCGGTACGGCTCGGCCGTACGAAGCCCTTCTTTTCGTAGAACCGCAGCGTCTGGGGATGGACATTCAGCATGTCGGCCACGACACCGATCATGTAGAGCGGCTTGCCCCGATCCGTCATGCCGCGCCTCCTCGATAGCGGTCGAGGCCGTCGCGCGGCGAACCGGGCAGCAGGCGCTCGAGCTCCCTGACGAGCTCGTCCGTCCGCGCGTCGAGGCCGCTCGGCATGTCGATCCGAATGGTGACGAAGAGGTCGCCGGGGACATCGGCGGCGAGCCGAGGCACACCCTGTCCCCGCAATCGAAACACCGTGCCGGCCGCGGTCGCCGGCGGCACGACGAGAACGGCCCGACCCTGAGGCGTCGGAACGTGAACGCGCGCGCCCCGAAGCGCCTCCCACACGGTAATCGGAATCTCGCAGTGGACGTTGTCGCCTTTGCGCGTGAAAAACGGGTGCTCGCGGACGCGGGTGCTGACGATCAGGTCGCCGCGCGGCCCGCCGAACGGCGCGGCGTGCCCTGCCTCCGCCACGCGCACTTGCGTTCCGGAATCCACACCGGGCGGAATCGCGATGTCGACCACGTCGACCGCGCGTCGGACACCGCGGCCGCCGCATGTCTCGCACAGGCCGGCGGCGGTGCGTCCGTGAGCTTCGCAGGCCGGACACGGCGAGAACCGCGGGACCGGCACGTCCACGGCAACGCCGCGGACGACGTCCCCGAAGCCGACCTCGATGGCCACATGGGCGTCTTCACCCCGGCGGCCGGCCTCGACCGCATCCTGACGACCGCCGAAGCGGTCATAGAGAGCGCGCGCGTCCGGGTCGTTCAGAACGCGATACGCTTCGGCAATTTCTTCGAAGAGCCCCCGGGCGCTGACATCCCAGAAGTTGACGTCGGGCGAGTACTGCCGCGCGAGCCGGCGATAGGCTTGCCGGATCTCGCGCGGTCCCGCCGTCGCCGCGATGCCGAGCACCGCGTAGTAATCCCGACGCATCGCCTACTTCTTCTCCCCGAGGTCCTCGAACTCGGCATCGACGACCTCACCCTCCTTCGGTCCCGAGGACGTGCCCGCCTGCTGCGAGCCCGACGCCTGTCCGCCGGGCTGCCCGGCGCCGCCGGCCTGCGCCTGGCTCTGGGCCTCGCGGTACATGATCTCGGCCAGCTTGTGAGATGCCTTGGACAGCGCCTCCTGAGCACGCTTCATGCGATCGACGTCGTCGGTCTTCAGCGCCTCCTTGGCCTCGGCCAACGCGTCGTCGACAGCCTTGCGGTCGGATTCTCCGAGCTTGCTGCCATGCTCCGACAGCGTGCGCTCCGTCGAGTACACGAGGGAGTCCGTCTGGTTGCGAACCTCGATCTCCTGCTTGCGGCGTGTGTCGTCGGCGGCATTCGACTCCGCTTCCTTCACCATCTTGTCGATCTCGTCCTTGCTGAGGCCGGACGAGGCCGTGATCGTGATGTTCTGGTGCTTGCCGGTCGCCGTGTCCTTCGCCGACACGTTCAGAATGCCGTTGGCGTCGATGTCGAACGTGACCTCGACCTGAGGAACGCCCCGTGGAGCCGGCGGAATCCCGTCGAGGTGGAAGCGGCCGAGCGTGCGATTGTCGCGAGCCATCGGCCGCTCACCCTGGAGGACGTGCACTTCGACGGACGACTGGTTGTCCGCGGCTGTCGTGAACGTCTCGCTCTTCTTGGTCGGGATCGTGGTGTTGCGCTGGATCAGCGTCGTCATCACACCGCCGAGCGTCTCGATACCGAGCGACAGTGGAGTCACGTCCAGCAGCAGGAGATCCTTCACCTCGCCGGTGAGAACCGCGCCCTGCACCGCCGCGCCCACCGCGACCACCTCGTCCGGATTGACGCCCTTGTGCGGATCGCGACCGAACATCTGCTTCACGACGTCCTGCACCTTCGGCATCCGCGTCTGGCCGCCGACCAGGATGACCTCCTGGATGTCCTTGGCGCTGGTGGAAGCGTCCTGCATCGCCTGGCGGCAGGGACCGAGAGTGCGGTCCACGAGGTCGGCCACCAGGGACTCGAGCTTCGCCCGCGTGAGCGTCAGCACGAGGTGCTTCGGCCCCGTCGCATCGGCCGTGATGAACGGCAGATTGATCTCCGTCTGGACGGTGGTCGACAGCTCGATCTTGGCGCGCTCGGCCGCCTCCTTCAGTCGCTGCAGGGCCATGCGGTCCTTGCGCAGATCGATGCCGTGCTCCTTCTTGAACTCCTCGGCGATCCAGTCCATCACGCGCTGGTCGAAATCGTCGCCTCCGAGGTGCGTGTCACCGTTGGTCGCCTTCACCTCGAAGACGCCGTCGCCGATCTCGAGGATGGAGACGTCGAACGTCCCACCGCCGAGGTCGTAGACCGCGATCGTCTCGTCCTTCTTCTTGTCGAGCCCGTAGGCGAGCGCGGCCGCCGTCGGCTCGTTGATGATGCGCAGGACTTCGAGCCCGGCGATCTTGCCGGCGTCCTTGGTCGCCTGGCGCTGGCTGTCGTTGAAGTACGCCGGCACGGTGATGACGGCCTGGGTCACCTTCTCACCGAGATAGGCCTCCGCGGCCTCCTTGAGCTTGCGAAGGATCATGGCGGAGATCTCCGGCGGCGAGTACTGCTTGCCCCGGACCTCGACACGCGCGTCGCCGTTCGGCGCCTTCACGACCTTGTAGGGGACGAGCTTGATCTCCTGCAAGACCTCGTCGTAGCGGCGACCCATGAAGCGCTTGATCGAGAAGACGGTGTTCTCGGGATTCGTGATCGCCTGTCGCTTGGCGACCTGGCCGACGAGGATCTCGCCGTCCTTCGTGAAGCCGACCACCGAGGGGGTGAGACGGCTGCCTTCCTGGTTCGCGATGACTGTCGGATTGCCGCCCTCTACCACTGAGACCACGGAGTTCGTCGTCCCGAGGTCGATGCCGATCACCTTCGCCATGTCCGCGTCCTTCTTTCTTTCGTTCGTAGTCAGGCGACCACGCGTGGCGTGACGCCACGCGTGGTCGCACCCACTTACAGGATGTCGACCTTGATTTCCTTCGGCTTGATCTCTTCCGTCTTCGGCAGCTTCACCTGGAGCACGCCGTCACGGTACGACGCCTTGACCTTGTCGGCCTGGACCGGCATCGGCAGCTGGATGAGCCGCTCGAACTTGCCGTACGCACGCTCGACGTGGAGGAGTTGCTGTTCCTTGACGTCGTGCTCGAAGCGACGCTCGCCCTTGATGGAAAGCAGGTCACCGGTGATCGAGACGGTCACGTCCTTTTCGCGCACGCCGGGAACCTCCATCGCCAGGACCAGATCGTCCTTCGTCTCGTACAGATCGACCGCGGGGGCCCAGCTGCGGCTTGCGGCTCCCGACCCCGTCGGCCGGCCGAAGAAGTTGTCGAACAGGCGGTTGACCTCACCCTGGATGTCCGACACGCCGCCCCACCGATCCATCGACGCACCAAACGGACGCCAACGCTCCACGTTCATAGCGACCTCCTTCATTCCATTCCTCGCCGGCGCTTCCAGCCGGCCGCTGGTATTGAGTACGGCTTTCTTATATCAGGTGAGTCTGAAGCTGTCAACTCATGCCAATCGGCGTCGGCTGTTTGAAGGGTTCCGGGTTAGTCTGCTGCGGTGCGGGTGGGCTGTACCGGATGCCTGACCAGCCTGGTGATGATCGGGCTCCTCGCGACGCTCGGAACGTCGGTGTGGGGAACGTCCCGCGCGCTCGAGGACCCCGCCGTCGTGCGAATACGGCCGACGCCGGAGGACGCGGCGCGCGTCCAGCAGAAGCTGTTTCGCCTTGTCCGGGGCGCCGGCCGGGAGCCCGTGGTGATAAGCGAGGCCGAGATCACCGCGTTCGTCTCGCGGAATATTGACCCCCGCGACCTCCCTTTCGATGATCCGGTCATCTTCCTTCGCGACGGCGACAGAATCGATATCGCCGGACGGACCACGCTCGGGCAGCTTCTCGCCGAATCCCCGCTCGGCCTCGCGCAGGGCCTACTGCCGCCGCAATGGAGCGCGCGCCCGGTGTGGCTGCAGCTCGAATCCCGCGCGCGGTTCGAGCGTGAACCGCAACCGCAGCTACGACTGGACGTCCGACGGCTCACCATCGGCCAGCAGCGCGTCCCGGCGGCCGTGCTCCGTCTCCTGGTGGAGCCGGCGCGGCTGCGATTCGTGCGCGTGCCGCTCCCGGCGGCGGTGGGAGACGTCCGGATTCAGGCCGGGCGCGCCGTTATCCGGCCGACGTCGTCGCGCGAACGTACGTGAGCTGCAGATCGTAGAGCACGTCGTCGAGCACCTGCGTCTCGTCGGCGGTCCGGTTGCCTTCGGTCTTCTCGCGAAGCAGGAGCAGGAGGTCGATCATCTCGGCGGCATGAGGCAACACTTGCTGGCGCTCGCCGGTGGCCGGATCGGGCGCCACGCCCAGCGCGACGAAGGCCTCGCTGGCGAGCATCATGAACAGATCGGTCAGGCTCCGCTTCTCCGTCGGGCTCCCGGCGGGAGGCGGAGTAGCCTGCCGGTCAGCTGACGCCGCACCCCGCTCTCGAGGACGCTCGTCCTCGCGTCGTCGTCTATCGGTGACCTTGAATCCCTCGTCGGGCTCTTGTCCCATCGGGCGGAGCCTAGCACACGCGCAAACCCGTGCTGTATAATCGCTTCACCCTCAGGAATCGATCATGACCCAGTCCCCCGGTGTTTTGTTCGAGCGGCTCGTCGAGATCATGGATCGTCTGCGCGGAGCCGGGGGATGCCCGTGGGATCGGCAGCAAACTCGCGAGTCTCTGAAGCCCTTCCTGATCGAAGAAGCCTATGAGGTCCTGGAAGCGATCGAGTCGGGGCGCTCGTCGGCACTCGAGGAGGAACTAGGCGATCTGTTGTTTCAGGTCATCTTCCACGCGCAGATCGCCGCCGAGCGGCAGGAGTTCGCCATCGCCGACGTGCTGGCTCGCCTCGCCGACAAGATGACCCGGCGCCATCCTCACGTCTTCGGCGGTGCCGTGGTCGGGACGCCGCACGAGGCATTGGCGCAGTGGGAGAAGATGAAGCAACGGGAGGCGCAGGAGTCGGGCACGCCGCGATCGGTCATCGACGGAGTGCCACGGGCGCTGCCGTCGCTGATTCGCGCGCAGAGGGTCACCTCGAAGGCCGCCCGCGTCAACTTCGACTGGCCCGACGCGCGCGCCGCCTGGACCAAGGTCGAAGAGGAATGCCGCGAGGCGGCCGCCGCTCTGCGCGCCGACGATCGTGCGCGCCTGGAAGAGGAGATCGGCGACGTGCTGTTCTCGGTGGTCAACGTAGCGCGCCTGGCGTCGATCGACGCCGAGGACGCGCTCCATTGCGCGATCGAGAAGTTCCGCCGGCGGTTCCTCACGCTCGAGGGCGAGCTCCATGCCCGCGGAAAGTCGGTAGGCGCCGCGTCTCCGGAAGAGCTCGAGCGCTCGTGGCAAGCCGCGAAGGCGCAGGAGCCCGGGCGATGAGGGCCAAGGTAGGCGGCGCCACCGTCTCGATCGAGCGCGGTGACATCACGGATCGCGAGGTGGACGCCGTCGTCAATCCGGCCAACAGCCTGCTCACGATGACCACCGGTGTGGCGGCCGCCATCAAGCGCAAGGGCGGGGTCATCATCGAGGAAGAGGCGACACGGCAAGGGCCGATAGAGGTCGGGGAGGCCGTGTTGACGCCGGGCGGCAACCTGATCGCGACCCACGTCATTCACGCCGCTGTCATGGGCGCCGATCTCAAGACCAACGCCGACACCGTCGCCAAGGCAACGCGCGCGGTGCTGGCCGTCGCGGAAAAGCATCGGCTGACGTCGATCGCGCTCCCCGCGCTCGGCACCGGCGTCGGCCATGTTGCCCCGGCGGCGGCGGCGGAGGCCATGCTGGAGAGCGTCCTCGCCCACCTCAAGACCGGCAAAACATCGCTGAAACGGGTACTTTTCGTCCTCTATCAGGACGATGCGTACCGTGCCTTTACCGAGACGTTGAAGCGAAAGGCTGGGCTACAGTAATAAATTGAGATGGCGCAGCCAAAGACCGGGCAGCCCCAGACGCGGCGTCTCGGGGACCTCCTGGTCGCCGAGGGGCTGATCACCGACGTCCAACTCAAGCAGGCGCTCGGCGATCAGAAGGGCAAAACCGAAAAGCTCGGATCCATCCTCGTCAAGCTCGGCTTCATCACCGAAGAGCAGCTCATCGGCTTCCTGTCCCGTCAGTACGGCATCCCGTCCATCACCCTGGACCGCGTGGAGATCGACGCGGAGACCTTGCGGCTGGTTCCGACGGCGATCGCGCTGAAGTACGAGGTGCTCCCGGTCAAGCGGATCGGCGGGACGCTGACGCTCGCGATGGCCGATCCGACGAATGTGTTCGCCCTGGATGATATCGCCTTCATGACGAATCTCCAGATCCTGCCCGTCGTCGCCCCGCAGGCGGCCATCCGGAAGGGCATCGAAAAGTACTACGAGGCCCCGACGTCCTCGATGACCGACATGCTGAGCGAGATCACGGCCGAGGTGGGCAACGTCGAGGTCGTCGAGGGCACCGAAGACGAATCGGCGAAAGTCGACATCTTCGAGCTCAAGGAGTCGTCCGAAGAGGCCCCCGTCGTCAAGCTCGTGAACATGGTCCTCGTCGACGCAATCCGCAAGGGCGCCTCCGACCTGCACTGGGAGCCCTACGACAAGGTGTTCCGCATCCGGTTCCGTATCGACGGCGTGCTGCACGAGATGCTCGCGCCGCCGAAGCGCCTGGAGGCCGCGATCATCTCGCGCCTGAAGATCATGGCCAACCTCGACATCTCCGAGCGCCGCGTGCCGCAGGACGGCCGCATCAAGCTGCGCTACGGTCAGCGGGAGATCGACTTCCGCGTGTCGATCCTGCCGACCATCTTTGGCGAGAAGGCGGTCCTCCGAATCCTGGACAAGGACGCGCTCCAGCTCGATCTCACGAAGCTGGGATTCGACGCGTGGAGCTACGAGAAGTTCAACCAGGCGATCCACCAGCCATATGGCATGGTCCTGATCACGGGCCCGACCGGCTCGGGCAAGACGACCACGCTGTATTCGGCCATCTCGACCATCAACTCGCCCGAGCACAACATCATGACCGCGGAGGACCCGGTCGAGTACAACCTGAAGGGCGTCAACCAGGTGCAGGTCAACGACAACGTCGGCCGGACGTTCGCAGCGGTCCTGCGATCGTTTCTCCGGCAGGACCCCGACGTCATCCTCGTCGGCGAGACCCGCGACCTCGAAACAGCCCAGATCTCGATCCGGGCGGCGCTCACCGGTCACCTGGTGTTCACCACCCTGCACACGAATGACTGCCCCTCCACGGTGGCCCGGCTGTTCGACATGGGAATCCAGCCCTTCCTGCTCTCGTCCGCCCTGCTGGTGGTCCTGGCCCAGCGCCTCGGCCGGCGTATCTGCAAAGACTGCAAGCAGCCGATCGAGGGCAAGGAAGAGGACCTCGTCCCCTATGGCCACGTCCCGCAGGGCCTGGGCCAGGCGACGTTCTATCGCGGCAAGGGCTGCTCGACCTGCAATTTCACCGGCATGAAGGGGCGGGTCGCCATCTATGAAGTCATGCCGATCACCGAGGCCCTTCGTGACATGATTCTGAAAAGCGCGTCGACCGCGGAGCTTCGAGAGCAGGCCCAGCGAGACGGAATGAAGACACTGCGGCAGGCGGGCCTGGTGAAGGTTCTGGAGGGCACCACGACGGTCGAGGAAGTGGTGCGCGTGACGCTGTCTTAGCGGAGGGCGTTCCGTATGGCGGTATTCGCGTACAAAGGGCGCGCGGGTGGGCGAATGGTCGCCGACGACATCGAGGCCGACAGCCGGCCCGCGGCCGTGGCGGCGTTGCGGGCGAGAGGTATCGTCGCCACCGCCGTGCGGGAAAAGCAGGGCAAGGCAGCGGCGGTCGCCACCCCCGGCACGGCGACCTCGACCACCAAGAAGCTGGCGGGCAAGGTCAAGGACAAGCAGCTCGCCATCTACACCCGTCAGTTCTCGACCATGGTCGACGCCGGTCTTCCGATCGCGCAGTCGCTGCAGATCCTCTCCGAGCAGAGCGAGTCCAAGGTGCTGCGCGATGTAACGGCCCGCATCGCCGCCGATGTGCAAGGCGGCGCGACGCTGGCCGAGTCGTTCGGAAAGTATCCGAAGACATTCGACAACCTCTTCGTCAACATGCTGGCCGTCGGCGAATCCGGCGGTGTGCTCGACGTCGTCCTGCAGCGTCTGTCCGGATACATCGAGAAGGCGGCGAAGCTGAAGGCCAAGGTCAAGAGCGCGATGGTCTATCCGATCACGATCATCGGCGTGGCGTGTCTCGTCATCATCTTCATGATGATCTTCGTCCTCCCGACATTCGCCAACATGTTCAAGAACATGGGGGCCGACCTCCCGCTGCCCACCAAGATCGTCATGTGGATGTCCGACTTCACGCGCAAGTACATCCTGTTCATGCTGGCCGGCGCCGGCGCGACCGTCTACGGGCTCAAGCGCTACTACCAGACGGACAAGGGCAGCACGATCATCGACACATTCGCGCTGAAGGTGCCCGTGATCGGCATGTTGATCCGCAAGGTCGCGGTTGCCCGGTTCACGCGCACGCTTGGAACGCTGATCTCATCCGGCGTGCCCATTCTGGAGGGCCTCCTCATCACGGCGCGGTCCTCCGGCAACCGCGTGGTGGAGCGGGCCGTGCTGCAGGCACGGCAGCACGTCACCGCGGGCGGAACGCTGGCGGAGCCGCTGAAGACCACGCCCGTATTCCCACCCATGGTCGTGCACATGATCAGCGTCGGCGAGAACACCGGCGCTCTCGATGCGATGCTGGGCAAGATCGCCGACTTCTACGATGACGAAGTCGATGCCGCCGTGACAGCGCTCACCTCGCTCCTCGAGCCGATCATGATCGTCTTCCTGGGCGTCGTCGTGGGTGGCATCGTGGTCGCGATGTACCTGCCCATCTTCAAGCTGGTGACGCTCGTCAAGTGATCGGACGCGTCATGGCATGAAGGACTTCGACGCCACTCCGCTGCTGCGCGGTGTCCTCTGGGCCCGACTGGGAGTGGCCGGGGTCTTGCTGCCCCTGGGATCCCTCCTGCCCGACGAGCTGATGCCCGGCAGAAATCACGCCGTGCTCGGCCTCGCGCTCGCCATCGTCGTGCTCTCGTCGGTGGTCCTGCTCCTCTCGCGGCCGAACGTGCGACCGCGGCGGCAGGCCTGGTTGATCTCGCTGCTGGACGTCGCCATCGTGACGGCGGTCGTCGCGTCCACCGGCGGCGGAAGGTCGATGTTCGCGTTCCTCTACGTGATGCTCGTCACGGCGGGGTGCGTCACGCTGTCCCGTACCGGAGGCCTCACCATCGCCGCCATCGCCTCCGCCCTCTACACGGCGCTCGTGTTCGCTCGAACGGTCGTACCGGTCACGGCGCTGTTCGAGGTGCCCGAGGAAGAAACTGCGCTCGAGATTCTGACCATGTTCGCCAACGCGGCGACGTTCCTGGTGGTGGCCATCGTCGCGGGCGGCCTTGCCGAGCGATTTCGCTCGACGCGCGCCGAGCTCGAAGCCCAGCGCAAGAGCCTCGAGAATCTGAAGGCCTTCAAGGACCTGGTATTCGAGTCGGTGGGCACAGGGCTCATCGCCATCGACCGCGCGGAGACGATCACGGCATTCAACCGGGCGGCGTCGGTCATGACCGGCGTTCCTGTGGCACGCGCGATCGGTCGCCCGTGGCGTGCCGTCGTCGGCGATGTCGTGTCACTCTCGTCCATCCAAACGGCCGTCGACGCGGGCCACGGTGTGACCACCCGGCATGAGCTCACGTTACAGCGTGACGCGGGTCCCGGAATTCCGGTGCGGATGACCTTTTCGCCGCTCTTGGACGGAGACGGCGAGCGCCTCGGCCTGATCTGCGCGTGCGATGACCTCTCGGCGATCCGCGCCATGGAGGAGCGCCTCCGGCACGCGGACCGTCTGGCTACGCTGGGGCGAATGTCGGCGAACATCGCGCACGAGATTCGAAACCCGCTGGCCTCGCTCACCGGCGCCATCGAAGTGCTCGTGAGCCAGGGACCGGGCGGGGAACTGCGCGAGCGACTGGCCGACATCGTCCTGAAGGAATCCGGGCGGCTCAACGCCATCCTCCGCGACTTCCTGGAGTACGCGCGGCCGGCTCCGCTCGCCCGTGCGGCGGTGAACGTGTGCGAAACGATCGACGAGGTGCTGGTGCTCCTGGAGCATCGCGCCACGCCCGGCACGCTGAAGGTCGTCCGCGAGTTGCCGGCGTCGCTCACGTGGGAGGTCGATCCGCAGCAGTTCCGCCAGGCGCTGTGGAATCTCTGCCTCAATGCCGTGCAGGCGATGCCGGAGGGCGGGGAGCTCCGCGTGACGGCCGGCGTCATCGACGGGTCGCTCGTCGTGCGCATCGAAGACTCCGGCGACGGCATCGGCAGCAACGACATGGCGCACCTCTTCGAGCCGTTCTTTTCCACCAAGCCCGGCGGCAGCGGTCTCGGGCTGGCCCTGGTTCACCGCATCCTGAAGGACCACGGCGGCGAGATCGACGTCGAGTCGACGCCGGGCGGTGGCAGCACCTTCACGGCCCGGATCCCCGCCCGCCATGGCTGAGGCACGCGTCCTCGTCGTCGACGACGAGCAAAGCATGCGTGAGCTCCTCGGCATCATGCTGCGGCAGGTCGGCTACGACGTGACCCAGGCCGACGGCGGCGAGGCGGCCATCCAGACGCTGAAGGCGGCCGACGTGTTCGATCTGGTCATCACCGACCTGCGGATGCGCAAGGTCGACGGGCTGGCCGTACTGCGCGCGGCCAAGGAGCACTCACCGCACACTGTCGTGCTCGTGGTGACGGCCTTCGCCTCCACCGAGACAGCCGTGGAGGCGATGAAGCTCGGCGCCTACGATTACGTGACCAAGCCGTTCAAGCTGGATGAGCTGAAGCTCACGATCGCCAATGCCCTCGAGCGCAAGCGACTGCAGGACGAGAATCGCGAGCTGAAGCGCCAGCTGCGGACGGAGCGCGGTTTCGACAGCTTCGTCGGCAAGAGCCGCCGCATGCTGGAGGTTTTCGAGACCATCCGCAAGACCGCCGACAGCGGTTCCACCGTCATGATCACCGGTGAAAGCGGCACGGGCAAGGAGCTCGTGGCGCGCGCCGTCCATCAGGAGTCGAGCCGACGGAGCGCCCCCTTCATCTCCGTGAACTGCGGCGCCATTCCGGAGACGCTGATGGAATCCGAGCTCTTCGGGCACGTTAAGGGGGCCTTCACGGGTGCCGTGCAGAGCACGGAAGGTCTGTTCCTGGCCGCCGACGGCGGCACGCTGTTCCTGGACGAGATCACCGAGGTCTCACCCACCGTTCAGGTCAAGTTGCTTCGCGCGATCCAGGAGCGCTCGATCCGGCGTGTCGGCGACACCCGCGACGTCAAGGTCGATGTCCGGCTGATCGCCGCCTCCAACCGCGATCTGGGCAAGGCGATGACGGACGGAGTGCTGAGAGAGGATCTGTACTATCGGCTGAACGTCATTCCCATTGACCTGCCTCCGCTGCGCGAACGCACGGACGACATCCCGATCCTCGTCGCCCACTTCATCGGACGCATCGCGAAGGACGTGGGCAAAACGATCGCCGGGATCGCGCCGGAGGCGCTCGGTGTTCTCGAGCGCTATCACTGGCCCGGCAACATTCGCGAGCTCGAGAACGTCATCGAGCGCGCCATCGTCCTGGGAAGCGGGGAGCAGATCACGCCCGATTCGCTTCCTCGTCACCTGGCGCAGCCGTCGGAGCCGGGTGAGTTCCCGGTCGACATCCCGGCGGGAGGGATGGACCTCGAGGGTCTTCTGGCCGCCGTCGAGTCCCGCTACATTCGGCTCGCGCTGGACCGTGCGGGCGGCCTTCAGGTGCGCGCCGCCGAGTTGCTGCGGCTCAGCTTTCGGCAGTTCCGCTACAAGCTCCAGAAGTATGGACTGAGAGGCCGCGGGCATCCAGCGCCCAAGTCCGACTCTGCCAACTGACGTTTTTTGTCTGTCCGCCGCCGAGAACTGTCCCGCCGCGCTGCCCGCCACCCCGGGGCGTGAGCATAAATTATTAAATGTTCTAGAGTTTTCACGCCCATACTGGTCCGGCATGCCACCTGCATTCGCCCACTGCCGAACAGAAGCAGGATTCCAAAAAAACACAGGAGGAAGACATGACGAAGTTCTGGCACCGCAAACGGAC
>DATBJF010000139.1:0-56675 GCA_036556545.1 Candidatus Methylomirabilota bacterium
CGTCGGGGGGTGTGGGGGGCCATTTCGGGGCCCCCCACGTTACTTGGCCGCGGGGGTCTCGCCGCGCGACAGGCGCGCGATGAACTTGGCGAGGTCGCGCGCCATGTCGTCGTACGACTCCTTGAGGTGATCCTTGCTGTCGCCGCCCCACATGCCGACGGAGGCGATGCGGCGGTCGGCGGTCACCAGCTTGACGTCCCCGGTGCGGGTGTCGACGAACCGCATCTCCACCTGGGTTCGCGTGCGGCCCGCGCCGTAGGCGCCCCACATCATGCGCAGCGCCTGCGAGCCCTCGCCGAGGCGCGTGATGGTGCCCTGGAGCTTCAGCGTTCGCTCCTGTGCCGCCGGCATGGTGGTCTCGGCCAGGTTCACGACGCGGGTGAACACGCCGGTCTCGCGCAGTCGGCGCACGAGCTCGCCCTGGAGAAACGTCGACATCGACGAGGCGAGCTTGCGGTCCCGCTCGTCCTTGATGGCCGGATCCGTCACCGGAAACGGCTCCACCGCGATGACCTGATAGCTCTTCACGTTGAATCCGGGGGCCAGACCCACCAGACCGGCGTCCTTGTCCTCCACGACCGGTTTCAGGCTGCCGACGGCGACCGGATTGTCCGGCCGCGTCTGCTGGGCGCCGTAGCAGCCGGCGAGCGCGAGGGCGACGACGAGGGCGAGGGGAGCGAGCCGTCTCATTGCCATCGGATCTGCACCTTCACCTTCGGGTACTCCGGCGACTTGCCGTCGAGGTCGACGATGCGCATCGTGCCGTCCGACGCCTCCATCAAGAGATTTCCGTTGGAGAAGTTCACGATCTTGCCCCAGGCCCGGGGCAGGCCGACGTCGTGCTTCGGCGTGGCCGTCTGCGCTTCCGCCGCCGTCGGCGTCAGCCGCTCGAGCCACACGTGAGCCGCGAGCGCCGTGAGGGCGATCGCGATCACGCTCAAGACCAGCTTCGTCCAGCGGTCCACGTGCATGAGGTCTCCTCTGTATCGAAGGGCCGTTTCCGCCTCCGCCGTGGGTGGCCTGAGAGAGGCGGTATTCGGCTCCTCGTGGTTGCGCGGGCGCGGCCGGCGCTAGACGCGGCCCGCAAGGTCCACAGCGGCGAGGAGGAGCGTGGTGGCGCCGTGCTCGATGTCGTCCATCGGCGTGAATTCCTCCTCGCAGTGACTCCGGCCGTCGCGCGAGGGCACGAAGATCATCCCCGCGGGTCCGATGGCGGCCATGTACTGCGCGTCGTGGCCGGCCCCGGACAGGATGTGGCGATGGCGCGCGCCGCTGGCGACGGCGGCGCGCTCGATGGCGGCCACCACGTCGGGGGCGAACGGCGTGAACGGCACGCGCCAGTAGTGCTCGAGCTCCCCGCGCACGCCCTCCCGGGCGCACGCCTCCTCCACGACCGCGTCCACGCGCGCGAGCGCCGCATCCAGCGTCTCGCGGCGAGGGTCGCGCAGGTCGATCGACAGCGTGACCTTGCCCGGGATGGCGTTGGGGATGTTCGGCTGCACGGTGAGGTTCCCGACGGTGGTGACGAGGTCGCCGCCCAGCTCGCGCGCGATGCGCCGCACCCCGGCCACCACGTCGGCGGCGGCCACCAGCGCGTCGTGGCGGATCCGCATCGGCGTCGGCCCCGCATGGTCCTGCACGCCGTGGATGGTCAGGCGCGACCAGGAGATGGCCACGATGCCGTCCACGATCCCGACCGCGACGCCTTGCTCCTCCAGCACCGGCCCCTGCTCGATGTGCAGCTCGAGATAGGCGCGAAACGGCCGCGCCACGCACGGCTCGGGGCCGAGATAGCCGATCCGCTCGAGCTCGTCGACGAGCCGGATGCCGTCCTTGTCGCGGGCGTTGTAGGCATCCTCGAGCGCGATCTTGCCGGCGAGCACGCCGCTGGCGATCATCGCCGGCTGGAAGCGCGCGCCCTCCTCGTTGGTGAAGATGGCGAGCGTCACCGGATGGCGCGTGCGGACGCCGTGCTGGTCGAGCGCGCGAATGGTCTCGAGGCCGCAGAGCACGCCGAGCTGGCCGTCGTACTTGCCACCGGTGGGGACGGAGTCGATGTGCGAGCCGATCATGACGGGCGGGAGCCGTTCGGCGCCGGCGCGCTCGCCGAAGATGTTGCCCATCTGATCGACGGTGACGCGCAGGCCGGCCTCGCGCATCCAGCGGACCATCAGGTCGCGGCCGCGGCGGTCGTCGTCGGTCAGCGCCACGCGCGTCAGCCCGCCGCGAGGCGTCTCGCCGATCTTCCCGAGCTCGTCGATGGTCCGCTCGAGCCGCTTGCGGTCGATGCGCATGCGGCACAACTCTATACCGCGCCCGGTCGAATCTCCTACGTTGACGTGCTCGGAGACACCCCGAGGCCGCCGCCGGCGCCGCTCACCACTGCGAACACCGCGTCCGCCAGCCGCTCCGGGTCGATCGGCTTGACCACGTGGAGGTCGAAGCCGGCCTCGTAGGCGCGGCGCGCGTCGTCCGCCTGGCCGTAGCCGGTCAGCGCGATCAGCTTGATGGCCTTCAGCGATTCGCTCGCGCGCAGCTTCCGGGCGACCTCGTAGCCGTCCATCTCCGGCAGGCCGATGTCGACCACCGCCACGTCGGGGCGGTGCTCCAGGGCGGCCGCGAGCCCCGCGATGCCGTTGGCCGCCACGTGCACCGTGTGGCCGTCCAGCTCGAGGAGCGTGCGGAGCATGTCGCGCGCGTCGTCGTTGTCCTCGACGACCAGGGTGCGCTGGGGGGGGACGGTGCGCCGTCGCGGCGGCGCCGTCGGGGCCGGCGGCGCCGGCAGGCGCGGCAACGCGATGGTGAACATGCTGCCGGTGCCTTCGCCGCCGCTGGCCGCTTCGACGCGACCGCCGTGCAGCTCCACCAGGCGGCGGACGAGTGTGAGCCCGATCCCGAGGCCCCCTTGCGCCCGCTCGGGCGCCTGCGCGCCCTGCACGAAGAGATCGAAGATCCGCGGGAGCAGCTCCGGGCTGATGCCGTGGCCGGTGTCGGCGACGCGCAGGATGGACTCCCGCCCGTCGTCGCCGACGACCACGCTGATCTTGCCGTCGGCCGGGGTGTACTTCAGCGCATTGGTGACGAGGTTGGTGATGACCTGCTCGATGCGGGTCACGTCCCCGTCCACCCACGCCGGCGTCCCCGCCACCGTGAGCCGATGGCGGCCCGCGCGTCCGGTGGCCCGGATGGTGGTGACCACGCGCTCGGCGGCGTCGAGGAGATCGATGGGGCGCTGGTCGAGGACGATCTTGCCCGTCATCA
Organism: Candidatus Methylomirabilota bacterium; assembly: GCA_036556545.1. Taxonomy (GTDB): domain Bacteria; phylum Methylomirabilota; class Methylomirabilia; order Rokubacteriales; family CSP1-6; genus AR12. The sequence continues at coordinate 3,262 of DATBJF010000139.1, forward strand.
CGCGCCCGACGTCGAGAAGGTCATCCATGAGGCGCGCCAGGTGCTGCGTCTGGCGGACGATGACCTCGCGCGCGCTCGTGGCCGGCTCGTCGGGGCTGCCGACGCGCTGCAGCACGGCCACCGCGCCCGAGATGGCGCTGAGCGGGTTGCGGAGCTCGTGGCCGAGCATGGCGATGAACTCGTCCTTGGCGCGGTTGGCGGCCTCCGCCGACGTACGCGCCGTCCGCATCTCGGCCTCGTATCGCTTGCGATCGGTGACGTCGAGCCCGATGCCGACGCGTGAGTCGTCGGACAGCCGCACCATCGACCACGAGGTGTCGATGCTGCGGCCGTCCTTCGTGGTCACCGTCAGGTCACGCCAGCCCGGTTGCGCGGACTCCATCAGCTCGCGCGCCCGCGCCCGGTACGTGGGCTCCGGAAAGCAGGCGGCCATGAAGTCGTCGCGGTCGATGTCATCGGACGTCCAGCCGGTGACCCGCTCGAATTCCCGGTTCACGCGCAGCGCGCGCGTGCCCGGCTCGTAGAGCGTGATCATGACGGGGATACTGTCGACGACCGTCTGGAGCAGCTCACGCTCGTGGTCGAGCGCTTCCTGCGCCTGCTGGGTTTCCGTGATGTCGCTCACGGAGACGGCGACGCCGGACACGCGGCCGCCCGCGTCGCGAACCGGCGCGTAGGCAACGGTGTACCAGCGCTCGACGCCGGTGCGCTCGAGCTGGACGCGAAGCGCGGGGACGTGGACGGCGCGTCCGGTGCGCAGCACCTCGGCGAGGATCGGCTGGACCACCTCGGCCGCATGCGGGCCGAGGATCTCACGGCCCGTGCGACCGACGTGCTCCTGGGCCGGCCGGCCGTTGATCTCGGCGAGCGCGCGGTTCACGCGGATGTAGCGCAGGGCCGCGTCGTGGAAGCCGAGCCCCACCGGGCTCGCGTCCAGCAGCGCATCGAGCCGGGCTCGCGCGCGGGTGAGCGCCTCCGTCAGCAGGCTCAGACCGATGCCGGCCAGGACGAAGAGACCCAACAGCGCGGCGTCCGTCGGCCTGGCGAGCCTCCACGCCCGGTAAGGTTCTAGCCAGAAGTAGGCGGCGCCGATGGCGACGGCGACGGTGGCGAGGAGCCCGGGCCCGAAGCCACCGATCCAGGCGCTGAGCATGACGGCGGGAAAGAGCACGACGAACGGCGCCGCGGTGCCCCACACCGGCTCGAGCAGCACGCGAAGCGCGAGGGCACAGGCCGCGATGGCGGCCGCCGCGAGGTAATGCGCGAGTGACCGCTGGCGCGGTCGCATGGTGGCTCATTGGAGCCCCGCGCCGACGACTCGTCAAGCGGACGGCGGGCTACATGCCCAGGTAGGCGCGCTTGAGCCGCTCGTCCCCCAGCAGCTCCCGGCCGGCGCCCTCCAGTACGAGCTTGCCCGACTCGAGCACCGCCGCCCGGTCGGCCAGGCCGAGCGCCTGGCGGACGTTCTGCTCGACGATCAGAATGGTGACCCCGTCGGCGTTGATGGTGCGCACCGTCTCGAAGATCCGCCCCACCAGCACGGGGGCGAGGCCGAGCGTCGGCTCGTCCAGCATCAGGAGCTTGGGCCGCGCCATCAGCGCCCGCCCGATGGCGCACATCTGCTGCTCGCCGCCCGACAGCGAGCCGGCGAGCTGGGTCCGACGGTCGTGCAGCACGGGGAACAGCTGGTAGACGTACGTCAGGGTGGTGTCGCGCGCGGCGCGCGCGTGGGGCGTGTGGGCGCCGAGCAGGAGGTTCTCGGTGACCGTCATGAACGGAAACAGCCGCCGCCCCTCGGGCACCTGCACGATGCCGAGCTCCACTCGCCGGTGCGCCGGCACGCGGGCGAGATCCTCGCCGCGGAACAGCACGCGGCCGCGGCGCGGCGCCAGCAGCCCGGAGATGACACGGATGGTGGTGCTCTTGCCGGCGGCGTTGGCGCCGACGAGGGCCATGACCTTGCCGTCCGGCACGTCGAGCGAGACGGAGAAGAGCGCCTGGAGATCTCCGTAGAAGGCGTCGACGCCGTCAAGCTTGAGCAAGGTTGAACTCCTCGCCCAGGTAGGCGTCGATGACCCGGCGGTCGCGCGTGATCTCGGCCGGCGCGCCCTCCGCGAGCTTCTCGCCGTGGTGCAACATGATGATCCGCTGCGCCAGCCGCATCATCGCGGCCATGATGTGCTCGATGACGATCAGCGTGACGCCCTCGCCGTGCACGCGCCGGATCAGGTCGATGATGCCCGTCAGCTCGGAGGGATTGAGCCCGGCCATCACCTCGTCTAGTAGGAGAAGACGCGGCCGCGTGGCGAGCGCGCGCGCCACCTCCAGCCGCTTGCGCAGCGCGATGGGCAGCGCCTTGGCACGGGCGTGGGCGTGGGGGCCGAGGCCGCAGAGGACGATGACGCGCTCGGCCTCGGCGCGTGCCTCGCGCGTGCTCGAGAGCCGGCTGAGCGCGCCGATCATGACGTTGTCGGAGACGGACAGGTTGCCGAAGGGCTTCACGATCTGGAAGGTGCGCGTCAAGCCCAGGCGCGCGATCTCGTGCGCCGCCCGCCCGGTCACGTCCTGGCTCTCGAACACCACGCGCCCCTCGTCGGGCCGGTAGAACCCGGAGATCACGTTGAAGAGCGTGGTCTTGCCGGCGCCGTTGGGGCCGATGATGCCGAGCAGCTCGCCGGCCTGCACCTGGAGGGTGACGTTGCGGACGGCGGTGAGGCCGCCGAACCGCTTCGTCACGCTGTCAAGCTGCAGCATCGGCCTTCCTCGCGGAGAGTCTCAAGCGCGATGCGATCCCGGTCAGGCCCTCGGGTGCCCAGCGGACCACGAGGATGAGGACGACGCCGTAGATGATCAAATAGATCCCGCCGAAGCCGGCCTTCATGCCGGAGAAGGTCGCGCGCAGGTAGGTCTCCAGCGACGTGATCAGGATGGAGCCGAGGAACGGGCCGAGTGCGGTGCCGATGCCGCCGATGATGCTGTTGAGCGCGAAGCGCACGGAGAGATCGATGGAGAAGACGTGGACGGGATCGACGAAGCCGACGTACTGCGCCCACAGGCTGCCGCACATGGAGGTGAGGGCGGCGCTCAGCGTGACCGCCTGCACCTTGCGCCGGCGCGTGGCGATGCCGAGCGCCTCCGCGGCATCCTCGTCCTCGCGGACGCCGGCCAGCTGATAGCCGACCCGCGAGCGCTCCAGGTAGACCTGCACGAGGTAATAGAGGACGGCCACCACGAGAGCCAGGTACACCCACTGGACGTGGCTGAGCCCCATCGTCCAGAGCCCCGGCCGGAAGGGGACCGGCACGCCCTCGGAGCCCGCGGTGAAGCCGCGCCAGCGGCTGGCGATGATCTTCAGCACCTCGGCGAAGGCGATCGTGGACAGCGCGAAGTACGGACCCTTCAGGCGGTTCGAGAGGAAGCCGATGACGGCGCCGGCCACGAGCGACAGGGCGACGCCGGCGACAAGACCCAGCCACGGGCTCTGGTGGTAGCGCGCGCTCATGAGGCCGGCGGCGTACGCGCCGATGCCGAAGAAGGCGGCGTGGCCGAGCGAAACCTGGCCCGCGTAGCCGCCCGCCACGTTCCAGGCGGAGGACAGCGCGCCCCATAACAGGATGAGGATGACGGTGTCCAGGATGAAGCTGTCGCGCACCGCGATCGGGACGAGGGCCGCGGCGGTGAACAGTCCCGCCGCCACCCAGCGGTCGGCGGTCATACGCCGAGCGACTCCGCGCCGCGTTGGCCGAAGAGGCCGGCCGGCCGGAAGACGAGGACCGCGATGAACAGGATGAAGTAGAGCACTTCCTTCCACGCCGTCCCGAAGACATAGGAGCCGCCGACCTCGACGGCGGCCACGATGAGACTGCCCACCATCGCCCCTGCCATGTCGCCGAGGCCGCCGAGGACGACGACGACGTAGGCGAGCAGGACGAACTGGAGCCCCGCCTGGGGATATGCGGCATACAGCGGCGAGACGAGCACGCCGGCCGTCCCGACGCACGCGATGCCGATGGCGAAGGTGAGGCGGTACACCTGGTCGGTGTCGATGCCCATCAGCGTGGCCGCGTCGCGGTCCTGGGCGGTGGCGCGCATCACGCGGCCCGTGTGCGCAAACTTCATGAAGGCGAAGAGGGCGGCCGTGAGGAGCACGGCCACCACGAAGGCGACCACCTGCGAGAGGTTGAAGGCCGTGCTGCCGAGGCGCAGCACGACCGACGCGTGCCAGGGACGGAACAGGTGATAGTCACCCGACCACAGCACGAGGGCGACGTTCTGCAGCGCCGTCGAGAGCCCCACCGTGGTGAAGATCTGCACGTTGTGCGAGGCGTGGATGACGCCCTTCATGACGAGTAGGTACACGACGAGGCCGACGCCGAAGAAGCTGGCGAGGGCCACGGGCACCATCACCCAGGGATCGACCGACTGCAGGGTGAAGGCGAAGAACGCCAGGTACATGCCGAGCATCAGGAACTCGCCGTGGGCGAAGTTCACGACGCGCATGATCCCGAAGATCAGCGTGAGGCCGACCGCGATGAGGGCGTAGATGCCCCCCAGCAGGACGGCCGAGACGGCGAGTTGCGCGACGACGTCTATTTGCGCTGGTCCCAGGCGGGCAGCGGAATCCACTTCGCCCGCATGGTCGTGAACTCCTCCGGCCACACGGTGACCAGCTGGCCGTTCTGCCACTGCAGCATGTAGTGCTGCACGCGCTCGTTGGCGTTCTGGCCCTCCGGTGAGAACTTCACGCCCCAGCCGTTGATCATCGAGCCGACCGGGAGGTCGAGCGACATGACGGCGTCGCGGACCTTGTCGGGATCGTCGCTCTTCGAGCGGTCCAGCACGACCTTGAGCAGCCAGAGCCCGCCGCCGGCGAGCTGGTGCGCGCCGAGCGGATAGGAGCCGGTGCGCTTCTGGATGGCGTCGCGGAACTCCTTCTCGATCTTCTGGCCGTCGGGCTTCAGCGCCTCGAGCCGGAACCCGGGCCCGGGCTCGAGGAGCGCGAACACGCCGTTGGCGCCGTCGCCGTGGGCCTTGCCGAAGTCCGCGGAGCCATAGCCGGTGGCGCCGGCGTGCACCACGGCTTTCACCTGAAGGTTCTGTTCCTTGGCCTGGCGCCAGAAGAGAATGGAGTCGTTGGTGTGGGCGATGTGGTGCAGGATGTCCGGCTGCGCCTGCTTGAGCTTGACGATGACGGAGGTGAAGTCGTTCGTCGTGTCGAACTTGTAGTACTCGACGCTGCCGACCTCCTGCATGCCGAATTCCTGCTTGGCGCGTTGACGGGCCGCCTCGGTGACCCCCTGGCCGTACGACGAATCCTCGCTGAGGAACGCGATCTTCAGCTCGTTCGGCTTCTTGCCGAGCCGCGGCGCCAGGTGCTTGGCGATGAACTCGATGTTGTACCAGCCGAACCCGGTGGCGTCGATCTCCGTGCGGTACACGTTCTTGAGGCCGCGCTTGCTGTAGCGCGGATCGACGCACGACGTCTCCCAGTAGATGACGTTGTGGCGGGCGGCCGCCTCGCTGGCGGCGCCGCACAGCCGGGACGAGAACGTGCCGGTCACGATCTTCACGCCCTCGCGCGTGACGAGGCGCGTGGCCTCCGTGGCGGCCGCCGTCGGGTCGGGCACGTCGGCGACGGTGAACACGAGCTTCTTGCCCATGACCCCGCCGCGCTCGTTGATCATGTCGCGCACGACCTCGTAGCCTTCGAGGTGCCGCTTGCCCTCACCGGCGAGGGGACCGGTGAGCGGCTCGAGCACGCCGATCTTGTACTCCCCGGACTGGCCGTGCGTGACGGCGGCGAGGGCGGAGACGGCGACGAGCGAGACGACGAGGACGGCGAGAAGGCGGCGCGGCATGGTGTTCCTCCCTTTGTGGGAAACGCGCCGGTTGTAACACCGCGTCGCGCGGGGTGTCAAGACAGGTCATGGTTTAGACTGGGCTCGTGAGCGACGAGCCCGCGCGATTTCTCACACCGGCCAGCATCCGGTTCTGTCCGCTCTGCGGCGGCACGCTGGGGCGGGCGGCGGTGCCGCCCGACCAGCGCGAGCAGGCCGTGTGCGCCGCGTGCGGCTTCATCTTCTATCTGAATCCGAAGGTCGTGGCCGGCACCATTCCGGAGCAGGACGGGCGCGTGCTGCTCACGCGCCGCTCCATCAACCCCGGCCGCGGCCTGTGGACGTTTCCCGGCGGCTTCGTCGACTTCGGCGAATCCGTGGAGGACGCGGCCGTGCGCGAGACGTTCGAGGAGACGGGGCTCAAGGTCGACATCACCGCTCTGCACAACGTGTACTCCTACCCGGGCGCGCCGGTGATCGTCGTCTACCGCGCCAGGGTGGTGGGCGGGACGCTGACCACCTGCGCGGAGAACGACTGCCTGGAATGGGTGGCGCCGGAGGCGATCGACTGGGACACGCTGGCGTTTCCGTCGACGCGCGACGCCCTCCGCGAATGGGTGGCCGCGCGGGGGATGATGCCGGGCGGCTAATCGCGGCCCGGCAGGGCCACCGTCGCCTTGCCGGTGACGACCTTCTCGCCCTTGCCGTTCTCCGCCCAGATGTCCAGCTCCACCAGGTTCACGCCGTTCTTCTGCGAGGTGGCGATGACGCGGCCGCGGCAGGTGACGACGTCTTTGAGTCGCACGAGGGCGGCGAAGCGCACGCCGATCTTCCGGACCCTGCCCGCGCCCGCCCAGTCGGTGACGGCCTGCGCGACGAAGCCCATCGACAGCATGCCGTGGCCGAACACGCCGCCCATGCCGGCCGCCTTCGCGAACTCGTCGTCCTGGTGGATGGGATTGAAGTCGCCCGAGGCGCCGGCGTAGCGCGTGAGCTGGATCTGCGCGATCGGTCCCTTGACGAGCGGCGGCAGCTCCTCGCCGACCTTCACGTCCTCGAAGTAGAGGCGCGCGTACTTCACAGCCGCACCACCGTGATGTGCCGCATGGTGCCCACGATCTCGTTCTGGCGATCGGTGATGGCCGTCTCCCGCACGACGAAGGCCATGGCGCCGCTTCTGCCCGTCTTCTCGTAGATGTCGACGATCCGGGACCGGCAGAGGTACGTCTGGCCGGGCTGGATCGGCCGCATCATCTCGAACTCCTGCTCGCCGTGCAGGACGCGCGAGATGTCGACGCCGAGATCGCGGAGGAGCGCCTCGCTGCCGCCCTCGTCACGGAACGTCGTCGCGAACGTCGGCGGGGCGATGATGTCTCCCCACTCGGAGGCCTGTCCCACGCGATCGTCGAGGTAGAAGGGATTCAGGTCGCCGATCGCTCGCGCGAACTCCTTGATCTTCCCGCGCTCGACCGTCACGACGAACGGCGGGTACTCCTTGCCCACGACGCTCTTGTTCACCTGGATCGCCATCGAGCGCCGCCCTCCTTCATCGCGCGGCTCCGGGGTTGTACCGTGGAAGGCGGCGGGCGCGCAAGCCCGTGTGCCATGATAGCGGCCGTGACGCGCTCGATCGCGGCGGCCGGCGCCGCTCTCGTCTCGCTCGACTCCATGGTCAACATCGCGTTTCCCGCCATGACGGCCGCCTTCGCGGTGCCGCCCGATCGCATGCGCTGGGTCATCATCTGCTACGTCTTCACCTACGCGCTCACCGCGCTCGGGGGCGGCGCGCTGGCCGACCGTGTCGGTCACGCGCGCGTGTTCCAGGTGGGCGTCGCGCTCAGCGCGGTGGCGTTCGCGCTCGGTGGGCTGGCGCCGACGTTCGCGGCGTTCCTCGGCGCCCGCGTGGTCCAGGGCTTCGCCGGCGGACTCGTGTACGGGACGGCGCCCGCTCTCATCACGCGCGCCGCCGCTCCCGGCGCCCAGGGCCGGCAGCTCGGCGTGCTGAACGGCGCCATCGGCTTCTCGTACGGCGTCGGTCCGGTCGTGGCCGGCGTCCTCGTCGAGGCCGTGGGCTGGCGCTCGATCTTCCACCTGCGCGTGCCGCTGGCGCTCGTCGCCCTGGCGCTCGCGCTCCGGCTGCCGGCCACGCGCGCCTCGCGAGCGGCGCGCATCGTCGGCGTCCGCGATCTCGTGCGCGGCGTCGTGGTCCGGCCCGGCGTGCTCGCCTTCGTCGGCAACGCCGGGATCTTCTCCGTGTGGCTGCTGGCGCCGTTCTACCTGGTCAGCGTCCGCGGCCTCGACGCGGGGTGGGGCGGCATCCTGTTCATGCTCACGCCGCTCGGCACGGCGGTCGCCGCACCCCTCGCCGGACGTCTCGGCGATCGGTTCGGGGCCTGGCCGCTGGTGGTGTGCGGCCTCGCCGTCGAGGCCGCCGGACTCGCGTTGCTGGGCGGTGCCGGTTCCGACACGCCGCTGCCGGCGCTCGGGGCCGTGCTGTTAACCGCCGGGCTGGGGCTCGGCGTCTTCCAGGTGCCGAACATGGCGGCGGCGATGGCGGCGTTCGGGCCGGCGCTGCAGGGCGCCGCCGGCGGCTTCATCTTCTTCGCGCGCACGCTCGGCACCGTGTTCGGCGTGGCCACGCTCGGCCAGATCTTCGCGGTGCGCCACCAGGCGGTCGGCGCGACGGCGTTCAACGAATGCTTCGTCGCCGCCGCGCTCGCCGTCGCCGGCGCCGCCGTGCTGGCCGCGATCTGGGCGCGGCGCCGCCGTGATCTCTACTGAGGAATGACGACGGCGAGGCCGCGCGTGCGGAGCGCGCCGTCGACCGGGTGGTGGCGGCGCTCGGCACGCCCGCCGGCGTCCGCCTCGCGCTGGCGGCGATCGAGGATGATCTCCGGGTCGCCCGCGAATTGCCGGCGCAAGTACTCGAACAGGTCGACGTTGCCGCGCGCGACGATCACGAGGTGACCGAGCGCCTTCAGCTCGGGCTCCGATCGCGCCAGCCACTGCCGCATGCCCATCTCGGCGAAGAGCACGACCGCGCGGCCCACGTGCGCCTCCGCATCCTCGAGATGGCCGAGCCGCCGCTCGAGCTGACCGAGGCCGACGTGCGTCCGAGCGACGAGCGGGCGGAGGCCGAGCTCGTCGCCGAGCGCGAGCGCCTGCTCGTACGCCTCGCGGGCGGCGGCGAGCTCGCTGCCGGCGCCGCGCGCGGCGACGTCACCGATGAGACGCCAGGCCATTGCCTCGTGCGCCCGCTCGCCGTGGGCGAGCGCCAGCTCGACGGCCCGGTCCGCCGCGGCGCGGGCGCCGGCCACGTCGCCCCGCGCCAGGAGGCCTTCGCCGAGGAGGACCATCCACCGCGAGAGGTACGCCATGACGCCGAGGGCTTCCGCGCGGCGCACGGCGTCGCGCAGCAGCGCGTGCCCGTCGTCCTTGCGATCGAGCGCGGTCAGGGCGGCGCCCAGCAGCGCCGACACGATCGGCTGCCACACCGGCAGGGTCGCCTGCTCGCAGAGCGCGAGGCTCCGCGAGAGCGGCGCCACCGCGCCCTCGGCGTCGCCGCGCTCGAGCCGCACCTGACCGGCGATCGTCCACGCGATCGCCTGGCTGTACGGATGCCGCGCGTCCTCGGCACGCGTCCGGGCGAGCGCGAGCGCGGCCTCGGCACGCTCGAACTCGCCCTGGTCGGCGAGCGTCCACGCGAGCCAGCTGCGCGAGGCGACGTAGGAGGTGGTGGCGTCGACATCGGCGGCGTCGAGCGTCTCGAGGCTGGCGACGTTCTCCTCGAGGACCTGCCGGGCGAGCCGGTGCTGGCCCTGCGCGTGGTGGCTGTGACCCAGGTAGCGGCGCGCCAGCGTGGCCAGCGCGAGATCGCCGCGCCGGCCCGCGATGTCGAGGCACCGCGTGCCGTACTCGATGGTGCGGCGCGTGTCGCCGAGCAGGTAGTGGTAGTTGATCAGATAGCTGTAGGCGCGCGCGAGGCGATCCTCGTCGCCGAGCTGCTGGGCGATGGCCTCCGCCTCCTGCGACAGGCGGTGAATGTCGTCCAGACGCCCGAGCTGGAGCAACGGCGGGCGGAGATCCAGGCGGATGTCGGCGGCGGCGCCGATCGTCTCCGCCGTCTCCGGCAGGTGCTTGACGGCGCCGAGCGCGTCCTCGTAGAAGGCCGCCGCCTCGCGGTTGGCCGAGCGCGCCACGGCGCGCGCGCCGGCCTCGCGCAGATAGGCGAGGGCCTTCGGCCATGCCTCCGCGCGCACGGCGTGATAGGCCAGCCGCTCGACGTGCTCGGCGCGCCGCTCGCCCGCGTAGCTCGTCTCGAGCGCGGCGACGATGCGTCCGTGAAGGGCGCGCCGCTGCTCCCTCAGCAGCGTTGCGTACGCCACGTCGAGCGTGATGGCGTGCTTGAACGAGTAGACGAGATCGGGATAGAGCGCGCTCACGCGGATGAAGCCGGCGCTCTGGACGTCGGCCAGCCCGTGCATCAGCTCGTCCACCGGCAGCTCGAGCACCGCCTGCAGCAGCGTGACGGGAACCTCGTGGCCGATGGCGGCGCCGGCTTGCAAGAAGCTCTTGCCGCTCGGGGGCAGCCGGTCGATGCGCGCGGCCAGCACGGCCTGGACCCGATCGGCGATCTGGATGCTCGCGATCGATCGGGTCAGCCGGTAGCGGCCCCGCTCGCCGGCGAGGGCCTGCGTCTCGACCAGCGCCTGGATCGTCTCCTCGAGGAAGAAGGGGTTGCCTTCCGTGTGCGCCACCAGCCGCTCCTTGAGCGGCTTCAGCTGCGGATCTCCGCCGAGGATGGCGTCGATGAGCGCGTGCGAGCTGTCCGCCGGCAGCGGCTCGACGGCGATTTCGGTCACCGTCGTGGCCGCCGGCCAGTCGTGCAGATACTCGGGGCGCGCGGAGAGCAGGATGAGGACGCGGGCGCCGCGGACCTGCTCGGCGAGATAGTCGAGCAGCGCGGTGGTCTCCGAGTCGGCCCAGTGAAGGTTCTCCACGACCACGACGACGGGGGCGCGCTCGCTCTCCTTCAGCAAAATATCGCGCACGGCGCGGAAGATGCGCTGGCGCCGCTCGGACGGCGTCAGGCCCGCCCACTCCGCGTCGTCGTTGGCGACGTTGCCGATGGCCAGGATCGGCGACACGGCGCCGGCCAGCGCCCGGTCGAGCCCGAGCAGGCGCGCGGTGACCTTCTCGCGGATGCGCGCCGCGTCGTCGTTTTCCTCGACCCCGAAGTAGCGGACGAGGAGAGACCGCACCGGCAGGTAGGGCGTCGGCGTGCCATAGGAGAGGCAAGCGCCGTCGAGCGTGAGCCAGTCGTCGTCGGCGGCCGCGCGGAGGCAGGTGAGGAGCAGGCGCGACTTGCCGACGCCGGGCTCACCGAGCAAGAGGGCGATCTGGCCGCGTCCCCCCGCGGCCACACGTCGCAGACGCTCGAGCCTGGTCAGCTCGTCCAGCCGCCCCAGCATCGGCGTCTGGACGGCGGCGAGGGCGCCGACGCTCGACATCGCGGCCGCCGCCCTGCGCAGCTCGAACACCTCGACCGGCTCGCGCAGTCCCCGCACGGGCGTGGGACCCTGGGCGTCCGTCTCGATGGCGCGGTCGGCGAGCCGTCGGGTGGCGCCCGTGACCAGCGTGGTGCCTGGCCGGGCCAGCTGCTCCATGCGCGCGGCCAGGTGGGTTGTCTGGCCGACCGCGCTGTAGTCCATCTGGAGGTCGTTCCCGATGGAGCGCACCACCACCTCGCCGGAGTTGAGGCCCACGCGGAGCTTCGCCTCGACGCCCAGGCGCGTGCGAAAGTCGTCGGCGGCGGCGGCAAGTGCGCGGTGCATGCGCAGCGCGGCGTAGCAGGCGCGCACCGCGTGGTCCTCGCACGCGAGCGGCGCCCCGAAGAGGGCCATGATGCCGTCGCCCATGACCTGGTTGACCGTGCCCTCGTAGCGATGCACCGCCTCCATCATGATCTCGAGCACGCCGTCGAGCAGCGTGCGCGCCTCCTCGGGGTCGCGGTCGGCGAGCAGCTCGAGCGATCCCTTGAGGTCGGCGAACAGCACCGTGACCTGCTTGCGCTCGCCGGCGAGGCTCTCGCGGCTGTTGAGGATCTTCCTCGCCAGGTGGCCGGGGATGGGCGGCGCCTCGCCCAGCGCGGCGCCGCAGGCGTTGCAGAAGCGATTGGCGCCGGGGTTCATCGCCTGGCAGCCGGCACAGCGCACGTCGAGACGCGCGCCGCAGCCACCGCAGAATCGTGCTCCGGGAGCGTTGTCCCTGGTGCAGCCGCTGCAGCGCATCACCGCTACCTTTCGATATACGCCGTCACCCCGGGCGCGGGGTCTCGGGAGCATAGGCCAGAGGTTCCGGGTGGTCAACGGGGCCGACCCGTGTTGCACGGGCCGGGGACGGATGATAGCGTGGCGGCACTTTCCCAGGAGGTTTCGATGGCCGCCACGCTCTCCTCCCAGCGCTACAAGGTCCAGTCGCTCGACGAGGCCATGGAGCTTTGCTACGCCAAGGGCTGGTCCGACGGCTTGCCGGTCGTGCCGCCCACCGAGCCCGCCGTGCGCGCCATGCTGACGGCGGCGCGCCTCGAGCCGGACACGCAGATCGGCTACCTGTCCCATCGCGCCGTCTCGATCACGGCCGAGAAGGTCGCGGTCAACGCGGTGATGGCCGGATGCAAGCCCGAGTACATGCCGGTGGTGGTGGCGGCGGTGGAAGGCATCGCCGACGAGCGCTGGAGCTACCACGGCCCCGGCACCTCGACGGGCGGAGCCGCCGTCCTGATGATCGTCAACGGCCCCATCGCGCGCGAGCTCGACATCAACGCCGGCGACAACCTGTTCGGCCCGGGCTGGCGATCCAATCTCACGATCGGGCGCGCCCTGCGCCTGGTCATGCGGAACGTGGCGGGCTCGCTGCCGGGGCTGCTCGATCGCGGCACGGTGGGCCATCCCGGGAAGGTCTCGTACGTCATCGCCGAGAACGAGGCGGAGAGCCCGTGGACCCCGCTCCACGTCGAGCGGGGCTTCCGGCCCGAGCAGTCGACGGTCACGGTGATGGCGGCCGAGGGCCCGCACCAGTTCTACAACCAGCTCTCCAGCACCGCCGAAGGCATCCTCACCACGCTGGCCGACAGCATGCGGATCTCCGGCAACGTCATGGGCCAGCCCAACTATTGCCTCGTGATCGCCGGCGAGCACATGCGCACCATCGCCGGCAGCGGGTGGGGCAAGAAGGAGATCCGCGAGTTCGTCTGGAAGCACACGCAGAACACGCACGCGCACCTGAAGCGCACGCAGCGCATGACGGGCGCCATCCAGCCCGACGACGAGCAGAAGCTCCGGCCGCTCGTGGCCTCGCCCGACGACATCCTCGTCGTGGCCGCCGGCGGGCGCGCCGGCGCGTTCTCCTGCTTCATTCCGGGCTGGTCGAGCGCGAAGACGTCCCAGGCCGTGACCAAGGAGATCAAGCGATGATCGAGATCCTCGACCCCACCGTCGCGGCGTCGACGCAGCCCATCGCGTTCGCGCCCCGGCCCGACGCGCTGGCGGGTAAGCGCGTCGCGCTGATCGAGAACACGAAGTACAACTCCGACCGGCTGCTCGCGCGGATCGGCGACATCCTCAAGGAGGAGTACGGCGTCGCCGAGTGGAAGATGTACCGCAAGCACAACGCGGGCGTGCCCGCGCACCAGGAGATCATCGAGGCGATCAAGACGTCGGCCGACGTCGTGGTCGCCGGCATCGGCGATTGAGGGTCGTGCTCGTCGGGCAGTGTGCTCGACGGAATCCTGCTGGAGAAGACGGGAGTGCCCTCGGCGTCGATCATCACCGACGTCTTCGAGAAGACCGGGCGCGCCATGGCCGAGCAATGGGGGCTGCCGCACTACAAGTACCTGGCCATGCCGCATCCCATCGCGAACCTGACTGACGTGGAGCTGGACCGACGCGCGCGCGAGATCGTGCCGGAAGTCGTGAAGCTGCTCCTGCAAGGCCAGGAGTAGCGTTTCGCCCGGCGTGGTGGCTGCCCGGCCGCCACGCCCAGACGATCTGGGGCCCGCTCTTCCGCCGGAGCGCCATCGCGCTCCGGCGGGAGCGCGTGCCGACGCGCGACGGTGACTTCGTCGACCTCGACTGGCTGGCGGCCTCCCCGCCGGCTGACGCACCACTCCTGCTCGTCCTCCACGGTCTCGAGGGCTCGTGCCGCTCGCACTACGTGCAGGGCCTGCTCGAGCTCGGGCGGCGCCAGGGGTGGCACGGCGTCGTCCTGAACTTCCGGTCGTGCAGCGGCGAGCCGAACCGGCTGCCGCGCTTCTACCACTCCGGCGACACCGACGACCTGGATGGGGTCGTCCGCCTCCTCGCGGCACGCGAGCCGGACCGCCCGATCGTCGCCGTCGGCGTGTCGCTCGGGGGCAACGTCCTGTTGAAGTGGCTCGGCGAGCAGGGCGCCGCCGCCGCCGTGGCCGGCGCCGTCGGCATCTCGGTGCCGTTCGACCTCGAGCAGTGCGCCCGCGTGCTCGACCGCGGCTTCCAGAAATGGGTGTACACGGCCAACTTCATGCGCACCTTCAAGCAAAAGGTCCGCGCCAAGGCGCGGCAGCACGGCGCCTTCGTCGATCTGGCCGCCGTGCGCCGCGCGCGCACGTTCGCGGCCTACGACCGCGTCGTCACCGCGCCCCTCCACGGCTTCGCCGACGAGGTGGACTACTGGCGCCGGGCCTCGTGTGGGCCGTACCTGGCGCACGTGCGCCGGCCGGCGCTGCTGCTCGGCGCCGTCGACGACCCGTTCGTGCCGGTCACGGCGCTGCCCGATCCGGCCGCGCTTCCCGCCGGCGTGGTCCTCGAGGTGACCGGGCGCGGCGGTCACGTGGGGTTCGTGGAGGGACCGCCGTGGCGCACGACGTCGTGGGCGGAGCGCCGCGCCGTCGATTTTCTCCGGAGCGTGCTGGCGGCGGCGGGCTGCTAGCGGCTCTGCTAGGATGCGGTCCATGCGCACCGACGCCTACGGCCTCCCGGTGTCCACGACCGATCCGGAGGCGCTCGCGCTCTACGATCGCGCGGTCCACGCGCTTCTCGCGTGGCACGCCGACGCGCTGCCGTTGTTCCGCGCCGCCGCCGAGCGCGATCCCGGCCTCGCGCTCGCGCACGTCGGCGCCGCCATCTGTCTGTTTCTCGAGGAGCGCTTTCCCGAGACGAAGGTCGCCAGCGACGCCGCGCGCGCGGCCGTGGCCGGCCAGTGCGAGCGCGAGCGCTCGCACGTCGCCGCCATCACGACGTGGACGTCGGGGCAGGTGCCCGAGGCCGAGCGGCTGCTGCGCGAGCATCTCGCCACGTGGCCGCGCGACGCGATGGTGCTGCAGCGCCTTTACTACGTACTGTTCTGGCTCGGAAAGTTCCCGGAGATGCTGCAGGTCACGGACGCGATCCGCGGCCACTATCCCGGGTCGTCGTTCGTCCTCGGCATGCACGCCTTCGCCCTCGAGGAAGCCGATCGCTGCCCCGAGGCGATCCGCGTCGCCGAGCAGGCGCTGGCGCTCGAGCCGAACGACGCGTGGGCGGTGCACGCGCTCGCCCATGCGCTGTACGAGTCGGCGGACTTCGACGCCGGGGTGACGCGGCTGCCGCCCGCCATCCAGCCGTGCCGCGGCCTCAACTGGTTCCGCAACCATCTGCTCTGGCACCTGGCCCTCATCCACTTCGCGCGCGGTGACTACGGCCGCGCCGGCGGCATGGCGCGCCGCGTGTTCGAGCGGACGCCATCGTCCATCGCCGGCGACCTGCACGACTCCATCTCGCTGTTGTGGCGGCTCGAGCTCGCCGGCCGCCCCGTGGGTGAGCGGTGGAAGCCGTTCACCGCCATCGCGCGCGAGCGCCTGAACCGCATGGGCCTGCTCTTCCACGTCGCCCACATGGGCATGGCCCTCACGGCCGGCGGCGACTGGGAAACGGCGCGCACGCACCTGGAGGCCGTGCGAGCTCGCGCGCCGAAGGACAAGACCGGGCTCATGGGAGACGTGCTGCTGCCGCTCCTCGAGGGGATCCACGCCTTCGCGGCCGGCGACTACCCCCGGACCATCGAGCGGATCGAGCCGCTCCGGCCGCGGATCGTCCAGCTGGGCGGCTCGCGCGCCCAGCGCGACGTCTTCCACGACACGCTGTTCGAGGCTGCCTTCCGCGCGGGCGACGCCGAGCGCGCCGCCCGCTATCTCGCCGAGCGCCTCGCCCGCCGCCGCGACCACTTCTGGCTCACGCGAGCGGCGTAAGGGGCTGCGCGCCCGTCGGTTGATCGCGCGCCTCTTCCTCTGGCTGCTCGCCGCGCTGACGCTGGCGGGCTGCGTTGCGCCCGACGCGGCGCGGACGCCCGCGGCCGCGCCGGTCGTTCACGTCACGCTGCTGCAGATCAACGACGCGTACGTGCTGGAACCGGTCGACGCCGGCCGGCGTGGCGGAATGGCGCGGCTGGCGACGCTGGTGAAACGGGCCCGCGCGGCGAACGCGAACACGATCTTCGCTCACGCCGGGGATGCCATCTCGCCGTCGCCGATGTCGACCGTCATGCGCGGCGAGCAGATGATCGCCGTCCTGAACGCGGTGGGCCTGCAGTTCGCCACCTTCGGCAACCACGAGTTCGACTTCGGCCCGGAGATCTTGCGCCGGCGGATGGGCGAGTCGCGCTTCGGCTGGCTGTCGGCCAACGTGATGGAGCGCGCGACCGGGGCGGTCTTCGGCGGTGCCGCGCGCGAGCGGCTGGTGACGCTGGGTCCGGTGCGGGTCGGGCTGTTCGGCCTCACCACGCCCGACACCGCGATGACGTCGGCGGCGGGACCGACCGTCGAGTTCCTCGATCCGCTGGAGACGGGGCGCGCGGTGGCCGCCGCGCTGCGACGGTCGGGCGCGCAGGTGGTGGTCGGGGTCACGCACCAGCACATGCGCGCCGACCGCGCCCTGGCCGCCATCGCCGACGTCGACGTGGTGCTCGGCGGCCACGAGCACGAGCCGCTTGTCGCCGAAGAAGGCAAGACGCTGATCACCAAGGGCGGCTCCGACGCGCGCTATCTCGTGCAGGTGGACCTGTGGCTCCGTCCGGACGGGGCCCTCGTGGAGCGCTCGTGGACGTTTCACGAGGTCAGCGCCCGCGTGCCGGAGGATCCCGAGGTCGCGGCGGTGGTGCGCCGGTACGGCGATCGGCTCGATCGCGAGCTCGATACGGTCGTCGGCCACACTGCCACGCCGCTGGAGGCGCGGCGCGGCGTGATCAGGATGCAAGAGGCGAATCTGGGCAACTTCATCGCGGATGCCATGCGCGAGCGACTCCAGACCGACGTGGCGCTGATGAACGGCGGTGGCATTCGCACCGACCGCATCGTGCCGGTGGGGCCGCTGACCAAGCGGGACATCCACGGACTCCTGCCCTTCACCAACGCGGTGATGAAGCTTGCGGTGAGCGGGGCGCGGCTGCGCGAAACGCTCGAGCAGGGACTGGCCGGGCTCGAGCGCGGGGGCGGGGGTTATCTCCAGATCTCCGGCGTCCACGTCACCTACGACCCGCGCCAGCCGATCGGCCAGCGCGTGGTGAGCGTCGAGGTCCGCGGCGCGCCGCTGGACCCCGCGCACATCTACACGCTCGCCGTCGTGGACTACGTGGCCGGCGGCGGTGACGGCATCACGGCGCTCCGGGACGCGCGCGTGCTGATCGATGCTGTGAGCGGTCCGCAGCTGGCCGACGTCGTGCTCGATGCAATCGCGGCGTCCGGAACTATTTCTCCCCGGATCGACGGTCGTTTAACACCCGCTCCTTGAGAGGAGGATTTATGCTCGGAGACGTTATCGAGCTGTCCGTGGTCGTGCGCGATCTGGACGCGGCGGCGGCGCGCTACACGCGGCTATTCGGGCTGCGCGAGCATCGCCGCGCCGAGTCGAAGGACTTCGGCTTCCGCAACGCGATCCTGCCGCTGGGGGCGGGGCACATCGAGTTGCTCCAGCCGACGGACCCGAACAAGGCCGTCGGCCGCTTCCTCGCGCGGCGCGGCGAGGGAGTCTACCTCGTCGGCTTCGAGTGTGCGGACGTTCCAGGCGCGGTCGGGAAGCTCCGTGCCAACGGCGCCCAGGTGGACAGCCCGCGGCCCGACATCGCCTGGGTCCATCCGCGCGAAGCCCACGGGCTATTCGTGGAGCTACGGCATCGCGAGCGATACGACTGATTACATGGGGGGCCCCGAAATGGCCCCCCATACCCCCCACCAACGCTCGGTACGCCCCAGCGGAGCTGTGGCGCACCTCGGGAATACGCTCAGACCGCGGCGCGTCGATGCGCCCAGGGGCGGGCCGCTTCGAACGCGGCGGCGGCGCGGAGCACGCTGGCCTCGTCGCGCCAGCGGCCGACGATCTGGAGGCCGACAGGCAGCCCGGATTTCGTGAAGCCGCAGGGCACGGAGATGGCCGGCACCCCGACGACGGTGAACGCGTAGGTCGTGAGCGCCCACTGGATGTAGCTGCGCATGGGCTGGCCGTTG
Organism: Candidatus Methylomirabilota bacterium; assembly: GCA_036556545.1. GTDB lineage: Bacteria > Methylomirabilota > Methylomirabilia > Rokubacteriales > CSP1-6 > AR12. The sequence goes on from DATBJF010000139.1 coordinate 21,613, forward strand.
ATCTCGGCGGGACCCGAGCGCAGCTCGAGCGGGAAGGGCGGCACCGGCGCCGTCGGCGTCAGGATGAGGTCGTAGCGCTCCTGGAACGCGCGGACGCGTTGCCAGAGATCCGTGCGCAGCCGCTCGGCCCGGCCGATCTCCACGGGGCTCAGACGCAGGCCCTGGTCGATGTTCTTCACGAGATTCGGCTGCATCTGGCCGCGCCACTTGGCGAGCTTCTCCTCGTGACGGGCGACCATCGAGGCGCCGCGGCTCGTCTGCACGATCTCTTCGAGCCCCGCGAAGTCGGGATGGGCCTCGTCCAGGCGCGCACCGAGACGGCGGAACACGTTGGCGGCGGCGCGGCAGATCGCGGCCACCTCCGCGTCGACCGGCGTCACGCCGAGGTCGCCGCCCCACGCGAGGCGCAGCCCTTTGACGCTCGGACGGCGAACGGCATCGCGGAGCGCGCGCGTGTCGACCGGGTAGGAAAGTGGCGCGCGCGGGTCCGGTCCGGCCATGGTCGACAGCGTCAGCGCCACGTCGGCCACGGTCCGGGCCATCGGTCCCTGCACGCTCCACGGGTCCCACGCGAGAGCGGTCGGGTGGACGGGGACGCATCCGGGCGAGGTGCGGAAGCCGACCACGCCGCAGAACGCCGCCGGCAGCCTCAGCGAGCCGCCGAGATCCGAGCCCTGCGCGATCGGCCCCATGCCGGTGGCGAGGGCGACCGCGCCGCCCCCGGTGGAGCCGCCGCACGTCAACGCGGGGTTCCACGGGTTGCGCGTCGGACCGAAGACCTCGTTGAAGGTGTTGGCGCCCGCACCGAACTCCGGCGTATTGGTCTTGCCGACGACGATGGCGCCGGCGGCCTTCAAGCGCTCGACGACGAGGCCGTCCTCTGTCGGAACGTGATGCTCGTAGATCTTGCTGCCCCACGTGGTCCGGATGCCCTTCGTCGGCGTGAGGTCCTTGATTGACACGGGCACCCCGTGCAGCGGGCCGAGGCGGCGACTGCGGTGCCGTGCCGCGGCGGTCGCCTTCTTCGCCGCGTCGAGCGCCTGCTCGCCGGCCACCGTGCAATATGCGTTGAGCTTCGGATTGATCCGCTCGATGCGCGCGAGCACGGCCTGCATGACCTCGAGCGGCGAGACAGTGCCGCGCGCGTACATCGACACGAGCTTGGTGGCGGGCGTGAAGCAGAGGTCGTCGGCGTTCATTTCCCTCCGAGCACCTTGCGCGGATCGAGCGCATCTCTCAACCCATCGCCGATGTAGTTGATGGACAGCACGGTGAGGAAGATGGCGGTGCCGGGGAAGAGCGCCCAGTGCGGCGCGAAGTCCAGGTTGTCCTTGGCGTCGAAGAGAATGCGGCCCCACGTCGGGATGTCGGGCGGGAAGCCGAGGCCGAGAAACGACAGCGAGGACTCCGCGATGATGGCGGCCGCCACGTCGAGGGAGGCGGCCACGATCACGGGGCCGACCGCGTTGGGGAGGATGTGCCTCCAGACCTGGCGCAGCGCCGGCGCGCCCAGCCCGCGTGCGGCCTCGACGAACTCGCGCTCGCGCAGCGACAGGAATTGCGCGCGGACGAGCCGCGCCACCGGCATCCAGCGCAGCCCGCCGATGACGGCGACGATCATCACGAAGACGCCGACCTCCGGGCCGAGCAGTCTCGTCAACGCGTTGCGGAACAAGTAGACGACGAGCAGCAGCAGGGGCAGCTGGGGCAGGGCCAGGAAGAGATCCGTGAGGCGCATCAGCATGTGGTCGGCCACGCCGCCCACGTACCCGGAGATGGCGCCGATCGTGGTGCCGATCATGATGGCGATCAGCATCGCGGCCACCCCGACGGCCAGGGAGATGCGGCCACCGTACAGCATGCGGGCCAGGAGGTCCTGCCCGAGATCGTCGGTGCCGAGGGGATGCACGCGCGACGGGCCCTGCAGCTTCGCCCGGAAGTCGATCTCGTCGATGGGCACGCGGTACACGAGTGGGCCAGCGAGCACGGCGACCACCATCACGGTCAGGATGGCCGCGCCCAGCGTGGCCATGCGGTGCCGACGGAACCGCCGGAGCGCGTCGGCCCACAGCGACATCGAGACCGGCGCCTCGGCGGCGCGGAGGGGCACGGCTTGGGTGACGGCGTGATTGGCCATCCGACTATCGGTACGAGATCCGCGGATCGAGCCAGCCGTAGAGCACGTCGGCGACGAGGTTGAAGATCACCACCAGGCAGGAGAACACGAACGTGATCGCCATGACCACCGGTGTGTCGTTGGCCAGGATCGACGTGATGAGCAGCGAGCCGATGCCGGGTACGCGGAAGATCTGCTCGGTGATGACGGCGCCGGTGAAGATCGCGGGCACTTGCAGGGCGACGAGCGTGACCACGGGGATCAGGGCGTTGCGCACCACGTGCTTGACGACGGTCACGCGCTCCGAGAGACCTTTCGCCCGGGCCGTGTTGACGTAGTCGAGCCGGATCACGTCCAGCACCGAGGAGCGAACGAAGCGGGTCAGGGCCGCGCCCTGGAAGAGACCGAGCACGGCGATGGGCATGATCGCCTGGCGCGCGTGTTCCCAGTACCACCGCCATCCCGAGGCCCCGATGTCCGCCTGATAGATGAACGGCAGCCAGCCGAGCGAGATGCTGAACAGCAGGATGAACAGCAGGCCGGTGAAGAACGTCGGCAGCGAGAAGCCGATGAAGGCCAATGTGGTCGCGATCTGGTCGAAGATGGAGTAGGGGCGCATCGCGGAGAGGGTGCCGATCGGCAACGCAACCAGGATTCCCAGCAGCTGCGCCGCCCCCAGCACCCAGAGCGTGGTCGGCAGACGCTGCAGGATCAGCCGGTCCACGTCCATGCGGCTGGCGAACGAGAATCCCCACTCCCCGCGAAACATGGCGCCGAGCCAGCGGACGTAGCGCACGATGACGGGATCGTCCAGTCCGAGCTGCGCCCGGAGCCGCGCCGTCACTTCCGGCGGCACGTTCGGGTTCGTGACCAGCTCCTCGAAGGGGTCGCCGGGCGCCAGCGCGAGGACGGTGAACAGCACGAGGCTGATTCCCAGCAGGGCCGGGACCGCGATGGCGACGCGGCGGATGACGTACTTGGACATGGTGGCGCGGGGCCGAGGCCGGCTGGCCCGGCCCCGCGCATCAGCTCACGCTTCGCGCGTCCAGTTCGCGAGATTCCAGAGATTCGAATCCCAGCCGGTGATCTCGGTGTTCTTCAGCTTGTTGGAAACGGCCGAGATCACGCTGCGCCACAGCACGGGGATCACGACCACGTCCTGGATCACCATGTCGTTCATCTTGACGAACAGGGCGGCCCGCTTCACGGGGTCGAGCTCCGTCTCCGAGGCCGCGAAGATGCGATCGTACTCGGCGTTCTTCCAGCGCGTGATGTTGCGCCCCTGCCACTTGTTGTCCTTCGCGGCGATCTCGTTCGACAGGAACTGCCGCATGAACGTCTGGGGATCGGGGGCGCCCATCGTGGTCGTGTACATCTGGATGTCCGTGTAGAACTTCCGGTACGTGTCGGGATTGCCGACGTCCGACGAGAAATAGACGGAGGCCACCACCGACTTGATCTCGACCTCGATGCCGGCCTTGGCGCAGGCCTGCTTGACGATGGCCTGGGTCTTCTGGCGCGGCGCGTTGATCGAGGTCTGGTAGACGACCTTGAGTCGCTTGCCGTCCTTGGCTCGGACTCCGTCGCCGCCCCGCTTCCAGCCGGCCTGGTCCAGGATCTGGTTCGCCTTCTCGATGTTGAACTCCCACTTCGTGTTCTTGGAGTGGAAGCGCGACGGCGCATTGAGGAAGTTGGCCGAAGACTGTCCGAGGCGTCCGTAGATCTGCTCCTGGATCGACGCGCGATCGACGAGCAGGTTGAGGGCCTGGCGCACCGGCGGGTCGGTGAGGAAAGGATGCTTCGTCTTGATGCTCGAGCGCTCGCCCTCGACCTCGGTCCACGGGTCGGTCTGGTTGCACTGGATGTGCTCGGGATTGCCGGCGACCGCGATGTCGACCTTGCCCCGGCCGCCCTGCTGTTCCATGCGGCGAAGGATCTCGTCCTCGACCTGGAGGTTCCAGGCGAAGTCGTACTCGCCGGTCTGGATCACGGCGCGCGCGGCCGACACGGCGTCCCCGCCGCCCTTCATCTCGAGCTGGTCGAAGAACGGGGCGTTCGGACGGTGGTAGTGGGGATTCAGCTCGGCCCGCACCAGATCACCGGGCTTGAAATCCACGAAGCGATACGGCCCGGTGCCCACGGGCTTCAGGTTGGCCGGCGCCTCCCGGGACTTGTCCCCCCGGTAGGCCTGGAACATGTGCTTCGGGATGATCATGCCGGTGACTGCGCAGAAGGCCTCCGCCCAGAACGGCTTGGGGTTCTTGAAGAAGATCTTGACGGTGTGCGAGTCGGGCTTGTCGATCCGCTCGATATCCTCGTAGTTGCCGATGGTCGTGGCGGCCGCCGCCTTGTCGGCTGCGTACTCCCAGTTGAAGACGACGTCGTCGGCCGTGAACGGCTTGCCGTCGTGCCACTGCACGTTCTTCTTGAGGCGCCAGGTGACGGACTTGCCGTCTTTGCTGAGGCCGCCATTCTGCATCGTCGGGACCTCGGCGGCCAGGATCGGGATGATGTTGCCGTCAGGATCGAAGGCGGCCAGCGGCTCGTAGAAGATGCGCGAACCGTCCTGGTCCTTGGTGCCGACCGCGAAGTGGGGATTCAGCAGCGTCGGCGACTGCCACCAGAGCACCTTGAGCGCGCCGCCGCCGCCGCGCTTGGCCGGCCCGGCCATCGGCTTCGGCTGGGCGTGGGCGATCCCTGCCGAGGCGAGCATCTGTGCGGCGAGCGGCACCGTCAGGCCCAGCCCCACCATCGTCTGCACGAAGGCGCGCCGCGACACGCGGCCCGCCTTGACCTCGTTCAACAACTCGCGGAGCGCCTGCTCGTCCATTTTTCAATCTCCTTCGTTCGATTGAATCTTGGGGGCCCCGACATGGCCCCCAAACCCCCCGGCCTTCGGAGCGCCCCGGCGGAGCCGTGCGCTCCTCTACCTTGATTCAGGCCGCCGCGAGCATGCGGACGGCGACGTCGATCGCTTCGATCATGCTCTCGGGATTGGCGATGCCCTTCCAGGCGCGGTCGAACGCCGTGCCATGATCCACCGAGACGCGCAGGAAGGGTAGTCCCACCGTCACGTTCACGCCGGACAGGCCCGTCCAGCGCTTCGTCTGCTCGTCGTAGTTGAAGCCGAGCGTCTTCACCGGAATGTGGCCCTGGTCGTGGTACATCGCGACGACGATATCAAATTCGCCCCCGCGCGCCCGGGAGAACAGGGTATCGGCCGGCAGGGGCCCGAACACCGTCATCCCCTCGGCGCGGGCCGCCTGGATGGCGGGCACGATGCTCAGCCGCTCCTCGTCGCCGAAGAGACCATCCTCGCCGGCGTGCGGATTGAGACCGGCGACCGCGATGCGCGCGTCCCGACGGCCGAGGCCCACCATGGTTCTCTGCGCGAGGCGAAGCGTCTTCAGCACCCGCTCCCGCGTGACCAGCGTGGGGACCTGACGAAGCGCGACGTGCGTGGTCACGTGAATCACCCGGAGGTCGTGGCCCATCAACAGCATGGCGAAGTCGCGGGTGCCCGAGAGCTGGGCCAGGATCTCGGTGTGGCCGGAGTGCTGCACCCCGGCCGCGGCCAGCGCCTCCTTGTTGATCGGCGCGGTGACGATGCCGTGGATCTCGTTGGCCTGGGCCAGCGCGACGGCGCGCTCGATGTACTCGTAGGCCGCCTTGCCGGCGGCCGGGCTGACGGCCGCGCGGGGCAGCGAGTCCATGTCGACGTTGGCGAGGTCGAGGACCTCCAGCGTGCCGTCGGCCCAGCGGCAGTCCCCGACGCGGGCCACCGCGTGCAGGCCCAGCGGCGAGCCGACCAGCGCGAGCGCCGCGCGCATGGTGGCGGCGGCGCCGATCACGACCGGCCGGCTGTCGCGGCGCACGGCGGGCTCGGCGGCGGCGCGGACGATGATCTCCGGCCCCACACCCGCGGGATCGCCCATCGTCACGCCGAGGATCGGCTGCTTCACGCGACGGCCTCGCGCGCGAGCGAGACGAACAGCTCCGGCGGTCCGAAGCCGCCCGCCTTCGTCACCAGCGGCAGAGCGGCGCGTCCGGGCAGCCGCAGCCGGCCCATCGCCAGCCCGGGCCGGGGCGCGCCGTCGAGGTCGATGCGCTCGGCGCCGAGGGCGCGATAGAGAGCAACCGCCGTCTCGCCCCCGGTCACCAGCACGACGTCGTAGCGCTCCGCCTCGAGCCGCTCGCGCGCCAGCGCGACCAGCTCGACCAGCGCGGTGGCGCGGTCGGCCGGCGCGTCGGGCGTGGCGAGCACGGTGAGGCCGCTGTCGCGGCCCACCTCGATCTGGCGGCGGGTGGCCGGATGAAGGCTGCCGGCGACGATCAGCCAGCGCTCGCCGGCGGGCACCTCGACGCGCGGGGCGAGCAGGTCGAGGCGGCGCGCCAGCGCGTGGGCGAGACCGGCGGCGCCCACGAGCAGCGGCGCGCGCGGCTGCGCCAGCGCCGCGTCGGCGAGCGCGTCCAGATCCTCCTCCGTCTCGGCGTCGGCGACGACCACGGTGCCGCTCAGGCGGCCGAGCTGCTCGGAGAGCGCGGTGCGGGCGCCGCGCACCTTGTCGAGCGAGATCCAGGCGAGGGGTCGATCGAGCTGGGGGCGCAGGAGGTCCACGACGCTGGAGCTGCCGGTCGCCGTGGGGAAGTCGGGGTCGGCCGCCATCGGCGTCTCCGCCACCGGGACGGAGCCGACGCTCAGGATGCGATCGACGACCACGCGCCGCTCGGCCGGCAGCGCCGGACACACGAGCGCGCTCGACTGGCTCCCGGCGCGCATGAGCGCGTCGATCTCGGGGCCCACGCGGCCGCGCAGCGTCGAGTCGATCTTCTTGAACATGGTGCCCTTGAGCCGCCCGGTCGTGGTTCGCACGCGCCGCGCCGCCTCGCCGGCTTCGAGCGAGCGCGACTCGGTGTCGATGGCGCGCACGCGCGCGCTCGGGGCCGGTGCCGGCCAGACGGTGACGGGAACGGCGCCGCTGCCTGCGAACAGCGCGCCCGTGTCGCAGGCGCCGGTGAGGTCGTCGGCGACGATCGTGAGCGGCAGGAACGCACGCGGCGTCGTCATCGGGGGACCACATAGTAGCAAAGGCACTACTCGTTGTAGCGGGCCCCGCGAGGCCGGCTTGGACCGTGGGTGGCCTGCTCTAGATAGTTCCGGCTCCGTCGGCGGCCGCGCCGGGTCTTGGCGGTATACTCGGCGTGATTTCCGATGCCACGCAAGGCCGCGCTCCTGCTCGCTGTCGTCGTCGTTCTCGCCGCCGCCGGGGTGGGATGGCTGGCGGCGGCGAAGCCGCCCGCCCCCGAGCCGTCCTCGACGCCCGTCGCGGGCGGCGAGCGTCCGACGGCGCTGGCGCCGTCGACGGCGGCCGTCGACGCGGCCATGCGCGAGCTCGATCTCGTCAAGCCGAGCCGCGTCCGTGCCGCCGAGGATTTCACGCTGCCGGCGCTCGACGGGGGGACGTTCCGGCTGTCCGAGCAGCGCGGCAAGGTGGTGCTCGTGAACTTCTGGGCGACGTGGTGTCCGCCGTGCCTGGAGGAGATGCCGGCCATGGAGCGGCTCTGGCGCAAGCAGAAGGACGCGGGCTTCGTGCTGGTCGCGGTGTCGCTGGACGCCGACCCGCAAAAGGTCGTTCCGTTCGCCCGCGAGCACGGGCTGACGTTTCCCATCGCCTTCGACACGAAGATGGCGGTGGCCGACAAGTACGGTGTGCGCGCGCTGCCGTCGAGCTTCATCCTCGGCCGTGACGGTGAGCTGGCCGCGCTCGCGCTCGGCCCCCGGCGATGGGACGACAAGGCCTCGCACCGCCTCGTCGAGGCGATGGCCCGCTGATGGGGCAGTCGCTCGGCGTCGCGGTGGCTTTCAGCGCCGGGCTGTTCTCGTTCCTGTCGCCCTGCGTGCTGCCCCTCTTTCCGTCGTACATCTCGTTCATCACCGGGATGTCGGTCAGCGATCTCACGGCCGACCTGTCGGCGGCGGCCCGGCGCCGGGTGCTGCTGCACGCGGTCGCCTTCATCGTCGGATTCTCCGTGATCTTCGTGGCCCTCGGCGCCTCCTTCAGCGCCGCCTCCCAGGTGCTGTTCAGCTATCGGGACGCCATCCGCCGCGTGGGCGGCGTGCTGATCATCGTCTTCGGCCTCTACATCGCCGGCGTGCTGCGCGTCGGCATCTTCGGGCGCACCGCGTCCTGGCAGATCAAGGAAAAACCCGCCGGCTACCTCGGCTCGTTCGCCGTCGGCGTCACCTTCGCCATCGGCTGGACGCCGTGCGTGGGCCCGATCCTCGGCGCGATCCTCTCGCTGGCCGGCACCGCGGAGACAGTGCAGCGCGGCGTCGGACTGCTGGTGGCGTACTCGGCCGGGCTCGGCGCGCCGTTCCTGCTCTCGGCGCTGGCGCTCGGTCCGTTCCTGAGATTCTTCAAGCGGTACCGGCCGTTCATCCCCGTGGTCGAGCGGGCGGCGGGCGTGCTGCTGATCGTCGTCGGCGTGCTGGTCTTCACGAACTATTACGTCGTGCTGAACTCCTGGGCGATCTCGCTCACCCCGGAGTGGCTGCTCAAGCGGCTCTAGTCCCGCCCTTGGTGCACGTCCGCGTTCCGGCGACCTCGGCCAACCTCGGCCCCGGCTTCGACGCGCTCGGCCTCGCGCTGGCGCTCTACAACGAAGTGGAGGCGCGCGAAGCCGACGGGCTCACCGTCGAGGTGCACGGCGAGGGCGCCGGACGGCTTCCGACGACGGCCGACAACGTGGTGGCGCGCGGAGTCCGACTGGCGTACGAGGCGGCGGGCCGGCCGTTCAAGGGCGTCGCGCTTCGCTGCGTCAACCGCGTTCCCACGTCGCGGGGCCTCGGCTCGAGCGCGGCGGCCTGGGTCGGCGGGCTGGCGGCCGGCAACGCCCTCTGCGGCGGTTTGCTCTCGCGGGAGGCGCTGGTGGCGCTGGCCACGCGGGCGGAAGGTCATCCCGACAACGTGGCGGCCGCGCTGCTGGGTGGGCTCACGGTCTCGTGCGTCACCGCGGACGGCGCCGTCACCGCCGTCTCGCTGCCGGTCCCCGTGCGCCTCACGTGGGTGGCGCTGATTCCGGAGACGACCAGCTCGACCGCCGAGGCGCGGGCCGTGCTGCCCGCGTCGGTTCCGCGCACCGATGCCGTGTTCAACGTCCAGCGTGTCGCCCTGCTGCTGGCCGCGCTTTCATCCGGACGCGCCGAGGCGCTCGGCCCGGCGCTCGACGACCGGCTGCACCAGCCGTATCGCCTCGCCCTGTTTCCGTGGATGCCGGCCGTCTTCGCCGCTGCGCGCGCCGCCGGCGCGCTCGGCTGCGTGCTGAGCGGCGCCGGCCCCGCGCTGCTGGCCGTGGTTGCCGGTGACGGCGCCGCCGTGGCGGCGGCGATGGAAGCGGCGCTGCGGAAGGCCGGCATCGGCGGCGCCGCGCGGGCGCTTCCCGTCGATCTCAACGGCGTCGTCATCCGCGAGGCGTAGATTTCCGGCGCCGCCGTCATCGCCGTCGTCTGGCTCACCCTGGCCGTCGCCTACGGGCTCTTCTTCTGCTTCTCCGTCTTCTTCGTCCCGCTGATCGCCGAGTTCCAGTGGTCGCGGGCGCTCACGGCGGGCGCGCTGTCGGTCTCGACCATCGTGCAGGGCCTGTGCGCGCCGGCGGCGGGCGTCCTGGTGGACCGCGTCGGTCCGCGGCGCGTGATCCTCGGCGGCGTGGTGCTCGTCGGCAGCGCGGCGGTGCTCGCGGCCACGATCCAGGCGCCGTGGCAGCTCTATCTCTACACGGGCGTCGTCAGCGCGCTCGGCATGGTCGGCCTCGGCTGGGTGCCGATGGGCGTCCTGCTCGCCCGGCGATTTCCGGTGCGGCGCGGACGCATGGTCGGCATCGCGTTTTCCGGGATGGGCATCGGCGTGCTCGCCGTCGGGCCGCTCGCGCAGTGGCTCGTCGGCGCCATCGGCTGGCGCGGCGCCAGCGCGGCGCTGGGCGTCGGCGCGCTCGCGCTGCTGCTGCCGCTCGTGTGGCTCGGCACCGCCGATGCGGCGGCGCTCGCTCCTGTTCGCGTGAGCGCCGCCGGGCCGCCGGACCGCGCGGGCGATCCGACCGTGAGCCAGGTCGTGCGCACGCGCGCGTTCTGGTCGCTGTTCTTCGCGTACTTCTTTACGCCGCTGGCCGTCTTCCCGGTGGCCACGCACTCGGTCGCCTTCGCCGTCGACATGGGCTTTTCTCCGATGCGAGCGGCGTGGGCCTTCGGGCTCGCGGGGCTGATGTCGACGGTCGGACGCGTCGTCTTCGGCATGATGGCCGATCGCGTCGGCGGCCCGACGGCCGCCACGCTGTCGTTCGGCTGCACGGCGACCGGCGCCCTGGCCATGATCGCGCTGGAGGCCTGGCCGCACGGGGCCTGGCTCGTGGCGTTCGCGCTCTTCTTCGGGCTCGGCTTCGGCGCGCGCGGCCCCATCATCACCGCGATGGCGAGCGAGCGCTTCGGCGGGCGCCACTTCGGCGCCATCTACGGCGTGCTGAACCTCGGCAACGGCATCGGCGGCGCCCTGGGCCCATGGTTCGGCGGCGCCGTGCACGACGTGACGGGCTCGTACCGGCTCGCCTTCGTCACCGCCATCGCGTGCTGCGGGGTCGGCGCCGCGTGCTTCTGGGGCGCGCGCCCGCGCCTTGACGCGCGCGAAGCGGCGGTGTTAACACGATCGACATGACCGGCGCCGGCGGCGTCCTCACCGATCGCGACCTGCGCTCGGCCGTCGGCGCCGGCTCCATCACGGCCACGGCGCCCTTCCGGGACGAGCAGTTCCAGCCGGCCAGCCTCGACCTTCGGCTCGGCCCGGTCGCCTATCAGCTCCGCGCGAGCTTCCTGCCGTTTCGCGAGACCGTCGAGCAGCGGCTCAACGACGAGCGCGCGAACAACGATCTCGTCATCGAGCGGCTGTCGCTCGAGGGCGGCGCCACGCTGCAGCGAGGCTCGGTGTACCTGGTGCCGCTGCTCGAGTCGCTGTCGCTGCCGGCCGCGGTGCGAGGCCGCTCGAATCCGAAGTCCACGACCGGACGGCTCGACGTCTTCACGCGCGTCATCACCGACGGGACGCCGCGGTTCGACGAGGTCCCGCCGGGCTATCGCGGGCCGCTCTACCTCGAAGTGTCGCCGCAGTCGTTCCCGGTCCGTGTCCACGCGGGCGCTTCGCTCAACCAGCTGCGGCTCCTGGAGGGACCGACGTCCATGTCCGACGCGGCCCTGCGCGCGCTCTATGCCGAGCGGCCGCTGCTCTACGACGACGACGATCGGCCGGTGCCCATCGAGCGGGTCGCCTTCAACGACGGGCTGTGCATGGGCATCGATCTGTCCGGCCGCATGACGGGCGGCATCATCGGCTATCGCGCCCACCCGAATCCCCCCGCGGTCGACCTCGCCCGGGTCGGCCACTACGACCCGGCCGATTTCTGGGAGCCGATCAAGGCCAGCGTCCGCGACGGCTACATCCTCGAGGCCAATCGGTTCTATATCCTCGTGTCCAAGGAGCGGATCCGCGTGCCGCCCGAGTTCGCCGCCGAAATGGTCGTCTACGACGCCGGCGCCGGGGAGATCCGGACGCATTACGCGGGGTTCTTCGATCCCGGATTCGGGTTCGGCGACGGCAGTGTCCTCGGCACGAAAGTGGTCATGGAAGTGCGGGCGCGCGAGGTGCCATTCATGGTCTACGACGGCCAGACGTCGTTCAAGGTGTGGTTCGAGCGGCTGCGCGGTCGGCCGGACCGCGTCTATGGTGTCGGGCTGGGCTCCTCCTACCAGCACCAGACACTGAGCCTGAGCAAGCAGTTCAGAAGGTAGCGACGCCGCTCAACCCCTCGGTTAGAATGAGGGCGTGGCGGGGTGAGGACTGTGGCACACGGTCATAGAGCCCGATGGAGGGCCACATGGCAGAGCAGAAAAAGAAGGAAACACGCCCGACGAAGCCGAATGAAGGCGGCGGTGATGGCGCGGCCGCCAATCCGGAGCTCGCGAAGAAGGGCAAGAAGATCAAGGAAGACATCGACAAGCTCCTGGACGAGATCGACGACATCCTCGAGGAGAACGCCGAGGAGTTCGTGAAGAGCTACGTCCAGCGAGGCGGTGAGTAGCGGATGCCGATCTACGAGTACCGCTGTCGGGGCTGCGGCAAGGACTTCGAGAAATACGTCCACGGCCCCACGACGAAAGTCGCGTGCCCGACGTGCGACGGCGGTGACATCATGCGCAAGCTCTCCGTGTTCGGTCTGCGCAGCGACGGCCCCGTCGGAACGCCCATGGCGACCGGCGGGGGCGGGTGCTGCGGAGGTGGCGGCTGCGGCTGCCACTGATCCCGTGAGCCGTCCGGCGATCGGCGAAGGGCCCGTCAGGGCCCTTCGGCATTCCTAGGCCATGGACCTTCGCCGGCTCGAGATCTTCGCCAAGGTCGCCGAGCTCGGCAGCTTCTCCCGCGCCGCCGAGGCGCTCTTCCTCACCCAGCCCACCATCTCCGAGCACGTGCGGGCCCTCGAGGACGAGCTGGGCGTGCAGCTCCTCGATCGGCTGGGCCGCGGCGCCACGCCGACGCGGGCGGGGCAACTCCTGCTGGGCTACGCGCGCCGCATGCTGACTCTCTCGCGCGAGGCGCACCAGGCGCTCGAGCGGTTCCAGGGGCGGATGAGCGGCGAGCTCGTCGTCGGTGGCAGCACCATTCCGGGTGAGTACGTGCTGCCTGCGCTCATCGGTCAGTTCAAGGCCAAGTATCCCGACATCTCGATCTCCCTCCTGATCGGTTCGACGCGGCAGGTCTCCGAGTGGCTGGAGGAGGGACGGGTGGAGGTCGGCGTGGTCGGCGCCCGGCCGGCGTCGCGCGCGCTGGAGGCCAAGGAGCTGATGGCCGACGAGATCGTCGTGGTGGTGCCGGCGAGCCATTCGTGGGCGGTGCGGCGGACGATCACGCTGGCCGATCTGCAGAAGGAGCCGATGATCGTGCGCGAGCGCGGGTCGGGCTCGCGCGACGCCATCGAGCACGCCCTGCACGAGGCGGGGCTGTCGCTGGCCGGCCTGCGCGTGGTCGGCGAGATGGGCTCCACGCAGGCGATCAAGCAGGCGGTCCGCGCCGGCGTGGGGGTCGCCCTGATCTCCAGGCGGGCGGTGGAGGACGAGTGCCGGGGGGGACTGCTGGCCTGCGTGAAGGTCGACGACCTCCGGGTCGCCCGCGCATTCCACCTCGTCACCCACCGCGATCGCACGCGCTCGCCGCTGGCGCAGGCCTTCGTCGAGTTCGTCGAATCGCAGCCTCCCGCGCGAGCGTCGTAATCGTCATGAGCTCCCATGCGCCGAGCGGCAAGCAGATCCGGCTGACCTCGTACGCCGCCTGCGCCGGCTGAGCGTCCAAGATGGCTCCTGGAGATCTCCAGGAGGTGCTCTCGGTGCTGCGACGGCCGAGCCTCGCCGTCGAGAACGCCCGCCATCTGCTGGTCGGGCTCGGTGCGGCCGACGACGCTGCCGTCTACCAGCTCAGCGAGGACCTGGCGATCGTCGAGACGGTCGATTTCTTTCCGCCCGTCGTGGACGACGCCTACACCTGGGGCGCGGTGGCCGCGGCCAACGCGATGTCCGACGTGTACGCCATGGGCGGGGAAGTGATGTTCGCGCTGGCGGTGGCGGGGTTCCCGCGCGAGCTCGACAAGGCCATCGTGGCCGAGGTCTTCCGCGGTGGCGCCGAGAAGGTGGCCGAGGCCGGCGGGGTCGTGGCCGGTGGCCATACGGTCGTGGATGCGGAGCCGAAGTACGGTCTGTGCGTGACGGGCCGCGTGCACCCGGCGCGCGTGCTCATCAAGGGCGGGCTGCGACCGGGCGATCGGCTCTTTCTGTCGAAGCCTCTGGGCACCGGGGTGATCACCACCGCCGGCAAGGACGGTGCGGCGAGCGACGACGTGCTGGCCGGGGCCGTGCGGAGCATGTGTCGCCTCAACCGGGTCGCGGCCCAGGTGGCGCGCGACTTCGGCGCCACCGGCGCGACCGACATCACGGGGTTCGGCTTCCTCGGCCACGCGACCGAGATGGTGGAGGCCTCCGGCGCCGGGATCGCCGTCGACGCGAGCCGGATGCCGCTGCTCCCCGGCGCGCGTGCGCTGGCGGAGGCCGGACACTGGAGCGGTGGGATGAAGCGCAACCGACGTCACGTCGAGGGCGTGCTGGGCCCCCGACTACAGATCGCCGCCGAGGTCCCGCCCGTCCTGGTGTCGGTGCTGATGGAGGCCGAGACCTCCGGCGGGCTGCTCTTCTCGGTCGCGCCGGACCGGGCCGACGGCGTGCTGCCCGCGTTCCGCCGTGCCGGCGAAGAGGCCTGGGAGATCGGCGTCGTCCTCCCGGTGCCGGAGGTGCGGATCGAGCCCTGACCGCCATCGCGCCGCCCGATGGCGGCGCGTCCGGTCAATCGCTTCCTCCGATTTGCCTTCGCGGCGAATCCCTATACCCTCGACCTGACTCGTAACGCTGCGATTCCACCCTGGAGGTCGGCCCGATGCGACACGTTTGCGCCGTCATCGCGGTGTCGGTGTGCCTGGCCGTGGCTGGTATGGCGACGGCGTACGTTCCGGACGTTCTGAAGGTGTCGGCGATTCCCGACGAGAATCCCAACGAGCTGATGCGGATCTACGCGCCCTTCGCCGAGTACCTGGGCAAGGAGCTCGGGATGAAGGTCCAGTTCACGCCCGTCGTCGACTACGCGGCCACCGTGGAAGGGCTCGCCGCCAGGAAGCTCGATCTCGTGTGGTACGGCGGCTTCACGTCGGTGCAGGCCGTGCGGCGCACCGAGGGCAACGCGCGGCGGCTCGTGCTGCGCCAGGAGGACGCGGAGTTCAAGTCGGTGTTCATCGCGAAGCCGGGCTCGGGCATCGCCAGCCTCGCCGATCTCAAGGGCAAGACGTTCGCATTCGGCTCCGTCTCCTCCACGTCCGGCCATCTGATGCCCCGCTATTTCCTGCTCCAGTCGAAGGTGAACCCGGACAAGGACATGAAGCAGGTGGCGTTCTCCGGAGCGCACGACGCCACCGCCCTGTGGGTGGAGTCCGGCCGCGTCGACGCCGGCGCGCTGAACTTCCTCGTCTGGGACAAGCTCGTGCAGCAGAAGAAGGTCGACCTGGCGAAGGTGAACGTGTTCTACACGACGCCGCCGTACGTCGACTATTGCTGGACGGCACGCGCGGATCTCGACAAGGGCCTGCAAGACAAGATCGTCGCCGCCTTCCTGAAGCTCGACGCCGCCAACCCCGAGCACAAGCGTCTGCTCGACCTGCATCGCACGAAGAAGTACATCAGAGCCAACGACGCCGACTGGAAGAGCACGGAGGAGGCGGCGGTGGCGGCAGGCCTGCTGAAGTAGTGTACGAGCTCGACGGCATCCGGAAGGTCTTCGGCGACGGCGCCGCCGCCCTCGACGAGGTCTCGCTCACGATCGGACGCGGCGAGCACGTCGCCTTCATCGGACCGAGCGGCGCCGGCAAGACGACCCTGTTCCGGGTGCTCAACCTGACGCTCCGGCCCACGTCGGGCCGGCTGCGGTTCGACGGCCGCGACGCGGCGGCGCTGTCGGACGGCGGCCTGCGGGCCGCTCGCACCCGCATCGGGACGATCTACCAGCAGCAGAATCTCGTCGGCCGCCTGCCGGTCGTTCACAACGTCCTCGCCGGCAATCTCGGTCGCTGGAGCGCGATGCAGGCGCTCGCCTCGCTCGTGGCGCCGCACGTCAGCCCCGCCGAGCGCGCGCTGGCCGCCGTCGGCATTCCGGAGAAGCTGTGGGCCCGCACCGACGAGCTGTCGGGCGGCCAGCAGCAGCGGGTGGCGATCGCGCGCGTGCTGGTGCAGGACCCCGACGTGATCCTGGCCGACGAGCCCGTCTCGTCCGTCGATCCGTCGCTGGCCGTCGCCATCGTCGAGCTCCTGCGGGATCTCTCGGCCGGCGCCGGCAAGACGCTCTGCATGAACCTCCACAGCGTGGAGCTGGCGCTCGCGTACTTTCCGCGGATCGTCGGCATCCGCGACGGTCGCGTGCACTTCGACCTCGCGCCGGACACGGTGACGGACGAGCTCCTGCGCGAGCTCTACGCCGGCCACCACGACGACGAGCTGCAGCTCGAGCGGATGTCGCGTGGCACGAATCCCTACGGCACCGCCTGCCGACCGCTTCCCGGCTTCACGCGGTAGATCCGCCTTCCCCTGGATCTTCACCGCCGTCTTCGCGGCGAGCATCGCGTTCTCGCTGCGCCAGGCCCAGGTGCATCCGGGAATCCTGCTCGACGGCCAGGCGGCCGCGAACGTCGCCAGGTTCGTCGGCGGCATGTTCCCGCCGCAGCTCTCGCGCGACTTCCTCGCGCTGATGCTGTGGCCGGCGGTGGAGACGCTGCAGATCTCGGTGATGGGCACGTTCATCGCCGTGCTCATCGGTATCCCGCTGGGGCTGCTCGCCACCTCGTCGCTGTCCTGGAGTGGCGTGCTCCACGAGCGCGCGAGTCGCCGGGGCCGGTGGCTGCTCGGCTTCCTGCCGTACGCGGTGTCACGGGCGGTGCTGTCGGTCTTCCGTGCCATTCCCGAGTACGTCTGGGCGTTCATGTTCGTGCGCGCGGTGGGACTCGGCCCGTTTCCGGGCGTGCTCGCCATCGGCGTCGCCTACGGCGGCATGCTCGGCAAGGTGTACTCGGAGATCCTGGAAGGCGCGAGCCCGCGGCCGCTCGAGACGCTGCACGCCGCCGGCGCCTCGCGCAGCGCCATCGTGCTCTACGGCCTGCTGCCGCAGGCGCTGCCCACCGTGATCGCCTACACCCTGTACCGCTGGGAATGCGCCATCCGCGCCTCCGCCGTCCTCGGCTTCGTCGGCGCCGGCGGCCTCGGCCAGCAGATCGAGCTGTCCATGCGGATGTTCCAGTTCGACGAGGTGCTCACCCTGCTCGGAATCCTGTTCCTGCTCGTCGCCGCCGTCGACTTCGTGAGCGGCCGCGTCCGCGCGAGGCTCGTCTGATGGCGCGCGCCGCGGCCGCCGCGCGGGCGACCCCGTGGACCGTGCTCTGGCTCGGCGCCGGCATCGCCGCGCTCGTGGTCTGGTCCTCGCGCGGGACGCAGGTCGATCTGGGAACGCTGGCGAGCGGGGAGGCGTGGCGGCAGATGTGGAGCTATGCCTCCCGGCTGTTTCCGCCGGATCTCTCGGCGAGCGCGGTGCGCGACGTCGGTCAGGGAGCCGTCGAGACGTTCGCCATCTCGCTCCTCGGCTCGGTGCTGGCCGTCCTGATCGGAGTGCCGCTGTCGCTGCTGGGCACGCGGACGCTGCTCTTCCGGGGCTTGCTCTACGAGGCGCGGCCGCTGCCACCCATCGAGAAAACGGCGCGCGTGGCCATCTTCGCCGGCGCCAAGGCGGTGCTCAACGTCCTTCGCACGGTGCCGGAGATCGTGTGGGCGATGATCTTCGTCTTCATGGTCGGCCTCGGACCGTTCCCGGGCGTCCTCGCCCTCGGTGTCCACACGGGCGGCGTGCTCGGGAAGCTCTTCGGCGAGGTGCTCGAGGACGTCGATCCCGCCCCGCTGGAAGCGTTGCAGGCCACCGGCGCCGGCCGCTTCCGGATCCTCGTCTACGGCATCCTGCCCCAGGCGCTCCCGCAGTTCGTCGCGTATGCGCTCTACCGCTGGGAAGTCAACATCCGGGCGGCGGCGATGCTGGGCCTCGTCGGGGCGGGCGGGCTCGGCCAGCGAATCCACGTCGCGATCAGCCTCTTCCACGAGCAGCAGCTGCTGACGCTGATCCTGGCGATCTATCTCATCGTGACGGTCGTCGACGCGCTGAGCGCGTACTTACGCGCGCGGCTTCTCTGAGCTGCGCTGCTGCTCGCGCAGCACGCGCAGCAGCCGGTTCTTCAGCTCGGGCGGCATCGGGGTCTCGGGGAGCGTTCGGGTGGCGGCGATCGTACCGCGGTAGGTGTTCACGAAGGCCACGCACGGCGCGCAGCCGTCGATGTGGAAATCGATCAGCTCGCGGACGTGACCCGGCAAGGTCCCGTCGATGTAATCACCGAGGAGCTCGGCGATCTGCCGACATTCGATGTCGGCCGCGCCGCCCCCCTGTCCGCAGCTTCCCATGGCCACATTATATGGAGATGTCCAACGCGGGGTGCCGGATTCACGGCCCTCGTGACGCATAGCGCCACGGAGAACCGGGCGGGGACCGGGGCACTTCGGGAGTATGCTGCGAGCGATGCCCGTCGCCGTCCTGGCGCCGTTCGCGTTTCCCGCCGTCCGAGGTAACGCGGTCACCGTCCAGCGGATCGTGGGCGGGCTGCGCGCCCGCGACGTCGACATCGCCCTCTGGGACGTCTCGACTCACGAGGAAGCGGCGGTGGCGCTCGCGGTCGAGCGTGCCCGTCCCCGCCTGATCCATGCCTTCCATGCCCTCCGCACGGGGCCGCTCGCGCTCCGGCTCGCGCGACGGCTGGAGGTGCCGCTCGTCGTGACGTTGACGGGGACGGACGCCAACCACGAGCTGCTCGATCCGGCGAACGCCCCGCACGTGCGCCGGGTCCTCGAGGGAGCGGCGGCGGTGACGGCCTTCGACGCCTCGATCGTCGAGCACGTGGCCGGGATCCTGCCCGACCTCCGCGGCCGTCTGACCGTCGTCCCGCAGGCGGTCCGCTTCGAGGTGCGAGCGCCGTTCGATCTCGGCGCCCGGTGGCCACTGCCGGCGGATCGAATTCTCTTCGTGCTGGCGGCGGGGATCCGCCCGGTCAAGGCGCCGCGAGCGCCGCTGCCGGCGTTCGATCGAGTCGTGGTGGCCGAGCCGCGCGTCCGACTGCTCTACGCGGGGCCCGTGCTCGATGCGGCCGAGGGACAGGCGCTCACGGCCGCGCTGGCCCTGCGGCCGTGGGCACGCCACGTCGGCGTCGTGTCGCACGCCGAGATGCCGTCGCTGCTCGCGCAGGCGGACGTTGTCCTGAATTGCTCGGTGTCGGAGGGTGGTATGGCGAACTCCGTCCTGGAGGGCATGGCCGCCGGACGTCCCGTGCTCGCCTCGGACATCCAGGGCAACCGGGCGCTCGTCGAGCACGAGACGACCGGGCTGCGGTTCGCCGGCGAGGACGGGCTCGTGGCCGCTGCGCTCAGGCTCGCCCGCGACGGCGACCTGCGCACGCGGCTCGGAGAGCACGGTCGCGCGCGGGTGGAGCGCGACTTTCCGCCGGCCCGGGAGATCGACGGGTACCTGACGCTCTATCGCCGGCTCGTGCGGGAAGTGGCGACCGCTTGAGCCGGCGCGAATCCTCGGGCATCCTCTGCGGGGGCAGAGAGATCGCTTCGCCTCGCTTCGTCAACGCCGAACGCTCGGGCAGGGGAGAGGACGAACGCTCCCTGGTTGGGCACGGCCCGTCATGCCGTCGAGGACGACATCGGCCCACGCCGTCGACCTCACGCATGGTTGCATGGACGCGAGCGACGGCCACGCTTGGCCCTTCGCTTGCAGATGTTGAGCAGATCACGAGCGACTGACGCCTATAATGAGAGAGGAGTCCAGATGACTCAGGACGCCAGGGTCCAGGAGTTCGTCGCGGCCTTCGAGGGCCTCCGGTCCGAGGTCGAGAAGGTCATCGTCGGTCATCGGGAAATCATCAATCACGTGCTCGTCGGCATGTTCGCCGGCGGTCATGTCCTCCTCGAGGGCGTCCCCGGCCTGGGCAAGACGCTGCTCGTCAAGACGCTCTCGGAAAGCGTCGAACTGTCGTTCGCGCGCATCCAGTTCACGCCGGACCTGATGCCTGCCGACATCATCGGCACCAACATCATCGTGGAGGATGCCGAGGGCCGGAAGCATTTCCAGTTCCAGCCGGGGCCGATCTTCGCGCACGTCGTGCTGGCCGACGAGATCAACCGCGCGACGCCGAAGACGCAGTCGGCGCTGCTGGAGGGCATGCAGGAGGCCTCGGTCACCGTCGGCGGCTCGTCGCGGCCCCTGCCGGCGCCCTTCTTCGTGCTCGCCACCCAGAACCCCATCGAGATGGAAGGGACGTATCCGCTGCCCGAGGCGCAGCTCGACCGGTTCCTCCTGAAGCTGCGCGTCCGCTATCCGGCCATCGAGGAGCTGAACGCGATCATCGACCGCACGACGCACGCGCGGCCGGTGACCGTGAACCGCGTGATGAGTGGGGCCAGGGTGCTGGCCTTCCGCGAGCTCATCCGTGAGGTCCCCGTGGCCTCGCACGTGCGTGACTTCGCCTCGGGCGTCGTCATGGCCACCCATCCGCAAGCCGCCGACGCCCCCGAGGTCTCGCGACGCTTCGTCCGGTATGGCTCGAGCCCGCGCGGCGCGCAGGCGCTGATCCTGGGCGCCAAGGTCCGCGCCCTCTCCGAAGGGCGCTACAACGTGAGCATCGACGATCTGAAAGCGCTGGCGGCGCCGGCGCTCCGGCATCGCGTCATCCTGAACTTCGAGGGTGAGGCCGAGGGCGTGGACATCGACAATCTGATCGCACAGATCATCGAGAGCGTCGAGGCGTCGACGGCACGAGCGAAGGAACCCTTCCTCCGGTAGAACGCGGGAGGCGGCATGGCGCATCCGGATAGCCTGGATCGACTCGTACGGCGCGTGGCGGCGCAGGTGCGCCGCCGGCGGGCCGAGCATCACGCCATCCGCGGCGCATTCTGGGCGTCGCTGCCGGCCGTGGTCATCATCGCGCTCAAGGGGCCGATCGGTCCCGGTGCGGTGGCCATCGCCGCCGGCCTCGTGGTGGCCGGTGCCCTCGTCGGCGCGCTCTGGGGTCTCCTGAAGCGCACGACCCGGACGGACGCCGCGCGGCTGGCCGATCGCGCCTTCGGTCTCGAGGACCGCGTGACGACGGCGCTCGAGTGGGCGGAGCGGCCGGATCGCACGCCGCTCGTCGACGCGCTCGTGAGCGACGCCACCGAGCGGGTGTCGGCGCTCAGCCCGCGCACGATCGTGCGCCGTATCATGCCGCGCGAGGCACGGTTCCTGCCGGTGCCGGTGCTCGCGGTGGTGGCGCTCGCCCTCGCCCCTGCCGTTCCGCTGCCGGCCGGCCGGCTGCCCGACTTCACGCCGGGCGCCGAAGACGAGGACAAGGAGGCGCGCGCGGGGTCGGGGATGCTCGAGCAGCGCTCACCGCGCGAGGCGCGCGACAAGCTCCGGCCGCCGTCGTTCGAGGAGCGCGAGTTTGCCGCCCGCAGCGGCGCGGCCGCCGCCAGCACGGCCGGCGATCTCTCGGCCGTCTTCAAGGACACCTCGCTGGCCTCGCAGCGTCCGGACTTCAACTCCTTCCTGAAGAAGGGCGACGACCGCCTGAAGCTGCTCGAGCAGGTGGACCGGCTTCCCGACCTCGCCTCCGACTTCACGACCAGCCAGTACAAGATGGTCTTCAAGAAGTCGAAGGCGCTCGCGAGCGGCATGAACCCGAAGGACATCTCGCCCAAGAAGCTGAAGGAGCTGCTGGAGGAGATGGAGCGCCTCGGGCGCAAGGGCGGCAACTGGAGCGGCGAGGTGGGCGAGGGCATGGACGCCCTCGAGGGCGGCCACAGCGACAAGGCCATGGAGGCGATGCAGAAAGCGCTCGACAAGATGCGGGCGCAGGAGGAAGCGCAGCGCGCGGGCAAGGGACTGCGTGGTGGCCGCGACAACGAGCGCGGCAGCGGCCGTGAGCGGGGGCGCGGCGAGGGCGTCGGCGCCGAGGATCAGGACTTCGGCGAGGCCGAAGGTCTCATGCCCGGCAAGGGGAAGAGCTCCTCGCCGAAGGGCGAGGCGAGCCGGCGGCTGCAGGCCTCGCCGTACGACGTCGGCGTCGAGGGCGAGTCACGCCGCGGGCGGAAGGACGGCTACGACACCAACATGACGGGGCGTGGCGGCCAGATGGGCTCGCGCCTGCAGTACCTCGGCGTCATCGGACAGTACCGCAAGATGATGGAGGACGCGATCACGCGGGAGTCCGTGCCGCGCGACTACCACTCGCAGATCAAAGACTACTTCCAGGCACTCGACGAGCGATAGAGCCGTGCCCGCCGAGACACGGCATTCCTTCTTTCCTCCCGAGTTCCTGGCGCAGCTCGAGCGGCTCTCGCTGCTCTCGCGCCGCGCCTTCCGCGGCAGCGTCAAGGGCGAGCGTCGCAGTCCGCGCCGCGGCCACTCGGTGGAGTTCGCCGATTATCGCGCCTACGGCCACGGCGACGATCTCCGGTACGTCGACTGGAACGTCTACGGGCGCCTCGACCGGCTGCACGTCAAGCTGTTCGTCGACGAGGAGGACCTCTGCCTCCACCTGCTCGTCGACGCCTCCTCCTCCATGCGGTTCGGCTCGCCGAGCAAGCTCGAGTACGCGGTGCGGGCGGCGGCCGCGCTCGGCTTCGTCGGCCTGGTCAATCACGAGCGGGTCGGCGTCGCCGTCTTGCGCGAGCGCGCGTCCGAAGGCTGGCCGCCCGCGCGCGGTCGCAACCAGGTCGTCGGCTTGCTCGACTTCCTGGCCGACGTCGAGCCCGCGGGCGCGACGCGGCTCAACGAGGCGCTCGGCGACTACGCGACGCGCGCGCGCGAGCCCGGGCTCGCCGTCGTCATCTCCGACCTCCTCGACCCGCGCGGCTTCGAGGCCGGCATCCGGCGCCTGCTGGAGCGCCGCTACGACGTGCACATGGTCCATCTGCTCGATCCGGCCGAGATGAACCCCGAGCTGGCCGGTGACCTGCGGCTGCAGGACGCCGAGACGGGCGAGGTGCGCGACATCACGGTGGATGCGGAGACGATTCGCGCGTACCGTGAGCGCCTGTCCCAGTTCCTGCAGCGCGTGGAGGGGTTCTGCCGCGCGCACGAGGTCGGCTATCACCGCGTGATCACCGACACGCCGGTGGAAGAGTTCGTGGTCGCTCAGCTGAGAGGGAGAGTCGTCGCGTGAATTTCCTGTCGCCGCTCGCGTTCGCCGCCCTGAGCCTCGCGCTGCCGCTCGTCCTCCTCTACTTCCTCAAGGTGCGCCGGCGCGAGCGAACGGTGTCGAGCCTCATGCTGTGGGGCGCCGAGCTGCGCGACCGCGAGGCCTCGGCCTTCTTCCAGCGCCTGCAGCGCGACCCGCTGCTGATCCTCCAGATCCTCGCGCTGGTGGCGCTCTGCGTCGCCCTCGCGCGCCCGGTGGTGACCGTCGTCGGCGAAGGGGCGCGCAAGGTGGTCGTGGTGCTCGACACGTCCGCGTCGATGAAGGCGCGTGACGTCGGTCCCTCGCGCTTCGAGGCGGCGCGGGCGGAGGCGGGGACGATGGTGCGGCGGCTCGGCGAGGGCGCCGAGGTGATGGTGATCGAGACGGGCGTGCAGCCCAACGTCGTGGCCGCCCTCGGGCGCGACCGCGACCGGGCGCTGGCCGCCATCCGGAACGCGCACGCGCGGGACCTGCCGCACCGCATGCCCGACGCGATCCGCACGGCCCGCGCGCTCGTCGGCGCCGATCCGCGCGCGGAGATCTACGTGTACACGGACGGCGCCTCCACGCTGGCGACCACGCCGGAGACGACCGACCCGCGCATTCGCTGGGTGCAGGTCGGCAAGCGGAGCCGGAACGTCGGCATCACCAACCTTTCCATCCGGCGCGCGTACTCGGGCGGCTTCGAGTACCAGGCGTTCGTGTCGCTGGTGAACCACTCGCAGGAGTCGCAGACCTTCGATTTCACGCTGTCGGTCGAGGGACGACCGCTGGCCACGAAATCGCTGACGCTCGAGCCGAGCGTGCGGCGCTCGATCGTGCTGCCCTTCACGCACCAGGCGGCCGGCACGGTCACCGCCCGCGTCGACGTGAGCGACGACCTCGACACCGACAACATCGCGTACGCCGTGATCCCGCCCCCGAAGAAGATCGCGGTCACGCTGGTGAGCCCCGGCAACCTCTTCCTCGAGAAGGTGCTCAAGACCGATCCGCAGGTCGCCCTCGACGTGAAGACGCCGGAGCAGTACCAGGGCGGCATGGGCGAGGCGGACGTCGTGGTCATCGACTCGGGGACGCCGCCCAAGGTGGGCGCCGGCCGCTTCGTCTTCGTGAACACGGTCCCGGCCGACGTGCCGCTCGAGGTGCTCGGCCGCATCGAGCAGCCGACGATCATGGACTGGGACCGCGCGCACCCGATCATGCGCCACGTCGAGTTCGCGAAGGTGGCCATCGAGGACGCCATGCGGGTGCGTCCGCTGGCCGCCGGCCGCGCCCTCGTGGAGGCGATCAGCGGCCCGCTGATCTACGCGCTGGAGGAGCCGGACCGCAAGGCGATCTTCATCGGCTTCGACCTCTTCAAGACGGACTTCCCCCTGCGGGTGGCCTTCCCGCTCATCCTTTCGAACACCCTTCGGTGGCTCCACCCCGCCGCCCTCGATCAGTCGAGCCTGCAGCTCGCGGCCGGGCAGCCGATCCTCCTGCCGGTGGCCCACGGCATCACCGCCGCCACCGTCAACACGCCGAGCGGCCGGTCCATCAAGGCGCCCGTCACGCGAGGCGCCGTCAGCTTCACCGATACCGAGGAAGTCGGCGTCTACACGCTGTCCACGGCCCGCGGCGATCTGAAGCTCGCCGTCAATCTGATGGACGGCGACGAGTCGAACCTCTCCCCGCGGCCGCTGCCGGCCGCGGCCGGGGCGCAGGCCGCGGCGCCGCCGCCGGTGCCGATCCACCGGGAGCTCTGGCCGCTGTTCGTCATCGTGGCCGCCGTGCTGCTCGCGCTGGAGGGCTTCCTCTACTGGCGGCGTCAGACCGCCGGGCGCTGGCGCGCCCCGGCGGCCGCCGGCGATCAGTGGGCGCTGGCGCTGCGCGCGGCGCTCGTCGTGGTGCTCCTGGTCACGCTCGTGCGGCCCACGCTGCCCCGCTGGGTCGACCGCCTCAACGTCGTTTTCCTGCTGGACCAGTCCGACAGCGTCAGCCTGGCCGGGCGCGAGCGCGCCTATCGCTTCGTGGCCGACGCCGCGCGCCATCTCAAGAGCGGCGACCGGCAGGAAGTGATCGTCTTCGGCGAGAGCGCCGTCGTCGACCAGCCGCTGGCGCATCGGCCCTCGGTGGAGCGGCCCAAGACGGAGGTCAGCGGCCGCGGCACCAACATCTTCCAGGCTATCCAGCTCGCGCTGGCGACGCTGCCCCCCGGCCAGGCCAACCGCATCGTGATGGTGACCGACGGCCGTCAGAACGGCGGTAACGCGCTGGCGGGCGCGCAGGCGGCGAAGGCGGCCGGCGCGGACATCTACTACGTGCCGGCGCCGCTGACGTTCACGCAGGAGGTGGTCGCAGAGTCGATGCTGCTGCCGCAGGAGGTGAAGTTCGGCGAGCCGTTCCAGGCCAAGGTCGTCGCCTGGAGCCACAAGGAGACGCAGGCCCGGCTCTCGCTCTTCCGGAACGGCGAGTTCCTCGGCTCACAGATCATCCGGCTGCAAGGCGGCAAGAACGTCTTCAGCTATCGCCAGTCCCTCGACCAGAGCGGCATCCACGTCTACCAGGCCGCGCTCGAGGTCGACGGCGACACGATCGAGGACAACAACCGCGCCGTCGGCACGGTGGTCGTACGCGGCCGACCTCAAGTTTTGCTGGCCGACAAGGATCGCGGCCACGCGCAGTCGCTGGTGGCGGCGCTGCGCTCGCAAAACATCGAGGTGACCGTCGTCGAGCCGGCCAACATACCGAAAGACGTTGCCGGCCTCCAGAAGTACGACGGCGTGGTCCTGTCCAACGTGTCGTCGCTGAAGCTCACGAAGCCGCAGATGGCGCAGATTCGCGACTATGTCCGCGACCACGGCGGCGGGCTGATGATGATCGGCGGCGAGGAGTCCTTCGGTCTGGGCGGCTATTACCGCACGCCCATCGAAGAGGCGCTGCCGGTGACCATGGAGGTCAAGCAGAAGGTCGAGATCCCGAGCCTGGCCGTCGTGCTGTCGGTCGACCGCTCGGGCTCGATGGCGATGTCGACCGACGAGAAGGTCACGAAGCTCGACCTCGCCAAGGAGGCCGCGCACCTCGTGGTGGACCTCCTGGACGAGCGTAACGAGGTCGGCGTGATGTCGTGGGACACCGAGTTCATCTGGGACTCGACCATGAAGGGCGCCCGCGACAAGGCGGGCATCCACCACTCCATCGCCACCATCAAGGCCGGCGGCGGCACCGACGGCTATCCGGCGCTCAAGGAATCCTATGCCGTTCTCTTCGATCGGCCGGCGCTCCTCAAGCACGTGATCTTCCTGTCCGACGGCCAGATGACGCGCGGCGACTTCGCCGGGCTGCTGCGGCGCATGGCGAAGGACAAGATCACCGTGTCGACGGTGGCCATCGGCAAGGACGCCGACGTCCAGCTCATGGTCGACATCGCCAAGTGGGGCAAGGGACGCTTCTACTACACCGAGGACTCGCAGACCATCCCGCGCATCTTCACGCTCGAGACGCAGCTGGCCTCGAAGGCCTCGCTGGTGGAGCAGCCGTTCAAGCCGCAGCTCACGGCTCAGAACCACGAGGCGATGCAGGACATCGACTGGAAGGCCGTCCCGCCGCTGGGCGGCTACGTCGCCACCACGGTGAAGCAGAACGCCGAGCTCGTCCTCATGAGCCACCAGGAGGACCCGGTGCTCGCGACCTGGCGCTACGGCCTGGGACGCTCGGCTGCCTTCACCTCGGACGCCAAGGCGAAGTGGGGCGTGCTGTGGCTCCGGTGGCGCGAGTTCAACAAGTTCTGGGCGCAGCTCACGCGCTGGACGCTCCGTGGCGGCTCGCGCTCGGACACCACCGCCGTCGTGCAGCGCTTCGACCAGACGGGCGAGGTGGTCGTGGACGCCGTGGACGGCAAGGGGGAGTTCATCAACTTCCTCGACTCCCAGGTGGGGGTGGTGGCGCCGAACCGGGAGCGCAGCGTGATCGACCTCGAGCAGATCGGGCCGGGCCGCTACCGGGGCCGCTTCCCGGCGCCCCAGGAGGGGGTCTACCTGGTCGGAATGGCCCAGCGGAAGAACGAGCGCGTGGTTGGCTCGCAGCTCGCCGGCCTGGTGGTACCGTATGCTCAGGAGGTTCGTGATCTCGGCGTCGACGAGACGCTACTTCGCGAGCTGGCGGAGCTCACCGGCGGATCGGCGCTGGAGGATCCGCGTGACGCGTTTCTCAAGGCGCGACGGCGGTCGCGGATCGCCGTCGACATCTGGCCGTGGCTCGTGGGAGTCGTTGCGCTCATGATGGTCCCGGATATCGCCCTGCGACGCCTCGGGCCGGGGACGTTCGGCCGGCTCGGCGGATGGTTCTCGCGGAAGGCGCGTCGGGGCGCGGCACCGCCGGCTTCTTAGCCGCCGGAGGGAGGGCACATGATGGCTCGGCACGGCGTGCGGCTCGCGATGGCGCTGTTGACCGCGTGCGTATTGCTCCCGGGCATCCCCGCGGACGGCGCTCCCGTGAAGGCGCGAACGGTCGTGATCCTGCCGTTCGATACGAGCGCGCTCGACCGCGACGAGCAGTGGATCGGCGAGGGCGCGGCGCAGATCGTGGCTCTGGGCCTCGCGCAGCATCCGGCCTTCGTCCAGGTGGAGCGCGGCCGGGTGCGCACGGCGGCCGGCCGCCCCGAGCTGTGGGGAGAGACGGTCATGCTCCAGGCCGCGCGGTCGCTGAAGGCCGACGCGGCGCTCTACGGTCGTGTCACCCGGCAGAGCACCGACCTGGTGATCCAGCCGCGGATCATGGACCTCAAGGTCGCCGCCACCGAGGCCGTCGTCCTCGAGCCCATCACGGCGGGCGAGGGGGAAGTCCTGGCGCGGCTGGCGACGATGCCGGTCGTCTATGCGCGCACCATGAAGGTGGCGCTCTCCGAGGCGGAGCTGCGCCGCATGGAACGGGCGAGCGCGCCCACGCGGTCACTGAAGGCGTTCGAGCTGTTCTCCCGGGCGCAGGTGGCGGCCGCGCGCGGGGGCCAGGAAGCGAACGAGACGGCCGTGGATCTGCTCTCGCGCGCCATCGAGGCGGACGCCAACTTCGTGGTGGCTCAGTACACGCTCGGCGCCGTTCACCAGGCGCTCGGCAATCGGTGGAAGGCGGCCGCGCAGTTCCGTGCCTCCACCCAGCTCGACCCGACGTACCCCGAGCCGTACAAGGCCCTCGGCGACCTGTTCCTCGCCGCGCCGCGCCGGCTCTTCGACCAGGCGGTGGAGGCGTACCAGAAGGCGATCGACCTCCGGCCGTTCTACGCCGACGCGCACGTCGGCCTCGGTGACGCGCGGGCCGCCAAAGGTGACGTCGACGCCGCCATCGCGGCCTACCAGAGGGCGCTCACGTACAACAGCGTCAATCCTCGCGTGCACATGAGCCTCGGGAAGATCTATTACTCCGAGAAGGGGCTGTATTACGAGTCGGTCCAGGCCTACAAGCGCGCCATCGATCTCGACGGCCAGTCCGTCGAGGCCCGCATGGGGCTCGGTGAGGTCTACGAGGACAAGGGGCTCTACAAGGAAGCGGTCGAGGAGTACAGCAAGGTCATCGAGCTCGACGGCAAGCACACGGGCGCGATGTACAACCTGGCGATGGTCTACGAGAAGACGGATCCGAAGGAAGCGATCGCGCAATGGGAACGCTACATCGCCCTCGCCTCGCAGCTGCCGAGCGAGAAGGACTGGGTCGACGTGGCTCGCCAGCATCTCCGCAAGCTGAGAAACCAGGTCAAGGAGTAGGGTGGACGAGCTTCGGAAGGATCCGACGCGAGGCCAGTGGTCGCTCATCCGGCCCAAGGGGTCGGCCACCGCCGAATCCGGCTGTCGATACTGTCCGGGCGCTGAGCATCTCGGCGGCCGCGAGATCGCCGCCTACCGGAAAGACGGCTCGCTTCCCAACGAGCCGGGGTGGACGGTGCGCGTCGTCCCCGAGCCCGACGCGTACTTCCGGATCGAGCACGAGCTGGTGCGCGAGGGCGTCGGCATGTTCGACATGATCACGCCGCGCGGCGCCAGCGAGCTCATCCTCGAGTCGTCGAACCACGACGACACGCTGGCCAGCATGGACCCCGAGCAGATCGAGTCGGTCCTGTGGATGTATCGCGACCGCCTGATCGACCTCAAGCGCGACGGCCAGATCCGCGACATCCTCATCGCGCGGCATCACAAGAAGCCCGGTGTTCCGCCGCACCACCCGTACTCCCGCGTCACCGCCATCCCGATCGTGTTCGACGAGACGCGGCGCGAGCTGCGCGAGGCCCGCGAGTACTATCAGTACAAGCGCCGTTGCCTCTACTGCGACATGCTGCGCCAGGAAGTCGCCGCCGAGGAACGGCTGGTGCGGGTGACGCCGAGCTTCGCGGCGCTCGTGCCGTACGCCGCCCGTGGGCCGCTGGAGACGTGGGTGCTGCCGCGCCAGCACGCGTGTTCGTTCGAGGACGCGCTGACGGCCGGCGGAGCCCGGGATCTCGCGCACCTGCTGTCCGACTATTTCCGTGTGTTGGTCCGGCGCTTCAACGATCCTGGCTACGAGATGGTGCTACACACCGCGCCGAACCTCCGCTCGCGCATCCTGCAGGGCGACTGGGCGACCATCCGCGACGACTACCACTGGCACCTGGAGATCCTGGCCGAGCCCGAGCGCGCCAACCGCGTGGGTGGCATCTACGTCAACGAGACCCCGCCCGAGTCCACTGCCGCCGAGCTCCGCCGCGCCCTGGAAACTCGTTAGCTAGGGATAGAGGCCGCGGACCTTGTAGCCCTCGGCGACGCGCCGGATGCCCTCCATCAGCGCGGCGGTGCGAAGGTCGGTGCCTTCCTTGGCGCCGAGCGCCCACACGCGATTGAAGGCGCGCGTCATCACTTCCTGGAGCCGCGCCGTGATCTCGCTCTCGCGCCAAAAGTAGTACTGCAGCCCTTGCACCCACTCGAAGTAGGACACGACGACGCCGCCGGCGTTGGCGAGGATGTCGGGGATGACGGTCACGCCGCGGTCACGCAGGATGACGTCGGCCTCCGGCGTGGTGGGGCCGTTGGCGCCCTCGGCGATCAGGCTCGCCTTGATCTTGTCGGCGTTGCCCGGATGAATCTGGCCGCCGACCGCCGCCGGGACCAGGATGTCGCAGGGGAGAGTGAGGAGCTGTTCGTTCGTGACGCGCTCGCTGCCGGGGAAGTCGACCACCGAGCCCGTCTCGGCGATGTGCGCCTCGAGCTGGCGGATGTCCAGCCCGGCGGGATTGTGGATGCCGCCCTTGATGTCGCTCACGGCGACGATGACACAGCCTTCGCGCCACAGCAGCCGGGCGGCCACGGCGCCCACGTTGCCGAAGCCCTGAACGGCGACCTTCCGGCCGCGGATCTCGTACCCGAGATGACGCGCCGCCTGGTAGATCGCGTAGACGATGCCCCGGCCGGTCGCCTCGCGCCGACCCGCGGAGCCACCGACGATGAGCGGCTTGCCCGTGACGACGCCGGGGACGCTCTTGCCCTGGGTCATCGAATACGTGTCCATCATCCACGCCATCGTCTGCTCGTCGGTGCCCAGGTCCGGGGCGGGGATGTCGAGGTCGGGCCCGATCAGCAGGATGATCTCGGCGGTGTAGCGGCGGGTCAGCCCTTCCTTCTCCCGCATCGACATCGCGCGCGGGTTACAGCGGACGCCGCCCTTGGCGCCGCCGTAGGGAAGCCCCATGAGCGCGCACTTCCAGGACATCAGCATCGCAAGCGCGCTGACCTCGCCCAGGTCCACATCAGGGGCATATCGGATTCCGCCCTTGGTCGGTCCAAGTACTGTCGAATGGTGGACGCGGTAACCGCTGAAGACTTGGGTCTTTCCTGAATCCATCATGACCGGGATCGAGACGACGAGGGCCCGCCGGGGCAGCCGCAGGCGCTGGTGGATGTCGTCGTCGAGACCGAGTCGTGCGGCAACCCCGTCGAGCTGGGCGACGGCCGTCCGGTGCAGCTCCGAGTCGAACTCGGATTTCTCGTTCATCAGGGCACCTTTCCGTTGACAGCGCCGGGGACGGGTGGCAGAATCCGACCGAAATAGTCGCCGATCAAAAGCATCGGGTATAGACTGAGTGGGGCAAAGGGCGAGGACGGTAAGAACATGCTTCGATTCACCAAGCGCGCCGATTACGGGTTGATGGCGATTCATTATATCGCCGTTCACGACGCCGTCGGATCGGTGAGCGCCAAGCGGATCGCCGAGGAGTTCTCCATCCCGCCCGAGCTGATGGCCAAGATCCTCCAGCGGCTGGCCAAGAAGGGGCTCATCGAGAGTCAGAACGGTCCGAAAGGGGGCTACACGCTGTCCCGTCGTCCCGTCGAGATCACGGTGGGCGAGGTCATTCGGGCGCTGGAGGGTCCGATCAACATCGTGAGCTGTCTCGAGGGGGGCGACTGCGCCCAGATCGAGCGCTGCAACCTTCGCCGGCCGGTGCACAAGCTCCAGGCCGCGATCAGCCAGGTGCTCGACACGATGAGCCTGGCCGAGCTGACGAGCGACGACGTTCCCGAGCTGCTGTCGATCAAGGGGTGACGAGGACATGACGCTGAAGTTTCCGATCTTCATGGACGCGCAGTCGACGACGCCGTGCGACCCGCGGGTCGTCGAGGCCATGCTTCCGTACTTCACCGAGAAGTTCGGCCACCCGGCCAGCCGCAACCACCCGTTCGGCTGGGAGGCGGAGGCCGCCGTCGATGTGGCGCGCCAGCGGCTGGCCACGCTGATCGGCGCCCGCGATCCGAAGGAGCTGGTCTTCACGTCCGGCGGCACCGAGTCGATCAATCTCGCGTTGAAGGGTGTGGCCGAGATGTACCGCGAGAAGGGCAACCACATCGTCACCACGGTGATCGAGCAGCGGGCCGGCCTCGACGTGTGCAAGCGGCTCGAGCGCCAGGGTTTCAGCGTCTCCTACGTCCCGGTGCAGGCGGACGGGCTCATCGACGTCGAGGCGATCCGCAAGGCGATCACCGACAAGACGATCCTGATCTCCGTGATGTTCGCCAACAACGAAATTGGCACGATCCAGGACGTGGCGGCCATCGGCAAGCTCGCCAAGGAGAAGGGGATCATCTTCCACACCGACGCCACCCAGGCCGTTGGGAAGATCCCGGTCGACGTGGAGGCGATGGGTATCGATCTGCTCTCCTGCACCGCGCACCTCATGTACGGTCCCAAGGGCGTTGGCGCGCTCTACGTGCGCCGCAAGGGGCCGCGCGTGCGCCTGGCGCCGATGATGGACGGCGGCGGCCACGAGCGCGGCATGCGCTCCGGCACGCTGCCGGTCCCGCTCATCGTCGGGTTCGGGAAGGCGGCCGAGATCGCGCAGCAGGAGATGGCCAGCGAGGCGGCGCGGCTGGCGAAGCTCCGCGACCGGCTCCAAGACCTCATCCTGTCGAGCGTGGACGAGGCGTTCCTGAACGGACGTCGCGACCGCCGGCTGCCCCAGAACCTGAACATCTCCTTCGCCTACGTCGAGGGGGAGTCGGTGCTGATGGGGCTCAACAAGGAGACCGCGCTCTCGTCCGGCTCCGCGTGCACGTCGGCGACGCTCGAGCCGTCCTACGTGATCGCCGCCCTCGGCGCCTCCGCCGAGCTGGCGCACTCCTCGATCCGGTTCAGCCTGCACCGATTCACCACGCCCGAAGAGGTCGAGTACGTCGGGCAGCGCACGGTGGAAGTCATCAAGCGGCTGCGCGACATGTCGCCGCTCTACGAGCTGGCGAAAGAGGGCGTGGATCTGAAGACCATCAAGTGGAAGGCCGAGTAAGGGGGAGATCGGAATGGCATACAGCGACAAGGTCGTCGACCACTACAACAACCCGCGCAACGTCGGCTCGTTCGGCAAGGACACGCCGGGCGTGGGGACGGGCCTGGTGGGGGCGCCGGAGTGTGGGGACGTCATGAAGCTGCAGATCAAGGTGAACCTCGAGACGGGCGTCATCGAGGACGCCAAGTTCAAGACCTTCGGCTGCGGCAGCGCCATCGCCTCCTCGAGCCTGGCCACCGAGTGGCTGAAGGGCAAGACGATCGACGAGGCGGCCAAGATCAAGAACACCGACATCGTCAACGAGCTGAAGCTGCCGCCGGTGAAGATCCACTGCTCCGTGCTGGCCGAGGACGCCATCAAGGCGGCGCTCGCCGATTACAAAGAGAAGAGCGCGACCGCGGCGGTGGCGGCGGCATCCAAATAGCGGGAGGAAACGGGGATGGCGCTCAGTCTGTCCGAGGCGGCGAAGAAGCAGGTGCAACAGCTCAAGGAGGCGCAGAACCTCCCGGAGACGGTGTTCCTGCGCATGGGCGTGAAGGGCGGCGGCTGCTCGGGGATGTCGTACCTGCTCGAGTTCGACAGCGAGAAGGGGCCGCACGACAAGGAGTTCGACATCGACGGCGTGAAGGTTGTCGTCGACAAGAAGAGCTACCTCTACCTGAACGGCACCACCCTCGACTACGTGACGCAGGGATTGACGGGTGGCTTCACGTTCATCAATCCCCAGGCGAAGTCGAGCTGTGGCTGCGGGACGTCGTTCTCGGCGTAAGCCGGGTCCCGCGCGCACCACGTGAACGGGCCCGGGCGAGGGCCCGTTCTGGTTTTGGAGGATCAGTGAACTTCTTCGAGGTGTTCGAGCTGCCGCGGCGGCTGGCCATCGACGGCGACGAGCTGCAGCGGCGGTTCTACGCGCTGGCGCGGCGGACGCACCCGGACTTCCACCAGGGGGCGCCGCCGGCGGAGCGGACGGCCGTCGAGGAGCGCGCGGCCCTCGTGAACGCCGCGTACCGGACGCTGCGCGACCCGATCGCCCGCGTCGACTATCTGGTCCGTCTCGAAGAGGGACGATCGACGAAGGAAGGCTCGGAGAGCCGGCCCAAGGCGCCGCCGGCCCTCCTGGCCGAGATGTTCGAGATCCAGGAAGCGCTGGCCGAGGCCAAGGCCGGCTCGCTCGATAGCGGCACCCGGGCCACGCTCGGCGAGCAGCGCGACCTTCTTCGCGAGCGCTACGCCGCGGAGGAGGCGCGACTGCGGGGGCCGCTGTCGGAGCGGTGGGACGCGGCCGCGGACGGCGAGCGGCCGGCCGCGCTCGCGGCGCTGAAGGAGGCGCTGGCCACGCGCGCGTATCTGCGAACGGTGATCACGGACCTGTCCGAAGCGCTGGGAGAGGAGGAATCCGGTGTCGCGCATCATCGGCATTGACCTGGGGACGACCAACAGCCTCGTCGCGTACGTCGACGAGAAATCGGGGCTGCCCCAGATCATCGCGGACGCCGAGGGCCGCCGCCTGCTGCCGTCGATCGTCGGCTTCACCCCCGACGGCATCATCGTCGGCGACGCGGCGCGGCGTCAGCTGGCGCGCCGACCGGCGGACACCGTGTACTCGGCCAAGCGGCTCATGGGCCGCGATTACGAGGACGTCAAGGACGAGCTCGCCTATCTGCCGTTCCCGGTGGCGGCGGCGGAGGGCACCGTGAAGCTGCGCGTCGGCGGGCGCGAGGTGACGCCGCCCGAGGTCTCCGCCGTCGTGCTGAAGGCGCTCAAGGAGCGGGCCGAGCGTCACTTCGGTCAAGCCGTCGAGAAGGCGGTCATCACGGTGCCGGCGTACTTCAACGATGCCCAGCGGCAGGCCACGCGCGACGCCGGCCGCATCGCCGGTCTCGACGTCGTCCGCATCGTGAACGAGCCCACGGCCGCCTCGCTCGCCTACGGTCTGCAGCGCCTGAAGGAAGGCCTGATCGCCGTCTACGACCTCGGCGGCGGCACTTTCGACGTGTCCATCCTCCGCGTGAAGGACGGCGTCTTCGAAGTCCTCGCCACCAACGGCGACACCCATCTGGGCGGCGACGACTTCGATCGCGTGCTGCTGCTGTGGCTGCTCGAGGACATCCAGTCGCGGCACCATGCCGACCTCGCGCGCGATTGCGTCGAGCTCGCCCGCGATCCCGAGCTGATGCAGGAGCTGCGGCTGGCGGCCGAAGCCGCGAAGGTCCGCCTGTCGACCGAGGAGCGGACGACCCT
>DATBJF010000140.1:0-33302 GCA_036556545.1 Candidatus Methylomirabilota bacterium
TACGGGCACCTGATGCCGGATGTGCACGCGGCAGAGGCGCGGAAGCTCGACCGGCTGGTGTTCGGCGAGAACGGCCACAGTGGTGCAGGCCGCGCGATCGCTGACGCAGTGCAGCGGTTGCAAAACGGTAGCAGAGACGACGAAGGGGTCAGCGAGAACGCTCGCTAACCCCTTGTCCCTGCGTGGTTGCGGGGGCTGGATTTGAACCAGCGACCTTTGGGTTATGAGCCCAACGAGCTACCGGGCTGCTCCACCCCGCGGTGACCACGTCACCTTACCGGAGCGGTAGAGGCGAGTCAACCCGCCCCCTTCGAAAACTGCGGGGCCGGCCTTGCGGTCCGGCCCCGCGGGATCCTTACTTCTTCTCGACCTGCGGAGAAGGGGCCGGCGCCTGCGACGGCGAACCGACGGACGACGGGTTCGACGGCGTGGCGGGCGTGGTGGCCGGGGACGCGGCCGGCGAGGCCGTCGTCGAGCCCGAGGCCATCAGGCGAGCCCGGGTATCCGCGTCCATCTCGCCGGTGACCTTCAGGCCTTCGGCCTTCTGGAAGTCGCGGAGCGCTGCGCTGGTGCGCGGGCCGTGGACGCCGTCGATGGGGCCGGGGTTGTAGCCCTTGGCCTGGAGCGCCTGCTGGGCGTTCTTGGTGTCGCCGCGCTCCATCTTGTTGCTCATCTTGTCCTTCAGCTCGCGGCCCTTCGCCTTGGTCTTGTCGACGGTGCGATCGATCTTGTCGCCCATCGTCTCGCCCTTGGCGTCGGCCTTGTCCTTGGCGCGCTCGGTCTTGGCCTCGGCCTTGTCCTTCGCGCGCTCGGCCTTGTTCTCGGTCTTGTCGGCCGCGTTCTCGAGCTTATCCTTCGCGCGTTCGGTCTTGTTCTCGATCTTGTCGCCCGCGCGCTCGGCCTTGTTCTCGATCTTGTCGCCGGTGCGCTCGGCCTTGTTCTTCAGCGTGTCGTCCGCGCCAGCCGGGAACGCCGTCCAGGCGAGCCCGAGCGCGGCGGCAATCGCAATAGTGGTGATCTTGTGCATGGGTGACCCTCCTGCCCTGATGCCACTGCAATATCGGCACCAGCGAGGCGGATGGTCAATTCTTCAGGAGTTCCTCGGCGATACGCTTCACGTCACCGGCGTCGACCTGCCCCTTGTGCGTGCGCATCACGTCGCCCACGAGGCGGCCGACCTGCTTGACGTCGGTGATTGCAAGCGATTGCAGACGAGACTGTACGAGGGTGCGGACGGCGGCTTCATCGAGGCCCTTGGGCAGGAAGCGCTCACAAAATGCGATCTCGAACCGCAGCTGGGCGGCCTGGGCGGCTCCGCGCTCGCCCAGCTTCTCGTACTCCGCCAGGGCCTTCTGGAGCTGCTTGCGATAGGCGCCGATGACGTCCGTGACCACGGCGTCGTCGACCTCGCCCGCGAAGCCCTTGCCGGTGCGGCGCTCGGTGAGCCGCGTCTTGAGCATGCGGACGACGTCGGCGGTCCGCGTGTCCTTGTCGCGGATCGCCCGGGTGAGCGCCTCGGTCAGCTGCTGCTCGAGCGCCATCAGTTGATACGCTTATCCTTGCTCTTCCACTCACGGTCGCGCAGGACGAACTTCTGGACCTTCCCCGTCGACGTCTTGGGGAGGTCGCCGAACTCGATGGCGGCCGGGCACTTGAAGTGCGCGATGTGCGAGCGGCAGAAGTCGATGATCTCCTGCGCGGTGGCCGTCTTGCCCGGCTTGAGCGTCACGAACGCTTTCGGACGCTCGCCCCACTTCTCGTCGGGAACGGCCACCACCGCGCACTCCATGACGGCCGGGTGACGCGCCACCGCCTGCTCGACCTCGATGGTCGAGATGTTCTCGCCGCCTGAAATGATGATGTCCTTCTTCCGATCGCGCAGTTCGACGTACCCATCGGGATGCCACACGGCCAGGTCTCCCGAGTGAAACCATCCGCCTCTGAACGCCTCCGCCGTCGCGTCTGGCTGCGCGAAGTATCCTTTCATCACGTTGTTGCCGCGCATGACGACCTCACCGAGCGTCGCCGCGTCCATGGGCACGTCGCGCATCTGTTCGTCCACCACGCGAACGAGGTCGGCGATGACGTAGCCCTGGCCCTGGCGTGCCGCCTTGCTCGCCATCTCGTCCGGCGGCAGCGCGTCCCACTGCGCGTCCCACGCGCACACCGTGTGCGGGCCGTACGTCTCCGTCAGGCCGTAGACGTGGACGGGACGGAAGCCGAGCTCCTTCAGCCGCGCGAGCAGCGTCGGCGACGGCGGCGCCCCCGCCACCGCGCACGTCACCGGCCGCGAGAGCTTGTGGGACTTCGGATCGTTGACGATGCCGATCTGCACGGTGGGCGCGCCGCAGTAGTGCGTGATCTGCTCCTGGTCGATCAGCTCCCAGATCCGGCTCGCTTCCACCTTGCGCAGGCACACGTGCGTGCCGCCGAGCGCCGTCACCGACCAGGTGAAGCACCAGCCGTTGCAGTGGAACATCGGCAGCGTCCAGAGATACTTCGCGTCGAACGTCATGCCGGTCTCGAGGATCTCGCCGATCGCGTTCAGGTATGCGCCGCGATGGTGGATCATCACGCCCTTGGGCCGGCCGGTCGTGCCGGACGTGTAGTTGATCGAGATCGTCTCGAACTCGTCCTCGAGCCACGGCTCACCGGGCTCCGGCGAGGCGGCGGCGAGAAAGTCCTCGTACGGATCGCCGGGCGCGCCGGTGTCGTCCACGCGGATCACGCGCACGCCGGTGAGATCGAGCGGCTTCACGAGCCCTTCCAGCTCGTGATCGACGAACACGAACTTGGCCCCGGAGTGCTTGATGATGTAGCCGATCTCGTCGCTGTTCAGGCGCGTGTTGATCGGCACCAGGACGAGCCCGGCCAGCGGCACGCCGTAGTGCGCCTCCAGCATGGCCGGCGTGTTCGGACAGATGAACGCCACGCGGTCGAGATGCCGCAGGCCGGCGCTCCGCAGCCCCGAGGCCAGACGGTTCGCGCGCTCCTCGAGCTGTCGATAGGTGTAGCGCCGCGCGCCATGCACGACGGCGATCTTGTCGGGGAAGACGTAGGCGCTGCGCCGCAGGAATGCCACCGGCGTCAGCTCCGTCCGGTACGGCTGCGCCTCCCTGGCGACAGCCAGGACCCGCTTGCCTCGCTGCGATCCGGCCATGAGAACCCTCCGTCTGCTGCGTCGTTCTGTCCGCGCATTATAGCCGCTGGCTCGGAAGCGCTTCCAGACACGCACTCGGTGGTCCGTCGATTGCTGCAGGGACGGTACATGAACATCACCAGCCTGCTCGTCGGGGCCGGCGCGGGGGCCGGCCTGATGTACCTGCTCGACCCCGATCAGGGCAACCGCCGCCGCGCGCTGATGCGCGATCAGCTGGTCCGGGCACGCCACCTGACCGAGGACGCGATGGACGCGACATCCCGCGACATGCGCAACCGCGCGCGCGGGGTGGTGGCCGAGCTGCAAGCCCGGCTCCGTCCCGAGGACGTGACCGATGACGTGCTCCACGAGCGTGTCCGGGCGCGGCTCGGTCAGACGGTCCGGTACGCGCGCTCGATCGAGACGTCGGTGGCCGACGGCGCCGTGACGCTGCGCGGGCCGGTGCTCGCGGACGACGTGGCGCGCGTCGTGCGCCGCGTGGGCCAGGTCCCCGGTGTGCAGTCGGTCGACAATCGCCTCGACGTCCACGCCGAGCCCGGCGACGTGCCGGGCCTGCAGGGCGCGCAGCGATCCTCCGGCACGGGCGAGGTCTTCGACCTGATGGCGGGCCAGCTCTCGCCCACCGCGCGCGTCGCCACCGGCCTCGGCGGCGCACTCCTGGCCCTCTGGGGTCTCCGCCGCCTCGACGCGGCGGGCATCCCCGTCGCAACGATCGGCATGGCCCTGCTCGCGCGCGGCAGCGGCAACCCCGCAATCGGCAATCTGCTAAACGATCTCAGGCGAGTCGTAGGCAGCCGCTAGGAGCGCGTCGGGATTCGCCGCGATTCGAGCGCGGGCTTAGCCCGCGCAATCCTTATTTTGCCCTGGGGGAGGCATCGGAGGGGGCCGCCGAGGCCCCCTCCGAGATGTTAACCCGGTCGGTCTTGGGAGCGTCGAAGCGGCCGGTGGTGGCGCGCGCCCAGAGCACGCGCCAGGCGCCGCGGGTCGCGAGGAGCCAGTACGTCTGGCACCGGAAGGTGCCCCAGAGCTTCTGGCGCAGCGTCGTGCGCCGCACGTCGATTTCGCGCGGCAGGTACGGGCCGAGGCTCTCGATCAGATCCTGCGTCACGATCCCCCCGACCCAGATGCTGAGCCCCAGCGAGATCGACGGGAACGCGATGCCGAGGATGAACAGCAGCGGGTACTCGCTGAAGCGGTACGCGAGGTGCCAGCCGAGGAAGCCCACCAGCGGATAGACGATGGCGGCGATGGGCCACTCGACCACCTTGTTGCCCACGTGCCGCGCGAGCTGAGCGGCGTTGAAGGCCGTCGGCGCGGCCCGCCACCACCGCCAGAGCACGGCGACGTCGTCGAGGACGCCCTGGTACCAGCGCGCATTCTGGCGGATCACCTTCTCGGTCGTCTCCGGGAGATCCACCAGCTCGAGGAGCGGCATCGGCGCCATCAGGACGCCGCGCGCCCCCAGCACGTAGCCGAGCGTGGAGTCCTCGGTGGCGCCGGACGTCGGGAAGCCGCCGATCGCCTGCAGCGTGTCGAGCCGGACGAACTGGTTGTGGCCGAGGCAGATCTGCGAGCGGCGGAACAGCAGCTCGAACGCGGGGCGCACCACGCGCGCCAGCCGCGGTCGGCGCGCCGCCAGTCCCGCGAACCAGCGCACCCGCCGCGCCTCGTTGATGAGCCGCGCGATCGACACGCGGATGAAGATCGACGACTGCTGGATCGCGCACACCCGGCCCCGCGCGTCCTGACGCTCGAAGTTGGCGAGCGACAGCGTCACGCCCTGGTAGGCCGGCGCCCCGCGTCCGGCCAGCACCTCGGCCGCGATCCAGCGATAGACGTTCCGGTCGGGCAGCGAGTCCGCGTCGCTGACGCCCACCCAGACGCGCGCGGGGTCGTAATCGTCGCCCAGCAGCGCGCGCAGGCTCTCGGGCCGCATGGCCCAGTTGAGCTGGTGGGCCTTCCGTCCGGGGTCTGGCAGCGCCTCGATCGACAGCATCTTCTGCTGCCAGGGCGGCAGCCGGTCGCGAAAGCGCCGGACCAGCTCCGCGGTCGACGCCACCATCTGCGGATGTGGCGCATGCTCCTCCTCGGCGCGGGTCGCGACGACGACGTGCAGCCGGCCGTGCGGATAGCGCGACGCCAGCAGCGCCGCCAGCGTGCTCGCGATGTTCGGCTCGTGCCAGGCGGGGACGAGATGGACGAAGACCGGCGCGTCGGGGCGGCGGTCGAGCGCGGCCTCGTCGGGGAGCGCGTCGAGCGCCGCGTACGCGTCCTCGACGAAGCGGCAGGTGGTGAGCATGCCCTTCCAGTCGACGAGGAGCTTGAAGGCGGCGCGCCCGTTCAAGAGCATCGAGGCCACGAAGAGCGTGAGCCACGCCCAACCCGTGCCCCAGAGCCAGTCCATGGCGACTAGCGAGCGCCCCCTTTCGGAAACTTCAAGACCGTCTCGCCCTCGCGGACGTAGCCGAGGTCCTCCCGCGCGAGCTTCTCGATGTAGGCGGGATCCGTGCGCAGGCGGTCGACCGTCCTCGTCAGCGCCTCGGTGCGCGCCCGCAGCGTCACGAGGTCGCGCTCGAGGGTTTCCATCTCCCGCTTGAGGTGCGAGACGCGCAGCACCGCGCTGACGCCGTACACCGTCAGCGTGCCGACCACCACCAGCAGCGCGGCACCGCCGACGAGGCGGCGCCTCACCGGGCCGTGCGCGTGTACAGGCTGCGCCCCGGCCACGACGCGGCGTGGCCGAGCTCCTCCTCGATGCGGAGCAGCTGGTTGTACTTCGCGGTGCGCTCGCTCCGGGCCACCGAGCCGGTCTTGATCTGCCCGGCGTTGACGGCCACGGCGAGGTCGGCCACGAACGTATCCTCCGTCTCGCCGGAGCGATGCGAGATGACGGTGCCGTAGCCGGCGCGCTTGGCGAGCTCGACAGCTTCCAGCGTCTCCGTCAGCGTGCCGACCTGGTTGAGCTTGATGAGGACGGCGTTGGCGAGCCCTTTCTGGATGCCCTGCTGGATCACGGCGGGATTGGTCACGAAGAGGTCGTCGCCGACGAGCTGCACGCGCGCGCCGAGCCGGCGGGTCAGCAGCGCCCAGCCCGCCCAGTCGTCCTCGCCGACGCCGTCCTCGATCGACACGATCGGGTAGCGGTCGACGAGCTGCTCGTAGCGCGCGATGAGCTCGTCGGCGTCGAGCACCACCCCCTCGCGGCGCAGCCGGTAACGCCCGTTGTCCTCGGCGAACTCGCTGGCCGCCACGTCGAGGGCGAGCGCCACGTCGTCCCCGGGGCGATAGCCGGCGCGCTCGATGGCCTGCATGAGGAAGTCGAGGGCCGCCGTGTTGGAGCCGAGCGCGGGCGCAAAGCCGCCCTCGTCGCCGAGGCCGGTGCCGAGCTTCTTCTCCTTGAGGCCCTCGCGCAGCGCGTGGAAGACCTCGACGCCCATCCGGATGGCGTTGCCGAACGAGTCGGCGCCCGCCGGCACCAGCATGAACTCCTGGAAGTCGAGCCCGTTGTCGGCGTGCGCACCGCCGTTGACGACGTTGATCAGCGGCACCGGCAAGAGCCGGCTGCCGACGCCGCCGAGATAGGCGTAGAGCGGGAGCGCGGCGTCGTCGGCGGACGCTCGCGCCACCGCCAGCGAGACGGCGAGAATGGCATTGGCGCCGAGCGCGGACTTGTTCGGCGTGCCGTCGAGCTCGAGCAGCGCCTGGTCGACGGCCGCCTGCTCGCTCGCCTCCATGCCGTCGATCTCCGGCGCGATCGTCTCCTCGACGTTGCGCACCGCCTGCTGCACGCCCTTGCCCCGGTAGCGCTGGGCGTCGCCGTCGCGCAGCTCGACGGCCTCACGCTTGCCGGTGGAGGCGCCGGAGGGCACGGCCGCCCGGCCCCACGCCCCGGACTCGAGCTGGACCTCCACCTCGACCGTGGGATTGCCTCGTGAGTCCAGGATCTCGCGCGCGTAGACGCCGGTGATCGACGACATTCAGGACCTCCGCTCGAGCACGAAATCGGCGAGCGCGCGGATCGGCAGCGCCGAGGGGCCGAGCGGTTCCAGCAGACGCTTCGTCTCGTCGATCAAGGTCCGCGCCTTCTGCTTGGAGACGGAAAGGCCATGGAAGGCCGGATAGGTGGCCTTCTTCTTGCGCTCGTCGCTCCCGGCGGATTTTCCAAGCTCCGCGAGGCTGCCTTCGACATCGAGGATATCATCCACGATCTGGAAGGCGAGGCCGAGCGCCTCGCCGGCGGCGCGGATCGCCGCCACCTGCTCGGGCCGGCCGCCCGCGAGCGTCGCGCCCGCGGTGAGCGAGACGCGAATGAGCGCCGCCGTCTTGTGGCGGTGGATGTACTCGAGCGTCTCCGCGGTGACGTCCTTGCCCTCGGACTCGATGTCGACCACCTGCCCGCCCACCATGCCATTGGTGCCGGCGGCGTCGGCGACGTCGGCCACGACGCGCGCGATCATGCGCGGGTCGTTCATGCGCGAGGCGTTGTCGGCGATGAGGCGGAAGGCCAGCGTCAGCAGCGCGTCGCCGGCCAGGATGGCCATGGCCTCGCCGAACACCTTGTGGTTGGTGAGGCGGCCGCGGCGATAGTCGTCGTCGTCCATGGCCGGCAGGTCGTCGTGGATCAGCGAGTACGCGTGGATCAGCTCCAGCGCGCACGCCGCGTCCATCACCGCCGGCGCCGCGCCGCCGACGGCTTCCGCGCCGGCGATGACCAGGACCGGCCGCAGCCGCTTGCCGGGCGCCAGCACGCTGTAGCGCATGGCACGATGCAGGTTGGTGGGCGGCGTGTCCTCGGTGGGCAGCGTGCGATCGAGGGCTCCGTCCACGAGCGCGCGGCGCGTCTCGAGATAGGGCTTGAGGTCGAAGCTCACGCCTCGTCCTCCGCCTGCCAGGCGAACGGCCGCGTGGTGCTGGCGCCCGTCTCGTCCTTGGCGAGGATCTCGATCCGGCGCTCGGCGTCGTCGAGATAGCGCGAGCACTGCCGCGCCAGCGTCACGCCTTCCTCGAACACCTTCAGCGATTCCTCGAGCGGCAGGTTGCCGGCCTCGAGCGCGGTCACGATCTGCTCGAGCCGCGTCAGGCAGTCCTCAAATTTCAGGTCGCTCATCATGCTCCTTCGTCGCGCTCACGCGACACGCCAGGGTCCCCTCGGACAGCAGGACGTCGACCTCGTCGCCGACGCCGACCTGGCGGACGCTCCTGACGATCTCTCCCGACGGCCGGCGCGTCAAACTGTATCCGCGCGCCAGCACCCCCAGCGGCGACAGCGAGTGGAGCCGGCCCGCGCTGCTGCCGAGGCGGTGCCGCGCACGGTCGAGCTGGCGCGCGGCGGCCCGATCCAGGCGCGCCGACAGCTCGGTGAGCCGGCGGCGATCGGCGAGCGTGCGCGCCACGGGATTCTGCGCCCGCAGCCCGCGCGCGGCCAGCTCCAGGCGATGGGCGGCGTGGCGCACCGCGGTGGCGATGGCGCGGCGCAGCCGCGCGGAGGCGTCGTCCACGCGGCGCTCGAGGTCCCGCAGTGGCCGCCGGGGGTCGGTGAGGACGCGCCGCCGGCGCACCGCCTCCAGGTGCTGCCGCTCGCGCGTGAGGCGCCGCTCCATGGCGGCGCCCAGGCGCCGGCCGAGGTCGGACACGCTGTCGGCCACCGCCTGCTTCTCGCGCACGACGAGCTCGGCGGCGGCCGAGGGCGTCGGCGCGCGCAGGTCGGCCACGAAGTCGGCGATGGTGAAGTCCACCTCGTGGCCGACGGCGGAGACGATCGGGATCTTCGACGCGGCGAGGGTGCGCGCCAGCATCTCGTCGTTGAAGGCCCAGAGATCCTCCAGCGAGCCGCCGCCGCGTCCCACGATGATCACGTCCACGTCGCCGATGGCGTGCAGCTCCCGCACGCCCTGCGCCACCTCCTGGGCGGCGCCCTCGCCCTGCACCTTGGCCGGCGCGATCACGATGTGGATCTCGCCGAAGCGGCGCCCGATGATGCGCAGCATGTCGCGCAGCGCGGCGCCCGTGGGCGACGTCACGATGCCGATCTTGCGCGGGAAGCGCGGCAGCGCGCGCTTGCGCGCCGGATCGAACAGCCCTTCGCGCTGCAAGCGCTCCTTCAGCTGCTCGAAGGCGAGCTGCAGCGCGCCGAGGCCCCGCGGCTCCAGCAGCTCGACCACCAGCTGATACTCCCCACGCTGCGCGTAGACCTCGATGGAGCCGAACGCGAGCACGTGCAGGCCGTCGGCAGGCTCGAACCGGATGCGCCGCGCCCGATTGCGGAACAGCACGCACTTGAGCTGCGCGCCCTCGTCCTTCAGCGTGAAGTACGCGTGCCCCGACGTATACACCTTGAAGTTCGAGATCTCCCCCTCGACCC
The DNA here is from genome assembly GCA_036556545.1 of Candidatus Methylomirabilota bacterium. Lineage (GTDB taxonomy): Bacteria > Methylomirabilota > Methylomirabilia > Rokubacteriales > CSP1-6 > AR12. Next base: position 9,522 of record DATBJF010000140.1, read on the forward strand.
AGACGGCGGGAAACCGCTCCTCGAGCACGCCGCGGAGCCGGTCCGCAAGCTGTGAGACGGTGAGGACGGCGCGCTCGCTCACGTCCTCAGCCGGCGGTCTGGCGTTCGGCGGCGGCCAGTGTGTTCTTGAGAAGCATCGCGATCGTCATGAGTCCGACCCCGCCGGGCACCGGCGTGATGGCGCCGGCGCGCTCCTTCACCGATTCGAAGTCGACGTCGCCGGCGAGCTTGCCCGTGTCCAGACGGTTCACGCCGACGTCGATCACCCAGGCGCCCTCCTTCACCATGTCGCCCGTGATCATGCGCGGCCGTCCGGCGGCCACGCACAGCACGTCGGCGCGACGCGTGTGCTCGGCGAGATCGCGCGTGCGCGTGTGGCACATCGTCACGGTGGCGTGGCGCGCGAGCAGGAGCTGCGCGAGGGGCTTGCCGACCAGACGCGAGCGGCCGACCACCACCACCTCGGCGCCCTCGAGCTTGGCGCCGTAGTGATCGAGGATCTCGATGCATCCGGCGGGCGTACACGGCACCGTACCCGGCTCGCCCGCGAGCAGCTTGCCGAGATTGGTCGGGTGCAGGCCGTCGACGTCCTTCTCGGGGGCGATCGCCGCCAGGGCGGTCGGCTCGTCGAGGCCCTTCGGCAGCGGAAGCTGCAGGAGGATGCCGTGGACGCCGGGATCGGCGCTGAGCTCGCGCAGGAGGTCGTTCAGCTCGCGCTGGCCGATGCCCTGCGGAAAGAGGAAGTCGCGCGCCGCGATGCCGACGGCGTCGGCGGCGCGCTTCTTGTGGCCGACGTACACCTGCGATGCCGGATCGCCGCCGACGAGGACGACGGCCAGCGTCGGCGTGACGCCGCGCGCGCGCCGGAGCTTGTCGACGCCTGCCTTGACGTCGGCGAGGACGCGCTCCTGGACCGGCTTGCCGTGGAGGATCATGGGCGCCTCCTCCCGGTCACGCGGGTACGCGCAGGCGGCGGATGTCCTGTGCGCGACCCGTCTCCGGGTCCAGGGTGATGATGACGCCGTGGAGCGCGGCCGGGCCCTTGGCCGGCTCGAAGCGGGCCGGCATCTGGGTCAGGAAGCGCTGCAGGATGACCTCGCGATCGACGCCGATGACGCCCTCCGTCGGCCCCGTCATCCCGAGGTCGGTGATGTAGGCGGTGCCCCCGGGGAGCACGCGCTCGTCGGCCGTCTGCACGTGGCGGTGCGTCCCGACCACTGCGCTCACGCGGCCGTCGAGATACCAGCCCATCGCCTGCGACTCGCTGGTGGCCTCGCAGTGCATGTCGACCAGGATGATCGGCGTCTCCTTGCGCAGCTCGGGGAGCACCTCGTCCGCCTTACGGAACGGACAGTCGATGGGCGCCATGAACACGCGGCCCATCAGGTTCAGGACGGCCACGCGGTGCGGGCCCACCTTGACGGAGACGTGGCCGACGCCCGGGGTGCCGGCCGGAAAATTGGCGGGCCGCAGCAGCAGGTTCTCCCTGGTGATGAACTCGACGATCTCCCTCTTGTCCCAGATGTGATTGCCGGACGTCAGCACGTCGGCGCCCTGCTCGAGCATCTGCCTGGCCATGGGCGGCGTGATGCCGAAGCCGCCGGCCGCGTTCTCGCAGTTGACCACGCAGAAGTCGATGGCGTGCTGCTCGCGCAGCCGCGGCAGGAGCTTCGCCAGCGCCGCGCGCCCCGACTCGCCGAAGATGTCGCCGACCATCAACACGTTCATACGGCTACTTCGCGACCTCCACGGCCCGCGTCTCGCGGATGACGACGACCTTGATGTGACCGGGGTACTGCATCTCCGCCTCGATGCGCTTGCTGATGTCCTTGGCGAGCTGGTGGGCGTCGAGGTCGCTCACGATGTCGGCGCGCGTCATCACGCGCAGCTCGCGGCCGGCCTGGATCGCGTAGCACAGGTCGACGCCCTTGTAGGAGAGCGCGATCTCCTCCAGCTTGGCGAGCCGCTTGATGTACGACTCCAGCACGTCGCGGCGCGCGCCGGGCCGGGCGGCCGAGATGCCGTCGGCCGCCTCGACGAGCACCGCCTCGATCGTCTCGGCCTTCACGTCCTCGTGGCCGCACAGCGCCGCGTTGATCACCTGCGGGCTCTCGTTGTATTTCGTCAACACCTGCAGGCTGAGCTCGGGATGGCTGCCCTCCTGCTCGTGCGTCAGCGCCTTGCCGATGTCGTGGAGCAGGCCCATCCGCTTGGCGAGCTTCGAATCAGCGCCGATCTCGGCCGCCATCATCCCGGCCAGCCAGGCCACTTCCTTCGAGTGCTGAAGACAGTTCTGGCCGTACGAGGTCCGGTACTTCATCCGTCCGACCAGCTTGACCAGCTCCGGATGCAGCCCGTGGACGTCCACCTCGAAGCAGGCGCGGTCGCCTTCCTCCTTGAGGTGCACGTCCATCTCCTGCTTGACCTTGTTGACGACCTCCTCGATCCGCGCGGGATGGATGCGCCCGTCGGCCACCAGCCGCTGGAGCGCCAGCCGCGCGATCTCGCGGCGATACGGATCGTAGGCGGAGATGAGCACCGCCTCCGGCGTGTCGTCGACGATGAGGTCGACGCCGGTGTGCTGCTCGAGCGCGCGGATGTTCCGCCCCTCGCGGCCGATGATCCGGCCCTTCATGTCGTCGGAGGGCAGATCGACCACGGAGACCGCGGTCTCCACCGTGTAGTCGGGAGCCAGTCGCTGGATGGTGGTGGCGAGGACCTCGCGGGCCTTGTCGCGCGCCACCTCGCGCGCTTCCTCCTCGAGGCGCATGCCGAGCAGCGCGGCCTCGCGGCGGGCGTCCTCCTCGACCTGCGCCAGGACCTGGCGCCTGGCCTCCTCGGCGGTGAGGCCGGCGATGGCCTCCAGCCGGCGCCGCTGCTCCTCGGCCGCCGCCGCCACGCGCTGCTCCTTGTCGACGAGGCCCTTCTCCCGGGTCGTGAGCGCGCGGTCCTTGTCCGTCAGCTCCCCGAGCCGGCGCTCCATCTGGTCCAGCTTGCGGGCCAGCTCTTCTTCCTTGGCCAGCACGCGCTGCTCGATCTGCTGCACCTCGCGGTCCCGCCGGCGCGCATCGGCCTCGATCTCGGTCCGGAGCTTGAGGGCCGCTTCCTTGGACTCCAGCTCGGCGGTCCGCTTGGTGGCCTGCGCGTCGCGCTCGGCCTGCTCGACGATGCGCCTGGCCACGGCGCCGGCCTCGCCGACGCGCCGATCGTTGAACCACTTGTGCAGGAGTACTCCGACGAGGAGGGCCAGGACGGCCACGATCGAGTCGAACATGACCAACGAACTCATCATCCGTCCTCTTGCAGGAGGCCGTTTAGTGTCTTCGAAAGGTGCGTCAGATTTGACGAGTATAGGTGGGCGTGGTTCGCCGAGTCAAATCCGAAAGACAAAAAGTCCCCGCCTCTGCCGTGTGCCGGGGTGTTTCGAACCTGGTATGACCAGGTGGGAGTCTTTGATGGAGGGCTTCAGGCTTCCCCTTCAATGAGGGGCTTGCACACCACCCTCGCGTTCGACACCCGTTGTGTAAACGAGGTTGAAACTTCCCGCCGGCATCACGCACAGCGCAGGGACACGTCAAGTGTCCTCGGCCGGCCGGGGCGCGTCAAGGGGCTTGTCGGCTCAGCTCGTCCAGCCGCGCGATGACCGCCCGCAGGCGCGCGCCCACCTCGCCGTCGTCGACCGACCGCTCCTCCCGGACCCGGTGCAGCTCGTCGGCCATGTCGAGCGCCGCCAGCGAGAGGGCCTTGTAGGGATCGCGGACGCCGCCGTGCTGGAGCGCGGCCACCCGCTCCTCGACGAAGGCGGCGAGCGCGCGCAGGTACTCGGGCGAGGCTTCGCTCCGGAGCTGCAGCGTCTGGCCCAGCAGGGTCACCTCGACCCGCGTGGCGTCAGCCATTGGCCGGCCGCTCCAGGTCGAGCTTGGCGATGTCGCGCAGGATGGCGTCGATCTGCGCGACCACGTGCCTCTTCTCGTCCTCCAGACGGCGGTGATCGCGGCGGAGGCGGTCGTTCTCCTCGCGCAGGCGGGTGAGGGCTTCCCCCGTGCGCCGCACCGCGTCCTCCAGCTGCGACAGCCGCTCGGCGATCCCGTCCGCCATCCCTTCAATTCCCCCGCAGTGTGATACCGAAGCGCCGGGACACGGCCTCGGCCACGCGGGCGTGGACCGTGTTGATCTCCTCGTCGGTGAGGGTGCGATCGTCGGCCTGGAACGTCAAGCGGTAAGCCACGCTGCGCCCGCCCTCCGGCAGCCGGAAGACGTCGAACACCTGGACGTCGCGCAGCAGCGGCCCCGCATGCTCCCCGATGGCGGCCGCGATCCCTGCCGCCGTCGCCGCGGGATCGGTGAGCACGAACGCCATGTCGCGCTGGATCGACGGATAGCGCGGCAGGGCCGCGTACCGGACGGCGTGCGGCGCCAGGGGGACGGCGTCCAGCGACAGTGCAGCCGCGAAGACCGGAAGGGGGATCCCGAAGGCGGCGCGCACGGCGGCGGCGACCTCGCCGAATTCCCCGACGACGGTCTCCCCCACCTGAAGCGTCGCGTGCGAGTCGGGCTCGAACCCCGAGAGGCGGCCGCCCGGCCGCGTCGTCGCGCTCATGCCGAAGGCCGCCAGCACCAGCTCGGCGAGTCCCTTGGCGTCGTAGACGTCGACGGTGGCGGCCGGCGTATGCCAGGCCTCGTCCGTGCGGGCGCCCGCGAGCGCCAGCGTGGCCCACCGGGGCTCCGCGGTCGACGTATCGCCGGTCAGCGACGGCTCGTACGTGCGGCCGAGCTCGAAGACACGAACGCCCGGCTGCTGCTTGCGGAAGTTGGTGGCGATGACGCCGAGCAGGCCCTCGAGCGGGTGCGCGCGCAGCGCGGAGGCATCCTGGCTGAGCGGGTTCAGCAGCTTCAACGGGGCCGGCGCCCCCAGCTCGCCGGCGCGGGCGGGGTCGCTGAACGCGTACGTCACGCACTCCGTGAGCCCGGCGCCGACCAGGACCGCGCGCACGAGCCGCTCCTGGCGCCCGGTCTCGCTGTCGCGCGCGAGCGCCACGTCGCCCCGGCTGAACGTCGTCGGCAGGCGATCGTAGCCCCAGACGCGGATCACTTCCTCGACGAGGTCGTCCTCCATCGTCAGGTCGCGCCGGAAGCTGGGGACGTCGACCTCGAGATCGCGTCCGCGCGGACGAACGCCGAGCCCGAGCGAGGCGAGGATCCGACGCGCGCGCGCCGGCGGCGGCGCGATGCCGAGCACGCGCTCGATCCGCGCCATCCGCAGGCGGACACGGACCGGTCGCCGCCGGCGCGGATAGGCGTCGACGACGCCGCGGGCGACGGTGCCGCCCGCCAGCTCGGTCATCAGCTGGGCCGTGCGCGCGCCCGCATCGAGCAGGCCTTCGATGTCGGCGCCGCGCTCGAAGCGATAGGCGGCGTCGGTCTTGAGCTGGAGCGTCCGTGACGTGCGCCGCGTCGTCGCGGGATCGAAGTAGGCGCTCTCGAGGAGGACCCGCGTCGTCGTGTCGCTGACCTCGGTGTTCTGACCACCCATCACCCCGGCCAGCCCGATGGCGCGCGCGGGATCGGCGATGACCAGCATCGAGTCGTCCAGCGTCCGCGTCTGACCGTCCAGCGTCACGAAACGCTCGCCGGCCTGCGCGCGGCGGACGATGATCGTGGCGTCGGACACGGCGGCGGCGTCGAAGGCGTGCAGCGGATGGCCGAGCTCCCACAGCACGTAGTTCGTGATGTCGACCACGTTGGAGATCGGGCGCAGCCCGGCCGCGCGCAGCCGCGACCGCATCCACGCGGGCGACGGCGCCACCTTCAGATCGTCGATGACGCGCAGCGTGTATCGCCGGCACAGGTCCGGCGCCTTCACCTCCACGCGCGCGAGGTCGCGGGCCCGCGGCCCGGACTCGCGGAGGGCAATGCGCGGCGGCCGCAGCGGCGCCCCGGTGAGGGCGGCCAGCTCGCGGGCCACGCCCAGGACGGACAGGCAGTCCGGCCGGTTCGGCGTGATCTCGATCTCGAGGACGTGGTCGTCGAGGCCGAGCTGCTCCACGAGATCGGCGCCGACTCGCGCGTCGCCGTCGAGCAGCAGCAGTCCCGCCTCGTGCTCGTCGCCGAGCCCCAGCTCACGCTCGGAGCAGAGGATGCCCTGGGATTCGACGCCGTGGATCTTGCGCGCGGTCACGGCGCCGAGGCCGGGCAGCGTGGCCCCGGGCGGCGCAAACGCGGCGCGGACGCCCGCACGCGTGTTCGGCGCGCCGCAGACGACGCTGAAACGCTGGCTGCCCGCGCGCACGCGGCAGAGCAGCAGGCGATGGCCACGGCTCTCGCCGAGCTCACGCTCGATCGCCTCGATCTCGCCCACCAGCGCGCCGCGCAGCCCCTCCGGCGCCACCGGCGTGACGCTCGCCACCTCGATCCCCGCGTTCACGAGGCGGTCCGCCGCATCCTGCGCCGAGAGCTTCAGCGGCGCGAACTCCCGGACCCAGCCGTAAGGAATCTTCATGGTAGCGACGGCTCGGCGTGCCGCTTGAACCGCGGGTGGCCTGGCCTAGATGCGAAGTGGCTCCGTTCCCCGATCATCACGCGAACTGTTTCAGGAAACGTAAGTCGTTCTCGAAGAACAGGCGGATGTCGTCGACGCCGTACTTGAGCATGGCGATGCGCTCGATGCCCATGCCGAAGGCCCAGCCGGTGACGTCCTCGGGATCGTAGCCGACGTTGCGCAGGACTTGCGGATGCACCATGCCGGAGCCGAGGATCTCGAGCCAGCCCGACTGCTTGCACACGCGGCACCCGTCGCCGCCGCAGAGGAAGCACAGCACGTCCACCTCCGCCGAGGGCTCGGTGAACGGAAAGAACGACGGCCGGAAGCGGATCTTCGAGCGCGGGCCGAACAGCTCGCGCGCGAACAGCTCCAGCGTCCCCTTGAGATCCGCCATGGTGACGCTGGTGTCGACGGCGAGTCCCTCCACCTGGTGGAACATCGGCGAGTGCGTGATGTCGGCGTCGCGCCGGTACACGGCGCCGGGGACGATGATCCGCACGGGCGGCTTCTGCGCGCGCATGGCGCGGATCTGCATCGGCGACGTGTGCGTGCGCAGCAGCGTTTCGGGCGACAGATAGAACGTGTCCTGCATGTCGCGGGCGGGATGGTCGCGCGGGATGTTGAGCGCCTCGAAGTTGTAGAAGTCCGTCTCGATCTGCGGGCCCTCGACCACCGAGAAGCCGAGGCCCATGAAGACGGTCACGATCTCCTCGCGCACGCGCGTCAGCGGATGGAGCGCGCCACGCGGGGGGCGCCGGCCGGGCAGCGTGAGGTCGGGCCGCGCGCGCTCGCGCTGGCGGCGACGCTCGACCTCGAGCACCTCGCCCAGCCGCGCCTCGAGCAGCGCTTCCAGCTCGCGCTTGGCCTCGTTGGCCGCGGCGCCGACCACCGGGCGCTCGTCGGCCGGCAGCGCGCCGAGGGATTTCAGGATCTGCGTGAGCACGCCCGACCGGCCGAGGTACTTGATGCGGACGGTCTCGAGCTCGCTCGAGGAGGCGGCGCCTCCGATGGCGGCCCGCGCCTCGCCCGCCACGGCCTCGACGCGAGGATGGGCCACGACGGCTCAGCGCGCCTGGGCTTTGGCCGTCTCGGCGAGCTTGGCGAAGGCGGCCGGGTCGCTCATGGCGAGATCGGCCAGCACCTTGCGATCGAGCAGGATGCCCGTCTTCTTCAGCGCGGCCATGAACGTGGAGTACGACAGCCCCGCCTCGCGGCACGCCGCGTTGATGCGGACGATCCAGAGCGCCCGCGACGTCCGCTTCTTCTGCTTCCGGTGGCGGTACGCGAACGCGCCGGCCCGGAGGACCGTCTCGGCCGCCGTGCGGTACAGCTTGCGCCGGCCACCGACGTAGCCCTTCGCCTTCTTGAGAACCTTCCTGCGCCGCTGGCGCGTCTTGCTTCCACCCTTCGCGCGTGGCATCGCTCGTCGCCTCCCGTGTGTCGCCCGATCAGATGTAGGGAACCAGGACCTTGAAGCGCGGCGTGTCGGCGGCCGAGATGAGGCCTGCCTTGCGGAGCCGCTTCCGCCGCTTCGGCTCCTTGGCTTCCAGCATGTGGCGCTTCCAGCCGCTGCGGCGCTTGAGCTTGCCGGTCGCGGTGGCCTTCACCCGCTTCTTCGCCGCACGCTTCGTCTTCATCTTCGGCATCTCGGTCTCCTATTGATGGGGGCCCCGACATGGCCCCCATACCCCCATACGCTCGGGGCGCCCCGGCGGAGCCGTGGCACCCCTCGATTATCAGTGCTGGGCCTTGGGGCTCAGCATGATGTGCAGCATCCGGCCTTCCATGCGCGGGTTGTTCTCGGTCACCGCGATGTCCTGCACCGCTTCCACCATCTTCTGGAGCATCTTCCAGCCGAGCTCGGTGTGCGCCATCTCGCGGCCCTTGAAGCGCACGGTCACCTTGGCCTTGTGGCCCTCCTCGAGGAACCGGCGCACGTGCTTGACCTTGAAGTCGAAGTCGTGGCGCTCGGTCTTGGGGCCCATCTTCACTTCCTTGACCAGGATCGTGGTCTGCTTCTTGCGCGCTTCCTTCTGCCGCCGCGCCTGCGTGTACTTGTACTTGCCGAAGTCCATGATCCGGCACACGGGCGGCTGCGCTTCCGGCGCCACCTCGACCAGATCGAACTCCTGGCTGCGCGCGAGATCGAGCGCCTGCTGCGTCGGCATGACGCCCAGCTGCTCGCCCTCCGCGCTCACCACGCGCACTTCGCGGACGCGGATGGCCTCGTTGATACGGATTTCCTGTGCTTTGCTGATGTGTCGCTCCTAGGCGTACGCGATGGGGAATACCGCCCGCGCATGCGAGGCGCGGGGGGCGGGCCGCCCGATCACGAGCGACCCACGGTCAAGCCAGGTTCACGTGTGGAGATCTCACGGGCGAGGTCGGCCACCACGCGGTCGACCGGCTGTGCGCCCGCGTCGTGGCCCGTGCGGTGGCGCAGGCTCACGGTGCCGCTCTCCGCCTCCCGCGCGCCGCACACGAGCATGTACGGGACCTTGCGCAGCTGCGCGTCGCGGATGCGGTAGCCGAGCTTCTCGTTGCGGTCGTCGAGCTCCGCGCGGATGCGGGCGGCGCGCAGGCGCTCGTGAACGGACCGCGCGTACTCGGAGAACTTCTCGCTGATCGGGAGGACGCGCGCCTGCACCGGCGCCAGCCACGTCGGAAAGGCGCCGGCGTAATGCTCGGTGAGGATCCCGATGAACCGCTCGTACGAGCCGTAGATGGCGCGGTGAATCGCCACCGGACGCTTCGGCTGGCCGTCGGCGTCGATGTACTCGAGCTGGAACCGCTCCGGCAGCATGGTGAGGTCGCACTGAATCGTCGCCACCTGCCATGCGCGACCGAGCGCATCGTGCACGTCGATGTCGATCTTGGGCCCGTAGAAGTTCGCGTCCCCCGGGTTCAGCGTGAAGTCGGTGCCGCTGGCCTTCAGCGCGTCGGCGAGCGCTGTCTCCGCCGCCTCCCACTGCTCGAGCGTGCCGAGAGTCTTCTCGGCGCGGGTCGACAGCTTGAACGTCGGCTCGAGCGTGAACGTCTTGTACCACTGGCGGACGAGCTCGAGCAGGCTCGTGATCTCGTCCTGCAGCTGATCCGGACGCACGAAGATGTGAGCATCGTCCTGTGTGAACTGCCGTACGCGGACGAGGCCGGTCAGGGTGCCGGAGCGCTCGTTGCGGTGATCACGCCCCATCTCGCTGTAGCGCAGCGGCAGGTCGCGATACGAGCGGACGGTCCGCTTGTAGACGTAGCTCGACTCGGGGCAGTTCATCGGCTTGAGGCTGAAGATCTCGCCCTCGACCTCGAGCTTGAACATGTTGTCCTGGTAATACTCCCAGTGCCCCGACTGCTCCCAGAGCTTCTTGTTCACGAGCATCGGGGTGGAGATCTCCTGGTAGCCGCGCGCGTCCAGGTTCTCTCGCGCGAACTTCTCGAGCTCACGCACGAGGATCATCCCGTTCGGCAGCCAGAACGGTGCGCCCGGCGCGACGTCGTAGAAGTCGAACAGGTCGAGCTCGCGACCGAGCTTGCGATGATCGCGCTTCTTGGCTTCCTCGAGACGCCAGAGATACTTGTCGAGCTCGTCCTGCGTGAGCCACGCAGTGCCGTAGATGCGCTGCAGCATCGGGTTCTTCTCGTCGCCGCGCCAGTAGGCGCCGGACGACGAGAGCAGCTTGAACGCCTTGATCTCGCCGGTCGAGCGGACGTGCGGTCCTCGGCAGAGGTCGATGAAGTCGCCTTGCCGGTAGAGCGAGACGGTCGGCGCTTCGATGCCGCGCAGGATCTCGACCTTGAAGCGCTCGCCGAGCTTCTCGAAGAAGGCGATGGCATCCGCGCGCGCCATCTCCTGACGCTCGAACGGCATGTTGGCCTTGACGATCTCCGCCATCACCGCTTCGATGCGGGTGAGATCGTCCGGCGTGAACGGCTCCGCCTTGGCGAAGTCGTAGTAGAAGCCGTCCTCGATGGCGGGGCCGATGGCGACCTTCACCTCGGGGAACAGACGCTTCACCGCCTGGGCCATAACATGCGAGGTGGAGTGACGGAGGGTCGCGAGCGGAGTCGCGTCGCAGTCGAACTCGCCGGTCAGCCGGAGATGACGATCTTCTTCAGCGGCGGCCATACACTCCTGGGATCGAGATGAATGGTAGGCTCGGGCGGTTTCGAACCGCCGACCTCCTCTGCGTCAGAGAGGCGCTCTCCCACTGAGCTACGAGCCTATCCAGAGTAGCGCTCATGCTACACAGGCCGCTTGGGGGGTGTCAAGCCAACGCCCAGCAACGACAAGGGTTTACCGCAGAATGTTCGTCAGCGACGACTGCACGACGTAGCTGAAGGTGGCCTGGATCGGCACGCCCTTCTTGCTGAACGAGTCCGGGATCGGCGGGAAGTCGGCGAGCTTCACGGCGTTGACCGCGTAGTCGTCATAGATCGCGTAGCCGGACGAGCGCACCACGTTGATGAACGGCACCTTGCCGTCCTTGGCGATGCCGAACTCGATGACGAGCTGCGCCGTCTTGTACTCGCACTCGCGCGTGCGGTCGTTCTTCACGCACGGATAGCCCCACTTGTCCTTGATGCGCCGGCGCACCTGGTCGAGATAGTCGCTGTACTTCGGATCGGTGGAGTCGAGCGGAATCGGCTCGCCCTCGATCCCCGCGCGCCCGTCGCCCGAGCCGCCGGCTCCACCGGAGCCGCGAAGCAGCGAGCGGATGTCGGGCACGGGCTTCGCGGGCGGCGCCGGGGGCACGGCGGCGACGAGCGGCCCCGCCGGTTGGGCGGCCGGCGCCGCCGGCTGGACGGCCTCCGCCACGCTCGGCGGCGGCGACGGCGGTGACGGCCGCGGCGGCTCGGCCACGGGCGCCGGCGTCGACGGAAGCTCGGGCTCCGGCGCCCGGGCCACCGGCGCGCTCTCGACGGGCCGCTCCGCCACGGCCTCCGGCGCGCGCGGCTCGGGTGGTGGCGGCGGTGTCGGCCGCGCCGCGACCGGGGGCGGTGGCGGCGGAGTCGGCCGCGCGGCGACCCTGGGCGGCGAGGGGGCCGGCGGTGCCGGCCTCGGCGCCGGGCGCGCCACCGGTGGCGGTGGCGCCGCGGTACCGGGACGGCCGGGCGGCGGCGAGTCGGGCGCGCTCGGCAGCTCGACGATCAGCGGCTCGCCGCGCTTGACGCTGGCCGTCGGGAACGGCGGCGGTCCCCACAAGAACGCCGCCACGAGGAGCAGATGGAGGACCACCGATAGGGCCACGCCCACCGTCAGTCGGCTGCCCTGCCACTGCCGGAGGAACTCGGTCAGACCCATGGCCGCGTCAATTATAGCGGCATAGCCGGCCGCCCCTCACAGGTCGCGATCCATGGCCTGCGCCACCTTGCGGACGCGGCGCATCAGCGCGGCGAACTTCTCGGGCTTGAGCGACTGCGGCCCGTCCGAGAGCGCCTCCTCCGGACGCGGATGCACCTCGATGATGAGCCCGTCGGCGCCGGCGGCCACCGCCGCCATGGCCATCGACTCCACGTATTCCCAGTGACCGGTTCCGTGGCTGGGATCGACGACCACCGGCAGGTGGGTCAGCTTCTTGAGCACGGGCACCGCGTTGAGATCGAGCGTGAAGCGCGTGGAGGTCTCGAAGGTACGGATGCCGCGCTCGCACAGGATCACGTTCGGGTTGCCGCCGCTGAGCACGTACTCGGCGGACAGCAGCCACTCCTGGATCGAGGTCGACATCCCGCGCTTGAGCAGCACCGGCTTGCCCGCCGCGCCGACCTTGCGCAGCAGCGAGAAGTTCTGGACGTTGCGGGCGCCGATCTGCAGCACGTCGGCCGTCTCGGCCACCACGTCGACCTTGTCGGGCTCCATGACCTCCGTGATGACCGGCAGCCCCGTCTCGCGTCTCGCCTCGGCCAGGAGCTTCAGGCCTTCCTCCTCCAGGCCCTGGAACGCGTACGGCGACGTGCGGGGCTTGAAGGCGCCGCCGCGCAGCACGCTGGCGCCGGCCGCCTTGACCTTCACGGCCACCTCCAGCACCTGCTCGCGCGATTCGACGGAGCACGGACCGGCCATCACGACGACGTTCGTTCCGCCGACGGCCACGTCGCCGACGCGCACGACGCTGTTGGCCTGATGCACTTCGCGAGACGCGAGCTTGAACGGCTGGAGGATCGGCGTGACGGATTCGACCGTCTCGAGCGATTCCAGCGAGCGCAACCGCTCCTTGCCGCGGTCGTCGCCGATGGCGCCGATCACCGTGCGGAGCTGGCCGCGGATCGTGTGCGGCCGGTACCCCATGACGGCGATGCGGCGCTCCACGTCCGCGACCTGCTCGTCCGACGCGCCCGACTTCAAGACGATGATCATGGCTGCCTCCCCCACTCCGGCGGCGGTCAAACAAAAAAGGCCGCGGGTCGTGCCCGCGGCCTCGGAGTGGTCATCGCCGCGGGCGTCGGTCCGCCCGCGGCTCCCTGAGCTAGGTCAGAGCCGGTGGGCAGACCTCGGGGAAGTAAAAGAACCCGAAGCCGAACCACCGGATCGCGGTGCTCATTGCGTGGCGGTCATGCTACGAGTGGGGGCGGGACCTGTCAAGGCCTTTCCGGCTCATGTATTCGCGCCGGCGCCGGCGCAGATGCTGGATGATCCGGTCCCGATAGTAGTAGATCGGAATGCAGACGGCCGCCACGAGCGCGATGAAGACGCCCGCGTAGATGTACTGCTGATCGCCGACGTGCGCGCCGAAGTACGAGCCGATCCAGGTCCCCGGCAGCCGGCCGACCGTCGACAGGATGGCGAACACCCAGAACGGCATCGGGCTCATCCCGAACAGGTACGAGATGATGTCCTTCGGGAAGCCGGGAATCAGGTAGAGGATGAAGCAGAGGATCGCGCCCTCCGCCTCGAGGATGAATTTCAGGTTGTGCCAGTTCCGCTCGCTGAGCCACGGCCGGATGAGCGGCTCGCCCCAGATCCGCCCGAGCCCGAAGCAGATCAGCGTGCCGATGGTGAGCCCGATCGTGGAGTAGAACAGGCCCCACGCGGTGCCGAACAGCGCCCCGCCGACGGGCCCCGTGATCTCGCCGGGAATGGGTGACACGACGACCTGCAGCGCCTGGATCACGATGAACACCAGCGGCGCCAGCCACCCCCACGAGCGCACCGTCTCCTTGAGATAGTGCTTGTCCTGATAGAGCCGCACGATCATGCGAATGACGGGCGAGTCGGTGACGACGAGCCAGACGACGACGAGCAGCAGGCACGCGAGGAGGATGGAGGCTACGGCCCAGCGCGTGGCGTCGCTCCAGGCGGCGGGCCCGCGCTTCCACTCCTGGGTCACGCAGGTGGTCTCCGCACGCTCCACGGGCGCGCCGCCTCGAAGGCGGCGCACGCGGCCAGCACCTGGCGATCGGCGTGCCGTCGACCGACGACCTGTAATCCGACGGGCAAGCCGTCCGCCGTGAACCCCGCGGGCACGGAGGCCGCGGGCTGGCCGGTAAGGTTGAACGGGTACGTGAACGGCATCCAGCCGAGCGGCGACACGCGCTCACCGTCGATGTCGCGTGGCGCCCAGCCGCCCGCCTCGAACGGCGCCACCGCGGTCGTCGGCGTCAGCAGCAGATCGAACCGCTCGAGGAACGTGCGTACCTCCTGCCAGTACGCGCGCACCCGTCCGAGCGCCTTGACGTAGTCACGCGCGCTCACGGTGCCGCCCTTGCGGACGAGCTTCACCAGCGTCGGATCGAGCTTCGCCTCCGCGGCCGGCAGCTCGTCGGACCACGCCGCGTAGAACTGCGCGGCGATGAGCGTGGCGAACGCGTCCTCGGGGCTGTCCCACCCCGGGTTCACGACCTCCACGTGACAGCCGAGGGTGTCGAACTCCGCGGCCGCGTCGCCGCACAGCTCGAGCACGGCCGGATCGACGCGCGCGTAGCCCAGGTCGGGCGTCCACGCCACGTTGAGCCCCTCGATGCCGGCGTCGCACGCCTGGAGGTACGCTCCGCTCTCGCCCGGGAGCGACTCGCGGTCGCGGTCGTCGGTCCCGGCGATCACGTCGAGCACGAGCGCGGCATCGCGGACCGTTCGCGCCAGCGGCCCGATGTGGCCGACGTGCTCCCAGCCCGGGAATCCCGGGTGCTGCGGCACCCGTCCGTACGACGGCTTGAAGCCGAGCAGGTTGCAGAACGCCGCCGGAATGCGCACGGAGCCGCCGCCGTCCGTGCCGAGCGCCACCGGCCCCAGCCCGGCCGCCACCGCGGCGGCCGCGCCGCCGCTCGAGCCGCCCGGCGTGCGAGTCGGATCCCACGGATTGCGGGTCACGCCGAAGAGCGGGTTTTCGGTGACGGCCTTGTGGCCGAACTCGGACGTGTTCGTCTTGCCAAGGAGCACCGCGCCCGCGGCCTTCACGCGGAGCACGGCCACCGCGTCCTCTTCCGGCACCAGATCCGCGTAGAGCCGCGAGCCGCCCGTGGTCCGGATGCCGCGCGTGTAGATCACGTCCTTGAACGAGATCGGCACGCCGTGCAGCGGCCCCAGCGGCTCGTTCTTCATCACGGCGATCTCGGCCTCGCGCGCCGCGCGGCGGGCCACGTCGTGCGTCACCAGGCAAAAGGCGTTGAGACGCGGATTGAGCGCTTCGATGCGCGCGAGGATCGCCTCCGTGAGCTCTACGGGAGACAGCTGCTTGTCGCGGATGAGCGTCGCGCACTCGAGCGCCGAGCGCCAGACGAGGTTCTCGGACGCAGCGATGCCGTGCACCGGGCGCATTGTATCATCCGCCTCGTGGCCGCCGAGCGCGCTCCCGGTGTGCGACGCGACGCGGCCGGACGGCTGATCGCGGAGTGGGACCGGCACGGCGCGACCGTCGCCGAGCTCGACTGGCAGGCGGATGGACGGCTCGCGCGCGCGGCCGTCCGCATTCCCGACGGCTCGTGGATCACCGTCCTGCCCGGCGTCGGCGCCCCGGGCCCGTGGGGCGCGTCCGACGAGCTGCGCCAGGGCGGCCGGACCATCACCGTGTTCGGCGCCGTGGACTGGTCACGCATCACCCGCATTCCGCCGCTGGCCGAGCCCGGGCGGCTGCCGGCCGGCGGCGGCACCGCCGTGCTGAACCTCATCGCGCGGCTGGCGGCCGACCAGGGCGCGAGGGCGCTGCGCTACGACGCGCCCTATCCGACCGAGCAGCTCTTCCTGGCACTGCTCGAGTCGTTCCGCTGGACCGGCGACGACGTCGGCGACCCGCTCATGGCATTCACGACCGGCGCGCTCGCCTGGCGCCCGGCGCCCCACACGCGCGCCTTCGAGCCCGGGCGCGTGTACGTGCAGCACCGGGATCGCATCGAGAAGATCGCGCTGGCCGGCCGCGCGTTCCACCGGCGCGACTGGCAGGGTGTTGGCCGCCGCACGTCGCGCGTGGTGCGCGACGAGTCCGGGACCGTGCGCGCTTCGCTCCAGGCGCTGGGCGTGGTGCTCGAGGACCACGTGGTCCTCGCGGCCGACGGTGGCGTGCTCGACGTCCCGTCGCCGCCGGCGGATCCGCCGGCCGTGCGTCCCCTGCCCGCCGTGCTCGTGGCCGGGCTCGTGGCGACCGTCACCGCGTCGAGCGCGCCGCCCCTGGCGGGCACGATCCGACGCGCCGCCGACGAGCTCGTCTTCGAGTGGGGGCCGGTCGCGGCCGACCTCGCCGCGATCGACGCCGCCCGCGTGCGGCTGTCGCCGCGGCTGATGCGCGCGCTCCGGACGGTCCTCGCGCGCGCCACCACCCGGGTGGAGCGAGTCGGCGCCGGCTTCGCGGCGCTCGGCGAGGCCGCCGGCCTCGTCGGCGACGCCCTGCGCCGGCGCGCGCAGGCGCAGCTCGAGCGGGCGCCGGCCGCCGAGCAAGCGGCCGCGCTGGAGGCCCAGACGGTCACGGTGGACGGCGACGCGGCGGCGATCGGTGCGGCGGTCGAGGTGCTGCTGGCGGACGCTCAGCTCGCGTGAACGATCATCCACACGTTGAAGGCGATGAACGCGGCGACGGAGACGGCGGAGACGGCGACGTAGCCGACGTAGAGCGCCTCCTGCCGCGTGAAGCGGCGAGCGGTGGCGCCGCGGAGGGCGGACGCCACGTACTGCATGGCGTCCTGCTTCAGCGTCGGAATGCCCAGCATGTCGACGAGGACGTGATATCCGTCCATCTCGATGAAGCAGAACGGGTAGAGCGCCACCACCAACGCCTGCCACTGGATCATGCCCGACGCCGCCGCGAAGGCCTGGAGGAACGAGCCCGGCGTGGCGCGCAGGGCGATGAGCAGCCACACCGAGCCGAGCACGAGGTGGACGAGGGCGCCGGAGACGGCCGTCACCACGCGCGCCCGGCGGCTGCCCATGAAGATGTCCGTCACGTCGACGTAGAACGTGGGCACGAAGCCGTGGAGGAACGTGAAGCCGAACTCGCGGACGCGCCGGCCGTAGTGCACGAGGGCGAGGCCGTGCACGATCTGGTGCGCGGCCACCGTCACCAGGAACAGCAGCTTCACCGACAGCACGGCCATGAGCGGGCTCTTGCCAAAGCCGGAGACCACGCGCTCGGCGTCCGGCCAGAGCCGGATGGCGGCCACGAGGCCGACCACGGCCAGGATCGCGCACACCACCACGGCCGCCGGGGTGAACAGGAAGAAGCCGCCGAAGCGGTAGGCCTTCCGGAAGGCGCTCTGCACGTTGCGACTCGAGATGTTGACGCGCTCGAGCACCGTGAGCGCCGACTCCGCGAGCTTCGCCACCGGCTGGCGGCGATGCCGCGCGAGCGCCTTCCGCAGCCGCGACGTCGGCGTGAGCGTCAGGAGCTGCGCGCGCTGGAGCTTCCGGATGAGCTGCGGGATCACGTCGAAGTCGAACTCGCCGTACTTCAGCACGTAGGCGGTGGCGATCTCCTGCAGCGAGCGCGTGCCGTCCATCTGCTCCCACAGGAAGCGCTCCGGCTCGCTGATGAGAAGGAACCGGTCGGTGGCGGAGTTCTTGAGGATGAAGTTGCGCTGGCCGTCGACACGCGAGGCCACCTCGGCCAGCTCGAAGGAACTGTCGGGGACCCGCTGTGGACGCGAGCGGATGAACGCGACCGCGCTACCGATCTCGCGGACCTCGAAGCTTTCCGCGCCGTCGTCGCGACGGACCAGGAGCTCCAGCCGGGCCCGGCGCGGCGCCTGCGGCGGCTCCGCCACGCTAGCGACTCTCGATGTCGAGCCCGGTCGCCTCCAGCCCCCACCGGGTGACCTCGGCGACGAGGTCGCCGGAGGCACGCAACCGCTCGATGAAGACGTGCACCAGCGCCTGGAAGAAGGCGGCCGCGGCGCGCGGGCTGTCGGCCGTGAGCCTGGCGAGCGCCTCCCGGTCGAGGACGAGCAGCGTGACCTCGCTGTCGGCCTGGATGGTCGCGGAGCGCGGGGACCGGTCGAAGAGCGCCATCTCCCCGAAGAAGTCGCCCGGCCCCATCCGCGCCAGCACCTGCTCGACGCGACCGGTGACGGCCTTGGAGACCACGATGGAGCCCGCGCGGACGAGGAACATCTCGTCCCCGTGATCCCCCTCCCGGAGCAACACCTGGCCCCGCCGCAGGGGCTGCTCGCGGAGGCTCCGGGCGAAGACGGCCAGGTCGGCGTCGTCGACGTTCCGGAACAGGCGCATGTTGCGCAGGAACGCGACGGTGTCGGCCGGGGAACCCACGGGCCGCGCCGCTTGCGCGCCTACGTCGCCACGCGGCGGATCAGAGCGGAGCGGAAGGCGGTCGCCCGCTGGGTGGCCGAGGACTGGCCCAGCCGGGCCAGGGCCGAGAGCACGGTGACGCGCTCGTCCTCGCTCAGGCCGTACTCGGCGAGGATCGGGTCCGGCTCCCGCTGCAGGTCCGCGAGGAAGTCCGGATCGATCATCACGCGACCGACGAGCTCTGGCAGACGTGGCGACATTGCGCTCGGAATCATACCAGAGTGGGTGGACACGAAAAAGGGTGTGTCGGGTATCCTTGGTGCTCGGCCAGCGACGTCAGATTCCTCGGGGGAGGCGCATGACGGGCCAGGAGTCACGTATCGAGGTCATCCGCCAACGCATTCTGTCCGGCACCCTGCCGCGTCCGCGCGCCGTCCTCGTCTATGCCGGCTACAGCCGCGGGCGGATCTGCGACGCGTGCGGCGAGCGCATCGAGCCGCGCGAGATGGAGCACGAAGTGCCCGGCCCCGACCGCGCCGTCTTCATGCACGCCGAGTGCTTCCGCTTCTGGCAAACGATCGAAATGTGAGGCTAATCCACCGGGCACGCGGTGCAGATCGCCCAGCCGTAGACGCCGGTGTCGACCTCGTACACGGGTGAGATATAGATCCCCGTGAAGTCCGCCCGCACGGAATCGAGCTGCTGCCTGGCGTCGTCCTCGGACCCGTGGACACGCACGACGCTGAACTGATGGCCGCAGTGAGGCGCCCGGAGCGCGCCCCGTCGATGCGCCGCTACCATTGTGGGATCTACGTATACCCTGTCGCCGCGGCCGCGTCCAGCGGCCGGCCGCGACGCTACCCGCGCAGCAGTCTCGCCACCACGCCGGTGAGGTCCACGGCGTCGACGGGCTTGACGAGGTACGCGTCGAAGCCGGCTTCGAGCGCCCGCCGCCGCTCGTCGGGCCCGGCGTGGGCGGTGAGCGCCACCGCGGGCCGTCTGGCGCTGGCGCCCGCATCCATCTCGCGCAGACGACGGATGAGGGCATAGCCGTCCGCGCCGGGCATCGACAGATCGCTCACCACGACGTCGAACGTCTCCGCGGTGAGCCGGTCCAGTGCCTCCGCCGTGCTCGCGGTCAGCACGGTCTTCACGCCGGCGCGGCCGAGCGCGAACCCCAGGAAGTCGCGCGTGTCGGCGTCATCCTCGACCACCAGCACGCGCGCGCCCCCCAGCTCGGTCGCCGGCGCGCCGTCGGCGGTGCGGCGGGTCGTCCCGGGGCCGGCGCGGAGCGGCAGCGCGATCGCGAACGTGGCGCCGGCCCCGGCGCCCGCGCTCTCGGCACGCACGCTGCCGCCGTGCGCCTCGACGAGGTAACGCACGAGGGCCAGGCCCAGGCCGAGGCCGCCGTGGCTGCGCGTGGTCGAGCTGTCGGCCTGGCGGAAGCGATCGAAGACGTGGGGCAGGACGTCGGGCGCAATGCCGATTCCGGAGTCCGCCACCGTGAGCCGGGCCTGGCCGCCGTCGCGCCACAGCCGCACGTCGATCCGACCGCCCGACGGCGTGAACTTCAACGCGTTGGAGAGGAGATTCGCCGCCACCTGGTCGATGCGGTCTGCGTCGCCGTCGATGAGCATCGGTCCGGGCTCCGCCGCGGTCGTCAGCTCGACGTGCTTCGCCAGCGCGGCGGCGCGCACGGACTGCACGGCCGCCTCCACCACGGCCGCCAGGTCCATGACGCGCGGCTCGACGCGCAGCTTGCCCGCGAGAATGCCGGAGACGTCCAGCAGGTCGCCGATCAGCTTCATCTGCGTCTGCGTGTTGCGCTCGATCGTCGCCAGCGCCTTCGTGGTGGCGGCCTCGTCGAGACGACCGGCCCGCATGAGGCGAAGCCAGCCGAGCATCGCCTGCAGCGGCGTCCGCAGCTCGTGCGAAAGCACGGCGAGGAAGTCGTCCTTGCCCCGGTTGGCCGCCTCCGCCTCCGCCCGCGCGTGCTGCTCGCGCCGGAAGAGCTCGGCATTGCGCAGCGCGATGGCCGCGTGCTCGGCGATGCGAAGGGCCACCGCCTCGTCGCGGTCCGTGAACGGCTCCGTGCGGCGGCGGCCGCAGTAGATGGCCCCCTCCACGCGGTTGTGGAGCGTGATCGGCACCACCATCACCGAGAACGTGCCCTCCGCGCGCGCGTAGGCGCGGACGTCCTCGCGCACGCGCGGATCGATCTGAATGTTGTCCGTCCGCTGCGCCTGGCCGGTGGCGACGACGGCGGACACCAGCCCGCTGCCCTTCACCAGGCGAAGCCCGGCATGATCGGAGCGTGCGCCGACGGCGTAGCGATAGATCAGGGCGGTCTCCCCCGTGTCCCAGAGCGCGATGCGCGCGACGTCGCAGCGGGTGAGCGCCCGGGCGGCGTCGGCCACGGCCGGCAGCACCTTGTCGGCCTCGAGCGAGGCGTTGCTGCGCCGGGCCAGATCCGCGATGATCTCGGCCTCGCGCCGCCGCTCCTCGGCCTCCGCGTAGAGGCGCGCGTTGTCGACGGCGAGCGCGGCCCGCGCGGCCAGGTCCTCGGCCACGGCGAGGTCCTTGCGCTCGTATCGGCGCCCGGCGCCGGCCGTCAGCAAGGTGAGGGTGCCGAGCGCGCGCCCGCGCGCGACGAGCGGGACGACCATCGCCGACCCGAGCCGGAGGCGGCGCACGGTGGCGAGATCCTCGGGCGTGCGCGCGAAGGCCGCGATGACCGCGTCGGGCACCTCCCGCTGCAGGAGCGGCCGGCCGGTGCGGAGCACGGCCGGCACGCCGTACTTGCCCGCGGTGCGCACGGGATAGCGGGCGAGCAGCTCGCGGGCGAGCGCTTCCATCGCCGGCTCGACGTGCGCGAGCGCCACGCACTCGATGGCGCCGCCCGGCTCGAGCACGTGCACCGCGCACCAGTCGGCGACGTCGGGCACGGCCAGCCGCGCCAGCGCCGGGAGCGTCGAGGCGTAGTCCAGTGACGACGTCAGGATACGGCTCGCCTCCGCCAGCAGCCGCGAGGTACGCTCCGCCTCGCGCTGTCGGGCCTCGGCTTCCTTGCGGTCGGTGATGTCGAGCGACACGCTGAGGACGGCGGGCTCGCCTTCGTAGGTGACGACCTCGGAGTTGACCAGAAGCTGGCGGTGCTCTCCGCTCTTCGTCCGGAAGGTCACCTCGAAATCGCGCGCGCGTCCGTCCGTGTGGAGCAGGCGCAGCAGCTCGTCGCGCTGGGCCGACGACACCCAGAAGCCCAGCTCGGGCTTGCTGCGGCCGAGCATCTCGTCCCGGGTGTAGCCGCTGTGTCGCAGCGCGGCCTCGTTGACGTCGATCTGATGGCCATCGCACAGCCGCGTGATGGACATCGGCAGCGGGTTGGCGTGGAAGGCCTGCGCGAATCGCCGCTCGGTCTCCCGGAGCGCGCGTTCCGCCCGCTGGCGCGCCGTGATGTCGATGAGCGCCGTCAGCACGCAGGGGCGCCCGTCCACCTCGATGAGATCCGCGCTGGCGATGGCCACCAGCTCCTCGCCGTGCTTGGTCCGGAAGCGCGCCTCCATGTCGCGCACGGCACGGCCCTCGCGGAGAGCCGCGAGCCCCTGCTCGCGCATCTCGGGATTCATCCAGAGGCCGAGCTCGGGAATCGGGCGGCCGATGATGTCCTCGCGGGCATAGCCGGTGGCGCGGAGGAAGGCGTCGTTTACCTCGAGGAGCCGGCCCTCGTCGAGGCTGGTCACGGCGAGGATCGTCGGGCTGAGCTCGAAGGCGGCCTGTAGCTTGGCCGAGGCACCGAGGTCCGTCATTTCGGGGAGAGTGTCGACCGGGCGGCCCCTTCGTGCAAGCCGTTCCACCGCGACCGCTGGCATGTCCGTTGCGACGGTGATGCGCATGCCGCGATCCATCTGGAGAGGCGCCATCAGCTTCGGCCTCGTCACCATCCCGGTCAACCTCTACTCCGCGGTCGAGCGGCGCGAGACGCTGTCCTTCCACCTGCTCCACAAGAAGGACAACAGCCGCATCGAGAACAAGCGGTTCTGCAAGGAGGAAGGCGTCGAGGTCCCCTGGGGTGAGCTGGTGAAGGGCTACGAGTACGCCAAGGGCGAGTACGTCGTCGTCACCGACGAGGACTTCGCGCGGGCGCGGGTCCCGGCCACGCAGACGTTCGAGGTGCGCGCCTTCGTGCCGGCCCACGAGGTCGAGGACCTCTACTTCGACGAGCCCTACTACCTGGCGCCGAACGGCCGCTCCGCCGTCAAGGCCTACGCTTTGATCCGCGACGCGCTCCGCGAGACCGGCCGGCTGGGCATCGGCACCGTCGTCCTCCGGATGCGCGAGCACCTGGCCGCCCTCGAGCCGGCGGGTGAGGCGCTCGTGCTGTCCACCATGCGGTTCGCCCACGAGATTCGCTCGCCGAAAGATCTCGACCTGCCCAAGACGGACGAAGGCTGGACGAAGAAGGAGATGGACCTGGCGCGCCAGCTCCTCGACACGCTGGCCGGCCGGTGGGATCCGACGCAATTCCGCGACACGTACACCGACGTTCTGCGCGAGATCATCGAGGCCAAGGCCGAAGGCAGGCGCATCGCGCTGCCGGCGGGGGCGCCCCGTCCCAAGGTCACCAGCTTGATGAAGGCGCTGCAGGCGAGTCTCAGAGACGGCGGCGCGCGGAAGGCGCCGACGAAGGCGGCCGCCCGTGGCCGCAGCGCGGCGCGACGTCGATCGACGCGGCGCGCGGCCTGAAGAAGGAGCCATGCCATGACCCCGACCACGTCGAACCCGAACTTCGACAAGGAAAGCCCGAAGGCTCGCGCGAGACCGTCGACGAGGCCCTCTCCGCCGACAAGGGCGCGGCGTCCGTCTCATACCTATGGCGGCTGAATCTTCGGCGGCCGGCCCCGGCCGTGCTATCGTCTCGGCTGTCCCATGCCGCTCGTCCTGGTCGTGGAGGACAACGAGGACGTCCGCGAGATCCTGGTGGAGACGGTCCAGGCCTTCGGCTATGAGGTGACCGTCGCCGAGACCGCGGCCGACGCCGTCGTCTCCGTGAGCTACCGGCAGCCCGATGCCATTCTGCTCGACATCGTCCTGCCCGACGCCCAGGGCACGGCCGGACTGGAGCGTCTCAAGCGCCTCCGCCCCGACGTTCCGATCATCATGGTGACCGCCAACTCGGACGACGACCTCGCGCGCGAGACGCTCAAGCGCGGCGCCTTCGACTACGTCATGAAGCCGTTCGACCGCGGCCAGCTCGCCCGGGCCCTCGAGGCCGCCGTAGCGCGCTGAGCCCCGCGGGCGGCCGGCGTCACCACACGCTGAGCACGCGCGCGGCCACGAGCAGCAGGATGGCCGCCCCCACGATGATGATGACCAGCCGCCGACCGCTCATCGACGCCGGCGCCGCGGCCCACGCTTCGCCCCGTTGACGGCCTGAAGCGCGCTCAGCGGGCGCCGTTCGGCCTGCGCGACACTCTCGACGACGATGATGGACTTGGTGCGAAAAGCGAGCGCCGGATCACGCCGCCAGGCGCGAACGATGTCGCGGACCTCCTGCAACTGTCCGAGCCGCGGCGTCTGC
>DATBJF010000141.1:0-30297 GCA_036556545.1 Candidatus Methylomirabilota bacterium
TGCTTTAGGGTAACGCGTCGGACCCGGCCAGGAATCTTTGCCCCGCTTACAGGCGTCACTCCTCTGTCGATTTGCGTGGTCGCGCGCGCAACACCCCGCGCCGCGCCCGCGCCCGTCGACGCCGCGGGGCAGAGACGAAGATCAGGAGGCGTCGAGGGCGAGGAGCTTGTCGCGGAGGGATTCGACTTGCTTGGAGAAGGGGAGGCCCATGCCCGCGGTCATCGGCGTCTTGTCGGCGAGCGTGGTGTGGAGCTCGACGAAGAGAGGGCCGTCGGCGGTGAGGATGTGCGGCAGACGGCGCTCGAGGTCGTGGAGCTCGTGGAGCGCGAAGGCCTCGCGATAGCCGGCACCCTTGGCCATCTGCACGAAGTCGACGCCGTCGCCGCCGGGAATCTCCTGCGCGCCGGACGTGTGATAGACGTTGTTCTTGAACAGCAGGTGAACGAAGTTGCGCGCGCCGGCACCGGCGTTCGTCGCCAGCGCGCCGAGCTGCATCAAAAGCGAGCCGTCGCCGTCGAACACGAGCACGCGCCGCTCGGGATGCGCCAGCGCGAGGCCGAGGCCGATGGACGAGGCGCCGCCCATGAAGCCGACGCAGCCGACGGAGAGGTCGTCGGGCGCGATCGTGCGCCAGGCGGGCGCGGTGGTCATCGTCGGCACGCAGATGGCGTCGCCACGCCGGGCGGCGATGAGCTTCAGGACGTCCTCGGGCTTCATCGCCATCAGCTCGTCTCCAGTCCGACCAGCACCGCGGCCGGGCCGCGCCGCTCGCGGCTCAGGCGGTAGTACTCGGGGATGCGGTGCACGTCGTTCGGCCCCTCCAGTCGCGCGTGCGGCACGCCGAAGAGATCCAGCAGCGGCTCGCAGTACCGCACCATCGAGTGACGCGACTCGCGCGGGTCCTTGTCCTTCTCGCGGCTCAGCAGGCCGATCATGTAGAAGACCGGAACGCGGCCGTCCATGGCCACGCCGCGCAGCGTGTTGACCGAGGCGTAGAGCCCGGCGTGCTGGATCATGACGATGACCGGCTCGCCGCCGATCCACAGCCCGGCCGCGATGGCGTTGGCCTCGTCCTCGGTGCAGCAGGTGACGACGCGAAGCGCACGCTCCTTGTCGAGCGCCGCGAGGACGCTCTTCTGATGCGTGTCGGGAACGCTCAGGATCCAGCCGAGGTGATCGTGGCGCGTCTTGACGCCTTCCTTCGCCAGCGCCGCGCGCGCTTCCTTGAACGTGTCCTTGACGGTGTCGATGATCAGTGGCGCAGGAATCGATTCCGGCATCCGGGCCTCCCGGGTCGAAGTGCGCCTATCCTACCCGACGCCGGCGAGGCGAACCACCGGCCGGGCGCGCCCGGCCGGTGGCACGAGAGCCTCAGCGAGGCTGCGGGGCTGGGACGACGACCGTCGGCTGTGCCGGGCCGGCGGGCGGTACGATGATCACCGGTGAAGCGGCCGGCGGTGCCGGCACGATCACGGCCGGCGTGGCGCCGGTGCGCGTGCCGGGCACGCTGGCGGGGCCGGCGGCGTCGGCGTTGTCGATCTGCGGCCCGTCTGTTCTCACGGGACCGAGCGAGTGCGGCGACGCAGACGGATGCGTCGATGCCGAAGGATAGTAGGGGTCCGACGTGGTCGCACAGCCGGCGGTTACAGCGGTGAGCGCGAGCACGCCGATGAAAGAACGCTTCCAGCTCATAGAGGCACCTCCAAGGCCGGTGAGCCGGTGCACGGGAAATGCCAGCGCATGTGGAACGGGACGCGATGGACGACGTAAGTTCGCAAATCGCGGCATGGGGCCGGCAGCCGCGCGAGGCGCGGCTCGCGCGATTGGCCGCGACGCCGGCGCAGCTGGCGGCGATGATCGGCGGCGCACGCGACGACACGCTCGCGCGACGACCGGCGCCGGACGCGTGGGCGGCCGTCGAGGTGGCCTGTCACCTCCGCGACCTCGAGGAGTCGTTTCACGAGCGGGTGTCGCTCATCCTCGCCGCCGACGCGCCCCGCTTTCCGACCACGCACCCGGGCCGGTGGGCGATCGAGCGACAGTACCTCCGACACGATGCGCACGCCGCGGCGGCCGCGTTCACGACGTGGCGGACGGAGACGCTCGCGCTGTTCGCGCGAGTGCCGTCAGACGGGTGGGAGCGGGCGGGGTACCAGGTGGACTCGCGCGGCCGCCGCACGGTGGACGACTTCCTCACCGTCATGGCCTGGCACGACGAGAACCACCTGGCCCAGCTCGCGCGGGCGCTGGCGGGGCGGCCCTAGGCCGCCTGCACCGCGCTGACGCGGATACGATCCTCGATCCGAACGTCGGGACGAATGCGCGCCGCCTCGTCGCGCGCTATCCGCAAGGCCGCCTCGCGCGCGGCGTCGTCCGGCACCTCACCGGCGAGCTCCACGATGGCCTCGCCACCGCGCAGGTGAGCGGTCGGGGTGAGAAGCAGCCCGGCCAGTCCGGCGTCTCGCATGAGAGCATCGGACACCTGCGCCTGCAGGTGCACCGCTTCCGCATCGCGCTTACGCTTCCGGTCGTACAGCTTGACCGCGATGCCGACGAGGATGAGGAGACCGATGACGACCAGGAAACCGGCCGCGGCCATGCCCCCACCTTGCGCCGCCGTGCCGGCGCCGGGCGTGGCCGGCGCAACGGGTGGCGTCGGCGTCTGAGCCCACGCTATTCCGAATGTGATCACGTGCATCACCCCCTTGGGCTCGTGGGGAGCAACGGGGGTGCCACGAGGGTCCACGGCATGTACATTGCTGGAAGGGAGGCGACCATGTCCGTGGTGATCGAAGGACTCGGCGACGACCGCGCGCTCCGGACGCTGATCGCGGGGAAGATCACGAGCACCCTGACGCGCCTCAAGATCGCGGCCACCGCAGTGCGGGTCCAGTTCAGCGACGAGAACGGAGCGAAGGGCGGCGTCGACATCCGTTGCTCGGTGACGGTCGACGTGCCGCGCCGTCCGGAGCTCCACGCCGACACCGTGGCCGCCGACGCCCGGTTGGCGTTCGAGCAGGCGTTCGCCGCGCTCGAGCGTCAGATCGAGCGCGACCGCGAGCGCGGCCGCGCCGAGCGGCGTCATCCGAAGAAGTACTATCTCGCCAAGCGGTTGCTCGAGCCGGAGGCGAGCCCCGAGACGACGCCGGAGTCGACGACGCCGCGCCGGCGCCGCCGTCGGTCGGCATAGCCGCCGTCCAGCCGCCGTAGCGCCTCCTCTATATATAGCGGCACGACCCGGCGCTCGCGCAGCACCCACGCGGCGCCTCCGAGGGCGGCCAGAATCGCGACCGCCCGCTGATGCCGGCTCGGCGTCCGGGCGAGCACGCCGCGGCTGCGCCGCAACGCATCGGGCACGCGGCGTCGGAGCCACGCCACCCAGAGCGCGTTGCGGAGCATGAGGTCGCGGCGCCGCCCGTCGTCGCGGCGCGCCGATGGGTGGTGGTGGACGACGACCTCGGGCACGTAGCTGAGCGCCCAGCCGGCCGTCGCGAGGTCCATCGCCAGCAATTCCTCCTCGCCGCCGAGAAAGAACCGGGGCTCGAAGCCGCCGGCGGCGACGAACGCCTCCCGGCGCAGCATCGACGCGGCGCAGAGGAAGCCGAGAATCGGCCGGCCCGGCAGTCCGGGTCGCGGCGGCAGCGGGCTCTGCTCCATGGCCGCCGACACGGGATCGACGCGCGCCGTTGGGCCGACCACCACGCGGCCGCACACGAGGCCGAGCCGGGGGTGCGCGTCGAGCGCGGCCGCCGCGCGTGCCAGCGACCCCGGCGCCCACCAGGCGTCGTCGTCGCAGAAGGCGACGTACGTCGTGTCGAGGCGAGCGACGCCGGCATTGCGGCCCGCCGCCCCGGCGTTGACCTCCAGCCGCACGAGATCCACGCAAGGAAATCGCGTGCGGACGAGCTCCGCGGTGCCGTCGCGGGACGCGTTGTCGACGACGACGAGGCGCGGCCGTTCGGCGAGCGCGCACATCGCGGCCAGTGTGGCGGCCAGATCGACCGCCCGCTGGTGCGTGAGGATCACGACGCCCAGCGTGCTCACGCGGCGAGCGTCCAGTAGCGCTCCGGTGCCAGCGCGTCGGTGATTCCGGGACGCCCCGATGAGGCGAGCGCGCGGAGCTGCGAGGCATAGCACTCCATCGCTTCGCGCTTGAGCGGGGGCGGCGAGAGGCTCCCGCAGGCGATGGCCCTGATGCCGGCCGTCGCGAGCGACGCGAGCCGCTCCACGACCGCTCCGGGAACACGCCGATACATCGGCTCTTCGTAGGCCAGCCACCGCCACGTCGGATGTCGGCGCAGGACGTGCAGCGCGGCCGCGTGCGTCAGGACGTGATCACTGTGGAACAGGCCGAGCGGGACGCAGACGGCCGAGGTCCTCAGCGCGGTGAGCGCCGCCTCGAGCGCGGCCACGACGGCGTCGACGCCCGGTGAATGCTCGTACTGCGCGTCGAGAAACGGCAGCCACACGGGCACGGCGCGAAGGAGCCGGAGCGCGGCGCGGTCCTCGTCCCGGCGCGCGCCGACCACGTCGTCGCCAGCGCGGAAGCCGGCGGCCGCATCCCAGGGCGGCAACCGCGACGCCGGGGCGGGCCGCCCGGCGAAGACGGTGACGACGACCGCGCCGGGATGAGCGGCAAGCACCGCACTACAACCGAGCACGGCGTCGTCGAGGTGCGGGGAGACGACGACCATGCGTCGCCTCACTTCGCGGCCTCGACGAACAAGGTCTCGCGCTCGCGGTTGTCGAGCGAGACGATATCGGGCCACGCGCTGCCGGTATAGCGGAATTTGCAACGCGTGACCCGGCGAAACTCCGCTTTCGTCGCGAGCTCGTGGAAGAAATCCCAGGTGAACGGCGTGCGCGTCGAGCCGTACCAGATCGCCTGCAGGATCAACTTGCCGCCGAGCGAGCGCGCCTCGTCGTCGGGGATGTAAAAGTACGCCGCGTCGCGCCGGAGCCACGCGTCGATGGAGCGCTCGAGATCCGGAAGGCCCAGCCGCAGCACCCCGCCCGGGCGCAGCACGCGCCGCAGCTCGCGCAGCGCGGGGACGACGTCGAGATACGGGAGATCCTGGAGGGCGTGGATCGCGACCGCGTAGTCGACCGAATCGTCGGGCAGCGCGAGACCGTCACGGATGTCGCTGCGCAGCGTGACGCCGGGCGCGCATAGCCGGTCGGCGTTGATCCATCTGGACGGCGGCGTCGGCCCGCAGCCCCAGTTGAGTCGCGTGATGTCCACGTCGAGGTTCCGCGGGCTCGTGCCGAGCAAGCGGCGTTCCGACGCGCGCGCGAACGCGCGGTGTAAAACGTCGATGGGCGCATGAAGGCCGCATGGCACATCGATAGCAGCAGTGTCGCACCGCGAGACACACGACGTCGTCGGCGTCGTCGCGGCCACCGGGCGCGCGACCAGCGGAAACCGCACAGCGATACCAGAGGAGGCACGACGGAGATGAAGGTGCTCGGGGTGAACGGCGTCTTCCACGATCCGGCTGCCGCGCTCGTCGTCGACGGCGTCATCGTCGCCGCATCCGAGGAGGAGCGCTTCAGCCGACGCAAGCACGGCAAGGTGCCGGTCCCCTTCTCGACGTGGGAGCTGCCGGAGGCGGCCGCCGCGTGGTGTCTGGAGCGCGGCGGCGTCCGTCCCGAGGCGCTCGACGCCGTGGCCTACTCCTACGATCCGCGTCTGGGCCGCCGCGCCGATGGCGACATCACCCGCGACGCCTGGGAAGGTCTGCGCACGCTGTACGTCGAGCGCGCCCCGCTCTTTCTCCGGAGCGCGCTGCCGGGCCTCGATCCGCTCCGGGTGACGTTCGTGCCGCATCACGTCGCTCACGCCGCGTCGGCGTATCTCGCCGCGCCGACGCCGACGTCGAGCGTGCTCGTCCTCGACGGCCGCGGCGAGCGCGCGTCGCACCTGGCCGGTCGCGCGGTGAGCGGGGAGCTGAAGGTTTTGGCCATCCAGGAGCTGCCGCACTCGCTGGGGCTCGTCTACGAGGAAGCGACCGCGCACCTGGGCTTCCG
Source organism: Candidatus Methylomirabilota bacterium (assembly GCA_036556545.1). Classification (GTDB taxonomy): domain Bacteria; phylum Methylomirabilota; class Methylomirabilia; order Rokubacteriales; family CSP1-6; genus AR12. The sequence goes on from DATBJF010000141.1 coordinate 6,028, forward strand.
GCGCTCGTCGGACGAGTACAAGGTGATGGCGCTCGCCTCGTACGGGCGGCCGCGATTCCTGCCCGACCTCCGCCAGCTCGTGCGCGCCACGGGCGACGGAGGCTTCGCGACGGCGCCGATCGACTGGCATCAGTTCACGCCGCCGGTGGGAAAGGACGAAATCTGGCGCGAGGAGCACGCGGACCTCGCGGCGAGCGTCCAGGCACGGCTGCAGGAGGTCATGCTGGACCTCGCGCGCTGGCTCCACGACCAGACGGGCGATCGCGACCTCACCATGGCCGGCGGCGTGGCGCTCAACTGCGTGGCCAACTCCTGGCTCGCCGAGCACGGTCCGTTCGAGCGCATCTGGGTCCAGCCCGCCGCCGGCGACGCCGGCACCGCGCTGGGGGCGGCGCTCTTCACCGGGCAGCGCCTCGGCGATCCGATCACACCGATGAGCACCGCTGCCCTCGGCCGCGAGTGGAGCGACGATGCGCTTCGCGCGTGGCTCGAGACGGCGGCGGTGTCCTACGAGAGGCCGGCCGACATCGCGGACGCCGTGGCCGAGGTGCTCGCCGCCAACGGCGTCGTCGCCTGGTTCCAGGGGCGCAGCGAGTTCGGCCCGCGCGCGCTCGGCCACCGGAGCCTTCTCGCCAACCCGTCGCACGAGGACAACCTCCGTCGCCTGAACGACATCAAGGGCCGGGAGCAGTTCCGACCGGTCGCGCCGATGGTCCGGCTGGAGCGGGCGGCGGCGATCTTCGATGGCCCGCTGCCGAGCCCGTACATGCTCTTCACGCATCGCGTCCGGCCGGCGTGGCGCCCCCGGATTCCCGCGGTGGTGCACGTCGACGGCACCGCGCGGATCCAGACCGTGGATCCGGCGACGGAGCCGCTGGTGGCGCGCATGCTGGCGGCCTTCGAGGCGCGCACCGGCTTGCCGGTGGTGGTCAACACGAGCCTCAACACCGCCGGCCGCCCCATGGTGGACGACCCGCGCGACGCGCTCGAGTGCTTCGGCGCCGCGCCCGTCGACGCGCTCGCTCTCGGCCCTTATCTCGTTCGACGCTCGGCACGGAGCGCCGGGTGAGCGTCGACGTCGTCGTTCCCACCATCGGGCGCCCGTCGCTGGCGACGTTGCTCGCGGCATTGTCCGCGGGTGAGGGACCACTGCCCGGGCGTATCGTCCTCGTGGACGATCGCCGCGACGCGACGCGGCCGCTCTTGCCCGGCGGTGCGCCATCGCGTCTCGCGTTCCGCGTGTCCGTGCTGCGCGGCGGCGGCGTCGGCCCGGCGGGCGCGCGCAACGTCGGCTGGCGCGCTTCGACGGCGGCGTTCATCGCCTTCGTCGACGACGACGTGGTCCCGGACGGCGACTGGCTGGCGCGGCTGGCGGACGACATCGCGGCCATGCCGCCGGATGTCGCCGGCAGTCAAGGGCGGTTGCGCGTGCCGCTGCCGGGCGGCCGTCGCCCGACGGACTGGCAGCGCAATGTGGCGGGGCTCGAGACCGCGCGCTGGGCAACGGCGGACATGGTCTACCGCCGCGCCGCGCTGACGGCCGTCGGCGGCTTCGACGAGCGCTTTCCACGAGCGTACCGCGAGGACGCCGACCTGGCGCTGCGGGTGCTGAGAACGGGCGCCTCTCTCGTGAGCGGCGCTCGCACGGCGGCGCATCCCGTGCGGCCCGCCGACCGCTGGGTCAGCGTGCGGCTGCAGGCCGGCAATGCCGACGACGCTCTGATGCGAGTCATTCACGGCGCGGGCTGGCGCGAGCGCGCCGGCGTGCCGCGGGGCCGCCGCTCGCGCCACCTCATCGTCAGCGTGGCCGCCGCGCTCGCGCTCGGCGCCCTCCTGGCGCGGCGGCCACGGCTGGCGACGGCGAGCGCGCTGGCGTGGCTGGCCGGCACCGTCGAGCTCGCATGGGCGCGCATCGCGCCGGGGCCTCGCACGCGCGACGAAGTGGAGAGCATGCTCCTGACGAGCGCCGTCCTGCCGCTCGCGGCGACGATCCACTGGATCGCCGGCTGGCTCCGGGTAGCGCGCGCTCGGCGGCGCACGCGCGTCCGACCGCGCGCGGTGCTGCTCGACCGCGACGGCACGCTGGTCATCGACGTGCCGTACAACGGCGACCCCTCGCGCGTCTCGATCGTCCCCGGTGCACGCGAGGCCGTGGCGCGGCTGCGGGCGGCCGGGATGCCGCTGGCCGTCGTCTCGAATCAGAGCGGTGTGGCGCGGGGACTGATCACGAGCGCCCAGGTGGCGGCGGTGAACGGGCGCGTCGAGGAGCTGGTCGGTCCGCTCGGCCCATGGTTCGTCTGCGTCCACGGACCCGATGACGCCTGCGGATGCCGGAAGCCGGCGCCGGGGATGGTGCTGGCGGCGGCGGCGGCGCTCGGGGTCCGCCCCGAGAATTGCGTGCTGATCGGCGACACCGGAGCCGACGTCGACGCCGCCCGCGCCGCCGGCGCCCGTGCGGTGCTCGTTCCGAACGCGGTCACGCGCGCCGAGGAGATCGCCCGTGCGCCGGAGGTCGCGGCCGACCTGCACGAGGCGGTGAGTCGCGTGCTCGGTGACGCGCGATGAAGATCGTGATCTGGCACGTTCACGGCTCCTGGACCACGGCCTTCGTGCAGGGCGGCCACGAGTACCTGGTGCCGGTGCTCCCCGATCGCGGCGCCGACGGGCGCGGTCGAGCCGAGACGTGGGAGTGGCCGGCGTCGGTGCGCGAGGTCACACCGGAGGAGCTCGCCGACGCGCACGTGGACGTGGTGATCCTGCAGCGTCCCGTGGAGCTCGAGCGTCTGGCCGAGGCGTGGCTCCGGCGGCGGCCTGGCCGCGACGTGCCGGCCATCTGTCTCGAGCACAACGCGCCGCAGGGACGGATCAACGAGCTTCGTCACTGGGCCGCGGACCGCCGCGACCTGCTGGTCGTCCACGTGACGCACTTCAACGACCTGTTCTGGGACACGGGCAGCACGCCGACGCGGGTGATCGAGCACGGCATCGTCGATCCCGGATATCGCTACACCGGCGAGCTGCCGCGGGCCGCGGTCGTCGTCAACGAGGCGCCACGCCGCGGCCGGGTGACCGGGACCGATCTGCTCCGGCGACTTGGCGCCGACGTACCGCTCGACCTCTTCGGAATGGACGCCGCGCGCCTCGGCGGCCACGAAAACCCGCCGCAGGACGTGCTCCACACCGAAATGGCGCGCCGGCGCGTCTATCTGCATCCGATCCGGTGGACGTCGCTCGGCCTCTCGCTGCTCGAAGCGATGCATCTCGGCATGCCGATCGTCGCGCTCGCCACGACCGAGGTGCCCGACGCGGTGCCCCCCGAGGCCGGCGTGGTGTCCACGCGGCTCGATGTCATTCGGGATTCGCTGCGGCGGCTCGTCGACGACCCCGAGCAGGCGCGCGCGATGGGCAAGGCGGCGCGCGAGGCCGCGCTCACGCGCTACGGCCTCGACCGCTTTCTCGCCGACTGGGATCGTCTCCTCGCCGAGGTCGTGCCATGAAGGCGGTGCTCGTGCTCCGGGCGCTCGGGCTCGGCGATTTCCTGACGGCGCTGCCGGCGCTGCGCGCGCTCGGGACGGCGTTGCCCGCCCATCGCCGGCTCCTCGCGATGCCGGCGGCGCTGGCGCCGCTGGCGCGCATCGCCGGTGTGGCAGACGAGATCATCGACGCCCGTCCGCTGGCGCCGCTGCCACCGCTCGCCGCGCCGCCCGCCGTCGCCGTCAACCTCCACGGCCGCGGCCCGCAGAGCCATCGGGTGCTCCTGGCCACGCGGCCGCGACGCCTCGTCGCGTTCGCTCATCCCGACGTGCCGGAGACCGCGGGCGCGCCGGTGTTTCGCGAGCGCGACCACACGGTCCAGCGCTGGTGCCACCTGCTCGAAGCGTATGGAATCGCCGCCGATGCGACGCGTCTGGAGCTCCTGCCGCCGGGCGGCCGACTCCCGGCCGCGCCGCCGGCGATCGCGTGCGGGGCGACGCTCATCCACGCCGGCGCGGCGAGCGGGGCCCGGCGCTGGCCGGCCGAGCGATTCGCCGCCGTCGCGCGCGCGGAGCGCGGTGCGGGGCGCCGGGTGATCCTGACCGGCGGCGCCGACGAGCGGCCGCTGGCGCTGTCGATCGCGCATGCGGCCGGCCTCGACGAGGCCGCCGTCTTCGCCGGGCGCACATCCGTCGTGGAGCTGACGGCGCTCGTCGCCGTGGCGGGGCGCGTGGTGTGCGGCGATACAGGCGTCGCCCATCTGGCCACCGCGCTCCGCACGCCGTCGGTCGTGCTCTTCGGTCCGATATCCCCGGCACTGTGGGGGCCGCCGGTGGATCGGCCGTGGCACCGCGCCCTCTGGGCCGGCCGCACCGGCGATCCACACGCCGCCAGGCTGGACGCCGGGCTGTCGATGATCGGCGTGGCCGACGTGCTCGCCGCGCTCGAGGGTGTCGTGGAGGCGGCGGCGTGAGCTCGCCGGCGCTGCCGCGCGCGGTGCAGGTGGAAGTCACGGGAGCGTGCAATCTCCGCTGCGCAATGTGTCTGGTGCGCTATCGCGAGCCGCTCGACCGTCACCAGGCGAGCCTCGGCTTCGAGCGGTTCAAGGCCCTCGTCGACGCGCTGCCGGAGCTCGAAACGGTGACGCTGCAGGGACTGGGCGAGCCGCTGATGGCGCCGGACCTGTTCCGGATGATCGAGTACGGCGCGGCGCGCGGCCTGCGCATGGGCTTCAACACCAACGCCACGCTGCTGACGCGCGCCACCGCCGAGCGGCTGGTGGCGGCCGGCCTCGACTGGCTCCACGTCTCCGTCGACGGCGCCTCCGCCGCCACCTACGAGTCCATTCGCGAGGGAAGCCGGTTCGCGAAGGTGGAGCGCAACGTGCGCAGCCTCGTGGACGTGATGCGCGGCCGGGACGCCGTCCGGCCGCGGCTCGCGCTCGTGTTCGTCGCGATGCGCCGGAACCTGGCCGAGCTGCCCGGCGTCGTGCGACTGGCGGCGGACTGGGGGGTGCCGACGCTGCGGGTCCAGAACCTGTCGCACTCGTTCAGCGACACCGATCCTGCCGGCGCCTATCGAGAGATCCGCGACTTCGCCGCTGCCGAAGCGCTGTGGCAGGCGCCGTCGGCGGCCGACCGTGCCGTCTTCGACGAGGCACGCGAGGTGGCGGCCGCGCTCGGCGTCGCGCTGCGGCTACCCGATCTCGACGGCGAGCCCGCGCCGCCGGCGAGCGGCCCGGGCTGCGACTGGCCGTGGCGCTCGGCGTACGTCCGTCAGGACGGCCGCGTGCAGCCGTGCTGCATGCTCATGGGGGGCGACCGGGCGATCCTCGGCGATCTCGCGAGCGCGGCGTTCCCGGCGATCTGGCGCGGCGCGGACTACGAGGCGTTTCGCGCGGCGCTCGGCACGGCGAGCCCGCCTGACGCCTGTCGCGGCTGCTCGCAGTACAGGGGAGTCTTCTGATGTGCCGCGCGCGCCGCGCGCGCCTGCCGGCCGATCAGGATCGCGCCACCGCCCATCAGCGTCGCCGCGACCATGTAGAGGGCCTGCAGTCCGAGGGTCTCGATGAGCACGGCGCCGGCGAGCGGGGCCACCACGCCGCGGATTCCGGCCAGGGTGCTCGCGATGGCCGCATACTGCGCCGTCTTCCCCGGACCGGCGAACTCGATGACGGCCAGCATCCAGACCAGGTCGAGCCCGGTGGCCATCAGCGACTCCGCCAGGGCGGCCCCGACGACCAGCGACGGAACGGTGGCGCAGTACGCGTAGGCGGCCGGGACGAGCATGCCGACGATATACACGGCGCGCAGCGTGCGCACGCTGCGCCGCGTGTCGACGAGCCGGCCCCAGAGCATGTTGCCGCCGAGGGCGGCGACGGCACCCGCGCCGGCGAGCAGGCCGACTTCCGTCGTCGTCGCACGGACCACATCGGCGAGCACGATGGGCGTGGCGGGCTGCATCAGCCAGACGCCGGAGCCGAAGACGAACGCGGACACGAGCAAGCGCCGATAGCCGTTGTCGCCGCGAATCGCACGCCAGGCGTCGAGGAGCCCCGGCCGATCGGCGCGCGTCTCCGCCTGCGTCTCGGGCATCGGGAGGTGTCGCTGGCGCAGGCTCGCGGCCATGCCCACCAGCGCGGCGGCGGGAAAGACCCAGCGCCACGACAGCCAGCCGAAAACCTGGCCCGCCACGCCCGCCAGGGCGATCCCCACCGCCGCGCCCACGACGCGGACGCTGCCGAGCGCGCGCCCGCGCTCCGCCGGCGGATAGACGAGGGCCACCAGCGCCGTCTGCGCCGGCGTCACCATCGTGCCGAGCAGCGTCGCCGCGACCAGCATGCCGACGAAGGGCCACGCCGTCTCGACGAACGGCACCAGCAGGAAGAGGCTCCGCGCGAGGAACGTCGGCCACACGACCCACGGCAGCGGGCGCCGGCTGTCGACGACGCGCGCCAGCGCCAGCGACAGGAGCAGGCAAGCCGCGTTCGCCGAGCCCAGCACGGAGAGCTGGAACGGCGAGGCGCCCAGCTCACGGCGGAGGATGAGGCCGGTGAAGGGGGCGGTGAGGCCGGAGCACACGGCGAAGAGAAGCGTCACGGAGACATCGACTCGAACAGCCCGGCGAACGGCCGGACTCAGATCGCGCCACGGGACCAGATTCATCTTCCTCCGGATCCACAACGGACAGGGTGTGCAATTCGTTTCTCACCCGACTCTACACAGCCGGTATACCGGTGAGAAGTGATTTTCCGCGTACTCGTTGTGAAACGTACAAGAGGTGAGCGATGAAGAGGATCGCGATGATCAGCGAGCACGCATCCCCGCTCGCGATGCTCGGGGGCGTCGACGCCGGCGGCCAGAACGTCTATGTCGGACAGCTGGCGCGCCATCTTGCCGCCATCGGCTACGAAGTGGACGTCATCACCCGTCGCGACAGCCCGCTGCTGCCCGAGACGGCGGAGTGGGTGCGCGGCGTCCGCATCGTCCACGTGCCGGCGGGGCCGCCGGAGTTCGTCCGCAAGGAGGACCTTCTGCCGCACATGGAAGAGTTCACCGCCAACGTGCTGCGACTCGCCCGCCGCCAGCGCCGTGGCTACGCGCTGGCCCACGCCAATTTCTGGATGTCGGGGCTGGTCGCCGCCGACGTCAAGCAGGCGATCGCGCTGCCCTTCGTGGTGACGTTCCACGCGCTGGGCCGCGTGCGGCGGGCGTTCCAGCGCGCCGCCGACCAGTTTCCGGACGCCCGCTTCGCCATCGAGGACCGGATCGTGGCCGAGGCCGATCAGGTCATCGCCGAGTGCCCGCAGGAGGCGGAGGACCTGATCCGCTACTACAACGCCGATCCCGCGCGGATCACCGTGGTGCCGGGCGGCTTCGATCCGACGGAGTTCTGGCCCATCAGCAAGGCCCTCGCCCGTGTGTCGCTCGGGCTCAACCCCGACCAGCCGGTCATCCTGCAGCTCGGACGGCTCGTCCCGCGCAAGGGCGTCGACACCGTCGTCCGCGGTTTCGCGCGCCTGCGCCGCGAGCACGGCGTCAACGCGCGGTTGCTCATCGTGGGCGGCGACTCGAACGATCCCGACCCCTCGCTGACGCCCGAGATCGGACGGCTCCGTGGCGTCGCGCGGGAGGAAGGCGTCGAGGACGCGGTGACGTTCGTCGGCCGCCGCGGTCGCGAGGTGCTCAAGTACTACTACAGCGCCGCCGACGTCTTCGTCACCACGCCGTGGTACGAGCCCTTCGGCATCACGCCGCTCGAGTCGATGGCGTGCGGCACCCCCGTGGTCGGCGCCAACGTGGGGGGCATCAAGTTCACCGTGCGCGACGGGGAGACGGGGTACCTGGTGCCGCCCGACGATGCCGCGGCCATCGCCGAGCGCATCGCGCATCTCTATCGCCATCCGCGGCTGCTGAACGTGTTTCGCCGGCAGGCGATCAAGCGCGCCAACGATCTGTTCACATGGGACCACGTCGCCACCGGCGTGGCTACCGTCTACGAAGACGTGCTGATCGCCGGCGATCCCCGCCGCCGCGAGCAGGCCGGCCATCTCGCCGTCGTCGAGCGGTCGTTCCAGGGCGCGCTGCACGCGATGCAGGAGGCGCGACACCGCCTGCGCGAGCCGATTCTCGACAGCGCGGATGTCATCGGCGCGTGCCTGGCCGAGGGCGGCAAGGTGCTGGTGTGCGGCAACGGCGGAAGCGCCGCCGAGGCGCAGCACCTGGCGGCGGAGCTGGTCGGGCGCTACAAGGCGCCGGCGCGGCGCGCCCTCGGCGTGATCGCGCTCACCGCCGACACGTCGATCCTCACCGCCTGGTCCAACGACGTCGGCTACGACGAGGTCTTCGCGCGGCAGGTGGAGGCGCTCGGCCGCCCCGGCGACGTCTTGATCGGGCTCAGCACGAGCGGCCGCTCGCGCAACGTCGTCCGGGCCTTCGAAGCCGCGCGCGCGCTCGGGGTGCGCACGGTGGCCCTGCTCGGCGGTGACGGCGGCGCCATGGCCCCGCTCGCCGACGTCGCCGTGACCGTTCCCTCGGCCGATACCCAGCACATCCAGGAGGTGCATCTGGTTGTCGTCCATGTGCTGTGCGAGCTGATCGAGACGCGGCTGCTCGCCGCCGTGCCGGCGCCGGCCCGCACGATCTGGGACCAGCACGCGACACCGCGCGCGGTGCGGCCGAGAGCGGCGTGATGACCGGCACCGCGCTCGACGGACGCGTGGCCCTGGTCACCGGCGGCGGTGGAGGACTCGGCGCGGCCCTGTGCCGGACGCTCGGCGAGGCCGGGATGCTGGTGGTCGCCGCGGACGTTCGCGTCGACGCCGCCGAGGCCGTCGCGGCCGCGGTGCGCGCGGCCGGGGGCAAGGCGGTCGGCGCGCGCGTCGACGTCACCGACGAGCGCTCCGCCGAGGAGTCCGTGCGCGAGGCGATCGCGCAGTTCGGCGCGCTCGACGTGCTGGTCAACAACGCGGGAACCGACCTCACGGTGGCGTTCGAGGCGCTGCGCGCGGCCGACTGGGACCGGATCCTCGGCGTGAATCTGCGCGGACCATTCCTGATGGCCCGCGCGGCGTACCCGCACATGCGCGGCCGTGGCCGCGGCCACATCGTGAACGTGGTCTCGACGGCGGCCAAGCGTGCCTGGGCCAACGCGGCCGCCTACCACGCGAGCAAGTGGGGACTGCTCGGGCTGAGCCACGCCCTGCACGTCGAGGGGCGGGCCCACGGCGTCAAGGTGACGGCGGTGATCGCGGGCGGCATGCGGACACCGTTCCTGCTCGACCGGTTCCCCGACCTCGACCCCGCCGTGCTTCAAGACCCCGCGCACGTCGCGCGAACGGTGCGGTTCGTCCTCGCGCAGCCGGACGAGACGGTCGTCCCGGAGATCACGGTGCTGCCCATGCGCGAGACGTCGTGGCCGTGACCGGCGCCCTCGGCCCGCTGATCGCCGCCTTCCCCGGGCTGCGCGTGCTCGTGGTGGGCGAGGCGATGCTCGACGCGTACCTGTACGGCACCAGCGGCCGGCTGTGTCGCGAGGCGCCGGTGCCGATCGTCGCCGTCGATGCGCGCGTCGACGTGCCCGGCGGCGCCGCCAACGCGGCCGTCAACGCGCGGGCGCTCGGGGCCCGCGTGAGCCTCCTCAGCGTGATCGGCGACGACGCGGAGGGCGCGGCGCTGCGCGCCGCTCTCGTCGCCCGGGATATCGACGTGAGCCACGTGCTCGCGGCCGCGGGCCGGCGCACGCTCGCCAAGCATCGCGTGTTCGCCGGCGCCCAGATGCTCGTGCGCTTCGACGCCGGCACCACGTCGCCGGTCGACCGCGCGCAGGAGGCGCACGTGGTCGACCGCCTGCGCGTGGCCTTTGCCGAGCACGACGCCGTGATCGTCTCCGATTATGGATATGGGATCCTGACGCCGCGCGTGATCTCGCGCCTGGGCGCGCTGCAGACGGCCGCGCCGCGGATCATCGTCGCCGACTCGAAGGCCCTCGGCGCGTTCCGGGGCGTCGGCGTCACCGCGGTGAAGCCGAACTACGACGAAACGCTGCGGCTCCTCGGTGGACGCGGCGCCGCCCGCGGCGCGACGCGGGCGGAGATCATGGGGCGCCACGGCGAGCGGTTGCTCGACATCACGGGCGCCCAGATCGCCGCCGTCACGCTGGACACCGACGGCGCGCTGTTCTTCGAGCGCGGTCGGGCGCCGTATCGCACCTATGCGCGCCCGGCCGACCATGTCCGAGCCGCCGGCGCCGGCGATACCTTCGTCAGCGCGCTGGCGCTGGCGCTGGCCGCCGGCGGCGACCTGGCCGCCACCGCGGAGATCGCCTCGGCGGCCGCCGCCGTCGTCGTGGACAAGGAGGGGACCGCGACGTGCTCGCTCGGTGAGCTGCACGCGTACGTGGCCGGCGACGAGAAGGTGGCGCCGGACCTCGCGGCCCTGCTCGGTCGGGTCGACGCCGCGCGCCGGGCCGGCAAGCGGATCGTGCTGACGAACGGCTGCTTCGACATCCTGCACCGCGGCCACATCGGCTACCTCAATGCCGCCAAGGCGCTGGGCGACGTGCTCGTGGTCGGTGTCAACACCGACGCCAGCGTGCGGCGACTCAAGGGCGCCGCGCGGCCGATCAACGCGCTGGAGGACCGCGCGGCGGTGCTGGCCGGGCTCAGTGCCGTCGATCACATCGTGGCCTTCGACGAGCCGACGGCCGTCGATCTGTGCGCCGCCGTGCGGCCGCATGTCTTCGTCAAGGGCGGCGACTACACGCGCGAGCGGCTGCCCGAGGCGGGGGTGGTCGAGTCGCAGGGCGGGGAAGTGCGACTGCTGCCATATCTGCACGATCGCTCGACGTCGTCGATCATCGCCCGGGTGCGCGCGGTCCGCGAGGCGGCGGCGATGGGCCGGACGGCGTGACCTGGGACGCCGCGCGTCGTCTCCTGGCCGTGCGGCTGGACGCCCTCGGCGACGTGCTCATGACCACTCCGGCCCTGCGGGCTCTGAAGTCCGCCCGGCCCGGCCGACATCTGACGCTGCTCACGTCGCCGGCGGGCGCCGCCGCCGCGGCGCTCGTGCCGGAGGTGGACCAGGTGCTCGTCTACGAGGCGCCCTGGATGAAGGCCACGCCGCCGCGCGCCGACCGCGCGGCCGATCTGGCCATGATCGATCGGCTGCGCGCCGAGCGGTTCGACGCGGCCGCCATCTTCACCGTCTACAGCCAGAATCCCTTGCCGGCGGCGCTCCTCTGCCACCTGGCCGATGTCCCGCTCCGTCTCGCGCATTGCCACGAGAACCCGTATCAGCTCCTCACCGACTGGGTGCTCGACCCCGAGCCCGCGCGCGGCGTTCGTCACGAGGTGCGGCGACAGCTCGACCTGGTGGCCGCCGTCGGCGCCGGCTGCGACGCCGAGCGGCTCTCGCTCACGGTGCCCGCCGACGCCCGGATGCGCGTGGCCGGCCTGCTGCGAGAGCGCGGACTCGACCGACGGCGGTGGATCGTCCTCCATCCCGGCGGCACGGCGCCGTCGCGACGCTACCCGCCGGAACAGTTCGCCGAAGCGGCGCGGGCGCTGGTGCGGGCCACCGGCTGCGCGGTCGTGCTGAGCGGGGCCGAGGGCGAGCACGGCACGATCGACAGGCTGAGGGCGCTGATCGGCGGCGACGCCGTCATGCTTCCCGCCCTCGCGCTCGCCGATTTCGCCGCGCTCGTCGAGGCCGCCCCGCTCCTCGTGAGCAACAACTCCGGACCGGTTCACGTGGCGGCCGCGGTGGGGACCGCGGTGGTGGACCTCTACGCGCTCACGAATCCCCAGCACACGCCGTGGGGCGTGCCGCACCGGGTGCTGTTCCACGACGTTCCGTGCAAGTACTGCTACAAGAGCGTGTGCCCGGAAGGCCATCACGACTGCCTGCGCCGCGTGCCCGCGAAGGCGGTGGCCGAGGCGGCGCTGTCGCTTCTGCCTCGCGGATGGGTTCGCGCTGCGGCTTGAAGCCGGCCCCGAGGCAGCGCACGCGATCCTCCAGGCCGGGTGATAGACTCCCGGCCCGGGAGGTCACGGCATGCGGATCGCGATCCTCGGCTCGGGCGCCATCGGCTCCGTCGTCGGTGGCATGCTCACGAAGGCAGGCGTCGACGTCACCCTCGTCGACCAGTGGCCCGAGCACGTGGAGGCCATGAAGCGCCACGGGCTCCGGCTGTCCGGGACGTGCGGCGAGCACGCGATCCCGGTGCGCGCGCTGCACTTGCACGAGCTGCAGTCGGTGGGCGAGCCGTTCGACGCGATCTTCCTGGCCGTGAAAGGCTACGACACCGAGTGGGCGGCGCAGCTGGCGGCCGCGTATCTGCGCGATCCGGACGGCGTCGTCGTCGACTTCCAGAACGGCGTCAACGACGAGCGGGTGGCGGCCGTGGTCGGCCGCGCGCGCACCCTCGGCTGCGTCATCGTGATCAGCGCGGGCATGTACGAGCCGGGGCACGCGATCCGCACGGACACCACCAGCGTCGGCTTCAAGATCGGTGAGCTCGACGGGCGCGACACGCCGCGCGCGCAGGCGCTCGCGAAGGTCCTGAGCGCGGTGGCCGCCACCCACGTCACCACCAATCTCTGGGGCGAGCGCTGGTCGAAGCTGGCCGTGAATTGCATGGGCAACGCGCTGGCGGGCCTCAGCGGTCTCGGCTCGGCGGAGATCCGCCTCGAGCCAGGGCCGCGGCGCATCGCCATCCAGCTCGGTGCGGAGGCCGTGCGCGTGGGGCGCGCGCTCGGCCACGAGATCGAGCCGCTCATCGGCATCGCCGCCCAGCGCATCGTCGATGCGGCCGAGGGCCGTGGGCTGCCCGAGGTGGAGGCCGATCTGGCCGCCGAGGCCAAGCGCCGCACCGGCGGTCGCCCGTCGCTGCTGCAAGACGTGATGAAGCAGCGGCGGACGGAGATCGACTTCCTCAACGGCTACGTCGTCGCCCGGGGCAAGACGGTCGGCGTGCCGACGCCGTTCAACGAGGCCATCGTGGCCGCGGTGCACGCGCACGGCGTGGGCCGCCTCACGCCGGATCCCAGGCACCTCGAGCCGCTGTTGAAGCTGCTGCCGCACCCCTGAAGGAGGCGCCTCCATGACGACGCTCACGCTCGGCGACGTCACCGTCACTCGCGTGGTCGAGATCGGCCGCTCGACGTATCCGACGGCCTCGATGCTTCCCACGTCGACGCCGGACGCCATCGCGCGTCACCGCGGCTGGCTCGAGCCGTTCTGGGACGCGAGCACCGATGACCTCGGCTCCCGGATCGGCACCTGGGTCGTCCGCACGCCGGAGCACCTGGTGCTGATCGACACCGGCGTCGGCAACGACAAGAAGCGGGAGAACGCGCTCTGGAACCTGCGGCGCGGCACGTTCCTCGACGATCTCGGCGCGGCAGGGGTCATGCCGGAGCAGGTGGACCTGGTCGTCATCACGCACATGCACGTGGACCACGTCGGCTGGAACACGCGGCTCGTCAACGGCCGCTGGGTGCCGACGTTCCCGCGCGCCCGCTACGTCTTCGCCGGCGAGGAGTGGTCGTTCTGGAAGCACGAGAGCGCACGCGGCGGCGACGAGTCTGGCTGCATCGACGACAGCGTGCTGCCGATCGTGGCCGCCGGGCAGGCCGACCTGGTGGACATCGCGCATCGCATCGACCCGTGGCTCCGCTTCGAGCCGTCGGTCGGTCACACGCCGGGGCACGTCAGCGTGCGGCTGTCGACGAGCGCCGGCGAGGCGGTCTTCTCGGGGGACCTGATGCATCGCGTGGTGCAGGTGGCGGAGCCCGAGTGGTCGAGCCGGTTCTGCTACGACGCCACCCGCGCCGCCCAGACCCGACGCGAGTTCGTGGAGCGCCACGCCGACAGCGGCACCCTCATCCTGCCCGCGCACTTCCCGAGGCCCGGATATATCGTCCGTGCCGGCGAGGACTTCCGCTTCGAGGGGAGAAACTAGGGAGGAGCGCCCCAGGCTCCCCGGGGCGCTCCCCACGAGCCTAGCCGTTCTTCTTCATCGGCGTACCGCAGCAATTCGTGAACTTCGGCGAGGTCTTGCCGCACTTCGGGCACTTGAACATGTCCGCCATTGGTTGCCACCCCCTCTCGCCACCGGGTGTTCCGGGCTGCGGAGCATCGTCGGTCGGCGATGTCGCGCGGAGCAGATTCCGAGCCAAGCGAAATCCGTGGAATTTTGCGGAGCGCGCCGCCGGGGTGCCGCGCATCCTGTCCCCGGCGTGCCATCTTGGGCCCGAGGCGGACGCTCACATGGCGAGAGGCGGCTTTCGATCGAACCACGGTCGTGCCGCCTCGAGCTGCGCGCCCAGCCGGAAGACGGTCGCCTCGTCGCCGTAACGTCCCACGACCTGGGTGGCCATCGGCATGCCCGTGGAGGCCCGGCCGAGAGGCAGCATCATGGCCGGCTGCCCGGTGATGTTGAACCAGACCGTGAACGGCGAGAAATGGAAGACCCGCCGCCAGTACTCCTCGAGGTCGTCCATCATCATGTCGATGAAGCCGAGCGGGACGGGCGGCGTGGCCAGACCGGGCGTGAGCAGCACGTCCCACTGCGCGTGGAACGCGGCCATCTGCCGGCCCAGCCGATGCGCCGTCTGCGTGGCGCGCACGTAGTCGGCGGACGCCGTCCGCTCGCCGAGCTTCGCGGTCGCCCACGTGATCCGTTCGACCTCGTCCTCGCGCGCGGGACGGCCCCTGGCCGGATTGCCGGCGAGATTGACGACCGTGTTCGCCGCCGCCAGCGTCAGGAACGTCGGGACCACAGCGTCGCCCTCGATCGGCGGGTTCGCTTCCTCGACCTCATGCCCGAGATCGGCGCAGAGCTTCACCGTCTCGGCAAGCGCTCGCAGGCTCTCCGCGTCGAGCTTGGCGCCGTTCGGCGCGACGCTCGTGAAGGCGATCCGAAGGCGGCCCGGATCGGCGCCGACCTCGGCCAGAAACGGCCGCGCCGGCGGCGGCGCCACGTAGGGATCGCCGGCGCCGGGGCCGGCCGTGGCGTCGAGCAGCGCGGCGGAGTCGCGCACGCTCAGCGTCACCGCGTGCTCGGCCGAGAGGCCACCGAGGCCCTCGCCGGTGTACGGCGCGAACGTGTTGCGGCCGCGCGTGGGCTTGAGCCCCACCAGCCCGCAACAGGCCGCCGGAGCGCGGATCGAGCCGAAGCCGTCGGTGGCGTGGGCCATCGGCAGCATGCGCGCCGCCACGGCGGCCGCCGCGCCGCCGCTCGAGCCGCCGGAGATGCGCGACGGATCCCATGGATTCCGGGTCGGACCGTGCAGCTGCGGCTCGCACGTCAGGGAGAGGCCGAGCTCGCAGGTGTTGGTCCGGCCGAAGATGACGAGCCCCGCGCGCTTGAGCCGCTCGACGTGGCTGCTGTCCGCGGCCGGCGGAGGCGCGTCCGCGTAGTAGCGGCACGATCGCGTCATCGGCACGCCCGCGATCGGCGCGGTGAGATCCTTCATCAGGAAGGGGACCCCGCGAAACGGCCCGTCGGGAAGACCCGCGGCGATCGCGCCGCGCGCGTAGTCGTGGAGCGGCATGGTCACCGCATTGACCGCGGGATTGCGCGCCTCGACGCGCGCGATGGCCGCCTCCAGGAGCTCCTCCGGGCTCACGTGCCTGGCCTTCACCAGTCCGGCCAGCCCCAGTCCGTCGTAGCGCTCGTACTCCGCAAACCCGGCCATCGCGTGCTCCTTTGTACCGGAGCGCTATGTCCACCTCTCCCGTGGGTGGCCTGAGAGAGATGGTTTCCGGCTCCGTACGCCGCCCGATCGTACAGTAAAATTCCGTCATGGTCGGCCGCACGGAGCGACTCTTCTCGCGCGGCCAGCGCGCGCTGTCGGCGCGGGACTACGCGGGCGCCGAGACCTCCTTCCGCGCCGCCCTCGCCGGCACGCCGCACGACCCGCACCTGCATCGCTATCTCGCGGACGCGCTCGTCGAGCAGGACCGTTTCGCCGAGGCCGAGCGCGAGCTGGCGACGGCCATCGAGCTGGCGCCGGCGTCGTTCGTGGTCCACCTGCACCACGCGATCCTGCTCCTCGACGCCGGTGAGCCCGCCCGCGCGCGGGCGCCGGCGGCGGCGGCGGCGACGCGCGCGCCGGGCAATCGGCTGGTCGCCGGTTACGTCGAGCTGGTCGCCTGGGCCGCGGACGGCGGCGCGCCGCCATCGCGGCTGGTCGAGCTGGCGGGTGAGCTTCCGGAGTCGTTCGGCGCGCGCGCGCTGCTGCAGCTCGCGGCGGTGACGCTCGAGACGCGCGGCCCGCGCGCCCTGGCGGACGTACTGGAGCCGCCGCCGGAGCCGCTGGGACTGCCGCTCGGCCTCTGGCTCGGCGCGCTGCGCCACCGGGATGGCCTGCGCTACGCGGAGGCGCTGCTGCGCCGCGAGCGATTCGACGACGCGGCCTGCGTCATCGCCGCCAAGCCGGCGCTGCTGCGCGACGCGCGGGCGCACGCCCTGCTCGAGCGGGCGCGACGCGGGGCGCTGCGCGCCGTGGAGGGGGCGCTGGCGGGCGCCGGCGGCCGCGGGCGGGGCACGCTGCTGCTCAGCCGGTACGACATCGAGAACGATCTCGGCGACGAGGACGCCGTCGCGCGCACGCTGGCGGAGTGGCGGGACCTCTACATGGCGGCGGGGGCGCCGCGGCGCGAGCGCCACCTGGCGGCGGCGGTGCTCCGGCGACTGGCCGCCGTCGAGGTCGGCCGCGGCCGGTACAAGGATGCGCTCGACCTCTGCGCCGCCTCCCGCGCCGCGCGTGACGACCGCGAGACGGCCGGCGTGGAGGCGCTCGCCCGCGTTGGCCTGGGTGAGCGCCGCGCGGCGCGCCGCGCCTTCGCGGAGTTCCTGACAAATGCGTTGTTCCGCGTGGACATGTGCCTCGCTGCCGCCGCGCCACGCTCGTCGGCATGAGCGGTGCATCCACGTCTCGTCCATGGCATCCGACGTCTCGCCGTGGAAGCTCGGCGGCCTGAGCGTCGCGGAGCTGGGCAGGCGCGTGTGGGCGGAATTCTCGGAGGACGACGTCGCCGACCGCGCGGCCGCGCTCGCGTATTACTTCCTCTTCGCCCTGTTCCCCGCGCTGCTGTTCATGACGGCGCTGCTCGGCTTGCTGCCGATCCCGAACTTGATGAATCGCCTGATGGAGTACGTCGGCCAGGCCATGCCCGGCGACGCCGCCTCCATCATCCAGAAGACGCTGAGCGAGATCATGGCCGGGGCGAGCGGCGGCCTGCTCTCCCTCGGCGTGCTCGGCGCGTTGTGGGCGGGCAGCAATGGCATGCACTCGATCATGAGCGCGCTGAACGTCGCCTACGACGTCGAGGAGAGCCGGCCCTGGTGGAAGGCCAAGCTGCTCGCCATCGGCCTGACGCTCGGGTTCTCCGCATTCATCCTCAGCGCGCTGGTGCTGATCGTCTTCGGACCGAAGATCGGCGAGAAGGTGGCGGGAGTGGTCGGGCTCGGCGACGTCTTCACGCTCGTGTGGAACATCGTCAGCATCCCGATCGTGATGCTGCTGGTGGCCATCGGCATCGCGCTCGTGTACTACCTGGCGCCCAACGTCGACCAGCACTGGCGCTGGGTCACGCCGGGCTCGGTGGTGGCGCTCGTGCTGTGGCTGATCGCCTCCTTCGGGCTGCGCTTCTACGTGACGAACTTCGCGAACTACAACGCGACGTACGGCTCGATCGGGGGCGTCATCCTCCTGATGCTGTGGCTCTACCTGAGCGGCACGGCGCTGTTGCTCGGCGCCGAGGTCAATTCGGAGATCGAGCAGGCCGCCGCGCGCCGGGGCGCCCCCGATGCGAAGGTCGCCGGGGAGAAGGAGGCGGGCGAGCGGCCGCCGGACAGCGTCGTGCCCTTCCCGCGGCGCGCGCTGAAGAGCGTCGAGTCCGTGCAGGAAGGGCTCGGCCATCTGGCGCGCCTCGAGCTCGAGCTGGCCCTCGCCGAGCTGAAGCGCGCCGCCACCTCGATCGGGGTGGCCGCGGGCGTCGCGGTCGCCGCCACCGTCATGCTCGTGACCTCGCTGGTGGTGCTGCTCGGGGCGGCGCTGGCGCCGGCCTTTGGCGGCGACTGGCGGCCGCTGCTGATCGCGGGCGGCGGCGGCGCGCTGCTCTCGGGCGCCGCCATCGCGTGGGCCGTCTATCGAGTGCGCAACGTCGTGATGCTGGCCCGCACGCGGGCCTCGATCAAGGAGACGTGGCGATGGGCCGAGACCCGCTTGAGATCCGGAAGGACATCAACCTCGCCGGCCGCGCGCTGACCGACGCCGTCGACGGGCTGCAGCGCCGCGGCTGGCTGCCGTTCGTGACCCTCGGCGCGGCCCTGGTGGTCGGACTGCTGTTGCAGCGCAATCGGCCGATCCGCGAGGTGGCGGAGCGCTCGCGCGGCGCCGTCGACCGCGCGCTGCAGGTCGCGACGACGCTGGCCGCGATCGAGCGCTTCCGCGAACGCCGACGCGCGGCGTAGCTCAGCGACCCTGCCAGTTGGCCTTGCGCTTTTCGAGGAACGCGCGAGCGCCCTCGTGGAAATCCTCGCTCAGGTAGCAGGACAGCAGGAGATCCTCGAGGCTGCCGGGTGAGGTGGCGGCCAGCATGCGGCGCACCGCCTCCTTGGTGGCGGCCAGCGTGAGCGGCGCCAGCTCGGCGATCCGGCCCGCCAGCTCCGTCACCTTGCCGGCGAGCGCCGCCGCCGGATGGACCTGGTCGACGAGCCCGATGGCCTTCGCCTCCGCCGCGTCCACGAGCCGGGCGGTGAGGACGATCTCGCGCGCGCGGATCGGCCCCACCGTGGCTGCCAGCAAGCCCAGGCTGAAGGGCGCCGCGAAGTTGCCGAGCGTGCGCGCCACCGGGGCGCCGAAGCGCGCGTGCTCGGCCGCGACCCGCAGATCGCAGGCGAGCGACATGAACATCCCGCCGCCGACGGCGTCGCCCTGGATCATCGCGATGGTGGGCTTCGTCATGGCGTGGATGCGGCTCAGCACGCGCGTGATCCGCGACTCGTAGCCGAGCGCGTCCTCCTTCGTCTTGAAGGTCAGGAACTGGCGGATGTCGGTGCCGCTGACGAACGCCTTGTCGCCGGCGCCCGTCAGCACGAGCACGCGCACGCCGGGGTCCTTGTCGAAGCGCTCGCAGAGGTCGTGGAGCTGCTCGTACATCTCGAAGGTCATCGCGTTGCGGGCCTCGGGGCGATTGAAGGTGATGGTCGCCACGCGGCCGTCCTGCTCGACGCGGATCTCCCTGGACTCGCTCATGGCCCGTACGATAGCGCACCCGCGCGCTCCGCTGCTACTCTGGGTGCGTGCCGCTTCGACTGCCCGGCTGGCTGCGCCGTCGGCGCTCGCGCTCGGTGCGCGTGAGCACGCCGCCCGCCGACGTCCTGCTGCAGAGCACGGCCGTGCTCCGCCATTTCGGCGCCCGCGTGCTCCGCTGCGACGTGGAGGACGGCACGCTGGAGGCGCGCCTGTCGGCGGGCGCCCGCCTGACGCTGTCGGCGGTGGAGGAGGCGACGGGAAGCCGCGTCACTCTCGAGACCGACGGCGCCGACTGGCACGGGGTGGCGCGCACGCTCGCCACCGAGCTTGCGCGCGGAGGAGACCGATGATCCTGCTCACGGGCTTCGAGCCGTTCGGCACGTACAAGGACAATCCGTCGGCGGAGGTCGCGGAAGCGCTGCACGGCCGCGTGGTCGGCGGCGTCACCATCCGCAGCGCCGTGCTGCCCGTCCACCACGCGCGCGCCGCCGTCGCCGTCGCCCAGCTCGTCGACGAGCTGTCCCCGCGCGCGATCGTGCACCTGGGACTCGCGGGCGGACGGGCGCGGCTGGCGCTCGAGCGCGTGGCCGTCAACGTGATGGACTTCGAGATCGCCGACAACGCCGGCTACCGGGCGACGGGGGAGCCGTGCGTGCCGGGCGGACCGCCCGCCTTCTTCAGCACGCTGCCGCTGGCGGGCATGCTGGAGGCGCTGACCGCCAACGGTGTGCCCGCGTACCTTTCGACCACGGCCGGCACGTATCTCTGCAATCAGACCTTCTACACCACACGACACCGGCTGGAGTCCACGGGCCGCGCCATCCCGGCCGGATTCATCCACCTGCCTTTGTCGCCGGCGATGGTCGTGGCCGCCGGGCTCGATCAGCCGAGCATGGACGTGCCGCTCATGGTGCGCGCGATCGAGATCGCGCTGCGGGTGGTCACGTCAGATGGTAGGGGACGTCGGTGACGATGGCGCGCTTTCTGAAGAGCATGGCGCCCTTGATCAGCAGGGCGGTCTGGTTGTGGAGCAGGTGCTGCCACCACCGTGCGGGCACGAACTCCGGCAGGATGATCGTCACGTAGTGATCGGGGCCGCCCGCGCGTAGCTGGCTGTCGACGTAGTCGAGGAACGGACGGAGGATCGAGCGGTACGGAGAGCTCAGCACGATGAGCGGCGTGCCGAGCCCCCACGCTCCCCAGCGCTCTTCCAGCCGCCGCGTCCGCTCCGGATCGACCTCGACGTAGACCGCCTTCGGCGAGGGTGAGATCGCCCGCGCGTACTTGAGCGCGCCCAGCACGCCGCGGTGGAGGTCCCCCACGAGGACGAGCACCGTGTTCGTGATCGGCGTGTCAGGCGTGTCGCCTGGCCCGGTGCCGTCGAGCGACAGCTGCCGGGCCACGTCCTCGTAGTGCCGGTGCACCACCACGAACGCGGCGACGAGCGCCGGGATGAGGATGACCACGATCCAGGCGCCGTGGGTGAACTTCGTCACTGCGATGGTCACCAGGACGAGTCCCGTGGTGGTCGCGCCGACCCCGTTGATCCACACACGCCAGCGCCATCCCGACTCCCGCGTTCGCATCCAGCGCACGACCATTCCGCTCTGTGACAGCGTGAACGACATGAACACGCCGACCGCGTAGAGCGGGATGAGGGCGCTGGTATTGCCCCCGAACGCGACCACGAGCGTCACGGCGAGGACGCTCAGGATGATGATCCCGTTCGAGAAGACCCCGCGATCGCCCTGGTTCGAGAACTGGCGCGCGAGGAAGCGGTCGCGGGCGAGCAGCGACGCCAGCCGGGGAAAGCCGGCATACGAGGTATTCGCGGCCAATAACAGGATCAACATGGTGAAGGCCTGGACGCCGTAGTACATGACGCCGCTGCCGAAGACGTGGCGGGCGAGCCGCGACACGAGCGTCTCGTGCTCCGCCGGCCGGATCCCGAAGTCGTACGCCAGATAGGTGATGCCGACGAACAGCGTGACAAGGATGGCGCCGAGCCAGGTCATCACCACGCGGGCGTTGTGCGCTTCGGGCGGCTTGAACGCCTGGATCCCGTTCGAGACGGCCTCCACGCCGGTCAGCGCGGCGCAGCCCGACGCGAACGCGCGCAGCAGCAGGAACAGGCCGACGCCTTCGAGTCCGGGCAGGTGGGCGGCGTATGGGGCTTCCGGCAGGAAGTCGAAGATCGCGCCGAGTGCGCCGTAGACGATCAACGAGAGGAGGCTCAGGATGAAGAGATAGGTCGGGATCGCGAAGAGGCGCCCGGATTCGCGCACGCCCCGGAGGTTGGCCACGGCGATGCCGACCACGGCCACCACGCACAGCGTGACGCGGTAGGGAAACAGCACCGGGACGGCCGAGGTCAAGGCCGCGATCCCGGCCGCCACGCTCACCGAGACGGTCAGGACGTAGTCGATCAGCAGCGCCGCGCCCGCGACGAGGCCGGGCATGGTGCCGAGGTTGTCCTTGGCAACGATGTAGGCGCCGCCGCCCTGCGGGTAAGCGAGGATCGTCTGCCGGTAGGACGTCACGACGATGGCCACGAGCACGGCGATCGCGATACCGATCGGGAGCGAGTAGCTCAGGGCGGCCGTCCCCGCCAGGATCAGCACGAGCAGGATCTCCTCCGTCGCGTAGGCGACGGACGAGAGGGCATCAGAGGCGAAGATGGCGAGGCCGGTGGCCTTGCCCAGACGCTCGTGTCGGAACTGCGCGGTCGGTAGCGGCGTGCCGACGAGGAGTTGCTTCAGATCGAGGACCCGCACGATCGCATCTTAGGCGCAACCGGTCGCATATGGGTCGCAGGCGACCCGGGAGGTCCAGATTTTTACGAAATCTTGATACCGCTGAACGGAATCTTGACACTCTTCCAGCGGCGACGGTGCCAGCGTCATTCTATGCGTCGTGCGCACGGCCGTCATTCCGCGCACTGCCGCCAGCCGTGGGCGCTCCGGGTCGCCGGCAAGGATGAGGGGCGGCCGCCCCGGCCGGCCTGGCGAATCCTCTTGGTGACCCTGGCGATAGTGATGGGCCTCTGGGTAACCGGAGTTCTCGAGTTCCCGGATTCTCGGCGCCGGCTGATGGACTGGGCCGGGACGCTCACGGTGCTGGCGGTGCTCGTAGCATGGGTGCGCTCGAATGCGCTCCCGCTGGCGCTGGGGGCCGAGCAGCCAAATCCAACGGATCCTCCGCACGTCAGGTTGATCCGTTCTCGCCGGCCGCCGCTGGAGGCGTTCGGCGCCCCCGACGTCAAGGCATTGCGTCGGCGGACCGCCGCGTCGCGCTGAGCCGTATCGCAGACTCTTGACGCACCCCTGACGAATCCAGCCCGGTTCTTGACGCCTGTCTCGTCCACCGACTGTCACACTCGAACCGTGGAGGTGGCAATGTTCGGGCGTGCGGAGCGGGTACAGAGGGGGCAGTCGTGGGGCCGGCTCTATGTGGTGGCCGTGCTGATGCTGGCCATCTTCGGTGTCGTGGAAGCGTATGCCCCCGAAGGCGCGTGGCGCCGGACGCTCGAGATGGGCGTCACGCTCATCGGGTTCGGCACGATGCACCTATGGGTTCGCTCCAACCGGCGGGCGTTCGATCTGGCGGGCCAGCAGGATCCGGGGTTCCGCCGCCTCGTCGAGGCATCCCGGGGTCCCGAGCCGATGGGGCGTCGATGGGGCGGTGGGGCGCCGTCGCCCCACGAGGCGACGGCGAAGTCCTCGCCGAGCCAGAACGGACGCCCCGGCACGGTTGTTGCGCTGCCCCGGCCTCGCGTCGGGGGATCGGATAGGCCCGCCAAGCGCGGCCAGGGGTAGGTCGGCATCGGGCATCGAAGGAGGGCAACACGATGGACATCATCTATCTGGGTCTGGCACTGGGATTCTTCGCGCTGTCCTGGGCTCTCATCAAGCTCTGCGAGCAAGTGTGAGGAGAAGGATGCTCTATCTGGTCGGCGGGATCGTGGCGGTGGGCCTGATGGTCTACCTCGTCATTGCGCTGCTGAAGCCGGAGATCTTCTCGTGAGCGCGGGCAGCATCGCCCAGCTCGTCCTCTACGTCGTGGTCCTCCTGGCGCTGGCCAGGCCGCTCGGCGCCTACATGGCCAGGGTGTACGAAGGCCGCGCGTGCGGTCTCGACCGCGTGCTCGGCTGGCTCGAGCGCCTCATCTACCGCCTCTGTGGCGTCCGCCCGGCGGAGGAGCAGGGGTGGAAGACGTACGCGGTGGCGATGATGCTCTTCAACCTCGTCGGGCTCCTCGCGGCGTATGCGCTGCAGCGCCTGCAGGGCGTGCTGCCGTTGAATCCGATGGCGCTCGCCGCCGTATCGCCCGACTCGTCCTTCAACACGGCGGTCAGCTTCGCCACCAACACGAACTGGCAGGGCTACGGTGGCGAGACCACGATGAGCTATCTCACCCAGATGCTCGCGCTTACCGTTCAGAACTTTGTCTCGGCCGCCGCCGGCATGGCGACGCTGGCCGCGCTGATCCGCGGCCTCGCGCGGCGCTCGGCGCAGACGGTCGGGAACTTCTGGATGGATCTCACGCGGACGACGCTCTACATCCTGCTCCCGCTGTCGTTCGTGCTTGCGCTTGCGCTCGTCTCGCAGGGCGTGGTCCAGACGCTTGCGCCCTATGCGAAGGCCGCCGTCGTGCAGTCGATCCAGTACGACGAGCCGGTCACCGACGCCGACGGCAAGCCCGTGCTCGACGAGAAGGGCCGGCCGAAGACGAAGAAGTCTCCGCTGACGGAGCAGGTCCTCGCGGTGGGTCCGGCGGCGTCACAGGTCGCCATCAAGCAGCTCGGCACCAATGGCGGCGGCTTCTTCAATGTCAACTCGTCGCATCCGTTCGAGAACGCGACCCCGCTCTCAAACTTCCTCGAGCTGCTCTCGATCCTCCTGATTCCGGCGGCGCTCTGCTACACGTTCGGCGTGATGGTCCGGGACACGCGGCAGGGTTGGGCCGTCCTGGCCGCGATGACGATCATGTTCGTCGCCCTGCTCATCGTCTGCGCCTACTCCGAGCAGCAG
>DATBJF010000142.1:0-4702 GCA_036556545.1 Candidatus Methylomirabilota bacterium
TCGATGCTGGACGAAGCCGAGCAAGCCATCGCCGAGATCGGCGCCTTCGTCAAAGCGCGAGCTCGCTGAGTCGCGCTCCGGCGACGCTCGGCGGGCGGGTCCTGTCGCCGGATGTGACGGAGCCGCCGCGGCTACGTCACCCACGGCACCCACACGCACTTCCTTCGGAAGTGCGAGGGTAGCCGGGGGTCCCACTCCGCCAGGCCGGCCCGCCCTGCGCTCGACGCCACCCGCCCCGGAATGCGCGCGGTGCCGCTCTACGCTGCGCTCGTCGCTACGGCGTCGTTGGCGTCGAGTCGATGTCGCGGGCGCCGGAGGTGCGCTGGCGGAACTCGGCGGGGATTTCGCGGCCGGCGTCGGTGTACGCGCGTTTGATGGCTTCCACGTTGGGGCTGAAGATCGTCTTGCGGTTGCCGCGGGCCCAGTCGTTGGAGCCGCGGACCATGTCGAGCGACCCCTGGAAGCGGGGCATGACGTAGCGGGCGAAGAGCTCGTAGCTCTTGAGCGTCTGCTCGCGGTTGGCCCACTCGTGGGCGCGGAACAGGACGCCGCCGAAGCCGCCGCCGCTCAGCTCTTCGAGCCGCTTGATGCCGCGCACGACGGTCTCGACGCTGCCCACGAGCGTGGTCCCCATCTTCACGCCGTCGGTGAGCGGGTCGTCCGAGCGTCCCGGCGGGCGGCCGAGCGTCTCCTCGAAGTAGGTCACCGTCTCGTGGCGCTCGGCGCGCGTGACCTGGCGCATCGCCTCTTCGTCGTCATCGGCGACGTGGACGTTCACGACCAGCTTCCAGTCGCGCCGATCCATCGTCTGGCCGTGCCTGGCGGCCGTCTCCTCGGCGATCTTCCACTGGCTCGCCAGCATCTCCGGGCCGCCGGGCAGCCCGGCGCCGAGCGACAGGACGCCGAGGCCGTGCTTGCCGGCGGCCATCACTCCGGAGGGGGTGATGGTGCTGGCGACGGCGATCGGGAAGCGGGGCTCCGTGTACGGCGCCAGATGCAGCCGCGCCTCGCGCAGCTCGAACCAGTCCGTCTTCATCGTCACGGGCTCGTCGCATGCCAGCAGGCGCATGATGGCCTCCAGCGCCTCGTCCATGCGCGGGCGCTGGCTCACCGGCTCGATGCCCATCATGTACGCGTCCGACACCAGCGCGCCGGGACCGCACCCGAGCATCGTGCGGCCGCGCGTCATGTGATCGAGCTGGACGAAGCGCTGGGCGACGAGCAACGGGTGATGGTAGGGCAGGCTGGTCACGCCGGAGCCGAGCATGATGTGCCTGGTGCGCTCGGCGGCGGCGGCGATGAAGATCTCGGGCGAGGCGATCAGCTCCCAGCCCGCCGAATGGTGCTCGCCGACCCACACCTCGTCGTAGCCGAGGTAATCGAGCCACTCGATCAGCTCCATGTCGCGATCGAGCGCGAGCGTGGGGTTCTCACCGATGCGATGGAACGGTGCCAGGAAGATGCCGAACTTCATACCTTTGTGGGCCATGGGCCAGACTCTAGCACGACGGCGCGGCGTCACCGGTTGACGTACCATACCGGCCATGAGCGACAAGGGCATCGAGGTCGTCCGCGCGCATCTGGCCAAGCTTCCGCCGTCGAACACGCTCAGCATCGCCGAGCGCCGCGCGCAATACGAGCGCGCCGAGCGCGTCTTCCCCACGCCGCCCGACGTGAACGTGGAGCGCGTCGCGGCGCCGGCGCGCCCCGCCGAGTGGCTCACGCCGCCAGGCGTCCGCGCCGACGCCGTCGTCCTCTATCTCCACGGCGGCGGCTACGTCATCGGCTCCCCGCGCTCGCACCGCCACCTCGCCGCCGCCATCGCCCGCGCCGCCGGCACCCGCGCGCTGCTGCTCGACTACCGGCTGGCGCCGGAGCATCCATTCCCGGCCGCCATCGAGGATGCCGTCGCCGCGTATCAGTGGCTGCTGCGCCAGGGGATCGCGCCGGCGCGCGTCGTCATCGGCGGCGACTCCGCGGGCGGCGGTCTCACGATGGCCACGCTGCTCGCCCTGCGCGATCGCGGCCTGCCGCTACCCGCGGGTGCGGTCTGCATCTCGCCATGGGTCGATCTCACGAACAGCGCGCCGAGCTACACCACGAAAGCCGCGGTCGACCCGATCGTGACGCTCGACGGCATCACGCAGCTCGCGCAGGCCTACATCGGCACCGGCGACCCCAAGCAACCGCTCGTCTCGCCGCTGTACGCGGATCTGCGCGGACTGCCGCCGCTGTTGATTCACGTCGGCAGCGACGAAGTCCTGCTCGACGACGCGCTTGGCCTCGGCGCCCGCGCGCGAGCCGCCGGCGTCGACGCCACCGTCCGCGAGTGGCCGCAGATGATCCACGTCTGGCACTGGTTCCTCTCGATGCTGGACGAAGCCGATCAAGCCATCACCGACATCGGCGCCTTCGTCAAAGCGCGTCTCGCCTGACGTACGACGCCGCGCGCGCGGCGGGCGGGTCCTGTCGCCGGGCTCAGGGGGCCGACGCGGCTCCGTCACCCACTCGACCCACACGCACTTCCTTCGGAAGTGCGAGGGTACGAGGGGGTCCCACTCCGCCGCGCCTGCCCCCTGAGCCCGGCGCCACCCGCCGGGAGCCGTCGGTGATCGCCGCTTAGTTACGCGAGCTCGGCGAGGACGCGCGCGAGGACGGTCGCTGGGAGCAGCGCCGGCGCGCCGGTGACGTCGCGGACGACGCGCTTCATCGGACTCGTGAAGCCCATGCACTCCATGACGACGAGCGAGACGCCGGCACGCCGCAGCTCGTCGGCGGCGTCGACGAGACGCGCGGGATCGTCGTAGGGCGAGGCGACGACGACGGAGACGCGGGGATCGACGCGTGACCAGCGGGCGCGGTAGGAGTCGCGCTGCTCCACGATCGGGACGATCGCGCCGAGACGGCGGCCGTCGAAGACGGCGTCGACCATGGCCGTCATGCAGCGCTCGGGCAGCACGACGGGGTGCGCGCTGCGGAATCGAGGGAAGACGCCGGCGCAGAGGATGGTGGAGGCGTCGCAGTCGCCGGCGAGGCGATCGAGACACGCCTGAAGGCGCGGCAAGATGCGCGACTTGGCGACGAGCACGTCACGACCGTCGCGCAGGTGCGTGATCAGTGCGTCGTCGTCGGCCGCCGGCGCCAGCGCGTCGATCTCGGCGCGCGTGAGATCGTCGAGCGCGCCGGCCTGCACCACGCGGACGTCGGGGCCGAGCACGCTGCACAGCTCGGCCGCCACGTCGTCGCGCGGCGTCTGCCCGATGGTGATGGCGCCGACGGCTTTCATCGGACCGGCGCCACCGGCGGCGCCTCGTCGAGGTACTGACCGAACCCCGGCTTCTGCTCCAGCGCGCCGTCGGGATCGAGCACGACGTGGCCGCGCACGAGCGTCATCCACGGCCGGCCGCGCACGCGCCAGCCCTCGTAGGGCGTGTACCCGGCCACGCTCAGATGCTGGCGCTGCTCGATCGACCAGTCGGCGTCGGGATCCCAGATCGACAGATCGGCGTCGGCCCCGACGCGGATGGCCCCCTTGCGCGGGAAGAGGCCGAAGATCCGCGCGGGGTTCTCCGAGAGCACGCGGGCCATCCACGACAGCGGCAGGCCGCGACGCGCGACGCCCTCGCTGTACACGAGCGGCGCCAGCGTCTCCAGCGAGGGGGCGCCGAACGGGATCGGCTTGCCCTGGGCGTCCACGAAGATGTTCGTGCGGCCCGGCTCCTTGAACTTCGGGGGACGTGGCGCGTGGTCGCTGGCGACCGTGTGGATGTAGCCGCCGGCCGAGCCGGCCCACATCGCCTCGCGGTCGGGGCCGCCCGCCGGCCGCAGCGGCGGGCCGATCTTCGCGAACGGCCCGAGCCTCGCCATCTCCGCGTCGGTCAGCAGCAGGTACTGCGGGCACGTCTCGGCCCACACGCGCTGGCCTTCCGCCTGGGCCCGCTTGATGCGCTCGAGACCGAGCCTGGTCGAGAGATGCACGACGTACACGGGACAGCCGGTCAGCCGTCCGATGAGGATGGCGCGATTGATCGCTTCCTCTTCCGCCCAGTCCGGACAGGTCTCCGGGAAGTCGGTCGGCGCCGTGCGGCCCTCGGCGATGGCCTTGTCCTCGAGATAGCAGAGGATGTCGCCGTTCTCGCAGTGCACCTGGCACACGGCACGGAGAGCGGCCAGGCGCTCCATGGCCTTGCAGAGGAACTCGTCGGAGACCATCCGCTTGCCGCGCTTCTTGTAGGTCATGAACATCTTGAAGGACCGCACCCCGAGCCCGACGGCCTCGGCGAGGCCCTCCAAGATCGGCGGCTCGTGGTCGAGGATGAAATGAAAGCCGAAGTCGAGTGTCGACACGCTCTCGGCCTCCTCGCGCAGCCGTCGTGTGGCCGCCGGGAGCGTCTCGCCTTCGCCGTAGGTGACGAACGGGACGATGCTGGTGAGGCCGGTGCGCGCGGCGGCGAGGGCCGAGGTCTTCCAGTCGTCGTACTCCGGACCCACGTGCAGGTGGCAGTCGATCAGCCCGGGGAAGACGACCTTGCCGGCGGCATCGATCACGCGATCGGCGGACGGCAGCACGCCGTCGGGCGCGATGGCCACGATGCGGCCGCCCTTGATGGCCACGGACGCCTCGAAGTCGTCGGTGGCGGTGACGACGCGGCCTCCGCGCACGATCAGGTCGACTCCGCGCGCGCTCATCGATCGTCGTGGG
>DATBJF010000143.1:0-45912 GCA_036556545.1 Candidatus Methylomirabilota bacterium
GGAACCGAGGCAATACCCTAAAGCACGGCCCTCACACGAGACCCCAGGCCGCCGCTGATCCTCCACGCGTGGAACGCAGCGTTGCGAACGTCGCACCTCTCACCGCTTCACCCCGCGACCTTTCGTCGCGACACTTCTCCATTCCCTCGGCTTTCTGCCGCTCGGCCTTGGCGGTGTCTTTCCAGCCGCGTCCACTGCAATGACGGTTTGCTTGGCGGTGAGGATGAGGTCGCAGAGCTCGCGGATGGCGCCGTGGCCGGGGAGGGTGCGGGTGACGTAGGCGGCGGCGCGCTTCACGGGCGGGACGGCGTCGGCGACGGCGACGGGCAGGCCGACGAGCTGCATGGCGGGGAGGTCGCCGATGTCGTCGCCGACGTAGGCGGCGTCGGACGCCGGCAGACCGCGCCGCGCGAGCAGCGCTTCCAGCACGGCGCGCTTGTCGGTGGCGCCCTGGTGCACCTCCACGATGCCGAGCTCGTCGGCACGGCGCTCGACGATCTCCGAGCGGCGGCGCGTGATCACGGCGGTGAGCACGCCGGCCCGGCGAAGGAGCACCAGGCCCTGCCCGTCGCGGACGTCGAAGCGCTTCACCTCGTCACCGCGCTCGGTGTAGTAGATGCCACCGTCGGTGAGCACACCGTCCACGTCCATGACGACCAGCCGGATGGCGGCCAGCCGCGCGGGCGACAGCTTCATTGGAGCGACGGCCGCGCGACCCGCTCGAGCCGCGGGTGGCCTGTTCGAGGCGCGCGTGGCTTCATTGCCTCTCCTGCGCGCGGTCGAGCACGAAGGGCAGCGCCATGAGGCTCATGGCCACGAGGAGGACCTCGGTGTCGCCGAAGCTGTATTCGAACAGGCCGCCGGCGAGGAAGGCCAGCAGAGCGGCCGCACAGCCCACGACGAGAGCGCGCTCGTGGACGGCGGTGGCGGGCAGGCGCTTCCAGATCGCCGGCAGGCGTGCGAAGAATGCGGCGAAGATCCACACCCACAGCGCGAGCCCCACGAGTCCCCGCTCGACCGCGATCTGGACCGGCGTGTTGTGCACGTGGCTGGTGTTTCGCCGTACGGCGTCGGGCGGCGCGTACTGCGGATACACCCGCTTCAGCTGACCGGGTCCGATCCCGACGATGGGATGCTCGCGCACGAGCGTGGCTCCCGCCGACAGCATGGCCACGCGATCGCGCGCGGTGGGATCCGACATGTCGGCGAAGCTCAGCACGCGGGCGCGTACCGCCGGCACCAGCAGCACGGTCGCCGCCACCAGCAGCAGCCCGACGAAGACGACGGCCTGCCGGCGCACCGTGCACGCCAGGAACGCCACGGCCAGCGCGAATCCGACCCAGGCGCCGCGCACCAGCGTGAGCGCGAAGCCGACCGCGGCCACGAGCCAGGCCGCCGCGGCTGCCGCGCGACGCCGGAAGGAGACCAGGCGAGGCAGCGTGAGGGCCAGCACCATGCCCAGCACGCCACCGAGCGTCATGTAGATGCTGTAGAAGCCATGTGCGCGGTGACACTTGCCGAAGAACGACCGCAGCACGGGCGGCAGCCCGACCGCCTTGCCGAACAGGCGCTCGCCGTCGCACGTGGACACCTGCACGATCGACAGCGCGGCCACCACCGCCATGGCGACGAACAGCGCCGTCGCGAACCACCGCGCGCGCCGCGCGTCGCCGACGGCGTGCAGGACGACCCAGAGGGCGGCAAGGCTCAGCAGCGACTGCGAGGCGCGCAGGCTCTCGGCCGGCGCGCGCGAGAGCAATGCCGCCAGCACCGTCCAGCCGGCGAAGGCGGCGATGGGGACGCCGAGCGGCCAGGCGAGCTGAACACGCCCGCGGTGGCGCTCGCGCAGCAGCCAGAGCGCCAGCACGACGAGCATCGTCTGCGAAAGCGTGATCGACGCCGCCAGCCCCGCCACCAGCAGGACGAGCATGGCCCGGCGCGGATCGGCGGCGATCCGCGCCACGAGCGTCGCGTCGACCCCCGCGCGGGGAGTCAGTAGGCGTTGCGGTTCGTGAACCCGCGCCACAGCGTCCGCACGAGGATCGAGAGATCGAACGCGAGCGACCAGCGCTCGATGTAATAGAGGTCGTACTCGATGCGCTTCTCGAGCGACGTGTTGCCGCGCCAGCCGTTGATCTGCGCCCAGCCCGTCATGCCCGCCTTCACCTTGTGTCGCAGCATGTAGCCGGGGATGCGGGTGCGGAACTCCTGCACGAACAACGGCCGCTCCGGCCGCGGGCCCACCAGGCTCATCTCGCCACGCAGCACGTTCACGAGCTGCGGCAGCTCGTCGATGCTGGCGCGACGAAGGAAGGCGCCGAGCCGGGTGCGCCGGGGATCATCGGCGCTCGCCCACACGGGGCCCGTGGCGACCTCGGCGTCGGCATGCATCGTACGGAACTTCAGCATCGCGAAGCGCCGGCCGTCGAGCCCCATGCGCTCTTGCCGGAGCAGGATCGGCCCCGGCGAGGTGAGCTTGATGGCGAGGGCCACGACGGCCATGAGGGGCGCCGCCGCCACCAGCACGAGCGATCCGAGGCCGAGATCGAACGCGCGCTTGGCCACCCGGTTCCACCCGTACAGCGGCGAGTCCCGCAGATGAATGAGGGGAACGCCCTCGAACTCCTCGATGCCACCGCGCAGGGTGGCGAGGCCGTAGAGGTCGGGCACGAGGTGGATCGCCACCGGATCGTCGCCGATCTCGCGCAGGATGTCGGCCAGCCGTCCGGAGTCGGCGTGCGGGAGCGCGATGATCACCATGTCGGGCGCGTGCTCGTCGAGCACGCGGCGCAGCTGGTGCAGCGGCGCCAGCCAGCGGCCGTCGTGGGGCCCCTCCGGCTTGTCGGTGACGAAGCCGAGGACGCGGACGCCGAGATCGGGCCGGCGCCGGAGCATCGCGAGCACCTCGTCCATCGACTCCCCGCCCCCGACGAGCAGGGCGCGGCGCACGTTGTACCCGCGCCGCCGCGCGACCCGGAGCGCCTCGCGGAAGACGCCGCGCAGCAGACCGGCGGCGGCGATCGACAGCAGCCAGAAGTAGACGATCACGACGCGCGAGTACTCCTGACCTCGGAACGCGAAGGTCATGATGGCGATCAGGACGAGCACGCCGAGCGTCGAGGCCTTGGCGATGTCGATCCATTCGGCAAGGTACGAGCCCAGCCGCCGCGGCCGGTAGAGATCGAAGGCGTGGAAGGACACCGCCCACACCGCGAGGATCGGCAGCAGTTGCAGCAGGTAATCACGCAGCGGCGGCGGCGACGGCGTCACCAGCGGCGGGCCGATGACGTAGAAGCGCAGCGCGTAGGCGGCCAGCCACGACGCCGCCACCACGACGAGGTCGGCGGCCAGCATGAGGTGCTCGAACAGCCGCGAGTGCGCCTTCAGCACGCGCCCACCTCCGCGAGGCACTCCGCGACGCGGCGCTTGAACAGCGGCCGGTCGAAGCGCTCGGCGTGCGCCCGCAGCGCCTTGGCGTCGAACGGCTCGGCGGCGGCTTCGAAGGCGCGCATCGCCGTTGCCAGCGCCTCGACGGTCTGGGCCTCGAAGAAGATGCCCGTGGGCGCCGCGTCGCCCGCTCCCGGCGGGATCACCGTCTCCAGCGCGCCGCCCGCCGCCAGCGCGATGACGGGACGGCCGGCGGCCATGGCCTCGAGCGGCGTGATGCCGAAATCCTCCACGCCGGGGAACAGCAGCGCGCGACAGCGGGCGTAGAGTCCTGCCACCTCCTCGTCGCTGCGCCAGCCGAGGAACTCCACGCCGGGTCCGGCCAGGGCGCGGAGGCGGGCCTCCTCCGGTCCGGTGCCGACGACCAGCAGCCGACGTCCCAGCCGCGTGGCCGCCTGCACGGCGACATCCACGCGCTTGTACGGGACGAGCGCCGAGACGACGAGATAGAAGTCGTCGCCATCCGGCACGATCTCGAAGCGCTGCACGTCGACCGGTGGATAGATCACCTCCGCGGACCGCCCGTAGCACCGGTGGACACGCTCGGCCACGAAGCGCGAGATCGCGACGAAGCGGTCGACGCGCCGGCTGGTCCGACGGTCCCAGCGGCGCAGGGCGGCGGCCAGCGGCGGCAGCAGCACGCGCGTGAGCGGCCCCGCGCCGCCGACATAGTCCGCGTAGAGATCCCAGACGTAGCGCATCGGAGTGAAGCAGTAGCAGAGGTGCCGCGCGCCGGGCCGCGCCCGCGCCGCCTTCGCCGCGCAGTGGCTGAGGGAGACGACGAGGTCGTAGCCGGAGAAGTCGAAGCGGGCCATCGCGGCGGGGAACAGCGGCAGGTACTGCCGGTAGCGGGTCGGCGCCGAGGGCAGCCGCTGGACGAACGAGGTCACGATGCGGCGCTGCTCGATGGCCGGCGAGACGCTGCCCGGCACGTGGAGCAGCGTGAACAGGTCCGCGTGCGGCAGGAGCTCGCAGAACACCTCGAGGCAGCGCTCGCCGCCCCGCATGCCGGTCAGCCAGTCGTGAACGAGCGCGACCCTCACGCGGCGACCTCGCGCGCGACGTCGAGCATGGCCGCACCGCAGCGCGACCACGAGAACCGCGCAGCGCGCTCTCGCCCGCGGGCGCTGAGCTCCTTCCGCAGGCGATCGTCGGACAGCACGCGCGCGATGGCGTCGCCGAGCGCAGCCACGTCGAGCGGATCGACGAGCAGCGCGGCGTCCCCGACCACCTCGGGCAGCGCGGACACGTTGGAGGCGATGACGGGTGTTCCGCAGGCCATCGCCTCGACGGCCGGCAGCCCGAAGCCCTCGGCGAGCGATGGCAGCACGAGTGCCCGCGCCCCGCGCAGGAGCGGCGGCAGCTCTGCAGGCGGAAGCGACGACCGGATCTCCACGGTGGCGCGGACGCGCTCGGCGAGCGCGCGCAGCTGCGCGATCGCGCGCGGCCGGCCCGCGCCGGCGACGACGAGCCGCGCCGGCATGCTGACGGTCACGCGGGCAACGGCCTCGACGAGGCGCGGCAAGTTCTTGTGGGGCAGGACGTTCCCGACGAAGAGCACGTAGGGCAGGCCGCCGTCGCCGAGCGCCGGCCCGTCGGCACTGAAGCGGTCGGCGTCGAAGCCGTTGAGGATGGTGCGCACGCGCGCGGGCGGCAGCCCGTAGGCGTCGAGCACGCGCCGGCGCGTGGCCTCGGAAACCGCCACCACCATGCGCGCCCGGCGCAGCATCGCCGGCACGAGGCGTCGAAAGTAGAGCTGCTGGCGCGGGTAGGCGTCGGGGAAGTCGAGCGGAATCAGATCGTGCACGACGGTCACCTGCGGCACGGCCGACACGAGGGGTCCCTCGGGAATCGTGTTGACGAGGACGTCGGCACGGTCGCTCGCCAGGCGCCGCCGGAGCGCAAGCTGCGTCCACATCATCCGTGCGAGGTGAGCGCGCAGCCCGCCGTCCGGTCGCAGCGCCGACGGTGCGCGACGAACGGCGGCCCGCAGCGGAGCGAGCGCCTCCGGCAGCGCGGTGTGGACCACGAGCGGCTCATGGAGCGCGTCGAGGGCGCGGACGAGTCCGCGGGCATGCTCGCCGAGCCCGGAGGTCCGGAGGCCGATGATCGATGCGTTCACGGCCACCCGGGGCGCGTCTACCACTCCGCGATTATATGTCACGGCCTCGGCGCGCAGCATCGCGGACTTCGGTGTAGACGGCGCCGAGGCGCGCCGCCATCGTCCCGACCGTGTTGGCGTCGGCGCGGGCGAGCGCCGTCTGCCCCAGCGCCCGCGCGAGGTCGCGGTCGGCCGCGAGCTCACGCAGGCGGGCCGCCAGCTCGACGCCGTGCCCCGGCTGGACCAGGAACCCGGTGCGTCCGTGGTCGATCACCTCGGGAATGCCCCCGATGCGCGAGCCGATCGCGGGCAGGCCGTGAGCATACGCTTCCAGGATGACGATGCCGGTGACCTCCCACCACGTGGACGGGCACACGAGCACGTGGCTGTCGTCGAACAGCGCCTGCTTCGCCGCGCCGGTGACGAACCCGTGCACGCGTATGCGCCGGTCGCGCGCCGCCGCCGCGCGGCATTCGTCGAGCAGCTCCCCCGTCCCCGCGATGTCGAGCCGGAGGTCCAGCTCGGGCGCCGCCGCGAGCGCGGCCAACGCCACGCGAATGCCCTTGTGCGGGCGCAGCTGGCCGATCAGCAGCACGCCGAGCGGACCCTGCTTCCGCGGCGGCGGCGTCGGCCGCGGCTTGTCGACGGCGTATGGCACGACGTGCGCCCGGGCCCGGGCGAAGAATCCCAGCTCGAGGTGCCGGTCGAGCACGAATCGGCTCGGGGCGGTCACCGCCGCCACCGCGCCGCTGAGGCGCCGCAGCCACGCCCCGCGCACGGCGCACGTCGCGCAGCGCGACTCGCAGATCCGGCCGCCACGGGTGAGCCGCATCGCGCGGACGCAGGTGAGCGCGTAGTCGTGGGGCGTGTGCACGATCGGCAACCCCTCGGCGCCCGCGGCCGCCCACACGGCCGGCGACAGGCCGCCCAGGTTGTTCGTGTGGACCACGTCGGGGCGCTCGGCGCGCAGCAGGCGCCGCAGCCGACGGTGGACGACCGGGTTCCACAGATCGATCGCGTGCCACAGCGGCTTCAGGGCCCTCGGCGCGGCCGGCGCCGCCCCCGGCCAGTAGACGTTGCCGATCCGGATCCGGTGGATGCGGATGCCGCGCACGATCTCGTGTCCCGTCTCGGCGCGCGGCGCGGTCGTGACCACCGACACGGAGTGGCCGGCCGCGTGCAGGCCGTCCGCGGCGTGGCCCACCATGACCTCGGCGCCGCCGATGATGCGCGGCGGAAACAGGCTCGAGACGAGACAGATCTTCACGGACGCCGGGATCGCTCCCAGCGCTTGGCCCGCGCGAGAAACGGATGCAGCGCCATGAGCGCCGCGTAGATGAGCCCCGGCACGCCGTCGCGGAACCCCTGATGCACGACGTAGTTGCGGAAGAAGTTTCCGAGCGGGTGCACGACCAGCTCCCAGGCGTGCGCGCCGCGGCCCTCCTCGGCCAGCCGCGTGGCGGCCAGCGAGCTCTGGTAGTCGACCTTTCGCACGAAGGCCGAGACGTCGGCGTGGGAGTAGTGGAGCAACGGCGACCGTAGGATGCGGGTCGCGCCGCCGACGCGCCAAATCTCGTGCACGCGCCCCTCGAAGCGGCCGGCGCCGCGCCGGGCCAACCGGAGGAGGGGGGCGCGCATGCTCTCTCCGTAGCGGAACACGTAGCCGAAGTTGATGTCCTGGCGGCGCACGAAGTAGCCCTCGACGCCGGGGGCCCGCACGGCGGTGAGGATTTCCTCGCGCAGCGCGTCGGTCACGCGCTCGTCGGCGTCGACGAAGAGGACCCACTCGCCCACGGCGGCGTCGAGCGCGAAGTTGCGCTGCGCCGCGAAGTCGTCACGCTTGGCGCGCACCAGCACCCGCGGCGTGAAGCGCTCGGCGACCTTCACCGTCCCGTCGGTCGACTCGTCGTCGACCACGACGATCTCGTCCGCCCACGTGAGGCCGGCCAGGCACTCCGCCAGCTCGTCCGCCTCGTTGCGAGCGATGACACAGGCCGAGATCGTCGGCCGCCTCGACGTCGATACACGACTCATCGACTGACGCCGAGCAGCCGGTCGTAGATCGCCGACATCGCGTCGACGTGGCGGCGCCACGTCATGCGCTCGGCGAGCGCCCGCGCCGCCTCGGCCATCGACCGGAGGTCGGCGTCCAGCATGCCGGTCAGGGCCGCCCGCAGCGCCTCGACGTCGCCGGGGGGCACGATCGTGCCCTCTCGCCCGGACGTCATGAGCTCGGCCACGCCGTTGCTGGCGGTCGTCACCACCGGGAGCCCGCAGGCGAGCGCCTCCAGCGTGGCGTTGGAGAACGGATCGAACCACGTCGGCAGCACGAACACGTCGGCGGCGGCGTAGTACGGCCGCGGATCGGCCGCGAATGGCCGGAGGATCACCCGCTGGCGGAGGCGCTCGTCGACGAGGGCCGCGTCGACGCGCGCGGTCTCCTTGGCATCGCGATGCCCGACCACGAGCAGCCGCACCGGCGCCGTCACGCGGCCGAACGCACGAAGCAGCTCGTGGAGGCCCTTGCGCCGGTCGCCGGCGCCGAGAAACAGGAAGACGACCTCGCGATCGGCGACGCCGAGCTCGTCGCGAGTCGACTTCCGGAGCGGCGCCGTCACCGCCGGCCCGAACTGCGCCGCGTCCACGCCGTTGTAGACGACCTCGACGCGCGGCCGCACGCGTGGATAGGCGGCCGTGAGCTGGCGGCGGCTCCATTCCGAGTTGACGACGATCACGCGGGCGGCGCGAAGCTGGAGCGCCTCCACCAGCAGCGTCGTCCGGTGAAACGGGTGCCACGGGCGGGCGCGCCCCCGCAGCCCGCGATCGCCGAGACGGAGCGTGGCGAGGTACGCCCGGTGCGCGCTGCCGCCCGGCGACACGAGGTCCTCCCCCAGGCTCTTCGTGTGGCTGTGCACGAGATCCAGGCGGTGGCGCCAGCGTCGTACCGCGAGCAGCGCCGCGACCGCGAAGGCGAGCGGCCGCAGGTTGGGCGGGCCCGGCGCGACCACGGGATGGCAGTGCAGGCCGCGCGCGGCGGCGTCGTCCCAGCGATGGGCGAAGAGATGGATATCGTCGCCGCGCTCGCGCAGGCCGCGGATCAGCTCGGTGTAGCGTCGCTCGCTGCCCACGCGCTTGGCGTCCCGGAGCTCTCCGACGACCATCCCGATGCGGCGGCTCACGAGCGCAGCCCGAATACCGCACCCCGGACGAGCCCCAGCATCTCGAGGGTCCGCACGCGGGCCAGCGCGAAGAGCGCCGCCGCGTAGACGGCCACCCCCAGGACGCCGTGCACCAGGACGTCGGCGACCGGCGCCATCGCCGGTAGCGCCGTGCGCGTGGCGCCGACGGCACCCAGCATGACCACGGTGGCCACCACCGTCGGTCCGAAGATCGCCACGTGATCGGCGGGCGTGAGACCGAGAACGCCGGAGACGAGATAGAGCTGGACGCCGCGGGTGACGACGGCCACCGCCAGCACGACGGCGGCGACGCCGATCACGCCGAAGCCAACGGCCATCAGCAGTCCGCTCACCAGCAGCGCGACCCGGCCGACGTTCAGCCAGAACAGGACCCGAACGCGGCCCACCGCCTTGAACACGTCGGAGACCAGCAGGGCGGCCACCCAGAGCATGCCGTACGGCGCCAGGATCTGGAGGACGGGCACCGCTTCCGCCCAGCGGTCGCCGTACACGATGGTCACGCCCGGCGCCGCGAGCAGGCCGATCAGCGCGAAGAGCGGCACGCCGAGCATCGCGCTGTATTCCGTGGCGCGCGCGAAGGCACGACGGAGAGCCGGGCGATCGTCGCGGAGTCGCGCGAAAGCCGGGAACGCCACGCGCGTGAGGGCTCCCACGGAGCTGGCGGGCGCCACCACCGTGGAGAAGGCCAGCTTGTAGACGCCGAGCGCGGACGTGCCGAGGAGACGGCCCACCAGCACGTCGTCGACGTTGACGCTCACGAACCACAGCATCGTCTCGCCGAAGGCGAAGCGGCCGTAGCCGAGCGTCTCGCGCGCGATCCGCCGCCCGAAGCGCCAGGAAAACGCCCGCCAGGCGCCCGCGAGCAGCACCCCGCCGAGCAGCCGGCCGGCAACGAGCCCCCACACGAAGCTCCACGCGCCGAAGCCCAGGAAGGCGAGCACGATGGTGACGGCGGCTTGCGCGCTGGCGCGCGCCGACTCCACCAGCGCGCGGCGGCGATAGTCGAGCGCCTTCTCGAGGCCGGCCAGCGGCACCGACCCGAAGGGCGCCAGCAGGAACACGAGGCTGCCCAGGCGCAGCGTGGGCGCGAGGGTGGGGCTCCGGAAGAACTCGCTCAGCGCGCCGGCGGCCGCCACGAAGACCAGGACGAGGACGACGCCGACCGCGAGCTGGAACGCGAGGACGAACCCGGCCGTGGCCGCCTCGTCCTCGCGTCGATAGATCAGCGCCGATCCCGTGCCGAACTCCTGCACCAGCAGGCCGGCGTTGAGGGCAACGGTCAGGATCGCGATGACGCCGAGGTCGTCGGCGAGAAGCGCACGGGCCAGGAGGATCGTGCTGACGATCGTGATCGCTCGCCCCAGCACGAGCTGCACCCCGGTCCACCGCGCCGCCACGACGGCCTGCGAGCGCAGTGGGGGCGCGGGCGCGCTCAGCGGCTCGCCGCCGGTGCCCTCTGCCATTCCCCGACCGGTGCGAGCTCGCGATAGACGGCCACGAACTCGTCGACGGCCCGCGCGAACGGGCGCTGCTCCGCCACCCGGCGCGCCTCGTCGCCCAGCGCGGCACGCCGGTCGCGGTCACGGAGCGCGGCGATGCGCGACGCCAGCGCCGCGTCGTCCCGCGCATCCTCGACGACGAGCTCGCGCAGGCCGCCAGCGAGGATCTCGGACACTCCGTTCGCGCGCGTGGTGATCACCGGCAAGCCGCTCGCGAGCGCCTCCAGGCACGCGTTCGAGAATGGCTCGTAGATCGTCGGCAGCACGAACGCGTCGGCGGCGGCATAGGCACGTTCGGGCTCGGCCAGCGCGCCCGCGAAGCGGATCCGGCGCGCCACACCGAGCCGCTCGGCCAGCGCGCGATACGCTTCCGCGTACAGGTCCTGTCCGGCCACGAGGGCCCAGACGTCGTCCGGAGTCGCCCGGAGGCTCCGCAGCAGATATGCGAGGCCCTTCCGCTCGAAGCCCGAGCCGAGGAAGAGGAGAAGGACAACGTCGCGCGGGATCTCGAACTGCGCGCGGACGAGCTCGCGAAGCGGGTCGCGGCGCGCCGGGTCGAAGCGCGCGAGGTCGACGCCGTTGTACACCACGCGGACGTCCGCTGCCGGCACGCCATAGTGGCGGCCAAGATCGGCGCGCCCGCGCTCGGAGTTGGCGACGATCCTCCGGTAGCGCCGGTGCGCCAGCGCATGCCGCTCGAGGGCGAGCACGAGTCGGTGGTACGGCGTCCACGGCGCGAGGCGCGGGCGCCATCCGGTCGTGTGCCGGCGACGCTGGTGGAGCCACTCGCGATGGCACCCGTCGCCCGCACGGTACACGTCCTGCCACAGGAGCTTCTCGTGGCTTTGCACGATGTCGTACCGACCGGCACGGAGGTGGCGGGCGGCGCCCAGCGTGAAGCTCAGCAATCCAGCCAGCTTCCCCCGGCCGCGAATCGTCGGAACGCGATCGTGGCGGACGCGCCCGGTGGACGCGGTCCAGTCGGCGGACACGATGGTCACGTCGTGCCCGCGCGCCCCCAGCGCGTCCGCCAGCGCGGCCGCGAAGCGCTCGCCTCCCCCATCCGCGAGCCAGTGACGGCGGACCATCGCGATCCTCATGCAGGATGCGCGCGCACGGGTCGGTCGCGGAACTGCGCGTAGAACACGGCCGTGATCGCCCACAGCAAGATCGCGTGACGGCTGTGGT
Organism: Candidatus Methylomirabilota bacterium; assembly: GCA_036556545.1. Lineage (GTDB taxonomy): Bacteria > Methylomirabilota > Methylomirabilia > Rokubacteriales > CSP1-6 > AR12. The sequence goes on from DATBJF010000143.1 coordinate 11,436, forward strand.
ACGGCGTCGTGGCCAGGCCGAGGAGAACGAAGCCGAGCACGGCGCACGCGGCCGCCCACCAGCACGAGCGGTCGAGCGCGTCCGCGATGGCGGGGCGCGTCTCCTTCAGGCGCCAGACGACGGCGGCGATGGCGCCGACCAACAGGGCGAGGCCGAGCAGCCCGTGCTCGGAGGCGATGTTCAGGTACAGGTTGTGGGCGTGGAAGGTCGTCTGAAAGTCGTAGGCGGCCCCGTCGATGAGGATGAAATTGCGCGGCCCGACCCCGAACAGCGGGTGGTCGCCGATGACGCGCAGCGCCCCGGCCCACCAGGACAGGCGCGACCCGGTGCTCATCGCCATCCAGTCCGCCGTGAACTTCTTCCACAGCGGGCCGGCCACGATGAGGACGACCACGACGAGCACGGCCGCCGTCGACACGACGAGGACGCCCCTCCGCGCGGTCGCGCGAATGCCGAGCAGGATCGCGAGCACGAGCGCCGCCGCCCACGCGGTCAGGGACTGCGTGAGCACGAGCGCCACCGTGCCCAGCCCGAGCGTCGTCCACGCCAGCCCCCGCGCCCCGCTGCCGAACGCGCCGAACATCAGCGCGGACGCGGATACCGGAAGCGCCATCACCAGATACGAGGCCGTCTGATTCGAGTGACCGATGGCGGCGTCCCGGAGGAACCGGTCGCCGGTGCGGTGGGTGGGACCGAGCGAGAACTCGTGGAACCCCGAGAGCGTCACGAAGCACGTGATGGCCACGATGGCCACCAGCCAGGTCCGCCGCAGGCGCGCGGAGTCGAGCAGCGTCACCGCGAGGACGAAGACCAGTGTGCTCCGGGCCGTGTCGAGCAGTCCGCGGAATCCGCACCAGAGTGGAATCTCGGCGCGTGCGGCCATGCCGCGCAGCAGATCCCGCGGACCGGCGAAGCCGCACCAGGGATCGATGGCCACCAGCGTGCTGATGGCGGTGGTCGCCGTGAAGGCCACCACCAGCCACACCGCGGCGGGAAGCCGGCGCAGAACACCGACGCCGCGCCTCGACACGTGCCACAGCGCGCCGGCGAGGGCGACGAGGAGGCCGAGGTTCATGAGCGCGCCGGACGGCAGCGGCGTGGCGAGCAGCATCAGGACCAGACCGGCGCGGCCGATGTCGAGCGGCGTGACGGCGCCGATCCATCTCGCGGCGGAGGCGGCGGCCGTCGCCGGGGGGGCTGCGCGGTCGCTGCAGACGGGGCGGCGAACGACATTCACTTCGTGGTCACCGTGAGCCGAGCCCACATGATACCTCAGGCTCGACGGCGAGCGGCGACATGCTCGCGCCAGTACTCGAGCATGTCGCGGAGCGTCTGCTCGAACGGAATCTCCGCGCGCCAGCCGACCTCGCGCAGGATCTTGCCGGCATCGCCGACCACCACGGGAACGTCCACCGGGCGCATGAGCGCGGGATCGTCGCGGATCTCGATGTGGCCGACGCGCGCCTCCGCCAGCAGGAAGTCCAGGATGGCGCGGATGCTCCACGCCCGGCCCGAGCAGAGGTTGTAGGCCTGACCCGCGCGTCCATCCTGCAGGAGCCGCCAGTAGCCGCGCACGATGTCGCGGACGTCGGTGAAATCGCGGCGGGACTTGAGATTGCCGACGCGGATCACCGGCGGGCGCATCTGCGCCTCGATCTCGACGATCTGGCGCGCGAAGCTCGATGTGACGAACGCTTCACCGCGGCGCGGCCCCTCGTGATTGAAGGCGCGGGATCGGATCACCGGCAGCCCGTACGTTCGCCAGTACTGGTAGCCCATCAGGTCCTGCGCGACCTTGCTGATCGCGTAGGGCGAGAGCGGACGGAACGGAACGTCTTCGTGGATTGGCAGCTCGTGTTCCTGGACGTCGCCGTATTCGTCGCCGGACCCCACGACCAGGCAGCGTGGCTGCGCCCCCGCCGCGCGCACCGCCTCCAGCAAGTTCAGCTGGCCGAGCACGTTATTGGTGAGCGTCTCCGCCGGCGCGTCCCACGACGTTCCCACGAAGCTCTGCGCCGCCAGGTGGATGATCCAGTCCGGGCGCGTGCGGTCGACGAGACGCCGCACGGCCGCCGGCTCGCGCAGATCCACGTCGAGGAGCTGCAGGTCTCGCTCGAGATGAGCGATGGCCTCGGTGCCGCCGCCCGGGAGACGACTCCCCACGACGATCGCGCCCTGACCGAGCGCGTACTCCGCGAAGTGGCTGCCGACGAACCCGGCGATTCCGGTGACGAGGACGGTCAGGGGCACGGCGCCCTGCCCTCCCGGCCCCCGCTCACGGCCGGTAGTACGCGATCACCTTCTGCAGCGATGAATCGAGGTCGAACTGGGGGGCGAACCCGATGGTGGCGCGCAGCTTTCCGATGTCGGGCACGCGGCGGCGGGTGTCCTCGAAGCCCTGCTCGTAGGCCTGCTCGTACGGGATGTGGACGATGGGCGAGGCGCTGCCCGTGAGGGCCTTCACTCGCGCCGCCAGCTCGTTCACGGTGATCTCGTTGCCGCTGCCGATGTTGAACACGCCCCCGATGGCCTCGGCGCACACGGACAGGGCCATGGTGGCGCGCACGGTATCGGCCACGTCGGTGAAGCTGCGCGACTGCTCGCCGTCGCCGTAGACGGTGATGGGCTCGCCCTTGAGCGCCTGCCGCACGAAGCGCGGCACCACCATGCCGTAGCGGCCCACCTGACGCGGCCCGATCGTGTTGAAGTAGCGGACGATCACCACGGGCAGGCCGGCGCTCCGCACGTAGGCGAGGCCGAGGAACTCGTCGATGGCCTTCGAGCACGCGTAGCTCCAGCGGCTCTTCGCCGTCGGCCCCAGCACGCAGTCGTCGTCCTCCTTGAACGGGGCGTTCTCGTTCTTGCCGTACACCTCCGAGGTGGAGGCGATCACGACGCGCTTGCCGCCCTTGGCCGAGCAGCGCAGCACGCGATCGGTGCCCAGGATATTCGTCTCGATGGTCTCCACCGGACGCTCGAGGATGAGCCGGACGCCGACGGCGGCGGCCAGATGGTAGACGACGTCGGCCTCGTCGACGAACTCCGGCAGCCGCTCGTCCTCGAGGATGGACGCCCAGTGCGTCCTGAGCCGCGGCGAGGAGGCCACCGCGGCGAGGTTCCTGACCTGCCCGGTGGAAAGATCGTCGATGACGGTCACGTCATGGCCTTGCGCGATGAGCGCCTCGGCCAGGTGCGACCCGATGAACCCTGCGCCACCCGTGATCAATGCTTTCATGTGTCGGAGGAGCTCCTCCCGGGGATCATGGACGGTTCATGATGGGCGACATGGTGACGGGAAGTCAAGGTTCGTCGAGCCTCAGCGAGGCGTGGCGGACGGCCACTTCGAGGCGCCGGCAGAGCTGGGTCACGGTCTCCAGGCGCTCCGGCCCGATCGTCGTCGACGACACGATCACCTCGTTGACGCCGCGATCCCGCACGATCGCTTCCAGCTGCTCGGAGCCGCCGAACACGGGCAACCCATGGATCCGGGTATGGTGCTTGTTACGGTCGTCGTCGATGAATCCCACCGGCACGCGCCCGAGCGCGACGTTGTTGAGGATCTCCCGCACGATCAGCTCGCCGCCGCTGCCCGCCCCGTAGACGAGCACGCGATCGGCCGTCGGCCGCTGCGCGGGCCGGAGCAGCTCGCCGAACACCCGGAACGACACGCGGCTGCCCGCCACCAGGGTGATCAGCAGGAGCCAGTCCAAAAGGAAGACCGTCCGCGAGAACCCGACGAACCGGTGGGTGTAGACGAGCACCACCACCGACACGATGACGGCCACCGTCACCGCCTTCACGATGAGGATCGCATCCGACAGCGTCGTGTACCGCCAGACGCCGCGGTAGAGACCGAAGCCGGCGAGCGTGACGATCTGGACGAGCAGGACGATGGGCAGCGAGCCGTAGAGCTCCTGCAGGTACAGCGAGAACTCGTGCTCGAAGCGGGCCAGGTAGGCGCTGTAGTACGCGAGCACGATGAAGCACACGTCGAGGAGCAGCGTCATGACCTGACGCTTGTACTGGAAGTCGGCGATGATGCGGACGACCGGGCCGCTGCCGCGCGGCTCGCTCGTGTGCACCACGCGGACGCGGCTCAGATGAATGCCGAGCAGCACCAGGCCGATGACGAGAAGCGCGAGCAGCACCACGCCCTGGGCGAGGCCGACGCGGTACGACAGCAGCGCCACACCGCCGGAGACGGCCGACAGGACGGCGAACAGGAGGACCGCGCGGCGCTCGGTCAGCCCGATGGCGACCAGGCGGTGCGAGGTGTGATCGCGGCCGCCGACGGCCGGACTGCGGCCGGCGAGCAGCCGTGTGAGAGTGACGAACGCCGTGTCGAAGATGGGGATCAGGAGCAGGAGCACGGGGATCACCAGCACCGCCGCCACGCCGCGCGAGTATGCCCGATCGGTGTTCACCAGCGACAGCCCGCCCAGGAAGAAGCCGAGGAAGAGGCTGCCGGCATCTCCCATGAAGATCCGGGCCGGCGGAAAATTGCGCACCAGGAACGCGCCGACGGCGCCGACGAAGGCGGCGGTGACCTGCATGCCGGCCAGATCGCCGTCCGAGTAGGCGAGCAGCAGGCGAAACGAGGCGGCCACGAGGGCGATGGTGGCGGCCAGGCCATCCATGTTGTCGAGCAGATTGAACGCGTTGGTGATCCCGACCAGCCAGAACAGCGTGATGAAGACGTCGATCAGACGGTAGCCGGTGAGCTGCAGCTGCAGGCCGAACAGCAGGAGCACCACCGACAGCACGATCTGCGCGAGGAGCTTGGCCTGGGCGTTGAGCCGGCGGACATCGTCGACGAAGCCGACGGCGGCCATGGCCAGCGCGGTGACGGTCAGGATGACGAGGTTCCGGTTGCTCGCCGCCGCCACCAGCGTGGGAATGGCCGTGCCGAGCACGATCCCCACGCCGCCCATCATGGGGATCACCGTGCGATGCCACCGGTCGGCCGTCGGCCGCGCGACGAGGCCCACGCGCGGAGCGATGCGCTCGGAGGCGAGGGTCAGCGCGAGTCCGAGCACGAAGCCGACGAGCGCGAACGGGACGGCCGCCGTCAGCATGCGGCCCCGCGATAGAGCGCCGCGATGTCGGCCACCAGGCGATCGGCGCCGTACCGCCGGAGCGCACGCTCGCGGGCGGCGGCGCCCATCTTCTGGCGCAGCTCGACGTCGGCCAGGAGGCGGACGATCGTCCCGGCCACCGCGGCGGCGTCGCCGGGCGGCACGATGACACCCGTGGTGCCGTCGTCGATCACGTCGGGAACGCCGCCGACGCGGGGTCCCACGACGGCCACGCCGGCCGCCATCGCCTCGATCAGCGACACGGGCGAGCCCTCGTTGGCCGACGTGAGCACCGCCAGGTCGAGATCCGCGTAGATCCGCTCGAGGTCCCGCCGCCAGCCGAGGAACAGCACGCCCTCCGCGATGCCGAGGTCGCGCGCCTGCTCCTCCAGCGCGCGTCGCCGCTCACCATCGCCCACGACCACGAAGCGGCAGGCCGGCCGCTGGCGGAGGACGGCGGCCGCCGCCGCCAGGAACACCTCGTGCCGCTTGATCGGCACCAGCCGCGCGACGATGCCGACCAGCGGCGCCTCCGGCGACAGCCCGAGCTCGGCCCGTAGCTCACCGCGCTGCGGATCGCACTCGGCGAACCGCCGAAGGTCGAGCCCCACCGGAACGACGTGGAACCGTTCGGGACGGCCGACTCCGTGCGCGAGGACCTCGTCGCGCACGCGGGCGCTGACGGCCACCAGCCGGTGGGTCCGCCGGGCCAGCCAGCGCTCGATGGCCACGAAGACGCGCGTCCGGAGCGGCGAGAAGTAGCCGTGGAAGACATGGCCGTGGAACGTGTGCACCACCAGCGGAACGCCGGCCAGCCACGCGGCCACCCGGCCGAGCATGCCCGCCTTCGCGGTGTGGGTGTGCACGACGTCGGGGCGCTCCCGCCGGATGAGGACCAGGAGCTTCCAGAAGGCCACCACGTCGTCCCACCACCGGATCTCGCGGCCGAGTTGCGGCACCACCACCGGCCGGACGTCCAGCTCACGTGCGAGGTGCAGCAGGTCGCCCTCGGACGGCGCCTCCGTGCCCTTGACCAGAATCGTCTCGTGGCCCGCCGCGCGGAGCCGCGAGCTGAGGAGGATGACGTGGAGAGCGGGACCGCCGACGTTGAGGCGCGCGATGATGCGGACGATCTTCACGCCGCCGCCCGCTGACCGCGGTGCCACAGCTCGAACACGAGCAGGGCATAGAGCGCCGGTCCGTGGTCGGCCCCTGTCTGATGCTCCGTCCAGAGCCGCGCGACCGCCCCGGCGTCGAACCAGCCGGAGCCGGCCGCGAGCAGCGTATCCGCCGCCACCTCGCGCAGCGGACCGCGCAACCACTCCGACACCGGGACCGCGAAGCCGTGCTTGGGACGGTGGACGACGTCGCGCGGTAGATAGCGCTCGGCCACCTGCTTGAGCAGGTACTTGGTGGTGAGCCCGCGCACCTTGAGGTCGGCCGGCAGGCGCGCGGCGAAGGCGACGACGTCGTCGTCGAGCAGGGGGACGCGCCCCTCGAGCCCCGCGGCCATGGTCATCCGGTCTTCCTTCACCAGCAGGTCGTCCGGCAAGTACGTGTGAAAGTCGGCGAACATTCGCCGGCCGACGACGTCCGGCGTCGGCGCAGCGCGGAGCGCCGGTCCGAGCACGCCGGCGTCCCCGGCCGGAGGCGTCCGCATCAGTCCGGCATCCGCGATGGTCATCAGACGACGGTACGCCTCGTCCGGCGTGAGATGCACCGTCCGCACGAGCCGGCGCGCGAGGAGCACCGCCTCGCCCACGCGGCGACGCCGCGAGGCGGGCAAGCGGTCGAGCACCGCGCGCGCCGCCTGCACCGTCCAGCGCGGCATTCGTCGCGCGGCGCCGGCGAGACGATGCGAGGCATAGCGGCGATACCCGCCGAACATCTCGTCGCCTCCCGTCCCCGACAGCGCCACCGTGACGTGGCGGCGCGTCAGCCGCGCCAGATAGAACACGGGAATCGCCGAGGAGTCGGCGAAAGGCTGATCGAAGTGATGGAGGATCTCGGGAAGGTCGTCGGCCGCCCGCGGCGCCACCACGAACTCCTCGTGCTTCGTCCCGACGTGGTGCGCCACCCGTCGCGCCCACGAGCGCTCGTCATAGGCTCCCATGCCCTCGAACCCGATCGCGAACGTCCGCACGGCGGCGCCCGTCCCCTGCATCATCGCCACCACGAGGCTCGAGTCGAGCCCGCCGCTCAGGAAGGCGCCGAGCGGGACATCGGAGACCATCTGCCGCCGCACGGCGCGACGCAGCGTCTCGTCCAGCCCGTCGGCCCGGTCGCGCTCCGCGCCGCCTCGGGGGTCGGGGTCCAGGCGCAGGCTCCAGTACCGCTCCACCCGCGGCTCGCCGGCCTCGAGGACGAGCCGGTGTCCCGGCGGCAGCTGGCGGACGTCGGCGAAGATCGAGCGCGGGGCCGGCACGTATCCCGCCTCGAGGTACTGGGCGACGGCGACGGGATCGATCGCGCGCGAGACCCACGGCAGCGTCAGCAAGGCCTTCGGCTCGGAGGCGAAGGCGAAGCGTCCCGGGGCCGCCGAGTAGTAAAGCGGCTTGATGCCGGCGCGGTCGCGCGCCAGGAGAAGGCGCCGGCGCGCGTTGTCGTACACGGCGAAGGCGAACATGCCTTCGAGCTCCGTGGTGCAGTCGACGCCCTTGTCCTCGTAGAGCCGCAGGACGACCTCGGTGTCTCCCGTCGACCGGAACCGATGACGGCCGCGCAGGCGCTCGCGGATCTCGCCGAAGTTGTAGACCTCGCCGTTGTGCACGATGCGGACGCTGCCGTCCTCGTTCGACATGGGCTGGGCGCCGGTCGGCGTGAGGTCGAGGATGGCGAGGCGGCGGAACGCGAGCCCCACGCCGGCCTCGGGGCTGAACCAGATCCCGTCGTCGTCGGGGCCGCGGTGTCGCAGCGAGGCGCCCGCCCGCGCCAGCAGCGCGCGCTCGTCGCCGGTGACGCGCGCGTGCCAGAGACCCACTATCCCGCACATACCGCCGGGTTTACCTGGGCGTGGCCGGCCACCGCGGCCGATTATACGCCGCGCGCCGCGCGTCGATCATCGACGCCGACTCCGCAGCGGGCGCGCGGGAACGCCGGCCACCACCGCGCCGTCGGGCACGTCGTCGATGACGACCGCGCCGGCGCCGACCACCGCCTCCGCGCCGATCCGGACGAGCTGCCGCACGCACGCGCCGAGGCCGACGTGCGCGCCGGCACCGACCACCACCGTGCTCGCCAGCCGCGCCCCGCTGGCCACGTGCACGTGGTCGCCGAGCGTGCAGTCGTGCTCGACGATGGCGCCCGTGTTCACCAGCACGTGGACACCGAGCCGCGCGCCTGCGTTGATGACGGCCGCGGCCAGGACGGTGGCCGCCTCCCCGACCTCGGCGAACGGCGACACCACGGCCCCGGGATGGATGGCGCGCACGACCTCGAATCCCTGCGCGCGCGCCAGCTCGTAGAGGCGCCGGCGCGGGCCCGTGTCGCGCGCGCCGCCCACGCCGACGAAGACGTGCCGCACGCCGCGACCATGCCATTCGGCGAGGGTCTCGTCGCCGCCGGTGACCGGAACGTCGAGCACGCTCGTGCCCCAGGCCTTGCCGTCGGCGTCGAGCAGGGCCACGACCTCGTACTCGCCGCGCGCGCGCAGCGCGTCGATCACGACCTTGGCGTGCCCGCCGGCGCCGAGGCCAAGGACGGGAAGCCGCCGGGCGTCAGCGGCCGTCATGGAACCGCTTGCGCAGGAGCTTGTCGCCCAGCTCCACGGACCGCAGCCGCTCGACGATGCGCGCGGCGGCGTGGCCGTCGCCGTACGGGTTGACGAGGTCGGCCAAGCTCGCGCGGAACTCCGGGCTCAGCGCCGTCCGGATGGCGGCGGCGATGTCCGCGCGCTCGCACTCCACGTCGAGCACGTTCTTGCCGCGCACGCGGCCCTGCTGGCGCGTGCCGACGTTGACGACGGGCAGCCGGAAGGAGGCGGCCTCGAGGATCCCGGACGAGGAGTTGCCGACCATGGCCGCCGCGTGGCTCAGCAGACTGAGGTAGCCGCGGGTGCCCAGGCTCACCGTCAGCTGGGCGTTGCGGGCGTCGCTCACGTAGCGGCGTGCGGCCTCGATGATGGCGCGGCTCGACGTATCCGCGTTCGGGAACGTGAACACCACCGGCGCCCCCACCTCGCGCAGCGCCGCCAGCAGCTCCGCGATCTGCGAGGCCGTCTTGCCGTACTCGAGCGTGACGGGATGGTAGGTCACGACGAGCGTCTCGTCGGCCACGCGCATGCCGTGCTCGCGCTCCAGCTCCGCGGGCGAGAGCGGCGCGAAGTCGCGGAGGTGGTCGAGGCCCGGCGCTCCGCTCACCGTCACCCGCCACGGCGATTCTCCCATCTGGATGACCCGCTCGGCGTAGGCGTCCAGCGCGACGAAGTGCAGGTGGCTCATCTTGGTGATGGCGTGCCGCACGGCGTCGTCGATGGCGCCTTCCGTCGCCTCGCCGCCGTGGATGTGGGCCACCGGGATGGTGAAGGGCAGGCTGGCCGCGGCGGCCGCGAGCATCTCGAGCCGGTCGCCGAGGACGACGAGCAGGTCCGGGCGCCGTCGCGCGAACGCCGCCGCGAAGCCGGTCAGCGCCAGCCCCGTCGAGCGGGCGATCGCCTCCGGCGTGTCCGGGCCCACCTCCATGTCGATCCGCTCGGCGATCTCGAACCCGTCGGCTTCGATGCGCTCCACCGTCATGCCGAACTCTTTCGAGAGATGCGCGCCGGTGACGAGCAGGAACACGCTCACGGATCGCTCGTCGCGCAGCCGGCGAAGAATCGGTGTGTAGATACCGTAATCGGCGCGCGAGCCCGTCACCACGGCGATCGTCCTCACTCGAGGTCGCTCCACGCGATCAGCTCCCCGGCGCGCCGCGGCCGCGTCAGCGTGCGGCCGATCACCGCCCGCAGCGACGCCGGCGAGATGCCGGTGGCCGGACGGAGCGCGCACAGAGACTCGCGCGTCAGTGCGGCCCCGGCCGGGAGATCAACGGCGGCGGCGAGGCTCCGGCGCGCCACGGCGCGGTTGACCAGCTCGCCGGCCGTCGGTGCCTTGACGCCGTCGCCGAGCGCCTGCTCGACCACGCGGATGCCGCGCACCAGCTCCGTGAGCTGCGCCGGCTCCAGCGACGCGCGGTGGTCCGGCCCCGGCAGCGCGCGATCGAGCGTGAAATGCTTCTCGATGACCGAGGCGCCGAGCGCCACCGCCGCCAGCGCCACCTCGAGCCCCGGCGTGTGATCGGAGTACCCGACCGGTGTGTGAAACACGTCGGCCAGCGTCAGCATCGCGCGCACGTTGGCGTCGCCGGCGCGCGCCGGATACTCGGACACGCAATGGAGCAGGATCAGATCGTGATTGCCGGTCTCGCGCACGGCGGTCACGGCCGCGCGCACCTCGTCGAGCGACGACATGCCGGTCGAGAGGATGACGGGCCGGCCCTTGCGGGCGACGTGCTCGAGGAATGGCAGGTTCGTCAGCTCGCCGGAGCCGACCTTGATGGCCGGCACGCCCAGGGCGTCGAGCAGATCCGCGCTCGCCTCGTCGAACGGCGTCGACAGGAACATGAGGCCCCGGCCGTGCGCATGCGCCTTCAGCTCGCGGTGCGCGGCCGGCGACAGCTCCAGGCGCCGCAGCATCTGCCGCTGGGTTTCGTCCGCGCGGGTCGTCTGCCGCTGGTACTCGGCCTTCGGCGCCTCGCGGGCCGCCACCCGGTCGGCGGCGAACGTCTGGAACTTCACGGCATCCGCCCCGGCGCTGGCCGCGACGTCCACCAGGCGCCGCGCGAGGTCGAGGTCACCGTTGTGGTTGACCCCGGCCTCGGCGATCACGAACACCGGGTGACCGGCACCGATCGGTCGCTGCTCCAGCGTCACCGTCATGCGCCCACCCGCCGGTACACGTCTTCGGTGAGGGCGAGCTCGCGCTCGCTCGAGAACGCCTCCGCCGCTCGCTTACGCGCGAAGGAGCCGAAGCGGGCGCCGAGCTCGGGGTCGTCGAGCAGTCGCCGCACGGCCGTGGCCAGCGCGGAGGCGTCGCGAGGCGGCACCAGGAGGCCCGTGACACCGTCGTCGACCGCCTCGCGGGTCCCTCCGACGTCGGTCGCCACCACCGGAAGCCCCATGGCCATCGCCTCCAGCACGGCGCCCGGCAAGCCCTCCTCGTCCGAGGCCTGGACGAACACGTCGGCGGCGGCGAGCGCGGGCCGGACATCGCCGAGGGCGCCGGTGAAGCGCACACGATCGGAGAGGCCGGCGCTCCGGACCTGCACGGTCAGCGCCTCGCGGAACCGGCCGTCCCCGACGAGGAGCAGACGCGCACGCGGCCGCTCGCGTATCAGGGCGGCGAACGCCTCCACCAGATGGTCGTGGCCCTTGTAGCGGTCCAGGCGCCCGACGCACACGAGGAGCGGCTCCGTGTCCCCGACGCCCTGCACCGTGCGAAAGTCGCGGTCGCGCGGTCGGGGCTCGAAGCGCGCGAGATCGATGCCGGTCGGGATGACGTCGATGCGGCGATGGTCGACGCGCTCCCGCGTGCGCAGCACGTCGGCCACGGAGGCGGCGTTCACCGTCCACCGGTGTGCCAGGCGCCACGTCAGCCGGTCCGTCCGCACGCGCCAGCGCGGCTTGGCCGACTCCACGCTCCGCTCGCTGGCGACGATGCCGGGCAGACAAAGGGCGGTGCCGACCAGCCGCCCCAGGAGATTCGCGTGGAAGTTGAACGTGTGCAGCACGGCCGGACGGGTCGATCGGAGAAAACGCGCGAGATCGCGGGTGGCGGCGGCCACGCCGCGCCGCTCGATCCCGAAGGCCACGACGGGAATGCCGAGCGCCTCGAGCTCCGCGGCAATGTCGACGGCGCTGCAGAGCGACGCCACGTGCACGGGCCGTCCGCGCTGCGCGAGCCCGCGGGCCAGGCGTTGCACCGTCCGCGGCGTGCCGCCGTAGCCGAGCTCGGTGATGAGCAGCACCAGCGTGGAACGATCGGCGGCACGCGTCGCCGCCGTCACACTCTCTCTCCGTAGAACCACGCCAGGTGGTCCATGCCGGACACGGTGCCGGTGAGGGCGTTCTCGATCATGAAGTAGCAGATGATCTTGTGGGTGCTGCCGACGAGCAGCGTGCCGAGTCCGCCCCCGGGCGCCAGGAACTCCGCGAGATTGCCCATGACGTCCGGCAGCCGGAGCCGGCGCTGGCGGCGAGGCGGGATCGTCACCGCGGCCGGCGCCGACCGCACCCCGTCGGGCCGCAGCGCCGTGAGCTCCACCGCGACCCCGTCACGGTACGGATTGATGGCGATGAGCGACGGCGTGAACGTCTCGCTCGCCACGAGCCCCGGCCAGACCTGGTTCTCACCGCCCAGCGTGCGCTTCACGGAGCCGTAGAACTGCACCGTCGGCAGCACGACGTGCATGCGGCCGTCGTCGGCGTAGTAGTCGAGCCAGACCTCGTTGTAGTGCTGCGGGCGCAGGTCCTGGTTGGGCGACGTCACCACCACCTCCACGTAGCCCTCGAAGGCCGTCGGGCCGAACGCCTCGCGCAGCTCGACGTGAAGGTCGCGATCGAACTGCGTCTTCGGCGACGCCCACGTGCGGCCCTCCGGGTGGGCGTCGGTGTAGAGCGCCAGGTGCGCCTGGAACGGGCCGCGCCGGTTGCGCGTGAACGCGGCGGCGACGAGGTTGAGCCGGCTGTGCAGCCCGTCGCGCTCCACCGCCCACGCCACCGCGCCCGAGTACTGCTCGAAGAAGGCGGCCGGACCTACAGGTGATTCACGTTCCACGTATGACGGTCCTTGTCGTACGCGAGGAAGTAATACATGGCCCGATGCGACCAGTTCTCGAAGCGGACGCTGCCCGCCCGGCCCTCGAGGAACGCGTCGACGCCGCCGAACAGGTCGCGCACGGCGAGGAGCGCGGTGCCGCGCGGCCCGACCTCGACCCTCGCCGCGCGCTGCTGGCCGCGATGGTTGACGAGCAGCACGGGCGACGCGTACGGGGCCGGCTCGAGGTTCGTGACCGCCACGTGCATGCAGGGCCGGTCGTCGGGCGCCACGCGGACGATCGTGCAGAAGCCGTGATGCCGGGTGGCGTCGGCCGTCCACTGGTCGTGGGTCGAGGCGATCGACGCCTCGTTGTAGTAGTGCACGTACGGGCGGAGCGAGCCGATGTCCCGGCGCCGGCCGCGCACGACGACGGCGCCGGTGAACCACGCGCGCGACGCGCCCGCCAGCTCGGCCATCTCGAGGACCAGCATCCGGTCCGCGGCCACGCGGCGGGCGCTCGAATGCACCCGGGCTCCCGCGTGGTCCAGCAGCTCGATGTCCAGCTCGACGTCGCCGAACGTGAGCGCGCCCGGGCCGCGGTCGACGTTCGACAGCAGGAGCCGCGTCCGCAGCTCGGGCTGCTCCACGACGAGCGCCGCGAAGACCATCGGCGTGAGCCGCCAGCGCAGGTGACGGTGATAGAACCGCTGCGCGATCGTGTACGCGTCGTGTCGCCGGGCAAGCGCGCCCAGCTCCGCCAGCCAGCCGCGTCGGGGCGCGGCGTATCGGCCGGGAACCAGCACGTCGTTGTAGAAGGATCGCAGATCCGCCTCGCAGCCGAAGCAGCGCGTGCACGCGCGCGTGATGGCGCGGATCTCGTCGAGGGCGCGGCCGCCCGTGCCGTAGCATTCGGCGATCTGCCGCTCGGTGACCGACATGCAGAGGCAGATCTTGCGGTCGCTCACGGCACCGCCTCGATCGCCGTCGGCGCCGGCCGGGCCGGCTGCGTCCGGCCGCGTACGAGCGCGTCGACGAACGCGGGCGCGTAGTGGTCGAGCGAGTAGCGCGCCAGCGCGTCGGCGCGCGCGGCCTCGCCGAGCCGAAGGCGCAGGGCGCGGTCGAGGAGCAGCGTGTCGAGCGCGCGGATCCACGCCTCGCCGTCGGCGGCCAGGAACCCGGTCTGGCCGTGGCGGATCATCTCGCGGTTGATGCCCACCGGCGAGGCGACGGTGGGAATCCCCATCGCCATATACTGTAGTATTTTGTAACCGCCCTTGCCGCGCGCCCACGGATCGTCGGTCAGCGGCATGAGCCCCACGTCGAAGGTCGCCAGCGCTTCGACCTCGGTGGCCAGATCCCAGGGAATCGAGCGGACGGCGACGTGCGGGCTCTCATAGCCACCGGCGCCGATGAGGTTCAGGCTCAGGCGGCGGCCACGCCGCACGAGCTCGGCCAAGACCGGCTCCAGCATGTCGAGGTAGTGCGTCGTGGACGGGCTGCCGATCCAGCCGAGGACGACGTCCGGGCCTGCCGGACGCGGCGCGGGGTGATAGCGGTCCGTGTCGATGGGCCCGGTGATCACGAGGGTCGACGGGCAGTAGCGCGCCGTGTACTCGCGGTTCGGCTCGTTCTCCAGCGTGACCAGATCGCTCTCGGCCAGGCACGCCGCGAACCGCCGCACACGCCAGCGCCGCACGAGCCCGCGCATTCCACGGTCGAGCCCCGGCGTGACGACATAGAGCGCGTCGTCGTAGTCGAACACGATGCGACGGCCCCCGCCTTTCAGCCGGCGCAGCAGCCACGCCGGCAGCACGACCTTCTGCACGTAGATGGCGTCGTAGGCGCGCGCGCGCCGCAGCAGACGCCCGAGCACCGCCAGCTGGTGGAGCCCGTTGCGCGCGTGCGCGGCCACCGGCACCCGGCCCGCCAGCGTGCGGGCAACGAAGCGCTCCGTGTTCCACACCAGCACGTCGTGCTCCACGCCGGCGCGGCGGAGGTGGGGGAGCCACGCGAAGGCCCGCGTCCGGCTCGAGGCCACCCGCGGTGGCCCCTGCGCGAGCAGCAGCACTCTCACCCGCGCGCGCTCGGCGCGAAGCTGCGCACGCCGTCGATGACGCGCGCCACGTCGGGATCGGCCAGATCCGGAAACAGCGGCAGGGTCAGGATCCGCGTCCACACGTCGTCGCACACCGGCACGTCGGCGCCGAACGGCTTGTACAGGTCATAGTGATGATTCGGCACGTAGTGCACGCTCGTCGAGATCCCGCGCTCGGCCAGGTGCGTGTGCAGCCGATCGCGGTGGGCGGTGCGGACGACGTAGTTGTGGTACGACGGCCGCGCATACGGCTTCACCACGGGCGTCGCGAGCCAGCCGAGCCCCTCGAAGGCGGCGTTGTAGGCCTCGGTGATCGCGCGCCGGCGCGCGTTGGTGCGCTCGAGCTTGTCCAGCTGCGCCAGGCCGATGCCGGCCGCGATGTCGTTGAGGTGGCACTTGAAGCCGAGCTCGGCCACGTCGTAGTACCAGCTGTAACGCTTGCTCGACTGGTCCGAGCGGTCCCACGTGCTCTTGGAGATGCCCACCCACCGCAGCCGGCGCAGCAGCGCGTCGTCCTGGTCCCGGCGCGCCGTGACCAGGCCGCCCTCGCCCATGGCGAGGTTCTTCACGGCGTGGAAGCTGAAGCACGCAAAATCGCCGAGGGCGCCGAGCCGCCGGCCCCGATACTCGCCGCCGGTGGCATGCGCGCAGTCCTCGACCACCACCAGCCCGTGCCGCCGCGCGATCTCGAGGACCGGATCCATGTCGCAGGCGTGGCCGCCGTAGTGCACCACCATGATCGCGCGGGTGCGCGGCGTCACCAGCGCCTCGATCTTCCGGGCGTCGATGTTGAGCGTGTCCGGCTCGATGTCGCAGAAGACGGGAATGCCCCCGTTGTAGAGGATCGCGTGGTTCGTCGAGACGAACGTCAGCGGGGTCGTGATGACCTCGCGGTCCTGGATCTCCGCCATCCGCATCGCGAGGTCGAGAGCGGCGGTGCCCGAGCTGAGCCCCACGCCGTGCGGCACGCCGATGTAGGCGGCGAAGCGGCGCTCGAACTCGGCGACCTTGGGGCCGAGCCCGACCCAACCGGACTCCAGCGCCTGACGAACCTGGGCGAACTCCTCTTCGCCGAAGGACGGCTTGAACACAGGGATGACGCTCATCGACGGTCTCCTCTCGAGCGATTCGGAATTGTCGTCCCGCCGCGCACGGCCACGATCAGCACGTTGCCGGTGGAGAACTGCGTCAGCGGCCGCAGCGCGCGGCCGAGACCGGCCTCGAGCATCGGCACCGCGCCGCGCAGGAGCACCCGGCGCCGCGAGGCCTCCGGCGCCCGCTCGGCCAGCGCGAGGAGGAGCTGCGGCACCCGGAAGAACAGGCGATACGCGCGCACGCCGGTGAAGCCGGCGCGGCGGAGCGCGGCACGGACGTCGCGCCCGCGATGCCGCCGCTTGACCCAGTAGCGCGAGCGCTCCCCCACCGTCCGCCCGAAGTATCCCGCCTCCGGCGACTCCTCGACGGGCCGGCGGTAGACGGCGATCTGGTGGTAGGTCAGCGCGACGCGGCCGCCGGGCCGGAGCATCCGCGCGATCTCCGCGAGGAACCGATCGAGGTCGTGCACGTACTCGAACAGCCCGAGCGAGACGACCACGTCGAAGGCCTCGGATCGGATCGCGCTGTCGGCGGCGTCCATCTGCACCAGCCGCGCGTCCGTGCGCGGCACGCGGGCGAGCAGCGCCTCGGCCACGTCGGCGGCCACCACCCGGCGCGCCACCGCCGCCAGACGCGGCAGGAGTCGCCCGGCGCCGGTGCCGAGATCGAGAACGTCGCGCCCCTCGCAGGGACAGACGGCGTACAGGAGATCTTCCTCGCACCGCGCGAGGTACCAGCCGGAGGCGCCGTCGTAACGCCGCACGAAGCTGTCGGCGACCAGGTTGTACCAGGCGCGGACGCGAGAGACTTCGTCACGGAGCGCGTCGACCACGAGCCCGCTCACCCGGCGTCCGCGGCGTTCCCGGCCGGACGCGGCGCCGTGGTGCCACGCAGGCGGCGCCACACCACCGTCCCTGCGTACAGCGCGGCGTCGACGGCACGGCGGCCGCCCGACGGTCGATCGCCCGACCACGGCACGTCACAGCCCTTGCACAGCGCCAGCTGATCGTAGTCCTTCGAATGAACGACCCGCCGCAGCCGGCGGTAGGCCGGCGCGTTCCAGACCTCGAGCACGGGGGTGTTCTGCACGTTCCCGATCACGTACTTGGCCAGGAAGTCGTTGCAGCAGCCCACGACGTTGCCATCCCAGGTGATCGACATGCGATCCCACGGCATGTGGCAGACGGAGAGCTTGGCCGGGTTGCCGACGTTCTCGCTGTACCGCACGAAATCCTGGTACTCCCCCGCCCACGAGTGCGCGGGCACCACCGTCAGCTCGTCCGGCAGGTTCTCGGCGAAGATGGCGCGCATCTCGCGCTCGTGCGCGGCCGGATCCTCGCCCTGCAAGTACACGATCTGGATCTTGGTGAGCGGCCGGGACGCCTGCCGCTCGCGCTTGACCTCCATCACGCGGCGGATCAGCCGCACGCACTTGTCGTAGTCGCCGCCGACGCGGACCCGCTCGTAGCGCTCGCGCGTCGGACCGTCGAAGCTGAACGAGACCTCGTCGAGCCCCGAGTCGAAGATCTTCGCGATCTTGTCCTCCGTCAGCAGCAGCACGTTCGTGTGGATCCGCGTGTAGATCCCGCGTCGCGAGGCGGCCGCGATCATGTCGAAGATGCGCTTGTGCAGGAGCGGCTCGCCGGCGAGGAACAGGCTCATCTGCGGCACCCGCCCGGCCACGTCGCCGAGGATCTTCTCGAACAGCTCCCACGTCATGGTGCCGCGCGGGCGGTCGAGGCCGGTGGTGACCGGACACATCGGGCACTTGATGTTGCAGGTCGCCGTCACTTCGAGAAACACCTCGCGCGGCGGCAGCGTCATCGTCTCGAGCCCATGCTCGGCGGCGTGGCTGGTGGTGGCCGCCCACGCCACGCGGTGCAGGTCGTGAAAGAGCTTCATCGTCACCTCTCGCAAGCCACGATCGTCTCGGACAGCTCGACGGGGGCGCCGCGTCGCATCGAGGCCCGCGCGGCCAGCGCCACCCGGAGACTCTCGGCGCCGGCCCGCGCGTCCACGACGGGGCGCGCGCGTCCCGCCACACAGTCCAGGAAGTGTCGGACCTCGTCGACGAACAGCTGGTTGCGCGGCGTGCCGACGTCGACGGTGGTCACGCGTCCGCTCACGTCGGTGCATGCCAGCGTGCCGGCCGTGAGATCGAGCACGACGCGGCCGTTGTCGCCCAGCACCGCGCAGCGGCGCACGGGCGGACGCTGGACGTAGTCGAGCCGCAGCTCGACCGGGAAGAGGCGCCCGTCGCGCCCGCATGCGAGCGTCGCGCAGACCAGATCCTCCACGTCCACGTCCAGATCCGTCAGGTGCCCGCCCACGGCGGAGACGCGCGCGGGCAGGCCGAAGAGCCAGCAGGCGTAGTCGATGTCGTGGATCTGCGTGAGGAGCACCCCGCCCCCGAGGTCGCGGCGCGCGGCGTAGCTCTCGCGGTAGTCCTCCCACGGGTGCCACCCGGGCAGATATTCCCCGAACTCCAGCCGCGCCGCCAGCGGGCGGCCGATCGCCTTCGCGTCGAGCAGCTCGCGCAGGCGCGTCAACCCCGGATGAAAGCGCAGCTGATAGCCGACGGCCGTGACCACGCCCTTGCGCTCGACGGCGGCGAGAAAGTCCTCCACGCCCTCCCAGGCGTCGGTGAGCGGCTTCTCGATGAAGACGTGGCATCCGGCCTCGACCGCCGCCCGCGCCACGGGCAGGTGCAGCGCGGTGGGATTGGTGACGAAGACGGCGTCCGGCCGCTCGGCCAGGCCCGCGTCGAGCGAGGCGACACGGCGGATGCCGAGCTCGGCTTCCGGCGTCGCCGGCCCGTCGGCGGGCGGAACCAGGCCGCCGCCACGCGTGCGATGCGCGAGCAGCTCCACCTCGTTGCCGAGGAGCGCGCGCAGGTTGCGCGCGTGCCGCTGCCCGACGCTGCCCAGGCCGGTCAACAGGACTTTCATGCTAGAAGCCGAAGGCCTGCAGGCGGTTGAGCGCCACCCAGAACCCCTCGCCGTCCTCCTTGTGCCCCATCCAGATCTCCGGCGTGTAGGTGGCGCCGGTCGCGAGCAGCGTCGGCGCCAGCGCCGCGAAGTCGACGTCGCCGTCCCCGATCTGCAGCCCCTCCCCGTCGGTTCCGGAGGCATCCGAGATGTGAAGGTGGCGGATGAGCGACGCGAGCGGGGCGACGTAGGCCGCCTGCGCCTGGCCGGTGAAGTTGCACCAGAGCTGCGCGTGCGAGGTGTCGTAGCACATGCCGTAGCCCTCGGACGCGCAGAAGGCGCGCATCCGGTCGGCGTCGGTGAACACGTTCGACCACCACTGGCCGCCCTTGTACCAGGGAATCGGGGGCAGGTTCTCGAGCAGCAGCTCGACGTCGCGCGTGTCGAGCGCGCGCAGGGTCTCGCTCATGATCGCGTACATCTGGTCCTTCGCGCGCTCCTCGGCGGGCCGGCCGTACGTCATCCCGCCGACGTGGAGCACCACCTTCACCGGCCCCGGCGGATCGGGAAAGGACCGCCTGAGACGCCGGGCCACGTCGATCGCCGACTGCGCGTGGGCAATGGACTGCCGGCGCGCGGCCGGGGCGCTGGCGCAGAGGTCCAGCAGCTGGTCTCCGTACAGCTCGGGGGCGTGGACGATCAGCTCCGTCTGCCGCATGACCGAAACCACGGTCTCGCGGGCGAGATCGTGGCTGCTGAAGTGGAACTCGACGGCGCGCGGGCGGGCGTCGCCGATCACCTGCGCGAGGTCGTGGTAGCGCACGATGAGGCCCCAGCGGTGCGGCGACGCGAACCGCCGGCTCGCCCGGGGATCGTCGGCCAGATCGGACTCGAAGAAGTACTTGCCCTCCGGCACGTCGCGGCGCGCGGGCCGTCCGACCAGCTCGTGCATCCTCTGCGGCGACAGCCCGTGGGCGGGACTCTTGACGGCGAGCATGTCGGCCGTGATCCGCTCGCCCGCGCGCACGGCGCGCGTGCTCACCACGGACTTGCCGAGCACCTTTCGGTTCATGTACTCGCCGCGCGACATGACACGCACGCCGGTGCCCATGGCCTCTTCGATGTGCCGGATGTCGCGGACGAGCTTCTTGAGACCGGTGGGCTCGAGGCTCATCGCGTGGTCCGGTCCCTTCATCGTCCGGTCCAGCGTGAAATGGCGCTCGACCACGCAGGCGCCGGCGACCACGGCCGCCTCGCTCACCGCGATGCCGAGCTCGTGGCCCGAATAGCCGACCAGGCAGCTGAACCGGTCGCGCAGCGTCTGGATGAACTTGAGATTGACGTCCTTGAAGGCGGTGGGGTAGCTGCTGTTGCAGTGCAGGAGGACGAAGTCGGCGCCCGCCCGGCGGAGGAAGTCGACGGTGACGTCGATCTCGGCCAGGGTCGACATTCCCGTCGACACGATCAGCGGCTTTTTCTTGGCGGCCACCACCTCGAGCAGATCGAGGTTGGTCAGGTCCGCGGAGGCGATCTTGTAGGCGGGGACGCCGATCTCCTCCAGGCTGTCGACGCTGCGCTTGTCCCACGGCGTGCACAGGAACAGGAGCCCGCGCGCGGCCGTGTACTGGGCGAGCTCCGCGTACTGCTCCGGCGCCAGCTCGAAGTCGCGGATGAGGTGCATGACGTACTGGAAGCCGATGTCTTCCTGCGACATGTCCTCGACGGCGCCGTCGCGGAATAGCTCGGCGTACGTCCGCATCTGGAACTTCACGGCGTCCGCGCCGGCCTCGGCCGCGATGTCGATGAGCCGGCGAGCGTTGTCCATGGAGCCGTTGTGATTGATGCCCGCCTCGGCGATCACGAACGCCGGCTGGCCGTCCCCCACCACCCGCTCCCCGATACGGATCTCCATCACGTCCTCCTGGCCGCCACCGCGGCGCGCCTCGGAACCGCCGGCGCCACACGGCCGGATCGGATGAGAAGCTCGGCGTACTCGAGCATCGCCAGGCTATCGATGTCCACCCAGCTATCGGTATCGACGACGAGAGGCAGGATCCGGCGTCCGGTCATGGATGACTGCTCCACGATCGTGCGGCGCCGGACCACGTCGATGTAGCCCGTCTGCCACAGCACGGGTGGCAGCGTCTGGTGCGGCGCGTTGTAGGGCTCGTGGAGCTCCGCCCCCAGCAGCGGCTGGAGCGCCCCGTCGGCGCCGAGCCGCCACATCTTGTAGGGGTTCTGGAACGGCGCGCACACCGAGCGCACGGCGTCCGCGCTCGGATCGGCGGCGATGGCCCGCACGCCCCGGTCGATGTCCCCTGCGCGCCGCAGCGGCGACGTCGGGCGAAGGTGGACGACGATCTCGGGCCGCTCACCCTCGTGGGCGTCGAGCCAGGCCAGCGCGTGCTGGAAGACGGGCAGGTCGCGCGTGTCGTCGGCGGCGAGCTCGGCCGGTCTCAGGAATGGCGTCTCGGCGCCGTACTCGCGCGCCGCCTCCGCGATCTCCGGGTCGTCCGTCGACACGATCACGCGAGCGACGCTCTCGGCGGCCTCGGCGGCGGCGATGCTCCAGGCGAGCAGGGGATGGCCGCCGAGCGCGCGCAGGTTCTTGCGCGGGATGCCCTTGGAGCCGCCGCGGGCCGGAATGATCGCCAGCGCCCTCACCATGCCGTGAAGCCTCCGTCCACGACGAGATTGGCGCCGGTCATGTACGAGGAGGCGTCGGAGGCGAGAAAGACGAGGGCGCCGCCGTACTCGTCCGGGCGCGCCATTCGGCCCAGCGGGACGCGCTCGCCGTAGCGCAGAACGAAGGCCGGCTCCTGCTCGTGCTCGACGCCGCCGAGCGTGAGCGCGTTCACGCGGAGGTTCTTGCGCGCCCAGTACGCGGCGAGATAGCGGGTGAGGCCGTAGACGGCGCTCTTCGTCACCGAGTACGTGACGGGCTTGAACACGGGGCCAGCGCCGGCCGTCTCGTACAGGCGCTGGTCGGGCCCCGCCATCCCGTAGATCGAGCCGATGTTGACGATCACGCCCTGTCCCTGAGCCAGCATGACGGGCGCCACCGCCTGGCAGCACAGGAACATTCCCGTCAGGTTCACGCCGATGGCCGCGTGCCAGGCCTCCAGCGGGAACGTCTCGAAGGTCGCCCCGTGCTCCGCCGCCGTGCCGCGGTCGAACTTGGGATCGAGCGCGGCGTTGTTCACCAGCACGTCGACCCGTCCGAAGACGTCGCGCGTCCGGCCGACCATGGCGCGCACCGACTCTCGATCGGTGACGTCCGCTTCGATGGGCACGGCCACGCGCGCGTCGAAGCCGGCCGCGAGATCCTTGACGGCGCCGCCGCGGACGTCGGCCAGCGCGACGCGCGCGCCGGCCTCGACGAGCGCCGTCGCATGGGAGCGGCCGAGCAGGCCGGCGGCGCCGGTCAGGATGACGACGCGCCCCGCGAGCGGTGTGGCCGTCATGGGCGAGCCTTCCCGTGGATCTCACGCAGCGCGTCGGTGACCGTCTGGAGCTGCGCCGGCGTGATCCCGACCGAGGACGGCAGGCTCAGCGAGCGCCGGTGCAGGTCGGGGGCGTGCTCGATGCGATAGGCCTGGCAGCCGGCGAACGGCTTCTGGGTCGAGACCGGGGCCCACAGCGGTCGCGTCTCGATGCGCCGCTCGGCGAGCGCGCGCAGCAGGCGGGGCCGCTCGAGGCCGAATCGCGCCTCGTCGACGAGCACGGTGTAGAGCCACCACGACGAGGCGGCCCACGGCGCCTCCCGCGGCAGCGTGACCGGAAGATCCGCCACCGTGCGGGCGTAGTGCGCAGCCGACCGGCGCTTGCTGGCCAGGCACTCGTCCAGGTGCTCGAGCTGGGCGACGCCGACAGCCGCCTGGAGGTTGGTGAGGCGGTAGTTGAAGCCGATGGCGCCGTGCACGCCTTCGACCGCGTCGTCCTTCGCCTGCGTCGTGAGGTAGCGCACGCGCGCGGCCACCTGGCCATCGTCGGTGAGGACCGCGCCGCCGCCGCCTGCCGTCACCACCTTGTTGCCATTGAAGCTCACGGCCGCCACGTCGGCCGCGCGGGCGATCGGCTCGCCACGATACCCGGCGCCGAGGGCCTCGGCGGCGTCCGCCACCACGGCCAGGTCCAGGCGTCCCGCCGCCTCGCGGAGCGGCGCCATGTCCACGGGATGTCCGAGCAGATGAACCGGGAGGACCGCGCGCACGCGCCGGCGGGTGGCGCGATTGAGGAGCCGCCCGCCTTGCCACAGGCACTCGCGCTCGAGGAACTCCAGGGCCTTGCCGACGTCCATCTGCCAGTGGACGGGCTCGGCGTCCATGAGGACCGGCCAGGCGCCGCAGTAGCGGACGGCAGCGGCGGTGGCCACGAATGTCAGGTCCGGGACGAGGACCTCGTCGTCCGGCTCGACGCCGGCCGCGAGCAGGGCCACGTGGATGGCGGCCGTGCCGCTGGCGCACGCCACCGCGTGGCGGACACCCGCGATCTTCGCCAGCTCGCGCTCGAAGCGGTCGACGAACGGCCCGGCCGACGAGACCCAGTTGGTGGCCACGCACTCGGCCAGGTAGGGCGCCTCGGCGCCGAACATCCGGGGCTCGGCCAGCGGGATGCGCTCAGACATGGTAGGTCGCCGTGTCATAGGCCCCGCGGCGGGTCCGGAACCACTCGATCGTCTCGCGCAGCCCATCGTCGAGGGACGTGCGCGGCCGCCAGTCGAGGAGCGTGGCGGCCTTGCTGGCGTCGCACACGAGCCGCCACACCTCGCTGCCGTCCGGCCGGACGCGGCGCGGATCCTCCGTCACCCGGGCGCCGCTGCCGACGAGGTCGAGAATGCGCGCCGCCAGCTCGCCGATCGACACGTCGTGGCCGGTCCCGAGATTGACGGTCTCGCCGACGGCGCGCTCGACTTCGGCCGCGCGCACGAAGCCGTCCACCGTGTCGGCCACGAACGTCAGGTCGCGGCGCGGCGTGAGCGAGCCGAGCCGGACGGCCTGGCCCTCGAGCGCCTGCGTCACGATCGTCGGGATCACGGCGCGCGGCGACTGGCGCGGCCCGAACGTGTTGAACGGGCGCACGACGGTCACGGGCAGCGCGAAGGCGTGGTAGTAGCTGAGCGCGAGCTGATCGGCGCCGGCCTTGCTGGCGGCATACGGGGACTGGGCGCAGGTGGGATGGCGCTCGTCGATCGGCGTGTACTGAGCGGTCCCGTACGTCTCGCTGGTGGACGTGTGCACGACGCGGGCGCCGGCCCGCCGCGCCAGGTCGAGCACGTTGAGCGTGCCTTCCACGTTCGTGCGGACGTAGGATTCCGGCGAGACGTACGAGTAGGGAATCGCGATCAGGGCCGCCAGGTGGAAGACGACCTCCACGCCGTCGAACGCGCGCTGCACGCTCGCCGGATCGCGGACGTCGCCGGCGATGACGTCGATGTCGCCGGCCACGGCCGAGTGATCGAGCCAGCCGCGGCGGCCGTCGCCGTTGTAGTGGACGACGGCGCGTGTGCGGGCTCCCAGCGTCACCAGCCGTTCGGTGAGATGGCTGCCGATGAAGCCTCCCGCCCCCGTCACCGTGACCGTCGTGCCCGACCACTTCATGGCCGCGCCTCCGCACTTGACCGGCGGCGAACCCGTCGTGTAACGTCGGTCGCCGCATGACCGACGGCGACGAATCCGTCGCGTGCGCGATCTGCGACGTGGACGACGCGCGCGTCCTCTCCTTCCGCGCGCGCTGGGGGCAGCGGGTGCGCACGGTGGCGTGCCGGCGCTGCGATCTCGTCTACGCCAATCCTCGCCCCGGGCGCGAGCGTCTCGCCCGCTTCTATCGCGAGCGGATCTACACCCAGTACATCGACGCGAGCGGCCGGTTTCAGGAGCGCCTGCTGGCCTCCAGCCGGACGCAGGCCCGCAACACCGTCGACTTCTTCGTCGGCCGCGCCGGCCAGCGTCTCGACGGGGCGCGCGTGCTGGAAGTCGGCTGCGGGCTCGGCGACTTCCTGGTCCTTGCGCGCGCGGCAGGCGCCCGGGTGCTCGGGCTCGAGCTCGACGGGCCGTACGCCGACTTCGCCGAGAAGCAGCACGGCCTGTCGATCGCGCGCCGGCGCGTCGAGGATCTCGACACGGCCGCGCGCTTCGACGTCATCGCGCTGTTTCACGTGGTCGAGCATCTCGAGGATCCGGTGGGCGTGCTGGCCGCGCTCCGCCCGCGGCTGGCGCCGGGTGGTCGCCTCTTCATCGAGGTCCCCGACTTCATGGGACCGTGGCGGATTCCCTTCACGGAGTTCCTCCGCGTGGAGCACCTGTACAACTTCTCGCCGGAGACGCTTGGCCGCGTGCTGGCGCGGGCCGGATTCCGGGTCACGCGCCAGGACGACGACCCCTTCCTGCTTCGGGTCGTCGCCGAGCCGGCGCCGGGGGAGCGGCCCGCGCTTCCGCGCGAACGACATCGACGTGGCGTGCTCCGTCATGTCGTCACCTGGCGCGTGCGGGGGCGGCTGCTGCAGCCGTACTATGCCGCCCGGCGGCGGCTCTCGTCCGCGACGCCGGAATCCCAGCCATGATCGCCTCCGCGACCCGCCGGCCGCTGCCACCGTCGCGGAACTGCGCCAGCTCGTCGACGATGCGCCGGCGGCCGAGGGCCTGCCGCGTGCGATCCTCCAGATAGTCGTTCACCGCGTCCAGGAGCTCCGGCTCCGACGTCACCAGCCTGGTGGCGCCCGCGCGCATGACGTAGCGGAAGTGGTCCATCTCGAAGAAGCGGAGCGGCGACTGATAGAACGTCGGCGGCGCCGTGTAGCCGAAGCCGATGCAGACGGTCGGCGTGTCGAAGAAGGCGGCGTCGAGCACGATCGTGGAGGTGACGTTCACCACGAGGTCGCTCCAGCGCATCGTGGCGTAGAGGTGGACGAGGTCCTGCCGGCTCATGTCCATCCAGTGACCGTCGGACGGGCGGCCCGGCAGGTCGACCACGATGCCCGGCCGCCCGCGGAACGCGTCGAATCGCCGCGGATCGTCCTGGGGGTGCGGGCGGACGAGGAGCTGGCACGCGCCACGCAGCCGGCCGTCGCGCAGGAACTTGTAGAGCAGCTCGACGTACTGCGGGGCGTCCGGCGCGATGATCGGATCCTCCCCCGCATACGTGATCAGCCGCTTGGCCGGGTCGAGACCGAGGCGCGCGAAGAAGGCGTCGCGCGCCGGCAGCGCCTCGCGACCGTCGAAGACGGCATCATGGTGCGGGGCGCCGGCGACGGTGATCTGCTCCGGGCGATACCCGTGATAGCGCACCGCCTCCTCCCGCATCAGGTCGTTCCACACCACGAGTCGATCGAGACGGGGCAGCAGCGGCCCCTTGGTGGTGAGGTTGTCCCAGCTGGCGACGACGCCCACCGTCGGAATGCCGGCCCGGGCGGCGGCGCGCATGAGCGGAATCTCGTCGGTGAAGAAGAGCCGGCTGAAGACGGCGACGTCGGGCCGCTCGCGGCGAAGCAGCGCATCGTACGCGCCGGCGTCGCCGGTGGCGACGAACACGCGATGGAGCGGCGCCAGCAGGCCTCGGAAGGCCGGTAACAGCCGCCGGGTGAGGGCCGGACGGAAGCGGCCGACGCGCGGATGGTTCTCCGCCCACCGGTGGAGGAACAGCTGCAGGCTGTCGGGCACCGGTCCCGCGAGATAGAGGTTGTAGATCGCGCTCCGGAGCGCGCGCTCGAACCGCCCGGGACGGTACGCCGACATCGGAAACGCCACGACGGCGTCGTCGACGAACTCGTTCCTGAAGAGCGGCTCGTCGGCGAACGGGGCGACCAGGATCACGCGCTCGGCGGCCGCGCGCACGAGCGGCAGCACGCCGGTACGCAGCAGGTTGCGGGTCGACAGCGTGTTGGGAATCGAGAGAAGGACGCGCGGGCCCGTCATCGCGCCGTCACCGTGGTCTCGCGGCGGCGGGAGACCGCGCGTACCGGCGCCAGCGCCGAGCGCAGCTCGGCGATCCGCACGCAGCCGGTCGCCACGATGGCCACGCCGAAGCCGGCCAGCAGCGCGAGCTTGGCGGCGGCGCCGCCGAGGCCGGGCTCGACGAACGTCGAGACGCCGACCACGACCGCGGCCAGCGCCGAGGCGGTGACCACCTCGCGCCAGGGATACGGCGCGCGGTAGAGCCGGCGCCCGAGACCGAGCGTGATCGCGAACAGCACCGTCCACGACAGCGCGTAGGCGATGGCGGCGCCCCAGGCGCCCCAGCGCGAGGCGAGGACCAGCGTCGCGGTCAGTCCGACGACGAGCGTCGCTGCGCTGACCAGCGGCAGATAGCCCGTCTTCTTGCGGAACCAGATCATCAGATACGGCGGCGCGTACATCCCCTTGAGCGCCATGGCGGCCAGCAGCGGCGGCACGAACAGCGCCGCGCCCGCGTACTCGGCCGCCATGAGGAGGCCGACGATCTCCGGCGCGAACAGCGCGCCGGCCACGAAGAGACCGATGAACGCCACCGCGCTCGTGCGGATCACGATCGGCACGACGCTCTCGGCGAATCCCGGCCGTCCCGCCTCCTTGAAGAAGATGGGCCGCCAGGCGCTGACGAAGACGTCGGAGGCCAGGCGCCCGACCTCGGCGATCCGGAGCGCCAGATAATAGAGACCGATCTCGTCGCGGGTCGCGAAGCGTTCCAGGACGACCCGGTCGGCGGCGCGGAACCCGTAGCTCAGCAGGTTGTTCGGCACCGTCGGCCCACCCACACGGAGGGCGCGCCACAGCTCACGCGGCGCGAAGCTCCACGTCGTCTCGCGACGCAGCAGCATGGCCGCCGGCAGCAGCCAGACGAGCGCGGTCACGAGCCCGGCGCCGACGAAGCCCAGCACGCCCAGATCCAGCACGATGACGGCCACGATCCGCAGCGCGTTGGCGGTCACCTGTCGAAGAAACGTCAGCACGCTGTGGGTGCTGGCTCGCTCCTGGATCTGGAGCACCGCCGCCGCGACGATCCAGTACGGCTCGAGGAGCGCCGTGGCCGCCACCACGGGCACGAACGGCCACACGGGCACCGACGGCAGCAGCGCGCCGACGACCACCCCCGCCGTCGTGATCACGACGAGGGTGAGCAGCACGTTGATCCCCGTGATCCCGATCAGCAGCGTGCCGAGACAGCCGCGGCGCCGGCCGGGATCGGCTTCGTCGGCGTAGTAAAACGGCACCATGGCGGTGGCGCCGAGCGAGAAGACCGTCGTCAGGAGGAGCGCGAGCACGTCCAGCAGCGCGATCAGGCCGAACTCGGCCGGCGAGAGCACGCGCGTGTACACGGGCAAGAGCAGGACGCCGAGCGCCGAGCCGGCGATGGCGACGGCGGCGTAGGCGCCCGACTGCCGCGCGAGCCGCCGGGGAATGCCGCTCAGCACGACCGCCCCGACCGTCCCGTCTGCACGATCTCGCGGAGCGCCCGCGCGATCCGCTCCGACGCACGACCGTCGGTCGCGACGGCGGCGCTGTCGGCCGCCGGCGGCGCGGGCGTCGCGCGCACCTCACGCAGCCGCGATCTCAGCTCGGCCGCCGAGCGCACCGTCGCCCGGTCGGCCGCCAGGTGGCCATGAGCGCCCAGCATCGGCACCGAGGGGTGTGTGACGACGACCAGACGCGTGCCGAGCACCCGCGCGCTCAGCGCCGCTCCCGACGTCCCGAGGCTGATGGCCACGTCACTGGCGAGCAGCAGCGGCTCGACCTCCGCCTCCTTGACGAGGTGAACGGGCGGGTCGTCACGATCGGTCAGGGCGCCATACTCCTCGACCGACTCCGCCGGGTGGAGCTTCACGAGGCAGGTCCAGCCCGGGAGCTCCGCGCGGACGGCATCCACCATGTCTCGCACGAGCGTGTCGTGCATGTCGCGTGTCGTCCACCCCAGGCGATGGAGGCTCTTGGTGAGAATCAGCGCCACCGGGGCCTCGACGCCCACCGCGGCCAGCGTCCGCCGCCGCGTCTCGGCATCGAACCGGCGGCGCAGAGCGACCAGCCGGTCGACGAAGGGCGCGCCGGTCACGGTCACGCGCTCGGAAGGCACCCCGGCACGGACGTGGACCTGCGCCTGCTCGTCGTCCATCACCAGGACGCGATCGGCGCGTGAGCCGAGCACGGCCTTCGCAGCGGTCGCCACGTGGATTCCCACCAGGCCGAGGATCGACTGGACGAGCGCGCCGGCGAGGCGCCGGTGGCGTGCGCGTGCCGCGTGCGTTTCCGCGTTCAGCCGCGGGAAGTCCGCGAAGACCGGCACGCCCTGGACGTACACGACGGGCACCCGGCGGCGGCGTGCGGCGGCCACGAACGCGGCCAGGGCATCCGACACGTCGGACGGCACGACGAGCGCGTCCGGCGCCAGCTCCCGCAGCAGCCGGCGCGCCGCCAGCTCCCGTCTGAGCACCAGCCGCAGCCAGGCCGCGGCGCCCCCCGGGGATCCATAGAACTCCGCGGTCAGGCGCCGCACCCTCGTGTCCGGTGCACCGTCCGCGGCGGCGGAGACGACGATCGGCTCGAGCCCCACCTCGGGAAGCGCGGCCGCCAGCGGCGCATAGCCGCGGACGTGGTCGGCACGCGGCAGCACCAGCATCACGCGCCCACGCGTGGCCGTCGCCTCGCGGGCCGGCTCGCGCCCGGTGGTCGTGCCGATCACCTCGCGGCTCGTCCTGCCACCGGCGGGCCCGCGAGCGCTTCGGCGCCCGCCGGGGTCGCGCGGGCCGCGGCACGCCGTCGCTCGGCGCCGGCCCACTTCACGTCGGAGAACGTCGGCTGTCCGTGTCGCGCCACCCACAGGCGCTCGTACTCCTGGATGCGCTTGACGTCGCGCGCGACCATCAGCTCACGGAGCCCGAGCAGCTCGACGGCGTTGAAGTGCTCGCAGATGTTCGCGGTGATCTTGGTGGCGTCCCCGAGATCCGTCAGGAACGCGTCCATGTCGTTGTCGTACTGGGCGAGGATCTTGTCCTTGTAGCGGTAGTACCACTCCGAGCCCGGATACGGCGTGGCGAAGAACGGCTTCACCACGATGCCGAGGTCGTCCCACGCCCGCATGGCGTCGTAGAGGCTGTCGAACCACTCGTCGGGGAAGCCGATGATCTGGTTCGGGATCGGACGGATGCCCGCCTGAAGCGTCAGCTGCACGGCGCGCACGTTGCTCTCGGGCGTCGAGCCCTTGCCCATGTTCTTGAGGATGCGACGGTTGAACGACTCCAGCCCGTAGAGCAGCTGCGAGCAGCCGGCCGCGCGCATCTGCCCGAGAATCGCCGGGTTCGCGAGCGCGGCATGGCTGGTGCCGCCCCAGTGCACGCCCGTGCAGCGCTCGTCGTGGGCCACGCCCTCGCGGATGCACGACGGCTGCAGGCCCTCCTCGATCCACAACCGGCACAGCTCCGGCAGCCAGCGATTGCGCGAGGCGGAGTTGATGGCCAGCAGGTTCTCGTCGAAGAACAGCGCGAAGTCCATGCCGAACCGCTCGCGCGCGTACTTGGCCATGCCGACGATGTAGCGCGGGCTGTGCCACCGGTTCATGCGGTCGTGGGTGAAGACGACGTCGGTGGCGCCGTCGGGCTTCGACTCGTACACCATGTCGCCGGCCAGGCCGAGGTGGAAGCAGAAGCGGCAGATGAACGGACAGCCGTAGCTGCCGTTGAAGTCGAGCCGCCGCCGGGCCGTGAACGACTCCTCGCTGTAGAGCAGCGAGCTGTTGCGGAAGTAGATGTCGAGCGGGAACAGGTCCCACGCCGGGTACGGAACCGCGTCGATGTCGTGGACCAGGGGCCGCTCGGGCGTCAGGCGCGGCGCGCCGTCGGGGCCGCGCCAGATGATGCCCTTCACCGTGTGCCAGGCGCGGCTGCCGTCCTCGACGCGATCGAGCAGCTCGGGGAAGGTCTGGAACGCCTCGCCGATGACCCCGATGTCCATCTCCGGGAGCAGCTGCATGATGTCGCGCGGCTGGGCGGTGACGAGGCCGCCGCCGACGACGATGAGCGCCCGCGGTCTCACCGCGCGCGCCATGCGCACGAGCGTCTTCACGTGGCCGTAGGTGGTGGTGATGCCGCCCAGGGCCACCACGTCCCAGTCGTCGGCGCGGAGGATGTCCGCGATGACCTCGTCGCGCACGCGCCAGGCGTTGCCGTCGAAGACCTGGAAGCGATGACGCGCGTCCTGCCGGAGGATGGCCGCCAGCAGCGCGATGCCGTACGGGACGTGCTTCGGATTGTCGTCGCCCCGCACGATCGGGTTGATGAAGAGCACCTTCGCCATCCGTGGCTCCTTAGCGGCGGCCGCCGTGGGTCTGCAGGAACGACGCGAAGTCGAGGAGCGTCACGCCCGGCCCGAAGACGGTGCCGCCCTGACTGCAGTTGAACGTCTCGCAGGGCGCCTCCTGCACGAGCTGCAGGAAGATCTGGCGGTACCAGTGATACGCGGGGTCCGCGTACCAGGTCTCGCCGCTCTGCGGATGCCGGAACTCGCTGAAGTACTCGCCGAGGCGATCGCCGAAGAGCTGCGTCATCTCGACGTAGTACTGCGTACGTTGGAGCGGCGTGCCCGGCGGATAGCCGAGATCGAACCCGACCAGGGCCACCCGCCGACGACCGAGCACCGAGTGCGCGGCGATCCAGGCCGCGCTCCCGCAGTTGCCGCCGGTCACCATGCACGGCACGCCGTTCAGCTCGAACACCCGGCGCGACACGCTGTCGGCCGCGTCGTAGTCGTCGTAGAGCGGGTTCCACCAGTAGAGCTCCATGCCCGCCGCGTGGCAGCGGCGGGTGACGCTCGGATCCACGCAGGTCGCGATGAGGCAGCGGATGCGGGCCCCGTGGCGGTCCACCAGATCGAGGAGCTCCTGGTTGCGCCGCTCCTCGTCCTTCCAGTGCGCGGGATCGAGGTCCTGCCGGCGGAAGTAGTCGTCAGCGGGCCGGGTGGCGAAATCCGGGTCTCCGAACCATCGGACGATGCGGTACGGATGAGGATCGACGGTCACGACGTAATCCGGCACCACGCCGTTGCGCAGGCAGTAGCCGAGGGAGCCGTCGACGGCGATCACGAGCCCACGAAAGTCCGCCGCTTTCAGCGCGTCGATCGGATGCGTCCGATGCAGGCTCGGACCGGCCGCGATGACGACGGCATTCTCGCCGGTGGCATCCGCCTCGAGGTCGGCGATCGTCCGCTTGAGGTACGGCAGGTTCTTGCGCGCGTTCTCCAGGCCGAGCTCCGCCGTCTTGGCGAGGGTGATCTCCCCGAGCCTCGCGGCCAGCCGCTCAGCGAGCGCGGTCACTCGACGGGCCCTTCCACACGAAGCTCTTGGACTTCTTGATGAACGCGATGCTGCCGCCGAGCTTCTGCAGCGCCTGGCGCTCGAATTCCTCCTCGAGGCTGGCCACGCCGGGCGCCGGCGGCGGGGTCGTGCCGTCCGTCGCGGCGGGGGCCAGCTCGTAGTTTCCCTTGAGATAGTCGTTCACGCTCACGCAGACACCTCCTCGGCGGCGATCAGCTCGGCCAGTCGCAGGTCGAGCTCGTCGTCGACGTCGATCGACTCGCGCCGGCCGACGACGATGGCGCGCGTGTCGTCGCCGAGCATCCGGCCCTGCTCCATGATCACGTCGCGCCGGGTGACATAGACGGCGCCCGTCAGCCGGTACACCGACGGCAGATCCTGGCGCCGGGCGTACCGCTGGCCCTCCGCCATCAGCGGCCGCAGGCGATCGCCCTCGAGCCGCTGCATCCAGTAGGGGTTGTCCTCGACGGCGCACACCGTGGTGACGGAGTCGGCGCCCGTCTCGAGGAACTTCGTGATGGCCGCCTCCACGTGCGGCGCCGTCCGCAGCGGCGAGGTCGCCTGCAGCAGCACCACGGCGTCGACGCGGACGCCGTGCGACTCGAGCCATCGCACCGCGTGCTGCACGACGGGCAGCGTCGGCGTCTCGTCGGTGGCCAGCTCCGGCGGCCGGAGGAACGGGACCTCGGCGCCCGCCCGGCGCGCGACCTCGGCGATCTCGTGGTCGTCCGTCGACACCACGATGCGATCGAGCCCGCTCACGTGGCGCGCCGTCTCGACGGCGTGGGCCACCAGCGGCGTCCCGCGAAACGCGCGCAGGTTCTTGCGCACGAGGCCCTTGCTGCCGCCCCGCGCGGGAATCAGCGCGCACAGTCGAAGCCCCGTCGCGCGCACCCTACGCGACCACCGCGCGCGCGAGGCGCGCCTGGTAGAGCGCCTCGGCCGCCTCGAACTGGAACGCCGTGTCGATGTCGATGGCCTCGTCCTCGGCCACGTGAAAGAGTCGCGGATCGTCCGGGGCGAAGTGCCACACGCGGAAATCGGTGAGGAAGCGGTCCTTGTAGTAGATCGTGAACGGGTGTGTGGCCCGGTAGACCTTCGGCAGCATCTTGCTGTTGATGACCGAAGCGCCGGGCGCGTTGAGCGGCCGGCCGGTCTCGTCGAAGTACCACTCCTGCGTCTCGACCACGGGCAGCAGCGAGCGGGCGCCGGACGCGATGAACTCGCGAATGGCGCGATCGTAGGTGGCGACCCGGACGAAGGGCGCGCACGCGTTCAGGGTGGCGATGATCGGCTCCTCGATCTCCGCCATGAAGTCGTAGATGGTCGGGCCGTCCTCGCCGAGGGCGGACGCGCGGCTGCGGCGGATGACGCGCACGCGCGGCACGTCACGCGCCAGCTCCAGCAGCTCCTCCTCGTGGGCGGCGAAGTACACCGTGTCCGCCGCCTCGCTCTGCGCCAGCTTCTCCAGCGCCAGCCGGGTGAGCGAGCTGCCGGCGAACGGTCGCAGCGCCTTGTTCGGGCATCGCACGCTCTGCAGCCGGACCGGCAGCAGACCGGCCACCCGCGGCCGCCCGCTAGGCATCGCGCGTGTCCTGCTCGGCGCGCCGCAGCGCGGTCGCGTCGCCGACGTCGAGCCACGCGGATCGGATGGGAAAGCTGCCGACGATCCGCTCGCGGCGCAGCAGGTCGCCGATGAGGTCCGTCATGTCGTAGCGGCGATCGGCCGGCACCGCCCGCTTGACGTCGGGATTCAGCAGGTAGATGCCCGCGTTGACCGAGAACTTCAGCTTCGGCTTCTCGGACAGGCGCACCACGCGCTCGTGGTCGACCTCCACGATGCCGAACGGCACCTCGAACGCGCGGTCGGCGACGGCGACGGTCAGATCACAGCCGTTCAGCAGGTGGAACTTGTGCATGCTGACGAGGTCGACGTCGGACAGCACGTCGCAGTTCAGGACGAAGAACGGCTCGGCCCATTCCTCGGTGATGAGGCTCAGGGCGCCGCACGTCCCCCGCGGCTCCTCCTCCTGGACGTAACGGATGTTCACGCGGTGCGCGGCGCCGTCTCCGAAGCGCGCGCGGATCTTGTCGGCCCGATAGCGCAGGCACAGCGTGATGTCGAGGATGCCGAACGCGCGCAGGCGATCGATCAGCAGCTCGAGCAGTGGCCGGCCGTTGACCTCCACCAGCGCCTTCGGAAGGTCGTCGGTGAGC
>DATBJF010000144.1:0-19325 GCA_036556545.1 Candidatus Methylomirabilota bacterium
TCGGCTCGCGGTCGACCGCGATCTCGGCGAGGTACCGGGCGATGGCATCGACGGCGGCGTCGAAGATGCCCACGTTCCGCTCGTTCCACGCGCGGAGGAGGCGCTGCATGGCCGCCCGCTTGTCGGCCCCGAGCAGCTCGGCGACCCGCTCGAGGACGAGGCTCTCCTCCACCCAGGCGCGGCTGAATGCGTCGAGCGAGAGCACGCCCCGCACGACGGGAATGCCGGCGAGATGACGCCGCCAGCGCTCCACGGTGTCCGCGTCCGACCCCACCTGGTTCAGCAAGACCAGGACCGGGCGGCGCATCCACGCCAGCAGCTCCAGCTCGTGCTTCATGTAGCCGGCGGTCTCCGGGTCCTCGGTGGCGTTGACCAGGTAGAGGACGACGTCGGCCTCCTCGCGCACGTTGCGCACCGCCTCCTGGCTGCACCAGAGCGGGCGGTCGATCACGCGATCCCACACCTGGTGGAGGAACCAGCCGATCGGATCGCCCTCGCGCCGGAGTCGCGTCATCAGCCGCACGGTGTCGCCGAAGCCCGGCGTGTCCCACAGCAGCAGGCGCGCGTCCGCGGTCTCGATCAGCACGTGCGCCTCGGCCACCGTGGTGACGTGCGGCTGGTCGCGCACCTCGCCGATCTCGCGGCGCAGGAGCGTGCGGGCCAGCGTCGTCTTGCCGACGTTGGTGTGGGAGATGAGGCTCAGGGTGACAGTCGTCATGCGAGGTCCACCGCCGCGACCTGCACGCTGCGCAGCAGGCGCTCCCACGTCGCGCGGCGCTCGCGCACCCGATCCTCCGAGCCGACGCGGTCGCGGTACGTCGCCGACTCGAGGACGAGCACCAGCTCGCGGCCCGCGGCGTCCAGCCGCTCGCGCAGGCGCTCGATGAACTTGCCGTGGACCTCGGGCTCCGGCGTCTGGGCCAGGGTGAAGACGAGCGCGACCACGCCGGGAGCGGGGTCCGACAGCGCGATCTGTCCGGGCTCGTCGCCGTATTCGAGCGACGCGCCGTCGCGGATGACGGCGCGCGCGCCGGCGTGCTCCTGGAGGATCGTGTGGAGCTTGTCACGCAGCGCCGCCGTCGGCGCGCAGCTGTAGTAGACGACCTCGACCACCGTGGCCGCGCCGCGGCCGCTGTGCAGGGCGCGACGCGCGTAGCCGGCGTCCACGGCGACGGGCAGCCGGCGCGACAGGCGGGCGGAGGTCAGCGCCTCCGCCGCCGCCAGCGCCGCGCGCGGGAGCAGGACGCCGAGCCCGAGCGTGGCGGCCCAGAGGTGAATCCACGGGCGCGCGTCGCCTTCGCCCGGGGCGCGGAGCGGGGCGACGTCGGGGACGGGGATGCCGAGCACGCGCGAGGCCGGCCCGAGCACGATGTCGACGTAGCGCTGGACGTCGGGAGCGTCGAGCCACGTGCTTTCCCAGGTGGCGCGGTACTCGAAGGCGACGCCCGAGACGTACATGCCGGCGACGGCGCCGAGCGCCAGCGCGAAGGCGCCGGCGTGGAGGATCATCCGAACGCGAGCGGCGATCAGCGCCGCGGCGGTGGGGATCCACAGCCGCTGGAATCGCTGCACCGCGTCGGCGACCACACCCGATCGGGCGCTGGCGCCCAGACGTGTGGCCAGGCGCGACAGCCGGAGGCCTTCGAGCCAGCGTCCGAGCGCGGCCAGGCGGCTGGCGGCCGGCCGCCCGCCGCGCAAGCGTGCGATGCCGCCGAGGACGAACGCGCCGTAGGCGAGCAGGTTCCACCCGAGGATCGTGGCGAGCGGGAAGGCGAGCACGCTGACGTGATGCGATGGGCCGAAGGCATTCGTGGCCGCGCCGACGACCACGCCGACGGCCAGCACCAGCAGCATGGTGGTGCCGCGCCACGCCGGCGGCTCCAGGACGCGCCGCAGGTCCGGGACCTCGCGGACGAGCTCCTTTCGCAGCAGCTCCGCGCGGGTCCGCAGGCGCCCCGGATCGTCGACCTGCGCCGGGTCGTCGAAGGCGCGCCGGGTGGCCGACGCCCGCGTCGGCGGCGAGAGCAACAACCCGTCGGCGTCGACCTCCTCCGCGGCCTGCACCAGCAAAAGCGTCCGCGCGTCGGGCTCGCTCAGCCGGAGGTGGAGGGTGCCGTCTCGCATGGCGTCGGATTCAAGGATATATGTAGGTATGGTTACCAGCCTCGACGAGGTCGCGGACGGCATCTACCGGATCAGCATTCCGGTCCGATTTCCGGATGGAGTGGGCTTCACCTTCAACCAGTATCTGGTCATCGACGAGGCTCCGCTCCTGTTCCACACGGGATTGCGGCGGATGTTTCCGGCCGTCCGGAAGGCCGTGTCCCGGGTGCTGGAAGTCGACCGCCTCCGCTATATCGGCTTCTCCCACTTCGAAGCGGACGAATGCGGGTCGTTGAACGAGTGGCTGGCGGTGGCGCCGCAGGCGGAGCCGCTCTGCGGTAGGATCGCCGCCATGACGTCCGTGAACGACGTCGCCGATCGGCCGCCCCGGGTGCTGCGCGACGGCGAGACGCTGTCGCTCGGGCGCAGCACCGTTCGGTGGCTCGACACGCCGCACGTGCCGCACGCCTGGGAGTGCGGCTTTCTCTTCGAGGACCGCACGCGCACGCTGCTCTGCGGCGATCTCTTCACTCAGGGCGGCGCGGAACACGCGGCGCTGGTCGAGAGCGACATCCTCGGCCCCAGCGAGGCCATGCGAGCCTCGCTCGACTACTACGCGCACGCGGTGAACACGCGGCAGACGCTCGAGCGGCTGGCCGCGCTCGGGCCGACGACACTCGCCTGCATGCACGGCAGCGCCTGGCGCGGCGACGGCGGAAAGCTGCTGCGCGCGCTCGGCGACTCCCTCGAATCGAGCCCGGTGCGCTAGTCGATGGAGACGCAGATCCACGGCTTCTGCGCGCTGTGCCGCTCGCGCTGCGGCTGCGTCTCGACCGTGGTCGACGGCAAGCTCGTCTCCGTCGATCCCGACCCCTCGCATCCGACCGGCGAGAGCCTGTGCGTGAAGGGCCGCGCCGCGCCCGAGCTGGTCTACGCCGAGGACCGGCTGCTCCATCCGATGAAGCGGACGCGGCCGAAGGGTGATCCGGATCCCGGCTGGGTCCGCATCAGCTGGGAGGAGGCGCTCGACTGGACCGCGCAGCAGATGCGCGCCGTCGCCGAGCGGCACGGCCCCGAGGCGGTGGCGTTCAGCGTGACGACGCCGTCCGGCACCGCCGTGTCCGACGGCTTTCCGTGGATCAACCGGCTGATCCGCCTCTTCGGCAGCCCGAACATGACTTGGGCCGAGGAGCTGTGCGCGTGGCATCGCGACTACGCGACCGCCTACACGTTCGGCGTCGACATCGGCACGCCGGACTTCGAGCGCACCGGCTGCCTGCTCCTGTGGGGCCACAATCCGTCGACCTCGTACCTGGCGCAGGCGACCGCGGTCGCAGAGACGGAGGCGCGCGGGGCGGCGCTCATCGTGGTCGATCCTCGGCGCGCGGGCCTCGCTGCCAGAGCGGACCAGTGGCTGCGGGTACGGCCGGGGACCGACGGCGCGCTGGCGCTCGGCCTGGCCGGCGTGATGATTTCCGAGGGCCGGTGGGATCGCGAGTTCATTCGCGACTGGTCCAACGGTCCCTTCCTCGTACGCGACGACACGGGGCAGTTCCTCGGCGCCGCCGACCTCGGTGGCGAGGCGAATCGCTACGTCGTGTGGGATGCCGCGGCTTCGCGGCCCGTCGTCTACGATCCGGTGGCGGGGCGCTACGTGGACGAGGTCAAGGACCCGCAGCTCCTCGGCAGCGTCGGCGTGAGCACGGCTGGAGGCGTCGTCGCCTGCCGGCCGGCGTTCGAGCGGTACGCGGCGCTCTGCCGCGAGTATCCGCCGGAGCGCGTGGCGCGCATCACCGGCGTGCCCGCTCGGCAGATCGTCGAGACGGCGCGGCTCCTGTGGGAGCGTCGCCCGGTCTCCTATTTCCACTGGACCGGGCTGGAGCAGCACACCAACGCGACGCAGACGGTCCGCGCGATCTCGCTGCTCTATGCGCTCACCGGCAGCTTCGACGCTCCCGGCGGCAACGTGCGGCCGACGCGGCCGCCGAGCAATGACCTCGGCGCCCTGTCGCTCCTGCCGAAGGGCCAGCTCGA
Source organism: Candidatus Methylomirabilota bacterium (assembly GCA_036556545.1). Lineage (GTDB taxonomy): Bacteria > Methylomirabilota > Methylomirabilia > Rokubacteriales > CSP1-6 > AR12. Next base: position 4,138 of record DATBJF010000144.1, read on the forward strand.
GAAAGCGCTCGGGCTGAAGGACCGGCCGCTCGGCATCGGACGTTACGGCTGGATTCTCGCCGCCGATCTTTATCGCTCCATCGTCGATGGCACGCCGTATCGCGTGCGCGGGATGGTGGGCTTCGGCGGCAACATGCTGCTGTCGCAGCCGGGCGCGCGCGCCGCGCGCGAGGCGCTCACGCGGCTGGACTTCCTGGTCTTCGCCGATCTCTTCCTGACGCCGACGGCGTCGCTCGCCGACGTGGTGCTCCCCGTCTCGTCGGCGTGGGAGCGGGAAGGCCTGCGCGTCGGCTTCGGCCCGACGCACGAGGGCGAGCAGCTCGTCCAGCTCAAGCCGGCGGCCGTCGCGCCGCGCGGCGAGGCGCGCTCGGACACGTGGATCGCCTGCGAGCTGGCCAAGCGGCTCGGCCTCGGCAAGCAGTTCTTCGACGGCGACGTCGATGCCGGGCATCGGTTTGCGCTCGAGCCGAGCGGCGTGACGCTGGAGGCGCTGCGCGCCAATCCGCGAGGTGTGCGCGTGCCCATCGAGATCGGCTATCGCCGCTACGCGACCAGGGGCTTCGCGACACCGAGCAAGCGCGTGGAGATCTACGCCTCGCAGTTCCTCGACCACGGCTACGCGCCGCTGCCCGGCTACGTCGAGCCGGCCGTCAGCCCGGTGAGCCGTCCCGACCTGGCCGCGCGCTATCCGCTCGTGCTCACCAGCGCCAAGGTCGTGCAGTTCTGCCACAGCCAGCATCGGAATCTCCCGCGGCTGCGGCGGCACAGCCCTGATCCGCTCGTGGAGCTGCATCCGTCGGCGGCGCAGGCGCGGGGGATCGGCGCCGACGACTGGGTCGACGTCGAGACGCCGCGCGCGACGATGAGGGCCCGCGCGAAGCTCAATCCTGCCCTCGCGCCCGAGGTGCTGGCGGCTCAGTTCGGCTGGTGGCAGGCGTGCCAGCCGCTGGAGTTGCCGGGCTATGCCGCCGAGGGCGACGGCAGCGCCAACTACAACAACCTGATCGATGCCGATATCGCCGACCCGATCAGCGGCACCATGGCGCTGCGATCGTCACTCTGCGAGGTGCGCAAGGCGGGTCAAGCGCGCCCGCGGAAGACGTAGAAGAGGTACGCGAACGACGGGAGCAACATGATCGCCCCGAGCGCGAGCGTCCACAGCAGCAGCCGCAGCGTGGCGGCGGCGGTGGCGGCACCGGCGATCGTGATGTCGGGGACCAGAAGGTACGGATACTGCGCGAGCGCCCAGCCGATCAGGATCGAGCTCACCTGGCCGGCCGCGGCCATCCGCGCCATCCGGAATCGGCGCATCCACAGCGCGACGAGGGCCCCCACCGCGCAGAGGCTGGTCGCGATGAGCACGAGCGGCGCCCACCAGTCCGTCAGGCCGCGGAAGATCTGCGGCGCTCCGTCGCGGGCGAGCGCGAAGACTGCCGCCGCCACCGGCGCCAGCGCCACGCCGGCCACGAGGGCGCGCCGCCGGAAGTCCTCCTGCACGTCGGCGTCGCCCTCGGCATCGACGGTGAGGTAGACGGCGGCCAGGAACGCGAAGAGGCCTTGCGCGTACGCGCCGACCGCGACGGCGAACGGCGACGTCCAGCCCGCGAAGAACCCCGTGGTGATGCGCCCGTCCTGCACCCGGATGTCACCGGAGGCGAGGCCGCCGAGCGTGAGACCGAGGAAGAACGGCGTGGCGAGGCTCGCCACCCCGAAGATCGTTCCCCAGCGCCGCCGGCCGCCCGGGTCGTACTTCCGGAACGCGAAGGCCGAGCCGCGGAGGACGACGCCGAGGAGCACCAGCGTGACAGGGATGTGCAGCGCCGTCATCATGGCGCCGAACGCCGGCGGGAAGGCCGTGAAGAGCACGACGACCACGAGGATGAGCCACACGTGGTTCGCCTCCCAGATGGGACCGATCGCGTGCTCGATGACGTCGCGCTGTCGCTGCGCCCGCGGCCCCGTGGCCAGCAGGTCCCACATGCCGCCGCCGTAGTCGGCGCCGCCGCTCAGCGCGTAGAGGACGAGGGCGGCGAGCGTGATCAGCGCGAGGCCCAGCTCAGCCGTCATCGCGTGGCGCCGGCGCCGTCTCGAGGAATCCGCGCCGCAGCAGGACGACGAGGATCACCGACAGCGCCAGGTAGACGATCGTGAACGTCGCGAACGGCACCACGAGGCCGGGCATGGGGGTGACCGCGTCGGCCGTGCGCATGATGCCGTGGATGATCCACGGCTGCCTGCCCATCTCCGTCACGATCCAGCCGGCCTCGATGGCGACGAAGCCGAGCGGCGTGGCGGCCACGAGCGCCCGCAGGAACCAGCGACCGTCCGGCAGGCGGCGGCGCCGCCAGGCGAGCCACGCCGCCCACGCCGCCAGCGCGAGCAGCGCCATCCCGCACGCCACCATGACCTGGAAGCCGAGATGCACCGCGAGCACGTTGGGCCAGTCCTCGCGTGGGAACCGATCCAGCCCGATCACCACGGCGTCGGGATCGTGATGAGCCAGGAGGCTCAGCCCGCGCGGCACGTGGATCGCAAAGCGCACCTGGCCCGTGGTCTCGTCGGGAAGGCCGCCGAGGGTGAGCGGCGCGCCGGCCTGCGTGCGGAACAGGCTTTCCATGGCCGCGAACTTCGCCGGCTGTCGCTGCGCCACCATGCGCGCGATGAAGTCGCCGCTCACCACCTGGAGCGGGATGGCGACCGTGCCCATGCCGAGCGCGATGGCGCAGGCCCGGCGGTGGAAAACGCTCGTGCGGTCGCGCAGCAGGAAGAACGCGTGGACGCCCGCGACGCCGAACCCGGTCGCCACGTACGCCGCCAGCACCATGTGCACGATCTGCTGGGCGGCGGCGGGATTGAGCATGGCCGCGATCGGGTCGATGTCCACGGGCCGGCCGTCGACGATCCGGAAGCCGGTGGGCGCGTTCATCCACGCGTTGGCGCTCACGACGAACACCGCTGAGGCCAGGCCGCTCACCGCCACCACCACGCCCGCCAGCCAGTGGACGACGGGACGGACGCGGTCCCACGCGTAGAGGTGGATGCCGAGGAAGATCGCCTCGGTGAAGAAGGCGAAGCCCTCGAGCGAGAACGGCATGCCGATGATGCCGCCCGCGTAGGCCATGAAGGCCGGCCACAGCAGGCCCAGCTCGAACGACAGCACGGTGCCGGAGACGGCGCCCACGGCGAAGAGGATCGCGGTGCCGCGCGCCCACTGCCGCGTCAGCGTCAGGTACGTCCGATCGCCGGTGCGCAGCCACAGCCCCTCGGCCACCACCATCAACAGTGGGACGCCGATGCCGATCACCGCGAAGACGATGTGAAAGGCGAGCGAGAGCCCCATCTGCGCGCGGGCGAACGCGAGGTCGTCCATGACCAGGGACAATCGTACGCTTCGGGCGGGCGGGCCGGCTTGACAGGTCGCGCCGCCGTCCCGCAGCATGCACTGGTCTCGGAGCCAGGTGCCGTCATCCCGGGAGGAACGTCATGCGCTCACGTGTGCTGGTCACGCTGCTGCTCGCGCTGCTCACGCTGTCCTTCGTCGCGCCGGCGCGCGCCCAGAACGCGCTCGTGGTGAGCGTGTGGGGCGGGAACTGGAAGGACACGGTCGACCGGGTCATCGGCAAGGCGTTCACGGCCAGGACGGGCATCCCGGTCGAGTACGAAGTGGGCGGCACCATCGATCGGCTGGCCAAGGCGCGGGTGGCCAAGGGCAATCCGCTGGTCGACCTCAACTTCACGACCACGCATGTCGGACGGCTCTACATCTCCGACGGGCTCTACGAGAAGCTCGACCTGGCGAAGATCCCGAACAGCAAGGAGATCGCGAAGGAGGCCTTCCGCAGCGACTTCCACATCGGCTCGTGGGCCTACGTCTACACGATCGTGTACCGGCCCGACCTCGTGAAGGAGGACATCACGAAGTGGTCGGATCTGTGGAAGCCGTCACTCAAGGGCAAGATCGCCATGCCGGACTTCGATCCCTCGCACATCATCACCATCGCGGCGCTGATGGAGGGCGGCAACGAGGTCACCTGGCAGAAGGGCGAGGCGAAGCTCAAGCAGCTCAAGGACTCGGTGGCAGCGTTCTTCTCCACGGACGCGCAGAGCCAGGACCTCATGAAGACGGGGCAGGGGCCGGTGCAGGTGATGCTGTCCGTCAACGCGTATCACCTCCAGGAGCAGGGCATCCAGGTGAAGGTCGTGCAGCCGACCGATTATCCCGGCATCGTCGGCATCGACACGATGGCGGTCATGGCCGGGAGCAAGAAGGCCGACGCCGCGCACCAGTTCATCAACACGGCGCTGTCGAAGGAGATCCAGGCCGAGCTGGTGAAGACGCTCCGCGCCGGTCCCGTCAACCTCGGCGCCACGGTGCCCGCGAACCTCAAGGGCCAGCCCGGCATCTTCTCCACGACGGCGGAGTGGAAGGAGCGCGGCTACATCATGAACGACGAGGCGCGGGCGAAGAACCTGCCCGGCTGGCGGGAGTGGTTCACGGCGAACATCGTCAAGAAGTAGGGCGCGTCAACGCGTGAGGCTGCTGCTCCTGCCGGCGGTGGTCGTGCTCGCCGTCTTCGCAGCGGCGCTCGGCTCGCTGTTCCGGTGGAGCGTGCTGGAGTTCATCCCGGGCTCGCTGCAGACCGGTGGTCTCACGCTCGCCAACTTCCGCGCCGTGCTGGCCCCGCAGTACCTCGGCGCCGTGCGCGACACCATCGTCCTCAGCGCGCTCACCACCGTCCTCACGCTGGCCTGCGCCTATCCGGTGGCGTACGCGCTGGCGCGCACGCCCTCGCGCTGGGTGCGCTCGCTCATCCTGGTCCTCACGCTGGCGCCGTTCTTCACGGGCGCCATCGTGCGGACGTATGCGTGGGTCCTGGTGCTCGGCAACACGGTGATCACGTGGCCGGTGCCGATGCTCTTCACCGAGCGCGGCGTCCTCGTCGGGCTCGTACACTTCTCGATGCCGACCATGATCCTGATCCTGGCCGCCGCCCTCAGCCACATCGATCAGACCTACGAGCGGGCGGCGGCGAGCCTCGGCGCCACTCCGTGGCGCGTGTTCCGGCGGGTGACGCTGCCGCTCTCCATGCCGGGCATCGTTTCGGGCTCGCTGATCGTGTTCGCGTGGACGCTGTCCGCGTTTCCGACACCCGAGCTGCTCGGCGGCGGCAGGGTCAAGATGATCGCCAACGTCGTGAAGGACCTCGGCCTCGACTCGTTCAACTGGCCCGGCGCCGCCGCCTTCGCCATGCTGGCGCTGGCGCTCACGCTGGCGCTGCTGACGCTGGTCGGCCGCGTGTCGACGGGCCGGGCGACGTGATGCTCCGGCTCGCCGTCGTCGCCCTGCTCGCGTTCATGACCCTGCCCACCGTGGTCGTGATCGCGGTGTCGTTCAATCCGACGGCGATCCTGTCGTTTCCGCCGACGGGGATCTCGCTGCGCTGGTACGAGAACGTCGTGACGTACCCGCAGTTCCAGCGAGCGGCCGTCAACAGCCTGGTGGTGACGGGCCTCGCCGTGCTGCTGGCGCTGCCCGTCGGGACGCTGGCCGCGCTCGCCCTCGAGCGCGGGCGGCTGCGCGGCCGCAACGTGTGGGCCTCCGTCCTGCTCTCGCCGCTCGTGGTGCCGGGCGTGGCGGCCGGGCTCGGCTTCCTGATGCTGGCCGCCGCGCTGGGACTCCTGCGCAGCCGGTGGGTGCTGATCGCCGCCCACGTGGCGCTGGTGCTGCCGTTCGTCGTGCGCTCGGTGTGGGTGAGCGTGCGGAACCTGGACCCGGCGCTCGAGCGTGCCGCCGCCAGCCTGGGCGCCACGCCGTGGCGCACGTTCCGGCGTGTGACGCTCCCGCTGCTGCGGCCGGGGCTCTTCGCCGCGCTGCTGTTCGCGGTCGTCGTGTCGCTGAACGAGTTCGTCGTCTCGCTCTTCATCTCGAACCGCGTCACCGAGATCCTCCCGGTGGCGATGTTCACGTACGTCGTGAACTACACCGACCCGACCATCGCCGCGCTCTCGTCGCTGTTCATCGTCGTGACGTTTCTCGTTGTCTGGCTCGCCGACCGCTATCTCGACCTGGGTCGCGTGTTCCTCCAACATTGACGTCTGCGGGCAAGGCCGTCGTGGAGCTGCGCGGCTGCACCCGCGACTACGGCGCGGTGCGCGCGGTCGACGCCCTCGATCTCACCGTCCACGAGGGCGAGTTCCTGTCGCTGCTGGGGCCGTCGGGCTGCGGCAAGACCACCACGCTGAATCTGATTGCCGGCTTCGTGGTGCCGACGGCGGGGCGGATCCTGATCGACGGCGAGGACGTGACGGCGCGGCCGGCGCACCTGCGCGGGCTCGGCGTGGTGTTCCAGTCCTACGCGCTGTTTCCGCATCTCTCGATCCGCGAGAACGTGGCCTTCGGCCTGCGCGAGCGGCGCATGCCGGCGGCGGAGATCGACCGCCGCGTCGGCGAGGCGCTGGAGCTGGTGCGGCTCGACCGCGCCGGCCGCCAGCGCCCGTCGGAGCTGTCGGGCGGCATGCAGCAGCGCGTGGCGCTCGCCCGCGCGCTCGTCTACCGGCCGCGCGTGCTGCTCCTCGACGAGCCGCTGGCCGCCCTGGACAGGAAGCTCCGCGAGAGCATGCGCGACGAGCTGCGCGCCATCCAGCGCGCGGTCGGCATCACGACGATCTTCGTGACCCACGACCAGGCGGAGGCGCTCGGCCTCTCCGACCGCATCGCCGTCATGAACGCCGGGCGCATCGAGCAGCTCGGCGTTCCGCGCGAGGTCTACGAGCGCCCGAGGACGCGCTTCGTCGCCGATTTCATCGGCGCCTCTACCGTGCTGCGCGCGCGCGCCGGCGCCGCGGACCGCGTGGACGTCGGCGGCGCGCGGCTCCGCGTGGCCGGCGTCACCCTCACGCCCGAGACCGACGTGGACCTCGCGATTCGGCCCGAGCGGGTGCGGCTTGCGACGGCGCCGGCCGACAACCTCGTGGACGCGCGTGTCGAGGCGCTCGTCTACCAGGGCGCGCAGACCGAGCTGACGGCGCGCCTCGACGATGGTCAGCGCGTGCTTGTGTTCGTCACCGAGCCGTCGCCGGTCCCGCTCGCGGTCGGCCGGGCGATTCGCCTGCACCTGCCGCCCGACGCCTTCATGCTGCTCGGCTCCTGAGCAGCGAATCCCTCCGGGCGCCTCTCACCCTCCTAAGGTCGCAGCCGAAACGCTGTCGGCTGGAGAGGGAAGGGTATGAGCAAGCTGAAGGATCAGGTTGCGATCGTCACGGGCGCCTCTAAAGGTATCGGCGCGTCCATTGCAAAGCATCTCGCCGCGGAAGGCGCCGTCGTCGTGGTCAACTACGCGTCCGGGAAGGCGGACGCCGAGCGTGTCGTTGCCGAGATCACGAGCAGGGGCGGACGAGCGATGGCCGTGCAGGGCAACGTCGCGAGACAGAGCGACATCGATCGGCTGTTCGCGGAGACGAAGCAGGCATTCGGGCGGCTCGACATCCTCGTCAACAACGCCGGCGTCTACGAGTTCTCGCCGCTGGGCGACGTTACCGAAGCGCACTTTCACAAGCAGTTCGACGTCAACGTGCTCGGTCTCCTGCTCGCCTCGCAGGCGGCCGTGAAGCACTTCGGCCCCGCGGGCGGCAGCATCGTGAACGTCAGCTCGACCGCCACGTCGCTGACGCCGCCGAACACCGCCGTCTACACGGCGACGAAGGCGGCGGTGGACGCGATCACGCGCTCACTGGCCAAGGAGCTCGGGCCGCGCAACGTTCGTGTCAACGCGATCAATCCGGGGATGGTGCAGACGGAAGGTCTGCGGGCCGCCGGCTTCGACGCGGGCGACTTCCGCAAGGAGGTCGAGGCGCAGACACCGCTGGGACGCATCGGCCAGCCCGCCGACATCGCGCCGGCCGCCGTCTTTCTGGCGTCATCCGATTCACGCTGGATTACGGGGGAGACGTTGCGCGTCGCCGGCGGCCTGCGCTGACCTCACGGACGCGCCTGCCTCGATCGCGATCGGCTGCACAGGGAAGCCGCGCCGGCGCCAGTCGGGGAAGCCGCCGGCGAGCGGTCGCACGCGGGTGATGCCGACGCGCGCGAGATCGAGCGCCACCCGGGCGCTCGTGGCCTCGTTCGGTCAGGAGCAGTAGACGACGATCTCCTGGTCGCGCGGAATCTTCGCGTGTCGGCGCTCGAGCTCCTCGGCCGCGATACGCAGCGCGCCCGGGATGACGTACGGGTCGGCGGCCACGTCGAGGTCCGAGCGGAGATCCACGATGAGCGCCGGCGTGGCCGATTCGATATCGCGCAGCAGTTGATCGGGCTCGATGCGCGCAATCCGTAGATTGTGGAGAAACCGCCTCCGCTTGAGCCACCTGGCCACTACGTAGCCGATGATCCCCATTACGACGGCGACTCCGATGACGACTCCCGCCACCCCGCCCGGATTCGGAAGCTGCTTGAGCAGGTCGCCCGCCAGATAGCCGAGACCGGCCCACGTCCCGCCCCAGAGCAGCGCGCCGAGCGCGCTGTACACCGCGAAGCGCGGCGCGCCGACGCCGACCATGCCGGCGACCGACGGCGCCACCGTGCCCAGCCCCGGCACGAATTTCGCCACGATCAGCGCACGCACACCATAGCGGATGAAGGTGTCCTGCGTCCGACGAACGCACGAGTCCTGCTCGAGGGAGATCTTGCACAGCAGCCTGAGCACGCGGGGGCCAAGCCGCCGGCCGAGACCGTACCAGATGAGATCGGCCAGGAGACAGGCGGCCACGATCAGCACGAGCCCGACGGCGGGGTTGATCTTCCCCGTCGCGGCAAGGGCGCCGATCCCGAGGAGGGCCGGGACGGCGGGAAGCGGTGCCCCGAGCTGGTCGGCGAATACGTAGCCGAAGACGAGGAGCTCGGTGTGGCGCATCACGAAGTCCGCGACCTGGCTGATAGAAGCCCTCCCTGACAAGTGGTGCGACTTGACCAGTCACGCGCCTCAGGCTAGCCTACGGCACCTTCGCAGCCAGTGCGATCGACCCTCCCGACCGACCGGAGGCACGACATGAGACGCACTCATCTGACGGTTCGTCGCGCGTCGCCGGTGCTCGCCGTCGTTCTGTTGCTGGTCGTGGCCGGCTCGGCAGCGGTGTCGCTGGCGGCCTCGGCGGCCAAGGGCAAGCTCGTCCTTGCCTGGCACGCCGGCCTCTCGTCCCGATGGCTCGATCCCCAGGACCACGACGGCACCGCCACGCCGGACAACTTCTTCACCGCCATCCATGACGCGCTCATCAAGAACCAGGGAACGGCACTGTACGACCACGCGGCCCTGGCCGAGAAGTTCACGGTGGCCCCGGACGCGAAGACCGCGACCTTCACGCTGCGGCGAGGGACCAGGTTCCACAACGGCGATCCGGTCACGCCGCAGGACGTCAAGTTCAGCTACGAGAACTACAAGGGTGCCAAGGCCGACGTCTTCAAGACGAAGACGGAGCGCGTCGAGATCGTCGACGACCGCACGATCCGCTTCCATTTCAAGGAGCCGTTCCTCGACTTCGCGATTCTGTTCGGGACGGCCAACGTCGCCGCGCCCGGCTGGGTCGTGCCGGAGAAGTACTACAAGCAGGTCGGCCCCGACGGCTTCAAGCAGAAGCCCATCGGCGCCGGGCCCTACAAGCTGGTGCGCCACGAGCCTGGCGTGAAGGTCGAGCTGGAAGCCTTCGACGGCTATTACCGGCCCGTCCACGCGCAGCAGCTCGTCATGATCGCGGTGCCGGAGGGAGCGACGCGAATGGCGATGCTGGAGCGCGGCGAGGCGGACATCATCTACTCGGTGCCGCCCGAGCTGATTCCCAGGCTCCAGAAGCTGCCGGGCGTCATGCTGGCGCCGGTCCTGTCCGGCTCCTGGTTCCTCGAATTCCCGAACTTCCAGGACCCGAAGAACCCCTTCCGCGACAAGCGCGTCCGCGAGGCGGTGAGCCTCGCGATCGATCGGCGTGCCATCAACCAGGCCGAGTCCGCCAATCTCGGCAAGGTGTCGGGCAACTGGATCAACAACGACGTGCAGTACGCGCTCGAATGGCCCGAGACGGAGCGCAACGTCGAGAAGGCCCGGCAGCTTTTGAAGGACGCGGGCTATCCCAACGGCTTCGACGTCGACTGGCTGACCCCGCTGCCGGCGTGGTATTCGCGCGGCGAGCGGGTCATCGCCCAGCTGCGCGAGGTCGGCATCCGCGCCCGGCTGCAGTCCATGGAGCGTGGCGCGTTCTTCCAGCGTCTGCGGGGCGGGGTGAAGGAATGGCCCGGCGTCCAGATCATCATGCACGGCGTCAGGATCGCGGGCAGCTGGTCGTTCTGGTACGAGGCGCACGTGAAGTGCGGAGGGTTCAACTCGCGCGACCGCGTGTGCGTGAAGGATCTCGACGCCAGGTTCGAGCAATACGAGCGTTCGATCAACCCCGCCGAGCGGAAGAGACTGGCCGAGGAGATCCAGCGCGCCATCCTCGAGAATCACTATCTGGTGCCGGTGTTCCGGCACGCGTTCATCAACGCGATCGGTCCCAGGGTCGCGGCCCAGAAGTGGCAGGACGTGTTTCCCACCATCACGACGGGGTACGCCTATCCCTGGGAAGACATCAAGCTGAAGCCGCAATAGGCCGTGCGGCAATTCGTCATCCGGCGGGCGCTGTACAGCATCGTCACGCTCCTCATCCTGAGCGCGACGATCTTCGTCATCGTTCGCCTCACCGGTGATCCGGCGCTGCTCTTGGCCGAGTCGGGGGCGCGCCCCGAGGACCTCGAGCGAGTCCGCCAGCAATGGGGCCTGGACCGCTCGTGGCCGGTGCAGTACGTGACGTTCATGCAGAACGCCCTGTCGGGGGAGCTCGGGAAGTCGTTCAACTACCGGCTGCCGGTGAGCGAGCTGTATTTCCAGCGGCTGCCGAACTCGCTGCTGCTCGGCCTCGCCGCCACGCTGATCTCGCTGCTCATCGGCGTGCCGGCGGGAATCGTGTCGGCGGTGAAGGTCAACACGTGGTGGGACAACGTGGCCAAGGGCGTCGCGCTGCTCGGCCTCTCGATTCCTGGCTTCTGGCTCGGTCTGGTGCTGATCCTCGTGTTTTCCGTCTGGCTTCGCTGGTTGCCGACGTCGGGCGCGGGCGACTGGCGACACGTGATCATGCCGGCCCTGGCGCTCGGCTGGTACTTCGCGGCGTCGATGCTCCGGCTCACGCGCTCGAGCATGCTCGAGGTGCTCGGCAGCGAGTACATCAAGCTCGCGCGGCTCAAGGGATTGCCCGACGTCGTGGTCATCGCCATGCACGCGTTCAAGAACGCCCTCATCCCGGTCTTCACGCTGGCCGGCGTCAACCTGGTCGTCATGGTCAACGCCGCCGTCATCATCGAGGTGATCTTCGCGTGGCCGGGCATCGGGCGGCTGCTCTACGAGGGCATCTTCCAGCGCGACTTCCCGCTCGTGCAGGGCGTGGTGATCATGGCCGGCTTCATGATCGTCGGCATCAACCTGGTCGTGGACATCCTGTACGCGCTGATCGATCCGCGCATCCGGCTGAGCAGGTAGGCGCATGGCGACGATTGCCGGAGAACAGCCGCGGGCGCGTCGCGCCGACCGCCGCCGGGCCGCCGCGCTGCGGCAGGCGCCGCTGGTGCCGATGCTCATCCTCGGCGGTCTCACGCTCGTGGCGCTCTTCGCCGACCTCATCGCCCCCCACGACCCGACGCTGCCGGTGCAGGGCGCCGGCATCTTCGCGCCACCGTTCTGGATGGACGGCGGCAGCACGGTCACGCCGCTCGGCACCGACTTCCAGGGGCGCGACATCCTGAGCCGGCTGATCTACGGCGCGCGCGTGTCGCTGATCGTCGGCGTGATGGGCACGCTGGTGGCCGGCGCCATCGGCACCGCGATGGGCATCGTCTCGGGCTACGTGGGCGGCTGGGCCGATCAGATCATCATGCGCGTGACCGATGCATGGCTGGCGCTGCCCGCGCTCGTCTTCGCGATCTTCCTGGCGGCCGTGGTCGGTCCCAGCATGTGGAACATCATCATCATTCTCGGCGCCGTCTACTGGACGCGCTACGCGCGAGTCATCCGCGGGGAGGTGCTGACGCTGCGCGAACGCGAGTTCGTGAAGCTGGCCGAGATTGCCGGCGCCGGCAAGGTGCGCGTGATCAAGCGGCACATCCTGCCGAACGTGCTCAACACGGCCACCGTGCTGGCCAGCCTCACCGTCGGCGTCGTCATCATCGCCGAGGCCTCGCTGAGCTTCCTCGGCGTCGGCGTGCCGCCGCCGCAGCCGGCGTGGGGCCTGATGCTGTCGGAGGCGCGCCCCACGCTGATGGCGGGCCAGTGGTGGCTCACCGTCTTCCCCGGCGTCTGCATCCTGCTCATCGTCCTCGCCACCCAGCTCTTCGGGGACTGGCTCCGCGTCCGCCTGGATCCGCAGACGAGGAACCTCTGAAGGCTCTCCTCGAAGTTGCCGACCTGCAGACGCACTTCCACACCTTCGGCGGCACCCGCGTGGTCAAGGCCGTGGACCACGTGAGCTTCCGCCTCCAGGAAGGCGAGACGCTCGGGCTGGTGGGTGAATCGGGCAGCGGCAAGACGACGACGTGTCTGTCGATCGTCGGGTTGCTGCCACGCGGCGCCCGCATCGTCGGCGGGCGCGTGACGTTCGAGGGGGAGGAGCTGACGCGCAAGAGCCAGCGCGAGCTGCGGCGCATGCGCGGCCGGCGGATCGCCGTCATCCTCCAGGACCCGATGGCCTCGCTGAACCCGCTCTTCACGATCTTCCGGCAGGTGGCGGAGCCCGCGTTCTTCCACCAGCAGCTGCGTGGCCGAACGCTTCGCGCGCGCGTGCAGCAGCTGCTGCGCGCGGTGCGCATCCCGTCCCCGGAGTGGCGGATGCGCGACTATCCGCACCAGATGAGCGGCGGGATGCGGCAGCGCATCGTGGGGGCCATCGCGCTGGCCGGTGGGCCGCGCCTCGTCATCGCCGACGAGCCGACGACGAACCTCGACGTGACCATCCAGGCGCAGTACCTGGATCTATTGAAGGAGATCCAGCGCGAGACGGGCGTGGCGCTGATCTTCGTCACCCACAACCTCGGCATCGTGGCGAAGATGTGCGACCGCGTGGCCGTGATGTACGCGGGCACGATCGTCGAGCAGGCGCCGGTGCGCGAGCTGTTCAATGCGCCCCGACATCCGTACACGCGCGCGCTGCTCGGCGCCGTCCCCAGGCTCGGCAGCAAGGAGCCGCTGTACTCGATCGCGGGGCAGCCGCCGAACCTCGCCTCGCTGCCCGACGGCTGCCCGTTCCATCCGCGCTGTCCCGAAGCGCTTGCGCGCTGCGCCACCGAGGCTCCGCGCGACATGCATGCCGGGGGCAGCGTGGCGCGCTGCTGGCTGCTGCACGATGGCATCGCCCGTTCTTGAAGTCCGGGGGCTGAAGAAGCACTTTCCCGTCGGCGCCCGCCTGCTCGGCGGCCGCGGGGCCGTGGTGAAGGCCGTCGACGGCGTCGACTTCGCCATCCATCAGGGCGAGACGCTGGGCCTGATCGGCGAGTCGGGCTGCGGGAAGACGACGACCTCGAAGCTGATCCTGCGGCAGGAGACGCCGACGGCGGGCACGATCGCCTTCGACGGCCGTCACATCGCCACCCTCGCCGGCGCCGAGCTGATGGCCTACCGCCGCGCGGTGCAGGTCGTCTTCCAGGACCCGTTCAGCTCGCTGAGCCCGCGCATGCGCGTGCGCGACATCATCGCGGAGCCGCTGGAGATCCACACGCGCCTCGACGCGCGGGCCATCCGCGCGCGCGTCGACGAGGTCTTGCAGCTCGTCGGCCTCCAGCCGGACGTGGCCTCGCTGTTTCCGCACGAGTTCAGCGGCGGCCAGCGGCAGCGGATCGCCATCGCCCGCGCACTGGTGACCGACACCCGTCTCATCGTGCTCGACGAGCCGGTGTCGGCGCTCGACGTGTCGGTGCGCGCGCAGATCATCAACCAGCTCGAGCATCTGCAGCGGACGCTCGGCGTGAGCTATCTCTTCATCGGCCACGACCTCGCCACCGTCGCCCACATCAGCCATCGCATCGCGGTGATGTACCTCGGCAAGATCGTGGAGACGGCAGAGAGCGAGGCGCTCAGCACGCGGCCCATGCACCCGTACACGCGCGCGCTGTTCGCGGCAGCGCTGCCGTCGCATCCCGACGACCCTCCCGCCGAGCGCGCCATCGCGGGGGAAGTGCCGAGCGCGCTCAACCTGCCGTCCGGCTGTCGCTTCCATCCGCGCTGCCCGCTCGCCATGCCCGTGTGCTCGGAGGTCGAGCCGGCGCTACGGATCCGGGACGGCGGCGGCGAGGTCGCCTGCCACCTCTATTGAGGCCGGCGCTCGACTAGCCTGCCGTCGCCGCGACGCGGGCGAAGTGGCTCAGCAAGAGCCAGGTCGGAAACGCCTGGACGAGATCGCGGGGCCCTTCGATGCGCAGCCCTCCGGAGCGTACCGCCTGCGCGAACGTCATGTGTCCGGTCCACACGCGTGCCATGGCGCCGGCGTCGGCGGTGACCACGAGATCCACGTCGAATCCGGCATCCTTCATGCAAACGTCCGCGCCATGGCGCTCGAGCAGCAGCCAGCACGTCTTGAAGCCGCGGCAGCGTGCGGGGAACGCGCGGAAGTCGAAGCGCACGACCACGCGCCGCGCGGGCAGGCGATCGAAGGCGATGCGCCGGCGGACGTTCCACATCAGCAGCGACAGGTCGAGATTGTCCGGATCGAATTGCGTCGTGCCCCAGCGCTGGCCCCATTCGCCCAGCCGCTCGAGAACCTCACGAAATTCCTGGGCGGCGCGCGTGGGCCGGTACTCCCGTCCGCGACCGCGGGGCAGCGGCTCGCTCTCGATGATGCGGGCGTCCTCCAGCTCCCGGAGCCGCTGGGCGAGCAAGGTGCGGGAGATCATCGGGATGCCCTGGCGGATGTCGTTGAACCGCCGCGAGCCGGCCAGGACCTCGCGCAGGATGAGCGGCGTCCAGCGCTCGGCGAAGGTCTCGCACGCCACGGCGATGGGGCAGAACTGTCCGTATCCCGTCATGCTGGCCAACTCTAGGCGCCTCCCGTCGGTCGTGGCAAGTCCACTTTTTGGGCTTGGCAGCGGCGGGCGCGATTGGCACCCTGTGGCCATCGGGAGCCGG
>DATBJF010000145.1:0-26088 GCA_036556545.1 Candidatus Methylomirabilota bacterium
AGGATGCCGATGAGGATGGCCTGGATGATCCAGAGCCACGACATGAACCCGCCCATCATCGTGATGCCCATCGTCTGGTTGAAGGCGTAGATCTCGCGCCCCAGCCAGTACCCTGCAAATGGGAGGACGATGAACGCGGCCAGCGCGATGAAATTCCCGATGTAGCCCATCCAGTCGTAGCGCGCGCGCTCCTCGTCGGTCTTGGCGGCCAGGAACCGGAACGCCGCGTACGCCGCGCAGATCGTGCCGCCGAAGACGATGTTCGCGATCAACCGGTGGATGTTGATGGGCATCCACGTGAAGTTCGTGATGGCGGCCCACACGCCGCCCGTGAGCCGGCCGGCCTCGTCGACGCCGGCCGGCGAGATCATGAAGGTGACCCAGGAGTTCGCCACGAACAGGATGGCGGTGCCGAAGACGTTCGAGAGGACGCCGAGGCCGACGTGGATCCACTTGCGGGAGCCGGACAGCCAGTCCCAGCCGTAGTACCAGAGATAGACCGTGAACGTCTCCGCGAAGAAGAGCAGCGCGTACACCCAGTAGGTCGGGAAGAAGACGGACGTCATGTACGCCCAGAAGCGCGGATAGTAGGCGACGAACAGGAACAGGAGCAGCGCGCCGAGCAGCGCGGTCGTCGAGAAGGCCGTGAAGGTCAGCTTCACGAGCTCGTGCGAGAGCCAGTCGTAGCGGGCGTCGCCGGTGCGCCAGCCCACCGCCTCGATGATGACGGCGAAGATCGGAACCCCGAGGATGAAGGCGGCAAAGTTGAGGTGCAGCTGGGCCACCGCCCACACCGCGAGGCGCGAGCCAATCAGCGGGAAATTGCGATACGCTGGCTCGCCCTTGGCGGCGTCCTGGGCCTCGGCGGGCAGCAGCGACAGGAGGAGGACCGCGGCGGCGAGCAGGAGCAGGAGCCGGGCGCTCCGTCGCGCGATCGGCACTCGATCAGAACCCCGTGAGAACGTTTGGGAGACCCTCTTGGAAGACGAGCTTGTTCCCGAGTTCACAGAGCGTTCGCGGGTTCTTTTTATGGCCAACGCCCCGATGTGTCAAGCGAAAACGGGCGTAGAAGTTTGACACACCCTACCCCGAGGGCTAGCATGACTCCCGGAGATTCCCCATGAAGCCGCGGATGTCTCAGCGCATCCAGTTCTCGCTCGCGTACCTGCTCGTGGCGGTGATCGTTCTGTCGTTCCTGCAGTCGTGGCTGCTCGCCCCGCGCACGGTCGAGATCCCCATGTCGAAGTTCCTCGAGCTGCTCCGGGCCGACAAGATCGAGAAGGTCGCCGTCACCGAGCGCGAGATCAAGGGCATCGCCCGCCAGGGCGCCTTGCCGACACCGCCGAGCGCGCCCGGCGACCGGCTGCGCGAGCTCCTGGGAACGGAGGACGAGCCGCGCGTCTTCGTGACCACCCGCATCCCGCTCGTGGACGACCAGCAGCTCGTAAACGAATTGCAGGCGCACAACGTCGAATTCGCCGGGCGGATCGAGACGACGTTCTGGAAGGATCTGCTGTTCGGCTGGATCATCCCGCTCGGCGTGATGGTCGCCATCTGGATGTTCCTGATGCGCCGCGTGGGCGGCGGGCCGACGCAGGCACTCTCCTTTGGACGCAGCAAGCACAAGATCTTCGACCGCAAGGAGCTGAAGACCACGTTCGCCGACGTGGCCGGGGTGGACGAGGCGAAGGCCGAGCTGGTGGAGATCGTCGACTTCCTGAAGAACCCGCGGAAGTACCAGCGGCTCGGCGGGCGCATCCCCAAGGGGGTCCTGCTCGTGGGGCCGCCGGGCACCGGCAAGACGCTGCTCGCGCGGGCCGTCGCCGGCGAGGCGGACGTCCCATTCTTCACCCTCTCGGGCTCGGAGTTCGTCGAGATGTTCGTCGGCGTGGGCGCCGCGCGCGTACGCGATCTGTTCGAGCAGGCCAAGGACAAGGCGCCGTGCATCATCTTCATCGACGAGCTGGACGCCATCGGCAAGTCGCGCGCGGGGGCCACCGGGTTCGTCGGCGGCCACGACGAGCGCGAGCAGACGCTCAATCAGCTTCTGGCCGAGATGGACGGCTTCGACTCCTCCAAGGGCGTCATCATCATGGCCGCCACCAACCGGCCGGAAGTCCTCGATCAGGCGTTGTTGCGGCCCGGGCGCTTCGACCGGCAGGTCGTCGTCGACAAGCCCGACGTGCGGGGCCGCGAGGCCATCCTGCGCCTGCACGCGCGGGCGGTGGTGCTGGCGCCCAACGTCGAGCTCGGCGTCATCGCCGCGCGGACGCCAGGGTTCGCCGGCGCCGAGCTGGCCAACATCGTCAACGAGGCGGCTCTGCTGGCCGCGCGCAAGGAGAAGAACGCGGTCGAGATGCCAGACTTCGAGGAGGCCATCGACCGCGTGGTCGCGGGCCTCGAGAAACGAAGCCGGGTGCTCTCCGACAAGGAGCGCGACATCGTCGCCCATCACGAGATGGGCCACGCCCTCGTGGCCGCCTCGGTGAACCACGCCGACCCGGTGCACAAGGTGACCATCATTCCGCGTGGCATCGCCGCCCTCGGCATGACATATCAGCTTCCCACCGAGGACCGCTTCCTCCTCACCCGCAGCGAGATCGAGGATCGCGTGGCGGTGCTGCTCGGCGGCCGCGTGGCCGAGGAGCTGGTCTACGGCGAGGTCTCGACCGGCGCCCACAACGATCTCGAGCGGGCGACCGAGCTCGCCCGGCTCATGGTCACCAAGTACGGGATGTCCGAGCGGATCGGTCTCGCCACCTACGGCGAGCGCGGGCCGCTCTTCCTGAAGCCGGGGCTCGGCGGCGGGGGCGATCGCGATTACAGTGATGCCACCGCCCGGGCGATCGACGAAGAGGTGCGGGCAATCCTCGACCGCACGCATGACCGCGTCCATGGCCTTCTCACCACCCGCAAGGCGGCGCTGGTCAACGCCGCGGCTGAGCTCAAGCGGGTGGAGACGCTCGAGGGCGAGCATCTCCGCCGCCTGCTCGCGGGCGAGCCGGCTTCCAGCCACAACTGAAGGAGGCACAGATCCCCATGCTGCAGCTCACTCGCAAGGCCTTCGTCGCGACGCTCGCCGTCGCCCTGGTGATCGGTGTCACCCTCGGCGCCTTCGCCGCCGGGCGCATGGAGCGACCGCCCGCCGTGGCCGCGCCGGAAGCGCCGATCCTGCCCGTGCAGATGCCGCTGGGCGCCGGCACCAACACGTTCGCCAAGGTCGCGGACGCCATCAAACCGGCGGTGATCAATATCAACACGGTCACCAAGGGCCCGGGGGGCCTCGGCAGCGGGCGCACGCCGTTCGAGGAGTTCTTCGGCGAGGAATTCTACAAGCGGTTCTTCGGCGACATGCCGGAGCGCATTCCGCAGCGCAGCCTCGGCTCCGGCGTCATCGTCGATCCGACCGGCATCGCGCTCACCAACGCCCACGTGGTCGAGAAGGCGACGGAGATCGAGGTCGTCACGCTCGACGGCAACAAGCACAAGGCGAAGGTCGTCGGCATGGACAAGAAGACCGACCTCGCCGTCCTCAAGCTCGACGACGGGAAGGGGCCGTTCAAGTACGCGCGGCTCGGCGACTCGGAGAAGCTGCAGGTCGGCGACTGGGTCATCGCGGTGGGCTCGCCGTTCGGCCTGCAGGCGACGGTGACGGCCGGCATCATCAGCGCCAAGGCGCGCAACATCGGTCAGGGCCCGTTCGACGATTTCTTGCAGACCGACGCCGCCATCAATCCCGGCAACTCGGGGGGGCCGCTCGTCAACATGCAGGGCGAGGTGGTCGGCATCAACACGGCCATCGTGGCCGGGGGGTCGGGCATCGGATTCGCCATTCCATCGAACATGGCGCGGAAGATCTACACGGAGCTGCACACGAAGGGCCGCGTCACGCGAGGCTGGCTTGGCGTTTCCATCCAGCCGCTCACGCCCGAGCTGGCGCGGTCGTTCAATGCCAAGGACACCAAGGGCGTACTGATCTCCGACGTCATGCCCGACAGCCCGGCCGCCAAGGCCGGCCTCAAGCCCGGCGACATCCTCCTGGAGTTCGAGGGAAAGAAGATGGAGGCGCCGTCCGACCTGCAGCGCGCGGTCGGCATGGCGCAGCCGGGCCAGGACATGAAGATGAAGGTCTGGCGTGAGCAGGCGGAGCGCACCGTCGACATCAAGATCGGCGAGGCGCCCGACGATCGTGAGGCACAGCAGCGGCCAGCCCGCGCGACGCCGTCCACGCTCGGCCTCGACGTCCGGCCGATCACCCCCGAGGTCGCCAGGCAGCTCAACCTCCGCTCCACGGAGGGCGTCGTCGTGGCCCGGGTCGACGAGGGCAGCACCGCGGCGGAGTCCGGCGTCCAGCGCGGCGACGTGATCCGGGAGATCAACCGTCAGAAGGTCCGCTCGATGGCCGACTGGGAGCGACTGACGAAGGACGTGAAGGAAGGCGATCGCCTCACGGTCCTGCTCCAGCGCGGACCGATGTCGCTCTACGTCGCCTTCACAGTCGCTCGCGGATGAGCTTCGCTTCGGAGGGGGCCACGGCGGCCCCCTCCGATACCTTCCCCCCTCGAACTCGAAGTTGCGCCGGTAAAGTCGGCGCTCGATTCGTTGTTGGACCTTAGTGGCGAGATGTCAGATCGGCTGCTACACTTCTTTTAGATCATGGCGGTCGAGTTCAAGGACTATTACAGGATTCTCGGGGTCGAGCGGGGCGCGGACGACAAGGCGATCAAGTCTGCCTACCGCAAGCTCGCGCGGAAGTATCACCCCGATGTGAACAAGGGACAGGACGCGCGCTTCAAGGAGATCAGCGAGGCGTACGAAGTCCTGTCGGACCCCGAGAAGCGGCGACGCTACGACACGCTCGGACCCGACTGGCAACGATACGCCCAGCAGGGTGCGCCGGGCGGCCAGCCGGGCGGCGGGTTTCACGTCGAGTACGGAGACGCCGGGGATTTCTCCGATTTCTTCCGGACGATCTTCGGCGACATGGCCGGCGCGCGGGCCGGAAGCCGCGGCGGCTTCGAGGATCTCTTAGGCGGAGCGTTCCAGCGCGGCGGGTCGCGCGGACGGCGCCGGGGAGAGGACGTTCAGGCCAGCGTCGACATCTCGCTCGAGGAGGCGTTCGCCGGCGCGCGCAAGACGTTCGCGCTCGAGCTCGAGGAGCCGTGCGCGACGTGTCAGGGCAGCGGCAACGTCGGCGGCAAGCCGTGCGCAACGTGCCACGGTACGGGCTGGCAGCGCGCGCGGCGCGAGGTCGACGTGCGGATTCCCGCCGGGGTGCGCACAGGGCAGAAGGTGCGCGTCTCCGGCGAAGGCGGCGGGGGCAGCGGCGGCCGCGGCGATCTCTACTTGATGGTCACGGTGGCGCCGCATCCGGTCTTCGAGCGCAAGGGCGACGACATCGTCTACACGCTGCCCGTCACCGCGCCGGAAGCGGCCCTGGGAACGACGATCGAGGTGTTGACGCTGCGGGGCAAGGTCTCCATGAAGGTGCCGGCGTCGACGTCGAGCGGCCGCACGTTCCGCCTGCGCGGCTACGGGATGCCGCGGGTGAAGGCAGGCGGCGCCGGCGATCAGCTGGTGACGGTGAAGATCGTCATGCCGACCGAGCTCACG
This sequence comes from Candidatus Methylomirabilota bacterium, assembly GCA_036556545.1. Lineage (GTDB taxonomy): Bacteria > Methylomirabilota > Methylomirabilia > Rokubacteriales > CSP1-6 > AR12. The sequence continues at coordinate 5,614 of DATBJF010000145.1, forward strand.
GCCGCCGAGCGCGAGCTGTACGAGCGCCTCAAGGCGCTCCGGACCGATTCACCCCGTGGCTACACGCAGGGATAACGGAGCCGCGCCCATCTCGGGTCGGGCCACCCACGGCCGAGGCGGACACGACGCTCCGATACAGAGGACACGATGAGACTCGACAAGTTCACGATCAAAGCACAGGAGGCCCTGCAGGCGGCGCAGTCGCTGGCCGACCAGCGCGGCCATCAGACCCTCGAGCCGGAGCACCTGCTCCGCGCCCTGCTCCAGCAGCGCGAGGGCGTGGTGTCTCCCGTGCTCGGCAAGCTCGGCGCGCGGGTGGAGACGCTTCAGCCGCAGCTCGAGGCGGAGATCGCGAAGATGCCGCAAGTGCGCGGCGGCGGCAGCGGTCAGTACCTCGGCGAGCGGCTGCGCCAGGCGCTCGAGCGCGCGCAGCGCGAGGCCGAGCGGCTGAAGGACGAGTACGTCTCCACGGAGCACCTGCTCGTCGCCATCGCGCAGGAGCGCGACGGCGGCGCCGCCCGCGTGCTGGCGGCGGCCGGCGTGACGCCCGACGCCCTCTATCGGGCCCTCGTCGACGTGCGCGGCAACCAGCGCGTGACCGATCCGAATCCCGAGGACAAGTACCAGGCGCTCGACCGCTACTCCCGCGATCTCACCGAGGCGGCGCGCAAGGGGAAGCTCGACCCCGTCATCGGGCGCGACGAGGAGATCCGCCGGGTGGTGCAGGTCCTCTCGCGACGGACGAAGAACAACCCCGTCCTCATCGGCGAGCCGGGCGTGGGCAAGACGGCCATCGTCGAAGGCCTCGCGCAGCGCATCGTGGCCGGCGACGTGCCGGAGGGGCTGAAGGACAAGCGCCTGGTGGCGCTCGACATCGGCGCCCTCGTGGCCGGCTCCAAGTACCGCGGCGAGTTCGAGGACCGGCTGAAGGCGGTGCTGAAGGAGATCGTCGAGTCGGAAGGCCACATCGTCTGCTTCATCGACGAGCTGCACACGCTCGTCGGCGCGGGCGCCGCCGAAGGCGCCGTGGACGCCGCCAACATGCTCAAGCCCGCGCTGGCGCGCGGCGAGCTCCGCTGCGTCGGCGCCACCACCCTCGACGAGTACCGGAAACACGTCGAAAAAGATCCGGCGCTGGAACGGCGATTCCAGCCGGTGATCGTCCGGGAGCCGTCGGTGGAAGACACCATCGCGATTCTCAGAGGCCTCAAGGACAAGTACGAGGTCCACCACAAGGTGAAGATCAAGGACGCCGCGCTGGTGGCGGCGGCCGTGCTGTCGCACCGCTACATCGGCGACCGCTTCCTGCCCGACAAGGCCATCGACCTCGTCGACGAGGCGGCCGCGCGCATCCGCATGCAGATCGACTCGATGCCCCAGGAGATCGACGAGATCACGCGCCGGATCATGCAGCTCGAGATCGAGCGGGTGTCGATCGCCCGCGAGACCGACGACGTCTCGCGGGAGCGGCTGGCCAAGCTCGACGCCGAGCTGGCCGAGCTCAAGGAGAAGTCCCAGGCGCTGAAGGCGCAGTGGCAGGCCGAGAAGGAAGGCATCAGCGGCCAGAGCCGCGTCAAGGCCGAGATCGAGTCGGCGCGCCAGGCGATGGCCGACGCCGAGCGGCGGGGCGACCTCAACAAGGCCGCCGAGCTGCGCTTCGGCACCCTTCCCGGCCTCGAGAAGCAGCTCGTGGAGATGGAGCGGCGGCTGGCCGACCAGCAGCAGAGGGGCCGCATGCTGCGCGAGGAGGTCGACGAGGAGGACATCGCGCAGACGGTGGCCAAGTGGACGGGCATCCCGGTCACCCGTCTGCTCGAGGGCGAGGTGCAGAAGCTCGTGAAGATGGAGGAGCGCCTCGGCGCGCGCGTGGTCGGCCAGGAGGAGGCCATCCGCGCCGTGTCGAACGCCGTGCGCCGCGGCCGCGCGGGCCTGTCCGACCCCAACAAGCCCATCGGCTCGTTCCTGTTCCTCGGGCCCACCGGCGTGGGCAAGACGGAGCTGGCGCGCGCGCTCGCGGAGTTCATGTTCGACGACGAGCGCGCGATGATCCGGATCGACATGTCCGAGTACATGGAGAAGCACACGGTGGCGCGGCTCATCGGCGCCCCGCCCGGCTACATCGGCTTCGAAGAGGGCGGTCAGCTCACGGAGGCGGTGCGGCGACGGCCCTACTCGGTGCTCCTGCTCGACGAGATCGAGAAGGCGCACGCCGACGTCTTCAACGTGCTGCTGCAGGTGCTCGACGACGGCCGGCTCACGGACGGCCAGGGCCGCACGGTCGACTTCCGGAACACGATCGTCATCATGACCTCGAACCTGGGCAGCCACATCTACCGCGAGTACGAGCGGCCGGAGAAGGTGCGCCCGCTGATCATGCAGGAGCTGCGCAACACGCTGCGGCCGGAGTTCCTGAACCGCATCGACGAGGTCGTGATCTTCATGCCGCTCGGCCGCGAGCACATCGACCGCATCGTCGACATCCAGCTCGGCCATCTGCGGCACCGCCTGGCGGCCAAGCGCATCGAGCTCGAGGTCAGCGACACGGCCGAGGCGCTGCTCGCGCGGGAGGGCTACGACCCGACGTTCGGGGCGCGGCCCCTCAAGCGGACCATCCAGCGGCTCGTGCAGGACCCGCTGGCGCTCAAGATCCTCGAAGGCGAGTTCGCCGAGGGCGATACCGTGGTGGTCGACACCGAAGGCGACCAGCTCGTCTTCCGCCGCGAGGCCGCCGCGGAGGTCGTCGAGTAGAACACCTGGGCGGTGTTTCACCGGGAGCAGGGCCGGAATGGCCCGCTCCCGGCGTCCGACGCGCCCGCCCATTGGCTCGGTGAATCGTGCGGCGCGCGTGCCACCATCTAAACCCCATGAGTTCTCGGTCCCGCCTCCACCCGGCCTGGATCATTCTCGGTGCGCTCACGCTATGCCTTCTCGCGTCCACCGGCATCCGTGCGGTGTTCGGCGTCTACATCAAGCCGATGGAGGCGGAGTTCGGCTGGAGCCGCGGCGCGCTGTCGATGGCGGCGGCGCTCTCACTGCTCGTGCTCGGCGCCGTCGGCCCGTTCGCGGGACGGCTCGCCGACCGCTGGGGTCCGCGACGCGTCATCGTGCTGGCGCTGATCCTCCTCGGTGTCGGCTCGATCCTGTCCGCGTTGGTGACGAAGCTGTGGCACATCTACGTCACCGCCGGCGTGCTGATGGCCGTGGGCGCCGGCGGCGCCGCGCTCAGCACCGGCTCGGCGCTGGTAGCGCGCTGGTTCGACAAGCATCGCGGTATCGCCATGGGCCTGGCCGCCGGCGGCATGTCGGCCGGCCAGCTCGTCGTCATCCCGCTCGCGACCGTGCTCACGGTGACGTACGGCTGGCGGTCGAGCTTCCTCTGGCTGGGCGTGGGGCTCCTGGTGCTCGTGGTCCCGGTCGGCGCGTGGCTGCTGCGCAATACGCCCGAAGAGCGCGGCGTACGGCCCCTCGGCGCCGCGGGGCCCGCGCAGACGGCGGCCCAGAGGGCGGCCGCGCAGCAAGCCGGCCGCGTGTCCGTGGCCGAGGCCGCGCAGACGCTGCCGTTCTGGCTGCTCATGGGGACGTTCTTCGTGTGCGGCTACACCTCGAACGGGATGGTGCTCACCCATTTCATGCCGCACGCGCTCGAGCACAACTTCACGGCCATGCAGGCCTCCGCCGCGCTCGGCGTCATGGGCGCCATGAACATCGTGGGGACGATCAGCTCGGGCTGGCTCTGCGACAGGTTCGGCCGGCGCGGTCCCCTGGCCACCTACTACTTCGTGCGAGGCCTCTCGCTGCTGTTCCTCCTCTACGTGTGGGACGTTCAGTCACTGCATCTCTGGGCGGCCATCTTCGGGCTCAACTACATCTCGACCGTTCCGCCGACCACCACGCTCACCGCGAACATCTACGGTCGCTTCTCCGTCGGTGAGCTGTCCGGCTGGATCTTCTTCTCCCACCAGGTGGGCTCCGCGCTCGGCGCGGCCCTGGCCGGCTGGATCTTCGAGTGGACCGGCTCCTACTCCAGCGCCTTCGTGTCGGCCGCGATCATGGGCTTCGTCGCCGCCGGCCTCACCCTGCTGATCCGCGAGGAGCCCGTGCGCGCGCGCCCGTTGACCCCGGCGCCGGCGACGACCTAGCGCGAAGCCGCCCGCCGGGCCGTTGCGCGATCGTGCAGCCGTTCGTGCGCGATCACGTCGTCGAGGAGACGCTTGAGCTCCGCGCCGACCAGGCGATGCCCCGCCTCGTTGAAGTGAATGTCGTCGGCGGCGCGACGCAGATGCCGGATGTCCCGGCCAACGAGCGCGGGCAGGACGTCGTGATACCGGACGTTTCGATCCCGGGCCCACGCCTCGACGATCGCGTTGATGTCGCCGTAGCGATAGTCCGAGGCAGTCGCGAGCACGTCGGGCCAGTTGAAGAACGGCACGTTGAGCATGGCGACGACCGCGCCACGCTTCGCCGCCTCCGCCCGGATCTCGTCGAGCGTCCGGAGGGCGGCCGGAACGCTCTCATGGCGCCCGCGAGCGCGGTAGTCGAGGAACGTCTGGCCGGAGGCGTCCACGACCGCGCGGCAGACGAAGCACCGATAGTAGACGTCCTGCATCCACTCCGGCCAGCTCGGCGTGTAGTAGTAGTTTCGCTTGCGATAGCGCAGCTCGCGGTTGATGTCGTCCACGTAGAAGCTCACGACGACGATGTCGTGTCGCAACCCGGCGAGCCGTTCGACGTAGAACCGCTTCATCTGCTCGAGGCTGTAGCCGGGGAAGGCCGCGTTGAAGATCTCGACCCGACCCGCGTCCTGCTCGGTGAACAGCGCCTGGGCGGCCCTGGGAAAGTTGACGGGATGACTCGCCGCGGGGATGGAGTCGCCGAGCACGACCACCCGCAGGCCCGTGTAGTCGAGCGCCGGCTCCGGACCCAGGAATCCATAGCTCGTCGCGAGATTCACCCCGTTCGCATCGATCTTCCGCACGATGTACCAGTAGGAGCGGTCGGGGCTGTTCGCCGCCGCGAGATCGGTGCCGAAAGGATTGGGATAGAGCACCGGCCCGGCAACGAACTCGAACGCGAGGAGCGCCACCGCAACGGAGATCGCCGGTAGCACGACGGCATCCGACCACGTCCACCGCGTCGTCACGTCACCCAGAGCGCTCCAGAGCGTATCGACCACCGGCACGAGCAGGCTGGTCGCCGCCAGCATCGTCACGGCGGCGCCCTTGGTGGTAGGCCCGGCGAAGAACCACACCGACGACAGCACCAGCGGCACACTGCACAATGCCAGGTGGCTGACGTAGATCGCCTTCGGGCACCCGTATGGCCTTCGCCTGGAAGCCACGACGCGAGTGACGGCCAGCGCGAGCCACACCAGGACGAGCACGAACAGACGGCGTGCCGATCCGGCGACCAGGAGAAGGGCGGCCGGCCATGCCGGCAGGAGCCAGCACACCCAGCGGACCGCCGGCACGATCAGCCCGCGCCGGCTATCGGGCGATGGCGTGGGCACCCCGCCGCGGGTCGGCGCCGGTCCAGCGCGCGCCGTCGTCCGCGATGCGGACGGCGCACACGGCCCCTGCCCGCCACTCCCACTCCGGCCACTCGGCGACGTCGTGGCCGCGCGCCGCGAGCGCCTCGCGGGTCTCGCCGGGAATCCGGCGCTCGACCTCCAGCTTGCCGGGCGCGAACACGTGCGGCCAGAAGGAGTCGGGAAAGCTGCGCGACGCGATCCGCGGCGCCTCGACGGCCTGCTGCAGCGGCATCTCGTGGACCAGGGCGTTCAGCATCACCTGCAGCATCGCCTGCTGCTGCACGTCGCCCCCCGGGGTGCCGAATGGCATGACGAGGGCGCCGTCGCGCAGCACCATCGCCGGCGCAGGCGTGAGCCGCGGCCGCTTGCCGGGCGCCACCACGCTCGCGTGCTCGGGATCGAGCCACCCCTGCGAGCCCCGGGGCGAGACCACGCAGCCGACGCCGGCCACCACCGGCGAATCGACGTTCGGATCGCTCGGCGTGGCGGAAAAGCCGTTGCCCTCGGCGTCGACGACGGCCACGTACGAGGTATCGAGGCTGTCCGCCGCCCCCCCGGCCACCGGAACCGGCTCGCGGCGCTCGCCGGCGGGCGGCATCTCGCGCCAGGCGCGCTCGCGCACGAGGGCGCGACGCTCGGCCGCGTGAGCCTTCGACAGCAGCCGCGCCGACGGAATGGTCACGAATCGGGGGTCGCCGTAGTAGGCGTCCCGATCCGCGAAGGCGATCTTCACGGTCTCGGCGATCCGATGAATGTAGTCGGGCGAGTTGTGACCCAGCGCCCGCATGTCGACGCCGTCGAGCAGGTTGAGCATCTGCAGCAGCACCGGGCCCTGACACCAGAACCCGCACACGGCCACCTGCCACGCCCCGTAGGTGCCCGCCACGGCGGGCGCCACTTCGACCTCGAAGTCGGCGAGGTCCGCCGCCGCCAGTGGCCCGTCGTTGGCCCGATGGAACTCGGCGATCCGCTTGGCCGTCTCGCCGCGATAGAACTCGTCCCGCGCCGCCCGTACGCCGGCCGCGCGGCTCCCGCCGGCCTTCGCCTCCGCCCGCACCATCCGGCGCAGCGTGTCGGCGAGCTCGCTCTGCACCAGGCGTTCGCCCATGCGGAAGCCGCGGCCATCCTTCAGGTACAGCGCCGCGGACGTCGGCCAGCGCTGGTACTTCGCCGCGTGGGTCGTCATCTGATAGGCCGAGAACTGCGAGACCGCGAAGCCTCGCTCGGCGTGCTCGAGAGCCGGTGCGATGGCGTCGGCGAAGGACATGGTGCCCCACCGCTCCAGCGCCGCGCACCAGGCCGCCGGCGCCGCCGGCACCACGGTGCGCGGCAGTCCGACCGGGATCTCGTTGCCCAGACGGCGGAAGTACTCGAGCGTCGAGGCCCGGGGATACGGCCCGACACCGGAGACCTGGAACGTCTCCCGCGAGCGGGCCACGTGGACCAGGATCGGCGCCACGCCGGCCACGCTGACCATGTCGGGATGTACGACACCCAGGCAGAACCCCGCGGCCGCGCCGGCGTCGACCGCGTTGCCGCCGGCCGCGAGGATCCGGGCCGCCGCCTCGGAGGCCAGGCTGTGGCCGGCCGCCACCGCCCAGCGCGTGCCGATCCCCTGAACCGTCGCGGACGGCCGATGCCCCGGGCCCGCTGCCGCCTGCTGGGAGGAGACCGAATCTAGACTCATCGGTCGAGATGATACCCCGGAAAGTTGTGCTAGGCTCCCGTGCTGTGTCGCGACCCCTGATCGGCGTGAGCACGTCCATCACCGTCGGCGAGTATCCAGAGCGGGCGTACGTCAATTCGGCGTATCTCCGCGCCATCGAGCAGGCCGGCGGCATCCCGGTTCTGTTGCCGCCGCAGCTCAGCGCCGCCGCGCGCGACACGCTCTGGCAGCGGCTCGACGGCCTCGTGCTCACCGGCGGCGGCGACGTGGAGCCGGCGCGCTTCGGCGAGCCGCCGCATGCGAGCACGGCGCTCGTCTCACCCGAGCGGGACGCCCTCGAGCTCGACCTCGTCGATCGCGCGATGCGCGACGAGGTGCCCCTCTTCGCCATCTGCCGCGGCGTACAGGTCGTGAACGTCGCGCTCGGCGGCACGCTGCACCAGCACATCCCCGACGCCGTCGGTGGGACCGTGCAGCACAGCCAGAGCGAGCCGCGTCACGTGGCCACCCATCCGGTGAAGCTCCTGACCGAGGGGACGCGGCTCGGCGAGATCCTCGGCACGCCCGAGCTCGCGGTGAACAGCTTCCACCACCAGGCGCTCCACCGCCTCGGCCGCGGGCTCCGTGACGTCGGCTGGGCGCCGGATCAGGTCATCGAGGCGCTGGAGCACGAGGACCGCCGGCGGTTCGTGGTCGGCGTGCAATGGCACCCCGAGGATCTCGTGAGCCACGACGGCGCCGCCCGGGCGCTGTTCGCAGCCGTCGTCGACGCGGCGCGCGGGCGAGGGAGAAGCTGAATGGCTCCGCGGAGGATCTCCGTGCGCCGCCCGCGAGGAAAAACGACAAGTGCATAGCGGCGCGGCGTTCGCCCTCGAGGGGTGTGGCAGTCGGGTTGCTGTTCACCCGCGCATGCTTCGACCCCTGGTTCGTTCGACGATCGCCGGCTGGCAGCTCCCGTACCTCCGCGTGGCGTTGATCCTCCGACGGCTCGAGGCCGAGCGCGGGCCTGATGCGAGCGGGCGGCGGGAGCTCTCCGATGTCCTGCGCATCGGCGACGCCGTACGTCGCGCCGGGTGGTTCAACTGATGCGCCGCGGCGTGCTCGGTCTCATCCTCGGCATCCTCGCCGTTGCGACCGGTGCGGCCGCCCACGCGTCGGAGGCGGGGACGGCCACGGGCATCGAGGTCATCGGGGCCGCACGCCCCGCCGTCCTGGACCGCCTCACCGGCGTCCTGCAGGAGCTGGGGCTGCCGGTGCCGGCGAGCACGCGCGTCTACATCTATTCGTCACGGCAGGCGTTCCGCCGCGGCATCGTCGAGGACGCCAACCTCAGTCCCGACGGCGCCGACGAGCTGGCCGCATTCGCGGTCGGCCTGGCGCGGCCCGGTCGCGTGCTGCTCAACGGCAAGCTCTCGGACTCGGGCAGTGAATGGCTGCGGCTGGTCGCCCATGAGCTGACGCACGTGGCGCAGTTCGACCTCGCGGGCGGCGAGGGCCGGGCCGACCAGTGGCTGGCCGAAGGTATGGCGGAACACGTCGCCTTCCAGGCGCTCGAGCGCATGGGCCACGGCTCCATGGAGAGGCAGCGCAAGGTCGCCCTGCGCCGGGCCCGCGGCCAGGCCGCGGTGGCCCAGTCACGCCTGGACCTGGCCACCCTCGGCTCGCCGCGCCAGTTCACGCTGCGGCATCAGCGCGAAGGCTCGACGGCGACGTATCACCTGACGTTCCTGCTCGCCGATTACCTGGTGGAGCGTCACGGCTTCGGCAAGCTCATCGACTACTTCTCGCGGCTCCGCACCCGGTCGTCGGCGGCGGCGTTCGCGGCGACCTTCGGGCAGACGCTCGACGCGTTCGAGCGCGAAGTTCTTCCGTACCTGAAGCGCGCCATGGCGGATCCCGATCCGCCCGTGCTGCCACTCCCCTAGCCGTCTTCGGCTCGTCGGTCTCCGAGGCCGGCGCTCGGGTCAGATCAGCGTCCAGCGCGTCGGCTTGTCGGCGAGCTTCTGCTCGTGGACGCGGTGCTCGCGGGCGAGCTTCTTCAGGTGGGATTCGACGGACAGCGCGGCCACCGGATGGAGCGCTGGGGAGACGTCGACGTAGATGCGCTTGACCAGCTCGGGAATCGTCTCGACGTGGTCGGCGAGGCCGTCGAGGATCTGGCGCTCGCGGAGCATGCGGTGGTCGATGTAGTCGCGGATGCGACCCGGGCCGTCCTCGATCACGGGGCCGTGCGCGGGGTAGATCCGCCGGACGTCCAGCCCGAGAAGACGGCGCAGCGACGCGAGGTAATCGAGCAGATCGCCGTCGTCGGCGGGAATGACGGTGGTGGAGCCGCCGAGGACGACGTCGCCGGTGAAGAGCGCGCGCTCTTCGGCGAGGTAGTAGCACAGGTGGTCCGACGCGTGGCCGGGCGTGTAGACGGGCACGAGCGTCACGCCGTCGCCGTGGACGACCTCGCCGTCGCGCAGGTCGTCGATCGGCTCGGGGAGCCCCGCGTCGCGGTGGCGCATCTTCGACACGCGGAGGCCGCGAAAGCGCTCGCGGAGCTGCTCGACGCCGCCGAGATGGTCGCGGTGACGGTGCGTCAGCAGCACGCGCGAGGGCTGTGTGAACCCGCGGTCGCCGAGATAACGCTCGAGCAGCGCCACGTAGTCGGGAACGCCGGCGCCGGTGTCGATGAGGATCGGATCGCGCCGGCCGACGAGATACGTGTTCGTTCCGGGGCCGGTCATCATGCCGGGGTTCAGGCCGAGCACGCGACCGACCAGGTCACTCGGCGTGGCGGTGGTCGGAAACGGAGGCGTCGTCATAGGCCTCCGATCATACGCCGAGGTACTGGTGCTGGACGTCCGGGCGCGCCCGGAGCTCGGCCGAGGTTCCATTCCACACCACCCGCCCCTTCTCGAGCACGTAGTGGTGATCGGCCAGCCGCGTCAGCGCCTCCACGTGCTTGTCGATCAACAGGATCGACAGGCCGCTCGCCTTGAGCCGCGCGAGGCACGCCCAGATCTCGCTGCGGACGAGCGGCGCCAGCCCTTCCGTCGCCTCGTCGAGGATCAGCAGCGCGGGATTCGTCAGCAGGGCGCGGGCGATGGAGAGCATCTGCTGCTCGCCCCCCGAGAGCGCGGCGCCCATGCTGCGCGCGCGCGCGGCGAGCTGGGGAAACAGCTCGAACACGCGCTCGACCGTCCACGGCTCGGCGACGCGACGGCGGTTGCCGGCGGTGGCGACGAGGTTCTCGCGCACGGTGAGATTGGGGAACACCTGCCGGCCTTCGGGCACGAGACCGATCCCGGCCTGGGCGACGCGGTGGGGCGGCAGGCCGTGCAACGGATGCCCATGGAAGCTCACGCGTCCGGCCTGGAGCCGCATGATGCCCATGACGGCGCGGACGGTGGTGGTCTTGCCCATGCCGTTGCGGCCGAGCAGCGTCACGAGCTGGCCCGCGCCGACCTCCAGGTCGACGCCGAACAGCACCTGGCTGATCCCGTACGCGGCCTCGAGCCCCTCCAGCCGCAGGCTCACCGCGTCACCTCCTCGCCCAGATAGGCGCGGCGGACCTCGGGGTTCGCGCGGATGGCGTCGGGCGCGCCGGTCGCGATGACCCGGCCGTACACCATGACGCTGATCCGGTCCGCCAGCGCGAAGACGACGTCCATGTCGTGCTCGACCAGCACGATCGTGTGCCGGCGCCGCAGCGTGCGGAGCAGCCGTACCATGCGCTGCGACTCGTCGATCCCCATGCCGGCCACCGGCTCGTCGAGCAGGAGCAGGCGCGGACGCGAGGCAAGCGCCATGGCGATCTCCAGCTGGCGCTGCTCGCCATGGGCCAGCGTGCCCGCCATCACCTCTGCGCGCGCGCCGAGCCCGACCTGCTCGAGGACGGCCAGTGCGGGCTCGCGCAGCGCGCGCTCCGTGCGGGCCGGCGCCCAGAACCGAAAGCTGTGGCCCGCGTGCGCCTGCACGGCCAGGGCGACGTTGTCGAGCGCCGTGAACTCCTTGAAGATGCTCGTGATCTGAAACGAGCGGGCGAGGCCGCGCTGCGAGCGCGTCGGCGCCGCCAGCCGTGTGATGTCCTCGCCGCCGAAGCTGATGGTCCCCGCGTCCGGCGCGAGATCGCCAGAGAGCTGGCCGATGAGCGTCGTCTTGCCGGCGCCGTTCGGCCCGATGACGGCCAGCGTCTCGCCCTCGGCCACCTCGAGATCGACGAGATCGGTGGCCACGAGCCCGCCGAACCGCTTGCTGAGACCGCGCACGCTGAGGAGCGGCTCAGGCATCGCCGGACGTGGCGCCGGGCAGCAGCCCATACAGGCCGTGGCGCGCATAGAGCACGATCAGCACGAGCAGCGGCCCGAGCACGATCTGCCAGTGCACCGTCCACGCGGACAGGACATCTTCCAGGAGCAGGAACACGACGGCGCCGAGCACCGGACCGTAGAGCGTGCCCATCCCCCCGAGGATCACCATCACCATGATGTCCCCCGAGCGCGTCCAGTGCATGTAGCTCGGCGTCAGGTACTCCGTCTGGTTGGCGAGCAGCGCGCCGGCCAGCCCGCACACGGCGCCGGCGATGGCGAACGCCGTCAGCTTGTAGCGGAAGGTCGAGAAGCCGATGGCGCGCATGCGCGGCTCGTTGGACCGGGCCGAGCGGATGACGACGCCGAAGCGCGCGTCGATGAGCCGCCCGCCGAGCCAGAGCAGCACCACGAGGACGGCGAAGACGACATAGTAGAAGACGTAGGCGTTCGTGAGATCCAGCACGCCGCCGAACTGGCTGCGCCGGGCGAGGCGCATGCCGTCGTCCGCGCCCCACGCGTCGATCGAGATGCCGAGGTAGTACAGCATCTGGGCGAAGGCCAGCGTGATCATGATGAACGACACGCCGCTGGTGCGCAGCGAGACGGCGCCGATGGCGAGCGCCACCAGCCCCGAGAGCACGATGGCGAGCGTCCACTGCACGAGGCCGCTGTGGATTCCGTAGAAGGCGGGAATGGCCACGGCGTAGGCGCCGAGGCCGAGATAGGCGGCGTGGCCGAAGCTCACCATCCCGCCGAAGCCCAGGATGAGATCGAGGCTGACGGCGGCGATGGCGAAGATCATGATGCGGCGAAACAGGTCGAGGTAGAAGGGCTGGTTGGCAGCCGCGGCCAGCACCGGGACCAGGCCGAGGACGAGGAAGCCGATCAGCAGCGTGACGGCCCGCGCGCGGTGAGCCATCAGCCGCGGGCGGCCGGAAACAAGCCCTGCGGCCGGAAATAGAGGACCGTCGCCATCAGGATGTAGATCAGCATCGAGGCGAGCGCCGGCCCCGCACTGTCGGCGGCCGCCGGCCCGATGACGGTGCTGAGCGTCGGCTTGAGGAAGCTGCGGCCCAGCGTGTCGACCATGCCGACCACCACGGCGCCGACCAGCGCGCCCCGGATCGAGCCGATGCCGCCGATGACGATCACGACGAAGACCTGGATCAGGATCTCCTCGCCCATCCCGGGCAGCACCGTGTAGATGGGTCCGGCCATGACGCCGCCGAGCGCGGCCAGCGCGGCGCCGAAGCCGAACACCACCGTGTAGAGGAGGCGGATGTTGATGCCGAGGGCGGCCACCATGGTGCGGTTGCTCGCGCCGGCGCGGATCAGCATGCCGAGCCGCGTTCGGCTCACCACGACATACAGCAGCAGCGCCACCGCCAGGCCGACGAGGATGATGACGGCGCGGTAGGCTGGATACCGGATCCCGGGCAGCACTTCGATGTGGCCCGAGAGCGCGCGCGGCACCGTGCTGAACAAGGCCGCCCGCCCCCAGATGATGGCCACCGCCTCGTTGAAGAACAGGATCAGGCCGAAGGTCGCGAGCACCTGGTCCAGGTGATCGCGCTCGTACAGCCGTCGGAGCGCGAGCACCTCGACCAGCATCCCGACCGCCAGTGTCGCCACGAGCGCGAAGCCCACCGCCGCGATGAAGGACCCGGTCCACGTGAAGGCCGCGGTGGCGAGGTAGGCGCCGACCATGTAGAGCGAGCCGTGCGCCAGGTTGACGAGGTTCATGATGCCGAACACGAGCGTGAGGCCGGCCGCCATCAGGAACAGCATCACGCCGAACTGCAGTCCGTTCAGACACTGCTCGACGACGAGCAGCCAGTTCACCGACACTGTCCTCCGCAAACGAAAGGGGCGCGGCTTCGCCGCGCCCCTTCCAGGATGGCGCTGACGCGGACTACCACTTCATCGGGCACTCTTGGTGATAGGCGTCCTTGTGGTTCTCGAACACCGTCTTCTGGATCTGCATCTCGAGCTCGTTGCCAGAGCCCTTCACCGCCCGCAGCAGGTAGAAGTTCTGGATGGGCGTGTGGTTGTGGTTGAACGTGAACTTGCCCCGGGTGGACCGGAAATCGGCCTTGCGCATGGCCGCGACCATGCCCTTCTTGTTGCTCAGGTCGCCCTTGACCGCGCGTACCGCCGAGTCGATCAGGAGCATGCCGTCGTAGCTCTGGGCGCCGTAAAACGACGGCGTGTAGCCGAACTTCTTCCTGAAGTCTCCGACGTACTTCTGGTTCGCCTCGTTCTTGAGGTCCGGGCTCCAGTAGCGCGTCTCGTAGTTGCCGAGCGCCGCGTCACCGACGGCGGGGAGCGAGATCTCGTCCACCGTGTACACCGAGTAGAGCGGGATCTGCTCGCGGAGACCCGCCTGGGCGTACTGCTTCAGGAACTGGATGCCCATGTCGCCGGGATAGAAGACGAAGACGGCCTTCGGATTCTTGCCGCGCAGCTGGCTGATCTCCGCCTGGTAGTCCTGCTGCCCGAGCTTCGTGTAGACCTCGTCGACGATCCGCCCTTTGAAGTAGCGCTTGAAGCCGTTGATCATGTCCTTGCCAGCCGCGTAGTTCGGCGCCATGGCGTAGACGTCGGTGAGGCCCTGGTCCTGCATGTACTTGCCCATGGCCTCCGGCGTCTGATCGTTCTGCCACGACGTCGTGAAGTAGAGCTCGTTGCACATCTTGCCGGACAGCTCGTGCGGCCCCGCGTTGGTCCCCACCATGATGGTGCCGGCGCCGGTGACCGTGGGCGCCACCGCCAGCATGACGTTCGACCAGATGATCCCGCTCACGAAGTTCACCCGGTGCTTCTTCAGCATCTCGTCGGCGAGCTGCTTGCCGACGTCGGGCTTGCGCTGGTCGTCGCCGTAGATCATCTCCACGTCCACGCCGCCGATCTTGCGGCCGAGATGGTCGAGCGCCAGCTCCACCGAGTCCTTCATGTGCTTGCCGATGATGCCGGCCGGGCCCGACAGCGAGGTGATGAAGCCGATCTTGACCGGCTCGGCGGCGCGAACGCCCTGGCCGCCCAGCAGGCCGACGATGACACCGAGGACGAGAACGATTCTGAGTGAACGCACGGTAACCCTCCTCTGTATCGGACCGCTGTGTCCCGCTCAGGCGTGGGTGGCCTGAGAGAGACGGGCGCGGCTCCGTGGCAGGTCTGTGCGGCCGCGCGATTCTAGCACGCTCGCGGGCGGGCGGCCGTCGTCACCCTGCCATCGCTGCGAGCGAGATCACGTAGTTGCCGCTGCCCGACGACGGGCCGTACGCATGCACCTCGGCGTCGAACCGCGTCCCGCTCTCGATGAGCGCACCGAGCATCATGGCCAGATGCCGGCCTCCCATCTCGGGGTCGGCGGCGTCCACGTACTCGGGAAGCCAGCCCCACGCCTTTTCGTATTCGCCGTCGGCCAGCAACCGCGCCAGCCGGTGATCGAGCTCCTGGTCGGCCGCCATCGGCCACTTCTCCGGCCCCCGGACCAGCTTGTGCGACACGCTGCCGCTGGCCACGAACGCGGCACGGCGGTCGAGCGCCTGCGCCGTCTGCGCGACGTGCCGGCCCCACGCGAAGCTCTCGGCGAGATCGGCGGAGAGGCAGACCGACACCGGCACCGCGGGAATCTCCTGCGCCTTGTCGAGGTAACACACGAGCGGCATGACGGTTCCGTAGTCGAGCGGGTAGTGCACGTCGTTGGCGAGCGTGCACTGGAGCCCGGCCGCCTTGCCGCGGTCGATCAGCGCCGAGGCGAAGTCGAAGTCCCCGGGGAAGTCGTAAGCGACGCCATGGATCAGCTCGGGTGCCTCCTGCGCCGTGAGAACGCCCCGGTGACGCGGGGTGCCGTCCACGACGGTCGGGAACGTGGTGATCAGGTGACACGAGTTGATCACGATGAGGTCGGGCGCGAGGGTCGCGAGGTGCCGGCCCTGGGCCACGAGGCCGTCGCGCACGCCCCGGAAGTCCGGATGCGCCAGCTTGCCCGCGAAAGCCGCCTCGTACGTGCAGTAGCGCGGCGTGTGGACGGAGAGATAGACGGCGACCAGTCCGCGGGTGCCGACTTTTGGATTTACCGTCGGGGCGCCTCCGCGCCCGACGGTCGGGCGGTCAGTCGTCATCGCGGTATCCACGCGATGGCGTCGATCTCCACGTTCACGCCCTTGCGCGGCGCCGCCGCCTCCACCGTGGTGCGGGCGGGCTGGACGCCCTTGAAGTACTCGCGGAAGACGCGGTTGAAGGCGTCGAAGTCCTTCATGTCGCGCAGGAAGACGCCGACCTTGACGACGTGGGCGATCGAGGTTCCGGCGGCCTCCAGAACCCGCGCGACGTTGTCCAGCGTCACGCGCGTCTGCTGCTCGATGTCGTCGGAGACGACCTGCCTGGTGGCGGGATCGAGCGGGCCCTGGCCGGAGACGAAGACGAAGTCGCCGCACTTCACCCCCTGCGCGATCGGCGACTCCATGCCTTCCGAGAACCCCGTCCTGGGCGCGGCCCTGGTGTAGACGACCTCTGGCTTCACGCGGTCCCTCCCTTGAGCTTGCGCGACACGTCCTCGGGGATCGGCCGGGCCGAGAGCCGCCCGCCCGGGGCCGCCGGCCGCGCCACCCACGCCCGCACCTCGAACCCGCTGGCGCACAGCGTACCGCCGGCCGAGATCGTGTGCTCCATGCGAAACGTCCTGTCCTTCACCCACGCGACCGTCGAGCGGATGGTCAGGACGTCGCCGTACCGCGCCGGCGCCACGAAGCGCGACCCCGACTCCACGATCGGCACGCCGACGATGCCGTACTCCGGGAACGCCTCCGGCCACGGCAGGCCGAGGGCGGCGAAGAGCGACTCGCAGCCCAGGTCGTACCACTCGAAGAATCGAGGGTAGAACACGATGCCGGCCGCATCCACGTCGCTCCAGCGCACCTGGATCGTCGTCGCATGCTCGACGCTCATCGCGCCTCCGCGCTCGCTCTGAGCACGAAGCGCTGCACCTTCCCGGTGGCCGTGCGGGGCAGCGCCGGGATCAGCCTGATGTGCCGCGGCCGCTGATGGGTCGGCAGCCGCTCGGCGGCCAGCATCGCCAGCTCGGCGGTGAGCCGCTCGTCGGCCTCGCCGTTTCGCGGAACGACGAAGGCAAACGGCTTCACGAGGCCGCCCGCGTCCGGGGCACCCACGACGGCTGCCTCCGCGACGGCGGGATGCGAGAGGAGCACCGACTCCACCTCGGCCGGCGTGACCCACATGCCGGCCACCTTGAAGAGGTCGTCCTCGCGTCCGACGTGGTGGTAGAAGCCGTCGCCATCGCGCGTGAGGACGTCGCCCGTGCGGAACCAGTCGCCGAAAAACGTGCGGCGGGTGCGGTCCACGCGGTTCCAGTACGCCGGGCTTGCCGAGGGTGTCCGCACGTGCAGCACGCCCGGGCTGTCGTCGGGGACCTCCTGGCCTCCGGCGTCGAGCAGCCGCACGGCGGTGCCCGGCACCGGCCGTCCCGTGGCGCCCGCACGGCTCTGGCCCGGGCGGTTCGAGAGGACCATGAAGATCGTCTCCGTGGCACCGAGCCCGTCGAGGATCTCGACGCCGAAGCGCGCGCGCCAGGCGGCGTACACCTCGGGCGGCAGCCGCTCGCCCGCCGACACGCACGCGCGCACCGAGCCGAAGGTGTCTCGCGGCAGCTCGGCGTGCAGGAGCCGCGCGTAGAGGGTCGGCACGGAGAAGAACAGCGTCGGGCGGAACGCGCCGACCGTCTCCACGACCGTCGCCGGCTCGGCCCAGCGCGCGTCGAGAAAGGTG
This sequence comes from Candidatus Methylomirabilota bacterium, assembly GCA_036556545.1. Lineage (GTDB taxonomy): Bacteria > Methylomirabilota > Methylomirabilia > Rokubacteriales > CSP1-6 > AR12. The sequence goes on from DATBJF010000145.1 coordinate 22,895, forward strand.
CGCGCGCCGACGAAGAGCGGGATGAGCAGTGCATTGCCAAGCGCGTAGGCGAAGAACAGCTTCGAGGTCATCAGCACCCGATCCGATGCGCCGGCCGCGAGCACGTCGATGCCGTAGTGCCGGCCCTCGAGCAGGTCCCGATGAAGGTGGATGGCGGCCTTCGGGCCGCCGGTCGTGCCCGACGTATAGAGCCAGACGGCCATGTCGTCGCCCGTGACCGATTCGGGCTGCAGATCGATGCGGGCGGCGGCCTGGCGGTGCTCGAGACTCATCGGTACACCGCCGCCAGCCTGGATGACGGCGCGCAGGTGCGGCAGGTCGGCCAGCCACGGCTCCAGCGCTCGCGCCAGCGTGGCCTCGGCCACGAGCACCCGGGCGCGACTGTCACGGAGGAGCTCGGCGCAGGCGGCCGGTGGCAGACGCGTGTTGATCGGCACCGCCACCGCACCGATGCGCAGCGCGCCGAAAAAGACGGCGGCCCAGGCCACCCCGTCGGGAAGCCAGACGGCCACCCGCTGCTCGATCTGCGCACCGGCCTCGCGCAGCACGTGCCCGGTCCGGTTGACCAGCTCCAGCAGCTCCGCGTAGCTCGTCGCCCCGGACGGCGTGACGATCGCCGGGCGCTCGCCCTCGCCGACGGCAACGTGCGCGTCGAGGAAGGCGGCGACGGTGTCGGCCATGCGGCGCAGTGTCCTTAACCGGTACGTCCGAGGACTCTCTCGATCTCGTCCAGGTGCTCGCGCCGATGTCGCGAGCGATGCAGATACACGGGACTCCCGGCCGCGGTGTTCCTGGCGAGAAGCTCGTCGGACAGCGTCGCCACCGCGTCATCGGTGGCGCGCGCCGTCTCGACGGCCAGGCGGGCGGCGCGACGCGGAGGCAGCGCCAGCTGCGCCGGCTTCGCCGCATCGTTGATCCAGTCCACGTCCTCGGCGCTCTCGACGGGCACCTTGGCGCCGCGCTTCAGGCTGTCGATGAACACGATGACCCGCTGATCCCAGAACGCCAGATGCGCCAGCACGCCGGCCACCGTCCAGCCGGCCGGCATCGGGCGACTCAGCGTCGCGTCGTCGAGCGTCTCGACGAGCGCCTCCAGTCGGCGACGTTCTCGATCGTTCTCGGCGATATACGAGCGATCCGCCGTCATCGACGGTTGGAGTCCTCGAACAGCGCCAGCGTCTTCTCGAAGTCATAGGGCTGCTCGACGAGGGCTTCCGGGTCCCACTCGCTTCGCGGCGTCGCGACGAAATCCCCGCCGTACACGTGGATGGCGCCCGTCAATCGGCGGATGGGATTGAGCACCGAGTGGATGATGTCACGCCCGAGCGGCTGGACGTCGCGGTCGCCCAGCGATTTCGCACCGGCGGCCTCGATGCGGCCCCCGGCGTCTTGCGGCAGCCGGCGCCAGAAGATGTTGTCCTCGCGGCCGCTGTAGATGCCGATCACGGCCCACATCTCGTGGTTGTGCGGCATGACGCTCATCCCCGGCCCCCAGACGAGATTCAGGATCGTCAGGTCAGGGGCGCGGTAGAGCATGCTGACTCCCGCGCGTCGCGGCTCACCCACGGCCTTGATGAGCGCCTCCGGCTCGGCCACCGCGCGGCCTACCAGCTCGCGTACGGCCATGGCATCGGTGCGCACCGCGCGACAATCGCCGATGAACTGCTCGAGATCGAACATGGCTGACCTCCCTTTCACCGTGACACCCCGGGCGCCTTCCCGCTGAAGCGATTCGCCTTCCAGTCGAACCCCTGCCAGAACTCGATGCGATCGATGATACCGGTGAACTTCTCGCGGTTGTCCTCGCACCACGACCACAGCTCGGCGACCGACCGGAACTGCGCGATGAACGCGAGGCCGAACTCGGCCGGCTCGGCCATGGCCATCTCACCGGCCAGGAAGCGCGCGTAGCCCTCGCCGGGGTGGATCCAGAAGCCTTCCGACGTCTCCTCGGTGAACAGCCGCGGCTCCTGGGCCAAGGGCAATCGGCAGAGAAAGAAGCGCGCGGCGAAGCGGATCGGGCTCGAGCGTGGCGTGACGAAGTAGGAGAGATAGCGCAGCGGCCGCAGATCGCAGCGCCAGCCCTCGCGGGCGAGGATCGCGGGAAACGGCTCCTTGCCGACGACGAGCGCGCGGCGCGCGTCCTCCACGCGCCCGGCGAACGTGGGCGCCGCCGGGTCGACGGCACGTCCGCCGCCGTCGCACGCCAGCAGCACGCCGCTCTCCTCGAGCAGCTCGCGCACGGCGGCCACCCAGAACGCGAGCGGGGCCGGCCCGTCGTGGACGGGAAAACAGCGCGCGGCGCCGGCGGCGTCCAGACCGTGGCAGGCGTCCAGGACCGCGGCCGAGGCGTCCTCGGCATCGACCTTGCCGCCGGGAAAAGCATAGAAGCCGCCGAGGAACTTCATCGCCTTCTTGCGGCGGACCATGTAGACCTCGATCGGCTCGGGGGCGCCGGGCGGCGCGTCGCGGACGATCACGACCGAAGCCGCCGGCTTCGGCTCGGCCATGGGCGCGGCGATCTCGGTCAGCGCGGCTCCTACAGATCGATGAGCTGCGCCACCCGCTCCCGGTGATGCGTGGCGTCGCCGAAGGTGAACTCCGACGACTTGGCGCGCTTGAAGTAGAGGTGCAGGTCGTGCTCCCAGGTGAAGCCGATCCCGCCGTGGAGCTGGATGCCGGCCCCGGCCACCTTGCGGAAGGCGTCGGAGGCGTACGCCTTGGCCATCGAGGCGGCGAGCGCCGCCTCCGGCACGTTCTCGTCCACCGCCCACGCCGCGTAATACGTGAGCGACTTGGCGTTCTCGACCTCCACCAGCATGTCGGCGGCCTTGTGCTTGACGCCCTGGTAGGAGCCGATCGGCTTGCCGAAGGCGATGCGGATCTTGGCATAGTCGGTCGTCATGTCGAGCACGCGCTGGGCGCCGCCGCACGATTCGGCGCAGAGAGCGACGGTGGCGCGGTCGAGCACGCGTGAGAGCGGCGCCCAGGCGCCGTCCTTCGCGCCCATCAGCGCATCCGCCCCGACGGTGACGTCGCGCAGGGTGACCTCGCAGAGCTTGCGGGTCTGGTCCATCGTGGGCAGCAGCTTCACCTCGAGACCCTTGGCGCCCTTCGGCACCAGGAACAGGCTGAGCCCATCCTCCGGGCGCTTGCCCTCGCGCGTGCGCGCCACGACCACCAGCACGTCGGCC